>CAYZNT010000012.1:0-21602 GCA_964479735.1 uncultured Clostridia bacterium
CCCGGCTGGAGAACGGCGCCGGTTGGGACTATAATTCGACCGCCGGTCGGAGGCGCTCACCGGAAGAAGGGGGGCGTTCGCCGAAATACCCTGGCGGCCCCGGTTGCGGGGGGCGTATGCTGGTTGCGGCGGCGCCATGCGGACAGAGACGGCAGCGCCGCCAGGAGGACATCATGAGCGAAGACAACATCCCGCGCTACGACCTGGCCAAGGTGCTGCCCGCCCTGGCGCTGGTGGTGGCCGGCACCCTGCTGCTGGTCAACAACCTGGTGTGGCACCATCCCGTTTCCATCGGCGACCTGTGGCCGATGGTTTTCGTGCTTTTCGGCGCCGCCCAGCTGGGCCAGGCGCGGCAGACCTGGCAGTACGTCGACGGCGGCGCCCTGCTGCTGCTCGGCCTGCTGCTGCTGGAGAGCAACATCCACGCGTTTCCCGGGCTGCGCTTCCGTTTCGGCTCCCTCTGGCCGCTGGCCTTGATTTACGTCGGCCTGCGCGTCCTGGTCTGGCAGCCCTGGAGCCCGCAGCGCCAGGCGGTGGGCAAGGACCACTTCGGCGTGGCCGCGGTGTTCGGCGGCGGCGACTACCGCTTCGACAGCAAGACCCTGCGCGGCGGCTCGGCGCGCGCCATGTTCGGCGGCTGCACCATCGACTTCCGTTCCGCCGACATGGCCGGGGAGTCGATGATCGTGCAGTGCCAGGCCGCCCTCGGCGGCATCGAGATCCGCGTTCCGTCGCACTGGAACGTGACGGTGCAGGGGGTGCCGGTGCTCGGGGCCATCGAGAACAGCGCCAGCCGGAGCGCGGCCAACGGTGTGCCGGCCAAGACGCTGATCGTCGAGGGTACGGTCTTCATGGGCGCCATCGAGATCAAGAACTGACGTGAACCCGCTGCTGCGCTCGCCGAGGAACCTGGTGCTGGCCTTGCTCGCCTGGAGCCCGCTGGCCGCCGGCATCGTGCTCCTCGGCGCGCGCGCCGGCGGGATGGAAACCGGGACGGCGGCGCTGCTGCTGGCGCCTCCCCTGCTCGCCGGCTTCCTGCTCTCCCCGGCGGCCTGGTATGCCTGCCGTTTCGTGCCGCTGCAGTGGCGCCGCATCCACCGCCTGTTCCTGGCCCACGGGGCGGGAGGAGCGTTTTTTTCGCTCCTGATGCTCGCCCTGGCCCTGCTGTACGGGGCCCTGTCCGACCTCCTGCTCCGCCTCGGCTGGACGAGGCGGCTGTGGCAGCTGGCGCCGCTGCTGCTGCTGGCGGGGCTCTCCCTCTACCTGCTGGCGGTGTTGTTCAGCTACCTGGTGCTGGCGGTGGAGGAGTCGGCGCGGCGCGAGCGCGAGGCAGTGGAGGAGCGGTTGGCTTCTTCGCGGGCCGAGCTGCGCGCGCTGCGGGCGACGATCCACCCCCACTTCCTGTTCAACTCGCTGACCGCGCTGGCGGCGCTCATCCCCGGCGCCCCGGCGCAGGCCCGCGCCCTGTGCCTCGACCTGGCCTCCTTTCTGCGCTATTCCCTGCTTCACGGCCGGGTGGAGTGGGTGGCGCTGGCCGACGAGGTGGAGCACGTGCGCGCCTACCTGGCCATCGAGCAGGCGCGCTTGGGGGATCGGCTGACCTGGAGTTGCGCCGTTCCCGCCGGGCTGGCCGGGTGGCGGCTGCCGGCGCTCACTCTGCTGCCGCTGGTCGAGAACGCGGTCAAGCACGGGGTCAGCAGCCATCCGCTGGGAGGCGCGGTCGTCGTCTCTCTGCAGGCGGAGGGCGACGGGCTGCGGGTGGCGGTGGAGAACCCCGAACCGCCCGGCGATGCGCCACGCCCCGCGGGAGCGGGACTGGGACTCTCCACCCTGGCGGCGCGGCTGGCCCTGCAATACGGGCGGGAAGTTCGACCGCGGATGGAGCGGGGCGGCGGCACGGTCACGGTGTCGCTGCGCCTGCCGGCGGCGCCGGGGGTGACGGCATGAGCGGCGGAGTGATCCGGGCCCTTCTGGTGGACGACGAACCGCTGGCGCGGCAGGCGCTGCGCCAGGAACTGGCCGCCTTTTCCGGGGTGGAGGTGGTGGCCGAGGCCGGAAACGGCTACGACGCCGTCAAGGCGGTGCTCGAGCACCGGCCGGATCTTCTCTTCCTGGACATCCAGATGCCGCGCCTCGACGGTTTCGACGTCGTCGAGCTGCTGGGCGGGGAGGCGCCGGTCGTGGTGTTCGTCACCGCCTACGACGAGCACGCCCTGCGGGCGTTCGCCGCCGGGGCCCTCGACTACCTGGTCAAGCCGGCGGGGCGGGAGCGGCTGGCCGCCTGCCTGGAAAAGGCGAGGCGGCTGCTGGGGCGTCCGGACCGCGAGGCCCAGCAGCGGGCGGTGGCGGAACGCCGCGACCGAGAGGCCCCCCTGACCCGGATCCTGGTGCGCCAGGGGGTCGATGTTCTGCTGCTCCCGGTCGGCGACATCAGCCACATCGAGGCCGAGGACGACTACGTGCGCATCCACGCCGGAGGCCGCTCCTTCCTGAAGAGCGAACGGCTGAGCCGGCTGGAGAAACTCCTCGACCAGCGGCAGTTCTGCCGTGTCCACCGCTCCTTTCTGCTGAACCTGGATTTTCTCGCCCGAATCGAGCCCTGGTCCAAGGAGAGCCGCATCGCCAAGCTGACGGGAGGCGCCACCCTGCCGGTCAGCCGTGACGGCTATGCCCGGCTGCGGCGGCGGTTGAAATGAAGCGGCGCTTCAGGGGGGACTTCCGGAGAAGCGAAACGGCGTGCCTGGGGGTGCCCGAAGGCGTCACCCCGTGATGCGCGTCGCGCTCCAGGTGCCGCTGCCGTCGCCGTTGGTGTAGGTGCCTCCCTGGCTCGTGCCCACGGTACCGGTCAGGATGAATTTCTCCCAGTTGGCGTAGGTGATGGTCAGCGTCTGGCTGGCGATGGACCAGGTGCCGAAGTGGCCCCGGTCGTCGCTGAACGAGCCCGACTTGGCGGTGGGGCCGGCCAGGGTCATCTCGTAGGTGATGGTGGAGGACGAGGTGTCCGACGGCGACAGGGTGACGGTCCAGGAGCCGCGCACATCGAGCACCTTGACGACGACTTCGGTGTCGCAATACATGGTGAGCGTGCCTTCGGCGGCGAAATTGGTGCCGTTCATGGTCACCGTGGCGGCCAAGTCGCTGTCCTGGGCGCTGTAGCTGTATTGGACCTGGGTCAGGTCGGGGTGGGTGTAGGAACCGGCCAGCGGCGTGCCGGTGACCCCGGCGTCGAGGCTGACGGTCAGTTTATAATCGGGCGTGCCGAACTTCTTGCAGCCCGGCAGGGCCAGCAGCAGGGCAAGGGCGAGGCCCGACAGGAGGAGCGTGCGCGCGGCCATGGGTCTCATCTGCACCTTCTTGGTCTCCAGAAGCATAAACGCGATTTTTTGCACTCCGGATGCACTATGGTACCCCAGTCCGGAAAAAATTGCAAGTTGGCGGCGCCGTCGGCTTGACGGTTGCAATCCGCTTTTCAGGAGCGTACAATGTCCCCGTTTGAGTCGGTGAATCGTTAGGCAGATGAGAACTCTTCGCGGGCCGTTTCGCTGTCCGGGCCAGGTCGACGTCACGGCCCCGTCCGCTTCGACCGCCGGGGAACCCCTCCGCCCCGTTCACGAATCCAACGCTCAAATCCAGAATGAGGTCGCATGAACATCTATGTGGGAAACCTGTCGTTTGATCTCTCCGAGTCCGAGCTCCGCAGCGCGTTCGCCGCTCACGGCGAGGTGGCTTCGGCGCGCATCATCACCGACGCCTACAGCGGCAAGTCCAAGGGGTTCGGTTTCGTGGAGATGCCCAACCAGGCCGAGGCCGAGGCGGCGATCCGGGCGATCAATGGCAAGGAACTGAAAGGCCGGGCCGTGAAGGTGAACGAAGCCCGCCCCAAGGGCGAGGGCGGCGGCAACCGCGGCGGCGGCAAGCCGTCCCGCTGGTAGCCCCGGCCGGATTCCGACCCCACCGGGAGGCGGCCGGGCTTTTCGTTTGCCGATGAGCCGCCTCCCGGTGCGCATCCTTGACCCCGACGCCCCGGGGCGCGCGTGAGCTTCCGACGCGTCGGCGATCGATTCGCCGCCGTCGCCCCCGCCACCACCAGGAGGAGAACCATGCACGGAAGTGATCCGCAACCGGTCGTGCCCGCGGCCATCCAGATGAAGGAACTCAGCCTGCGGGCCGTCCTGCTCGGCGTGGTTATGGCCATGCTCATGGCCGCGGCCAACGCCTACCTCGGCCTGAAGGCCGGCATGACGATCGCCGCCACCTACACCACGGCGGTCGTCGGCATGGCCATCATCAAGATCCTCGGAGGCACCATCCTGGAGGAGAACTGCGCCCGCACGGTCGGCTCGATCGGGGGCAACATCGCCGCCGGCGCCATTTTCACCCTGCCGGCGTTTTTCATCGCCGGCATCTGGCTTCCCTTCTCCTCCGCCGCCCACTACGCCGTCTCGACGGTCATCCTGGTGGCCGGCGGCATCCTGGGGATCATGTTCGTGACCATCACCCGGCGCATCCTGGTCGACAACCCGGACCTTCCGTTTCCCGAGTCGATCGCCGCGGCCGAGATCCACAAGGCCGGTCAGCGCGGGCTGGGCGGATCGCGCCAGCTGCTGACCGGGATGGGGCTGGGGGCCCTGTTCACCACGCTGACCGAGTTCCGGGTGCTGGCCCTGAAGTGGCAGAAGGGCCTGGCGGTGGGAGACGGCGCGCTCCTGCTGCGCGGCCCGGAAGCGAGCCCGGCCTTCCTCGGGGTGGGCTACATCATCGGCCCGCGCCTGGCCGGCATCAACTTCAGCGGCGGTGTGCTGGCCTGGGGCCTGCTGGCGCCGGCGATCGCCTTCTTCCAGCATGCCGGCTCGACCGGCGCGGGCATCGACTGGGCCGCCGAGATCACTCGGGCCTGGAAGGATCATGTCCGCTACATCGCCATCGGGGGCATGCTGGTCGGAGCCTTCTACACGCTGTTCAAGATGCGCCGCAACCTGGTGGAGGGCGTCGGCCGCTCCCTGGGCAGCCTGGCGCGGCGGCGCGACCCGGCGGCGGCGGCCGTGCCGCGCACCGATCGCGACATCGACCCCCGCTGGGCCCTGGGGGCCATCGCGCTCATCGCCGGCGTCATGTTCGCCGTCTTCTACTGGTTCGCCCGCGACGCCGTCGCCTCGGCCATCGCCGCCGTGGTCATGCTGCTGCTGGGCTTCGTCTTCGCGGCCGTCTCCGGCTACCTGGTGGGGGTCATCGGCGTCTCCAGCAATCCCACCTCCGGCCTGACCGTCGCCGTGCTCATCGCCGTCGCCTTCCTGATGACCCTGCTGGGGCTGCAGGGGCCCGCCGGCGTGGCCGCCGTGCTCGGGGTAGCCGCCTTCACCTGCGTCTCCGTCTCCGTGGCCGGCGAAATGATGCAGGACCTCAAGGCGGGACACATCCTCGGCGGCACGCCATGGCGCATGCAGGTCGGCGATCTCTTCGGCGTCAGCGCGGCGGCGCTGGTCATGTTCCTGGTGCTGTCGGTGCTGCACGTCGGCGACATCAAGCGGGCCGTGGCGTCGCGGCTGGAGGGGCTGGAGAGGCAGGGGGTGGAGCGCGTGGAGTCCGCCCTTCCGGGAGGGCGCTCCTTCACCGTCGCCGAGGTGCGCGCCCTGCCGCCCGAGAAGCAGAACGAGGTGCTGGGCACCAACGCCGGTTTCGGCGGCGAGAAGATCGCCGCCCCGCAGGCCAGCCTGATGGCCGTCGTGGCCCGCAGCATCATGCAGGGCAAGACCGCCTGGATCCTCATCCTGGCCGGCATGTTCATGGGGGCGGGGTTCATCCTGATGCAGGTCAAGAGCCCGATGCTGGTCTCGGTCGGCATGTACCTGCCGATCGAGACCTCGTTCGCCATCTTCCTGGGCGGCCTCTTCCGGGGGCTCATGGAGCGCCGCGCCGCATCGCGCGGTCTCTCCGCGCCGGCCCAGTCCCGGGCCGCCAACAACGGCACGCTGCTGGCCTCCGGCCTGATCGCCGGCGAAGCGCTCATCGGCATACTCTTCGCCGCCCTGACGTTCTTCGAGGTGAGGCTGGCGGAGGTTTTTGTCCGGCCCTCCTACCTGCTCTCCCTGGCCGGGATGATCGCCCTGGGAGGGTTCGTGGCCTGGGCGTCGCTGCGCGGCCCGGAGGCGGAGGGCTGAGGCGGGCGCTCAGCGCAGCAGGCAGACCCGGTTGCGGCCCTCGTTCTTGGCCTTGTAGAGCGCCCGGTCGGCCAGGGCGATGAGCCGGCTCGGCTCGGCGCCGGCGAACTGCAGCTCCGTGCTCACGCCGACGCTGACCGTCACCACCGCCGCCACCGGCGACGAGGGGTGGGCGATGGCCAGCTCCTCGATGCCGCGGCGGATCTCCTCGGCCAGGACCAGGGCGCCGTCACCGTCGGTTCCGGGCAGGAGCACCGAAAACTCCTCGCCGCCGGTGCGCGCCGCCAGGTCGGCGGGGCGCTTGACGCGGCCGCGGATCACGCCGGCCACCCGGCGCAGGCACTCGTCGCCCTGCTGGTGCCCGCACGAGTCGTTGAACGGCTTGAAGTGGTCGATGTCCAGGGCGATCAGGGCCAGGGGCCGCCGCTCGCGGGCGGACACATTCCACTCGCGGTTGTAGGCCTCGTAGAAGGTGCGGTGGTTGGCCAGCTCGGTGAGCCCGTCGAATCGCGCCAGATGCTGCAGCTGGCGGTTGGTCTGTTCCAGCAGCTCGTTCACCTTGCGCAGCTCGGCGGTGTGGTACTCGACCAGCTTGGCCAGCTTGCGCTCGCGGGTCCGCACCCGCCGCAGGGCCAGCCAGAAACCGCCGGCCAGGAGCAGAAGCACCGCCAGCGCCAGCAGCCAGCGGAAGGCGGCCGTCTGGTGGAAATGGGGGCGCAGCCGGAAGGAGAAGGCCGCGCCGCGGAAGTTCCAGACCTCGTCCCCGTTGCAGGCGATGACCCGGAAGACGTAGGATCCGGGCGGCAGGTTGGTGTAGAACGCCGAGCGCCGGGCGCCGGCGGAGACCCAGTCGCGGTCGTAGCCCTCCAGCTGGTACTTGAAGGCGACCTTGTCGGTGAGCAGGAAGCTGATGGCGGTGTAGTCGATCTCGATGTTGCCCTCGCCCGGCGGCGCCGTGCAGGGCCGATCCGCGGCATAGGCGTGCCCGTCGATCTGAACCTGCTCGATGACCACCGGGGGAGCCACCGGGTTGGTCCTCAGCCGGTCGGGGTCGAACACGGCCACGCCGCGGATGGTCGGGAACCAGAGGCGGCCGCGGCCGTCGATGCAGCCGGCCGGCTGCGCGGGGCCGCTGCTCTCGGTCACCTTGATGCCCTCCGCCTTGCCGAAGGAGACGCTGGCGATGCGGTGCCGCCGGCCCTCGGCGAACTCCAGCAGTTCGGTCTTGAGGACGTAGAAAATGCCCTTGTTGCTGTTCATCCACAGCCGCCCCGAGCCGTCCTCCAGGATCTGGAACGCCTGGTCGCTGTAGAGGCCGTCCCGGGAGGTGAAGCGCAGCACCCGGCCGTCCCGGACGCACAGCAGCCCCCCGTGGTCGGTGCCCACCCACACCGCGCCGTCGCGGTCGGGATGGATGGCCCAGACGCCATAGGGGGTCGTGCCGGGCAGGGGGATGGAGCGGAAGCGGCCGTTCTCGCGCACCGCCAGGCCGCCGTTGAAGGTCCCCACCCAGAGGCGCTCCCGGATGTCCTCGCCGAGGGCGTAGACATAGTTGCCGGGCAGGCCGTCGCGTATCGTGTAGTTGACGATGCGCCCGCCCTCGAGGCAGTCGAGGCCGCCGCCGTTGGTGCCGATCCAGAGGCGGTCGCGACGGTCGATGAGCAGGGCGCGCACGATGTCGTTGGCCAGCCCGTCGCGCTGGGTGATGGATTCGAAGCGCTCGCCGCGCAGGCGGTGCAGGCCGCCGCCGTACGTGCCCGCCCAGATGGTCTGGTCGCGGCCCTGGGCGATCGACCAGACGTGGTCGTTCAGGAGCCCCTGGCCGCGGCCATAGGTGCGCCAGCCGGAGGCGCCCAGGCGCGCCAGTCCGCCGCCGACGGTGCCCACCCACATGTCGCCGCGGCGGTCCTGGAAGACGGCGCGCACCGGATCCACCGGCAGGCCGTTGCGCGAGTTGTAGAGAATGAACTTGTCGTCCTTCAGCTGCAGCAGGCCGTCCCGGGTGCCGACCCACAGGCTGCCCTCGCGGTCCTCGAGGATGACCCGAGTCGACAGCACCCCGCTCTGGCGGCGGTCGAGCACCGTCACCCGGCCGTCCTGCAGCCGGTTGAGGGGCTCCTGGTTGGTGCCGATCCAGACCACGCCGTGGCGGTCGCGGAAGACGGCGCGGATGTCCTCGGACGAGAGGCCGTCGCGGATGCCGTAGCGGGTGAACCGGTCATCGCGCAGCCGCGCCAGTCCGCCGCCGGAGGTGCCGATCCAGAGCTCGCCCCCGCTGTCGTCCCAGGTGAGGCAGCGGACGTCGTCGTGGGGCAAACCGTCCGCGGTGTCGAAAACCTGCACCCGGCCCCGCTCCAGCAGGTTCAGGCCGCGGTTGGTGCCGACCCACAGCCGGCCGCGGTCGTCGTCGGCCAGGGAGGAGATGTAGGCGGACGACAGGGAGGCCTGGCCGGAGAAGCGCCGGAAGCGGCCCGCTTCCAGGCTGTGCAGTCCCTGCGGGGTGCCGACCCACAGCACCCCCTTCCAGTCCTGGTGCAGGCAGAGGATGACCGGGCTGGCCAGGCCGGCGGCGGCGTCGAAGCGCTCGAAACGCCCCCGGCGGTAGCGCAGCAGGCCGGCGGCGGTGCCCACCCACAGGTCGCCGTCGCGGTCCTCGAGCAGGGCGCGGATGCCGTTGCTTTCCATCTCCGGCGTGTTGGACTTGTCGAACACCGTGATGCGCACGCCATCGAAGCGCGCCAGGCCCTCGTAGGTGCCGAGCCAGAGGTAGCCGTCACGGGTCTGCACCATGGCCACGACGGAGCTCTGCGGCAGGCCGCTCTCGGTCGAGTAGACGTCGCGGGCGTACTGGTCGATGCTGCGCGCCGGGTCGAGCGCGATCCCCGCGGCGGGCCACTGGAGCAGGAAGAGCGCCGTCGCCAGCGCGTGATGCATGTGGAGCGAGAGTCGCATGCCTCGTAGTTATAGATGATCGCCCGGCTTTTGGCAAGGGGCGATTGCCTCCCCGGTCGCATTCGGTTACCATGGGGTGGTGGAGCGGCGGCCCGGGGCCGGCCACGGAGGGAGCATGGGCCTGAAGGCGGTGTTTCGCGACGGCATGGCGGAGTGGAGGCGGCGGCGGGCGCTGGGACGGGAGAAGCGGTCGCTGCAGGAGAAAGAAGGGACCCGCGCCCGGCGCCTGGCCGCGCTCGGCGGCAAGGCGTGGGAAGCCAAGATCGACATCACCGCCCACGGCGACTCGCCGGAGAAGCTGGCCGCCCTGCAGCACCAGCTCGACTGGCTGCGGGAGCGCCATGCCGAGCTGCAGCAGAAGCGGCAGGAGATGGAGGAGAAGCGGAAGCAGGCCAACGACCAGTTCACCGCGGCCTGGAAGGAGATCGACACCGCCCGGCAGGGGGTGGACAAGAACCTGCGCCAGCAGATGGAGCTGCGCAAGACGCGGCTCCAGGAGAAGGAGCAGGCGGTGGCGCGCCTCGCGCGCATCCCCGGGGAGCGGCAGCAGGTGCAGGCGCGCCTGGCGGCGGCCAACCTGCCCGAGGCGGAGAAGGGCAGCCTGGCGGCCAAGCTGGCATCCCTGGCCGGCGAGGAGGCGCAGCTCCAGGAGCGCCTGCCGGGGCTGGCCGCGGCCGCCGCCCGCCAGGAGGAGGTGGTCGCCCCCCTGCAGGCGGAGTCGGAGCGGCTGCAGAAGCAGGCCGAGGGGATCCGCGCCGAGCAGCGCCGGGAGCTGGGCCGGTTCGACCAGGCGCTGGCCGCCCTGCGCAAGGAGTCCGAGGAGTGCCTGGGAAAGCAGAAGGAAGCCGGGACGGCGCAGCAGGAGGCCTTCCGGCTCCTGGGCGAGCGCCTCTTCGCTTCGGGCGCCGTCGATCCCGCCGTCGCGCCCGAGATGGCGGCGGCGCGGGAGGCGGAGGCCGGGGTAACCGCGGTGCAGGCACAGATGCAGGCGCTGGATGGCAGCCGCAGCGACGCCGGCAGCAAGGCCTTCCGGCTGATGGCGGCCATGGCCGCCGGAATCGTGATCCTGATCCTCGTCCTGGTGGCGCTGCTGCTGGTCCGGCCCGGGCGCAGGAAGCCGGCCGGGCCGGCCGATTTTCTCGGCGGCGGGGGCGGCGGCACCCAGGAGCAGCTGGCGCAGGCCGTGCAGCGGATGGTCGGCGCCGCCGGCGGACTGAAGCAGGCCTCGGAACAGCAGCAGGGCGGCGAAATCGTGCTGGCCGACGAGAGCCGCCTGTCGGCGGCGCTGCCGCAGGTGTCCGGCTGGCGGCGGGAGTCGCCGGTCTACAGCCGAGGCGCGGCCGGCGATATCGAAACGGCCCACCTCTCCGCCGCCTACGACACGGCCGACGGCCGGCGGGTGGAGGTCGAGGTGACCGACACCGGCACCGCCTCCGCCCTTCTGGCCCCGCTCAAGTCGCTCTTCGCACTCAACCTGGAGGTGGACAACGACACCGAGGCGCAGCGGGTGACCACCCGCAACGGAGTGCCGGTGGTCGAGAGGCTCGACAAGCAAAGCGGCCAGTCGACCTTCGGCTTCATCCTCCACGACCGCTTCCTGGTGGAGCTGCGCACGGGCGACGAGGAAGGGCTTGAGCTGCTGCGCCGGTTCGTGGCCGGCATGGACCTGGCCGGGCTGCGGAAGTAGGCGCCGTGGCCGGTGGTTCTTCGCGCCTGGTCCCGGTGACGGAGGCGGTCAGTCTCGACACCGGCGAGATCGCCTGGGAATTCATTCGCGCCTCGGGCCCGGGCGGCCAGAACGTCAACAAGGTGGCCACCGCGGTGAAGCTCCGCTTCGATGTCGGTCGCAGCCCTTCGCTGCCGCCCCCGGTCCGGGACCGGCTGCGCCTGCTCTGCGGCCGGCGGCTCAGCTCTTCCGGCGTGCTGGTGATCGACGCCCGCCGCTTCCGCACCCAGGAGGCCAACCGCCGCGACGCCCTGGAGCGGCTCCTCGACCTGGTTCGCCGGGCGGCCACCCCGCCGCGGAGGCGCAAGCCGACCCGCCCCGGGGCGGCGGCGCGGGAACGGCGGCTGGAGGAGAAAAAAAGGACATCGGCCCGCAAGCGCGACCGCTGCGCCCGGGGCCGCGGCGAGGAGTAGAACAATCCCGACCGGGAGGCGTCGCGCCTCCCAGCCGGGATTAGGGGTCGCGTTCTTCTGGCTACGCTATTCGATGGTCCCGAAGGCGATGCCGGTCGGGATGCCGTTGCACTTCAGCTGGGCCGCTTCGGACCAGGCGTGGAGGTCGATGGCCGTGGTCTCCACCACGCCGCCCGAAATGGTCGGGTTGGCGACGAAGAGGTAGTTGCCCGACGGGTCGAGGGCCATGGTGTCGACGCCGAAGAGCTGCGAGGTGCCGCGCATGATCGAGAGCTTGAGCGAGCCCGCGACCGAAACCGCGCCGGGGCCGGTCACGTCCAGGGCGTGGATTTGGGTGCCGCCGTTGTAGGAATTGGAGAGGAAGTAGGCCTTCGTGCTGTCGGCAGAAAAGACGCAGCTCTGGCCGTGTTTGCTGGGCATGTTCAGCATGCTGAAGTTATAGAGATTGCCGAGGTGGTTGATGCCGAAGATCGCCTGGTTGTAGGTGCCCGCGCCCACCGCGATGAGGGTCTGGCCGTCGGGTGAGACGGCCAGGTTGACCGGGCGGCTGGGAAGGATGTACTGCGTTTCCTGCAGGGTGAGCACGCCTTCGGCGAAGGCGAAGACGTAGAGCTGGCCCTGGAAATAGTCGCCGGAGTAGACGAAATTTCCGCTGGGGTGGACGGCCACGCAGTTGGAGTAGCAGTTGGGGAAATTGTATCTCTTGACGAGCGTCATCGTCTCGACGTCGATCACTCCGATCACCGAGGAGAAGCCGCCGTCGGTGACGAGCAGGTACTTGCCGTCGGGGGTGATGTCCATGTCCTCGGCGAAGAAGCCGGTGTAGGCCTCGCCGATGATGGTCGGCTCGGCGTTGAAGCCGCCGGCGATATCGATGCAGAAGATCTTGGCATCGCCGAAGTTGGAGACGAAGGCCTTCTTGCCGTCGGGGGCGACGACCACGTCCAGAAGCTGGCCGCCGTAAGAGCCGAGGTTGCCCTTCAGCAGCGAGGGGGTCAGCTCCATGGTCAGCGGGTTGATCAGCTGGATGGAGTTGGTGTTGGTGTTGACCACCACGCCGACCGGCTCGCCGGCCAGAACGGGCAGCGCCAAGCACAGCAGTGTCGCGATGAGTGCTTTTTTCATTTGTACCTCCTGGGGTGCCCCCATTCTGTAAGGGCGAGAAAAAAATGTCAAGTTGTCCGCAGCGGAATATCTGCGGTAGAAAGAAACCGGCACCGCCGGGGAGATAAAAGAACCGCCGGAGGGGCGTCGATGCCCCTCCGGCGGGAGGAATTCAGGACGCCGGCCCGTTACTCGATGGTCCCGAAGGCGATGCCGGTCGGGATGCCGTTGCACTTCAGCTGGGCCGCCTCGGTCATGGTGGCGAGGTCGACCACGGTGATCTCGACCACGCCTCCCGAGACGGTCGGGTTGGTGACGAAGAGGTAGTTGCCCGACGGGTCGATGGCCATGTTGTCGACGCCGAAGAGCTGCGAGGTGCCGCGGCCGATGGAGAGCCGGAGGGAGGCGGCCAGGGTCACGTTGCCCTCGGCGCCCACGTCCATGGCCTGCACCTGGGTGCCCATGGTCCAGTTGTTGGAGAGGTAGTAGGCCTTGGTGCTGTCGGCCGAGAAGACCACCGACTGGCCGCCCTTGGCCGGGAAGGTCACCAGGGTCTTGTTGTAGAGGCCGCCGACCGGGTTGATGGCGAAGGCCAGGGCGTCGTACCTGTTGGAGATGGCGGCGATGAGGGTCTTGCCGTCGGGGGAGACGGCGCAGTTGACCGGCCGGTAGGCGTCGAGGTAGGCGGTGTCGACGTAAGACAGCACGCCCTCGGCGTCCAGCGCGTAGGTGTGGATCATGGCGCCGAAGTAATCGACGAAGTAGACCCACTGGCCGTTGGGGTGGACGCTCACGGACTGGGCCGAGTTGCCCTTCAGGTAGTTGTTCTTGGCCAGGGTCAGCGTCTCGATGTCCACCACCGCGCAGCGCGGCGAGAAGCCGCCGTCGGTGACCAGCACCCACTTGCCGTCGGGGGTGATGTCCATGTCCTCGGCGAAGAAGGGGATGTCAACGTAGCCGATGATGGACGGCTCGGCGTTGAATCCGCCGGCGATGTCCAGGCAGTAGATCCGGGAATCGCCGAAGTTGGAGACGAAGGCCTTCTTGCCGTTGGGGGTGATGACCACGTCGAAGAGGCCGCCGCCGTAGGAGCCGAGGTTGCCCTTCAGCAGCGAGGGAGTCAGTTCCATGGTCAACGGGTTGATCAGGTGGATGGAGTTGGTGTTATTGTTGGCCACCACGCCGATCGGCTCGCCGGCCAGGACGGGGATTGCCACGCAGAGAAGCGCGGCAAAGAGAACCTTTTTCATTTGAAACCTCCTTTGGGTGTTTTTCAGGATATACGAATTGGCGGGAAAAAGTCAACTGGAGAACTCGGAATCAGCCGGGCTCCGGAAGTTGTTCCAGTTCCGCCATCAGCGTCTCCCATCTCTCCAGGCTGGCCGCCAGGTCGCGGCTGCACCCCTTCAGCTCGACCATGGCCGGCTTGATGCGGATGGAGTCGGCCAGGAAGGCGGGGTCGGAAAGGGATGTCTCGAGGCGGGTCCTGCTTTCTTCCAGGAGGGCGATCTCCGCCTCCAGCGCATCCAGTTCCCTTTTCAGGCGGCGGCGCTCCGCCAGCCGGCGATTGCGCTCCTCCGCCTCCAGCCGCCTCTGCTCCTTCGAGCGCCGGCCGGGCGGGGCCGGCTGCGCGTTGGACGGTCCGGCCTCGGAAGGCGGGGCGGACGGGGCGGACGCCAGCTCCGCCTCGCGGCGGCGGATGAAGTCGGAGTAGTTGCCGGGGTAGTCGTGCAGGCGGGTTTCGCGGATCTCGAAGACCCGGGTGACCAGCTCGTCGAGGAAGTGGCGGTCGTGCGAGACGATGACCAGGGTGCCGCCGTAGGCCAGCAGCGCCTGCTGGAAGATCTCCTTGGTGCGGATGTCGAGGTGGTTGGTGGGCTCGTCCAGCACCAGGCAGTTGCTCTCCTGCAGCAGCAGCCGGAGCAGCGCCAGGCGGGACTTCTCGCCCCCCGACAGCACCCCCACCCGCTTGCCGAGCGACTCGAAGGGGAAGAGGAAGGCGCCCAGCAGGTTGCGCCGCTCCTGGTCGTCGAGGCGGCCGCCGGCCGACAGGATTTCCTCGAAGACGGTGCGGCCGTAGTCCAGGTTGCCGGCGCTCTCCTGCGAGAAGCAGGCCAGCTTCACCCCCTCGCCGCGGCGGATGGTCCCCTGGCGGGGCGCCTCGACCCCGGAGACGAGCCGCGACAGCGTCGACTTGCCGGCGCCGTTCACCCCCACCAGGGCCACCTTCTCGCCGCGCTGGACGGTGAAGGTGAGGCCGGCGAGCACCGGGCGGTCGGCGTAGGCGTGGCCCAGGTTCTCGGCGACGATCACCTCGCGGCCGCTTCGCGGCCCCTCGGGGAAGCGGATCGCCGCCCGCCGCTTCTTCTCCTCCTCCGGCAGCACCGCGAACTTCTCCAGCAGCTTCAGCCGGCTCTGCACCTGGGCCGCCTTGGACGCCTTGTAGCGGAATCGTTCGATGAAGACCATCTGCCGCTTGATCTCGGCCTTCTGCAGCTCCCGCTCCTTGCGCAGCCGCTCCAGGCGCGCCTCCTTCTCGCGCAGGTAGAAGGAGTAGCCGCCCTTGTACAGCTCCAGCTTGCCGCGGTTGATCTCGACGGTCTGGCGGGTCATCTTGTCCAGGAACATGTGGTCGTGCGACACCGCCACCAGGGTGCCGCGGTAGTCGCGCAGGAAGCTTTCCAGCCACTCCATGCTCTCGGTGTCGAGGTGGTTGGTGGGTTCGTCCAGCAGCATGACGTCGGGGCGCGCCAGGAGGATGGCGGCCAGGGCGGCCCGCATCTTCCAGCCGCCCGAGAAGTCGCGGCAATTCTTCTCCCAGTCGGAGGCGGAGAATCCCAGCCCCTTCAGCACCCGCCGCGCCGTGGCCTCGAAGGCGAAGCCGTCGCGGTGGCGGAAGGTCTCGCGGGCCGCCTCGTAGCGGCGCAGCAGGGAGGCGTGGTGGGGGGCGTCGTGGGGCGTGGCGGCGATCTCCGCCTCCAGCCGGCCCACCTCCTCCTCGGTCTCCTGCAGGCCGGTCTTCCGCTTCAGGTAGAGGCCAAGCGGCAGCGGCTCAAGCTCCTCCAGGTCCTGCGGCAGGTAGCCGACGGCGGCGCGGCGGGGCAGCTCCACCGTGCCCGAGTCGGGCTGCACCTGGCCGACCAGGATGCGCAGCAGGGTGGTCTTGCCCGACCCGTTGTCGCCCACCAGCCCCACCCGCGCCCCCTCGGGGACGAGCCAATCCACCCCGTCCAGCACGGTCTTGTCGGCGAATCCCAGGCGGATCTCTTGGAGGCGGATCATGGAGAGCAGGAACCCCGATTATACGGGGATTCCGCGGCCCTGTCAAAGGTTCCCGCCCCCGGCAGGGCGGCACAGGCGGGAACATCGGAATGAGGGATGGAGCATGCGGTCGCAGGGGCGGACCCGCGTGTCCGCCCGGTTTTTCCCGCCCGGGGAGACGAATCAGGGCAGCAGGCGGTGGATCACTCCCACCCAGAGCGGCAGAGTCAAGAAGGAGACCAGGGTGGAGATGGCGATGATCGCGGAGAGCAGCTCCTCCTGCAGGGGCGCGTGCTCGGCGAAGAAGGTGGCCATGGTGGCGGTGGGCATGACCGACTGCAGCAGGATGACTTTCCGGCTCAGGTCGTCGAGGGGCAGGAAGAGGCCGACGACCCCGGTCGTCGCCAAACCGAGGGCGAAGCCGGCGAGCAGGCGGACGGAGGCGGCGGCGGCGATCAGCCGCAGCTGGTCGGCGGGGAAGCGCAGCCGCAGGTTCTGGCCGATGACGAAGAGGATGAGCGGGATGGCCATGGACGCGAAGGCGGAGGCGAACTCCTCCGCCACCGCAGGCAGGCTCACGCCGCCCAGGTTGAGGGCCAGCGCCGCCGCCGTCACCAGCAGCGGCAGTCCGGCGTCGCGTCCCAGGACGGCCAGAAACGGCTGCCGGCCCGCGCCGCTTCGCGCCAGCAGGTGGCGCAGGGCAAAGCCGGAGACCAGGATCACCGGCCAGAAGAACATGGAGAAGAAGACCCCGCGCACCAGCGCGGCCGGGCCGAAGAACGAGCCCAGCACGCTCCAGCCGAGAAAGACGTAGTTGCCGGCGAAGATGGCGTAGGCCACGGTCAGGCGCAGCCCGGTGGCGGCGGTCGCCAGGCGCGCCGTGCCCCAGGCGGCCAGGCAGTAGAAGGCGGCCAGCACCACGAAGGAGGAGACCAGCGGGAGCGCCTGCAGCAGGCTGGCCGTGTCGGCGTGCAGGATGTTGCTGAAGATCAGGAAGGGGACGCAGACCTTCATGGCGAACTTGCGCAGCGCCGGCAGCTCGTCGTCGCGGAAGAGGCGCAGGCGGCGCAGCAGCCAGCCGAGGGCCACCGGCAAGGCCAGGGCCAGCAGGATGGCGAGCGGGGCGGCGGGGGTCTTCACGGCCGGGGGGGGAGCACGGTCCGGCGCACCTCGATGCCGCGCCGGGCGAGCTCGGCCCGGAAAGCGGCCTCCGGCACGTCGCCCAGCGGCGACAGCAGGCCGCGCTTGCGGATGCGGCCGTCGCCGAGCATGGCGGCGCCGATGGCCGCGCTGAAGCCGACCAGGCGGCTCATGCCGGTCAAGCCGCTGGCCAGGTCGCGGCGGGCGCTCACCTCGTAGAGCAGGCGCTCGTGCGCCTCTCCCCGGCGGCCCTGCACCTCGACGCGGATCAACGCCACGTCGCTCTCGTGCGCTTGGAGCCGGATGTGCGGCTCCAGGGCCTCCGCCAGGTAGCGCAGGCGGTCCACCGGCGCGCCCCCGACCCAAACCGGCTCCTCGTCGAGCAGGTGGAGATCGATGAGCCTTTTCCAGAACTCGCAGTGTCCGGGCCAGCGCAGGGTGTAGCGCCCCAGTTCGCGCAGGCGCGCGGGGTCGAGGCCGAGGGCGCCGGCATAGGGCAGGGCGTCCCCGTTGGCGTAGGCCTCCAGCTTCCCCAGCCCGGGCACGTCCACCTCGTGAACCTGGTCGGCGGCGAAGGCCTGGGACGGAGTGAGCTCCACCACCCGGCCGTCCCGCACCACCTTCGCCCCGCGCCGGTAGGCGCGCAGCACGCCGGCGAAGGTCCAGGTCACCTTGTAGCGCAGCGGGTTGTCGGCCGCCTCGGGGGCGGGCAGGCCGGCCCCGTAGGCTGCGATCCGCTCCACCTCGTCGAAGCGGCGGACCGCCGCGCCGAGCAGGACCAGGTCGATGCCCGGGTCCATGCCGAATTCGGGCAGGATGGACACGCCGGCCGCCCGCGCCGGCCCGTCCAGCTCGTGCAACCCGGGTTTCACGTAGCAGGTGTTGACCAGGTGGGCATGGACGCCGATGGCGGCGGCGGCCACCGCGGCGTTGAAGTCGGGCGGCAGCAGGTCGAGGATCACGTCGGGGGCCGTGGCCGAGAGCAACTCTTGCAGGCCGGCCGGGTCGTCGGCCCGGAACCGTTCGCCGCGCAGGCGCGCGTCGCTTCCCGCCCCGGCCAGCGCTTCCTGCAGGCGGCCGGCGTCTTCGTCCGCCGCCACCAGCGAGTCGACGGCCGGGTTGCGCAGCAGGTCGTGCAGCGCCGCCCGGCCCTGCAGACCGGTGCCGAGCAGCAGGGCCTTCACCGGGTCGCCCCGGCGGCCGCAGCCGCGTCCACGTGCAGGGCGACCATGGTGATGTCGTCGCGCGGCTCGGTGCCGGCGCTGAACTCGGCGATGCACCGGCGCACCTGCTCCACCGTCTCGGCTGCCGGCAGCCGGCCGGTCGCCGCCTCTCCGAGCGCCTCCTGCAGGCGCGGCAGGCCGAACGGCTCCTCGGCGGCGTTCTCGGCGTCGATCACGCCGTCGGTGTAGAAGAGCAGTCGGTCGCCGGCCTGCAGGGCCAGCTCGCTGGGCACGTAGTCGGCGCGGTCGCGGGCGCCGAGCGGGAAGCGCGGACCGGAACCGCTGATCTCGCTCAGCCGGTTGTCTCGCCACAACAGCGGCCGGCACTGGCCGGCGTTGATGCAGCGCAGCTGGCGGGCGTCGGCGTCCACCGCCGCCAGCAGGAAGGAGACGAAGCGACGGCGGTCGCGGCGCGAGCGCAGGGCGGCGTTCAGGTTGCGCATGATCGAGGCCGGCTGCGCCTCGAACTGCGCCTGGGAGACGAAGGCGCCGCTGGTGTAGACGGCGGTCAGGGCGGCGTCCATGCCCTTGCCCGAGACGTCGACCACCGCCACTCCCAGGGTCCGCCGCTCGCGCCCCAGCCAGACGAAATCGTACTGGTCGCCGCCGACGCTCTGGGCCGGCAAACAGACGCCGGCGATGTCGAATCCCCGCAGCGCCGGGGCGGCCCCGGGCATCAGGGCCATCTGCATCTGCCGCGCCGTCTCCAGCTCGATCTGCAGCCGGGTGCGCTCTTCGCGCTCCGCGGCCACCGCCCAGATGAGCAGGTTGACGCCGGCCAGCGCCAGCAGCAGGTAGAGAGCCAGGACGGCCAGGTTGTCGATGCCGCTGGACAGCGCCAGCCAGGCGAAGGGCACGCCGATGAGCACGAAGGCGATGCGCACCAGCCGCTTGCGGTCGGAGGGGATGGAGCGCAGGATCTCGCCGGTGTGGGTGAGGGAGTAGAAGATGGCGTCGCGCGGCCGCACGTTGTCGGCCGTGGCCAGGAAGCGGCGCCGGTACTCCTCGCGCCCGGACAGGAAGCGCCGCAGCGAGCGGAAGGCGATGAGCGCGAAGAGCAGGAACAGGGAGAGGGCGAGCAGGGAGTTGGGCCACTGCCCGCGGGCGATGGAGCGCGCGGTGTCGCGCACCAGGCCGACCAGGGTGGAGACCAGAAAGAGGAAGAGGGCGGTCAGGCCCACGATGCTCCGCTTCTTGGCCGGCGGGCGCGGGGGCTCCGGGGCGGCAGGCGGCGGAGCGGGCGGGGGCAAGAAGGGGCTCTCGGTCATGGTCCGGTCTCTCTTTCTACCATGGCGGAGCGGGAATGGCAACCGCGGCCTCGGTTTCGCGGGAGGGCTTGACATTCGGCGAAGGCGAAGTATATACTTGTACGTGCACGTACAATAAGGTAATAGTGCACGTGAGGTGTTACATGAAAGAGACGATCTATGGGCATGCGGAGCTGGGGCGGCGGCTGGGTGTGGCCGAGGCGACGCTGGTTTCCTGGGAGGAGGCCCGCATCCTGCGGTCGGCCGGGACCACCAGCGAGGGGGTGCCGTTCTACGGGGCGGAGGCGCTGGCCCGCGGCGAGCGCATCCGCCGCCTGGCCGAGATGGGCTACAGCGTGCGCGAGATCCAGAAGATCGTCCGCAAGATCGGCCTGCCGGAGAGCGGCGCCGCCGCCGGGGAGCGCCAGCCGCCGCGGACCTACCTGACGGTGGGCGCGCTGGCCGAGAAGGTGGGGGTGAGCCCGCGCACCATCAAGCACTGGGAAGAGAAGGGCATCATCGAGCCCGACATGCGCAGCGAGGGCGGCTTCCGCTTTTACGGCGAGGTCTACGTCTTCCTCTGCCTGCTGGTGCAGGACCTGCAGCAGTTCGGCTACCCGCTCGACCGCATCAAGACCATCTCCGATTTGTTCCGGGCCTTCGAGGCGATCCGCCGCGACCCCGCGACCGGCCCGGCTGCCGAGGTCGGCGCCCGCCTCGACGCCATGCTGGCCGAGATCGGCGATCTGGTGGCGACCATGGAGCGGCTCAAGGCCGGCATCGGCCGCTGGGAGGGGCTGCTGCGGACCAAGAAAAAGGAGATCGCCGCCCTGCGGCGGCGCGCCCCGGGGCGCCTGGGCGCGGATCCGGAGAAGGCTCATGCCTAGGGCGGTGCTGATCGAACCGCGCGCCCCCAACCTGCACATCTTCTCCCGCTTCTACACCCCGCGCCTCGGCCTCTTCCTCGTCGGCCGGCTGCTCGCCGACCGCGGCTGGCACGTGCAGGTGGTGGTCGAGGAGCTGGAGGAGATCGATTTCGCCGCCTTCGCCGGCGCCGACCTGGTCGGCATCTCGACCATCACCTCCACCGCACCGCGCGCCTATGCCATCGCCGACCGGGCCCGGGCCATGGGGGCGGCGGTGATGCTGGGCGGGCCGCACGTCACCTACCTGACCGACGAGGCGCTGGCCCACGCCGACTTCGTCGTGCGCGGCGAGGGCGAGGGCGCCATCGCCGCCTTCGCCGCCGCCTGGGAAAGCGGCACCGGCTTCGCCGCCGTTCCCAACCTCTCCTGGCACGACGGCGGCGTGCTCCGCCACAACCCGATGCAGCCGCCGCCCGCCGATCTCGACGCGCTTCCGCTGCCCGATTTCTCCCTGTCGCGGGTTTTCGCCCGCGGCGCCGGCGATCGGCGGGTGATCCCGGTGCAGACTTCGCGCGGCTGCCCCTTCGCCTGCACCTTCTGCTCGGTGACCGGGATGTTCGGCCGCCGCTACCGCCAGCGCTCCGCGGCCAGCGTCATCGCCGAGCTGCGCCGGTACGATCCGCGCCGCCACTTCCTGTTCTTCTACGACGACAACCTGGCCGCCGCCCCGGAGCGGACCAAAGAGCTGCTGCGGGCCATGATCGACGCCCGGCTGCGCTTCCGCTGGTCGGCCCAGGTCCGCGCCGACGTGGCCCGGGATCCCGAGCTGCTCGACCTGATGAAGCGGGCGGGCTGCCATACCGTCTTCATCGGTTTCGAGTCGGTCAACCCGCAGAGTCTGCAGGCGATGAACAAGAAGCAGACCGTGGCCGAGATCGCCGCCGCGGTGCGGGCGCTGCGCCGCCGGCGCATCCACATCCACGGCATGTTCGTCTTCGGCTTCGACGAGGACGACTGGCTCACGGTGCGCCGCACGGTACGCTTCGCCCGCCGCGCCCGGCTCACCTCCAGCCAGTTCCTGATCCTCACCCCGCTGCCCGGCTCCGAGTTCTACGCCCGGATCCAGGCCGAGCGCCGAATCCGCTTCGCCGACTGGAACCTGTACGACGCCCACCACGTGGTCTTCGAACCGCACCGCTTCGCCCCGCTCGACCTGCAGCGGGCGCAGATCTACGGCCACCGCAAATTCTACTCCCTGGCCACTTCGCTGCGGCGCCTCCTCCGTTTCCAATGGCTGGCCGTGGGCGTGGCCCACTACGCGCGCGGCCTCAACCGCCGCTGGCTGGAGAAGAACCGCACCTTCCTGACCGTGCTCTCCCTGCTGCGGCCGAAGCGCCGCGGGCAGCGGATCACGGTCGACTACCGGGAGGAGGTCAGCCTCGACCGCGCGGGGTGAGCTGAGGATGTCCGCGAGGAGCGCGGTCTCCTTGGGGATGAGTCTCGACCGCGCGG
>CAYZNT010000012.1:21702-88967 GCA_964479735.1 uncultured Clostridia bacterium
CGCAAGATCATCCACGTCGACATGGACATGTTCTACGCGGCGGTGGAGCTGCGCGACCGTCCGGAGCTGCGCGGCCGGCCGCTGGTCGTGGGCGGTTCGCCCCGTTCGCGATCGGTGGTCACCACCGCCACCTACGAGGCGCGCCGCTTTGGCATCCGCTCGGGCATGTCCTGCGCCGAGGCCCGTCGCCGCTGCCCGGAATGCCTCTTCATCCCGCCCGACTTCCCCAAGTACGAGCGCGTCGCGGAGCAGGTCCGGGCCATCTTCCGTGAATACACGGACCGGGTGGAGCCGGTCTCGCTGGACGAGGCCTACCTGGACGTGACCGAGAACAAGGTGGGCGAAAAGAGCGCCACCCGCATCGCCGCCGCCATCCGCGCCCGGATCCGGGCGCTCACCGGGCTGACCGCCTCGGCCGGGGTCGGCCCGTCCATGCTGGTGGCCAAGCTGGCCTCCGAGCACCGGAAGCCGGACGGCCTCTTCACCGTGGCCCCGGGCCAGGTGCGGGGCTTCATCCGGCCGCTCGACGTGATCCGCCTGCCGGGCGTCGGTCGCAAGACGGAGGAGCGGTTGCGGGCGCTGGGCATCCGAACCGCGGCCCAGCTGGCCGATATGCCCCGTGAATCCCTGGTCGCCTATTTCGGCTCCTTCGGCGCAACCCTCCACGACGCGGCCAACGGGATCGACGGCCGCGAGGTGACGCCGGTGTGGGAGCGGCGCTCCTTCGGCGCCGAGGAGACCTTCGCCCGCGATATCCTGTTGCCGGCCGAGCTGCTGCCGCGCATCCGGGAGTCGGCCAACCGGGCCTTCGCGGCCCTGCAGGCGGAGGGGCGGCGGGCGCGCACCGTGACCCTGAAAATCAAGTACCACGACTTCCGCCTGGTCACGCGGCGGCGAACCGCGGACCGTTTCGTGGATTCTCCCGACCAGATCATGGCCATCGCCGGGGAGCTGCTGGCCAGGACCGAGGCCGGCAGCACGCCGATCCGCCTGGCGGGGATCGCCCTCTCCAATTTCGCCGAGCCGCTCTCCGGGCGGCCGCAAACGGTGACGCGGCCGTTGTTCCGGGAGGGAGAGCCCGAAGGGCCCAACGGTTGACTTTCCCCGCCGGTCGCGGGGGTGACGGGGCGTCCGGTTGCCGGGTCCCGGTCACTCCCACTCGATGGTGGCCGGCGGCTTGGAGGTCACGTCGTAGACCACGCGGCACACCTCGGGCACCAGGCGCACGATGCGGGCGGCGGCGGCCTCCAGCAGCTCGGCGGGCAGCGCCGCCCAGTTGGCAGTCATGCCGTCCACCGAGGTGACGGCGCGAAGGGCGACCACGTGGCGGTAGGCGCGCTCGTCGCCCATGACCCCCACTGCGCGCAGCGGCAGGAAGACGGCGAACGCCTGCCAGGTCTTGTCGTACCAGCCGGAACGGCGCAGCTCGTCGATGAAGATGGCGTCGGCGCGCTTCAGGATGGAGAGCTTCTGCGGGGTGACGTCGCCCAGCACCCGCACCGCCAGGCCCGGGCCCGGGAAGGGGTGGCGGTTGAGGATGTCGGGGGGGATCCCCAGCAGCCGCGCCACGGCGCGCACCTCGTCCTTGAACAGGAAGCGGAACGGCTCGATGATCCGCCCCTGGCGCTCCAGCCGCATCACCTCGCGGACCCGGTTGTGGTGAGTCTTGATGGTCTGCGACGGCCCCTGGACCGGGTTGCTCTCGATCACGTCGGGGTAGAGCGTGCCCTGCACCAGGAAGTCGAAGTCGGGCAGGCCGTGGAAGAAGACGTCGACGAAGGTCTTTCCGATGATCTTGCGCTTCTTCTCCGGGTGGGTCTGGCCCTTCAGCGCCTTCAGGAAGCGGGCCGACGCGTCCATGTAGGTCACCGGCAGGCCGAGGCGGCGGCGCAGGTTGTGCAGCACCTCCTTCTCCTCGTTCAGGCGCAGCAGGCCGTTGTTGACGAAGATGGCGGTGACGCTGCGGCCGAGGGCCCTCTTCACCAGCACCGCCAGGGTGGTCGAGTCGACCCCGCCGCTCACCCCCAGCACCACCTTTTTTCCCCGGCATTGCGCTCTCAGCTTCTCCACCTCGCTCTCGACGAAGCCCGCCATGCTCCAGTTTTTCTTCGCCCCGCAGACGGAAAAGACGAAGTTGGCCAGGATCTTCGCGCCCTCTTCGGTGTGGGCCACCTCGGGGTGGAACTGCACGGCGAAGAGATTCCGGGCCGGGTTCTGCAGCGCGGCGAGAGTCCCGTCCGCGGAGCGGGCCGCCACCCGGAACCCGGGGGCGGTTCGCAGCACCGAGTCGCCGTGGCTCATCCAGACCACGCTCCCGTCTTTCACATCGGCAAACAGCGGGCAGCTCTCGTCCGTGATGCGCAGCTCGGCCCGGCCGTATTCGCGCTGGGTGGAGCGGCCCACCCGGCCGCCCAGCATTCGGGTCATCAGCTGCATCCCGTAGCAGATCCCCAGCACCGGCACCCCGGCTGTGGCGAAGAAGGAAGTGGACAGCATGGGAGCGCCTTTTGCCAGGGTGGAGGCGGGACCGCCCGACAGGATGATCCCCGCGGGGTTGATCTTCGCGATCTCCGCCGGGGGCAGGGAGAAGGGGTGGATCTCCGAGAAGACCCCCAGCTCGCGCACGCGGCGGGCGATCAGCTGGGTGTACTGCGATCCGAAGTCGAGGATCAGAATGGAGGATTCCATGTGGCCCGATTCTACCAGAAGGAGGCTCCGGTCACAACGTGGCGGCCAGGGCCTCGGCCTCGAATTCGCGGTACTCCCGGAGCTTCCGCTCGTAGAGGGGGCCGCTGCCGGGGGCGGGGCGAAAGGCCTCCGGATGCGGGGCGGTGAAGGGCGCGACCAGTTCCTGCCAGTCGACCGGGCCGCGCTGCGCCAGCCAGGCCTGGGCGGCGCGCAGGGCCGCCCCCAGGGCCGCCCCGTCGGAGATCCCGCTGCGGTGCACCTCGCACTGGTGGACGTCGGCCATCACCTGCAGCAGGGCGTCGTTCACCGAGCCCCCGCCGGTGACCCGGATGGAGGTTGGCGGGGAGTCGGCCCAGCCCGCGTGCAGGCGCATGGCCAGCATCTGGCCCTCCACCACCCCGCGCACGTGGCCGGCGGCGTCGGTGTCGGCGATGGCCCGGCGGTGCGAGCCGGCGGCGGCGACGCGCGGAACGGTTTCCGGCTCGAACCAGGGCAGCAGCAGGCCGCCGCGGTTGCCGGGCGGGGAGGCGGCCAGCAGCCGGGCGAAGCCCTCCCAGTCGAGCCCGAACCGGTCGCGCATCCGCTCGCGGGCCAGGCTGCCGTTGCGGAAGCAGACCAGGCGGAACCATCCGCCGGCGGGGTGGCCGAAGAGGTGGCCGGCGCCGCCGGTTCCAGCCGGCAAGCGGGGCAGGGTATAGAAGCAGGTGTCGCTGGTGCCGAGGGAGATTCCCGCCTGGTTGGGTTCGACCATGCCCAGACCCACCAGGCTGCAGGGGTTGTCGCCGCTCCAGGCCGCCTGGAGGGCGCCGGGGGCCAGCGGGTGGCGGCGGGTCCAGAAGGGCGATACCGGGCCGATCACCGTCCACGATGGGGCGAGGCCGGGCAGCTTCTCGGCCAGCGCCGGAGCGGTGGCGGCGACGCATCCCGGGTGCCACTCGCTCCGGCGCAGGTCCATCAGGTTGGTGCCCGATCCGTCGCCGGGGTCGAGCGGGGCATCGGTTCCGCCGAGCAGCGAGGCCAGGAAGCTGCTCACCAGGTGGACCCGGGCGGTCCGCCGGTAGCCTTCGGGATCCCGCTTCCAGAAGGCCCGCACCTGGGGGCCGGTGAAGCGCTCGACGGGCGGAGAGCCGGTGATCTCCGTCACCCGCTCCGCGCCGCCCATGGCGGCGGCGATCTCGGCGCACTCCGCGCCGGTGGAACTGTCCATCCAGATCGGCGCGGTCTCCCGGGTAAAGATCCCCCGGAGCTGTTCGGCCGGCGAAACGGCCGGATCGAGCCCGGCCAGCCGCTCCCCGAATCCCGGAGCCAGGTAGACCGAACCGTGCTGCTGTCCGGAGCCGGATACGGCCAGCACCCGGCCGAGCGGGGCCCCGGCGGCGGCCAGCCGGCCCAGCAGCCGGTCCAAAGCCTCCACCCAGAGCAGGGGCGGGGCGTGGCGGATCGCCGGATCGGCATGGTTCAGGAACCCCAGGGGCGCTCCCCAGGCGGGCAGGGTGGAGAAGGGGAGGGCGACGCGCGCCGTGACCCGGCCCCGGTCGAGGTCGATCATCACCGCGGTCAGGCCCTGCGTGCCGGCGTCCAGGCCGAGGAAAAACCGTGCCATGAACCCATTATCCGGGGCCATGCGGCGCAAGTCAACGTGCTGGGACGGGTTGCTATTTCGCTTTTTCACGCCATAATGGGCAGCGGGAGGAGCGATGCCCGAGCTGCCCGAAGTGGAGACCGTGATGCGTGGACTGGCGCCGCACCTGCGAGGCAGGCGGATCGCCCGGGTGCGGGTTTTCTGGTCGAAGACGATCGGTGGCCGCGGCGAAAAATTTTTCGCCCCGGCATTGCGCGGGCGGACGGTGCGCCGCCTGTTCCGGCGCGGCAAGCACGTTTGCCTGGGCCTGGACGACCGTTCCGTCCTCACCCTCCACCTGGGCATGACCGGTCGGCTCCTCTTCGGCATTCGGCCAGGCCACCGGAAGCACCTGCGCCTGGAGATCGACTTCGAAGACGGCACCCGCCTCTTCTTCCTCGATCCCCGCAAATTCGGCCGGGCCAGGATCTGGGCGGCGGGGGAGGACCTGCTGCCCTCCCTGGGGATCGAGCCCCTGGGGGAGGAGCCGGTGGAGGATGCGCTCCGGGGCTGCCGCAGCCGGAGGGCCGTGAAGACGGTGCTGCTGGACCAGTCGCTGCTGGCCGGGGTGGGCAACATCTACGCGGACGAATCGCTCTTCCAGGCCCGCATCCATCCCCTCACCCCGGCGGCTTCGCTCGCTCCGGCCCGGCGTCGCCGCCTGGCCCAGGCCGTCGTCCGGGTGCTGGCCGGCGCCATCGCCGGCCGGGGCACCACCCTGCGCGACTTCCGCACCGCCGAGGGCGAGCCGGGCTCCCACCAGGAACGCCTGCGGGTCTACGGACGCACCGGGGAGCCGTGCCCGGCCTGCGGGACGAGCATCCGCCGGGACACCATCGGCGGCCGCTCCAGCCACTACTGCCCGCGCTGCCAGCGGGCGCCGCGCGGCGGTTGCCGGGGCAGGTCCCGGTCCGGTTGACAGCGCTGCGCTTTTCACATATTCATCAATCGGCCCGGAAGACCATGACATCCCGGGCGGGGCAGGTCCGAAAATGAGGATGGAATCATGAAAATGGGTTTCACGCGCCAGCGGGTGGTTGCGGCCGGGGCGGCCGTGCTGGTCATCGCCATCGTGGCCTGGAGGGTCCTGCGCCCGGCGAAGTCTGCGGAGGGGAGCGCCGGGGGCGTGGCCGTGGCGGTCGAGATCGCTCCGGTCACCCGGGGGGTCTTGCGCGACCTGGGAAGCTACACCGGAGCGCTGACCGCCAGGAGCCATGTCGTCGTGGCTCCCAAGGTGTCCGGCCGCCTGAACCGCCTCCGGGTGGACATCGGCGATGCGGTGCGCAGCGGCCAGCCGCTGGCCGAACTGGAGGACGACGAGTACCGCCAGCAGGTGATCCAGGCCGAGGCCGACCTGCGCGTCGCCCGGGCCAACCTGGGGGAAACCCGCAGCGCGCTGGCCATGGCCGAGCGCAACCTGGAGCGGACCCGGGCCTTGCACCGGGACGGCATCCAGAGCGACGCCGAGCTGGACCAAGCGACCGCGGCGCATGATTCGCAGGAGGCCCGCTTCCGTGTGGCCGAGGCCCAGGTGGCCCATCGCGAGGCGGCGCTCGAGAGCGCCCGGGTGCGCCTCTCCTACACGCGCATCGCCGCCACCTGGGATCGGGGCCGAGCGGTGCGCTACGTGGGCGAGCGATTCGTCGACGAGGGGGTGCTGCTGGCGGTGAACACCCCCATCCTGTCGGTCATCGAGCTGCAACCGATCACCGCCGTCATCCACGTCTCCGACCGCGAGTATTTCCGCCTGCGGGTCGACCAGCCGGCGGCCGTCTCCAGCAGCGCGTTTCCGGGCAAGTCGTTTACCGGGCGCATCGCCCGCATCGCCCCGCTGCTGCAGGAAGCCTCGCGCCAGGCCCGGGTGGAGATCGAGGTCGACAACCCCGAACGACTGCTCAAGCCGGGGATGTTCATCCGCGTGCAGGTCGAGTTCGCCCGCCGGCTCCACGCGACCATCGTGCCTTTCAACGCGCTGGCCAGGCGCAACGAGCGCCAGGGGGTCTTTTTGGCCGACCCGGCCGCCGGCACGGCCCGCTTCGTGCCCGTGCGGGCCGGTGTGGTGGAAGGAGACCGGGTCGAGATTCTCGAGCCGGCCGGCCTCTCCGGCCACGTGGTGGTGCTGGGCCATTACCTTCTGGAGACCGAGGGGCGAATCGTCCTGCCGGCCCGGGGCGGGAAATGAACGCGTCCGGGTTCGCCATCCACCGCCCGGTCTTCACGGTGATGCTGGCCATGGCCGTCGTCGTGGTCGGGCTGGTGGCGGTCAGCCGGCTGCCGATCGACCTCATGCCCGACATCACCTATCCCACCCTGAGCATCTCGACCGGGTACGAGAACACCGGGCCGGAAGAGATCGAGCAGATCATCACCCGGCCGATCGAGGAGGCGATGAGCGCCGTGCCCGGCGTCGAGGAGGTCTATTCGGTCTCCTCCGAGGGCAGCAGCGTGGTGCGGGTGATGTTCGCCTGGGGAACCGACCTGGCCGCCGCCGCCGACGACGTGCGCGAGCGCATCGACCGCGTCGTCCCGCGCCTGCCCGACGACGTCGAGCGGCCCGTGCTGCGCAAGTTCGACCCCGCGATGATGCCCATTCTCATCGTCGGGGCCCTCAGCCACCTCGATCCAGTCGAGACCCGGCGCATCATCGACGAGCAGATCGCCTACCGCCTGGAACGGGTCCCCGGCGTGGCCTCGGTCGACATCTGGGGGGGGCACGAGCGCGAGATCCAGGTCCGGCTCGACGCGGACAAGGTGAAGGCGCTGGGGCTGCCCCTGGACCGCGTCATCGCCGGCATCCGTGAAGGGAACGTGGACCTGCCGGCCGGGGTCATCGAGCGCGGCAACTACGAGATCCTGGTGCGGGTTCCGGGGGTTTTCACCCACCTGCAGGAGATCCGCGACACGGTCGTGGCGGTGCGCAACGGCGTGCCCGTGCGCCTGAAGGAGATCGCCGAGGTCGAGGACACGTTCCGCAAGATCACCCGCGTGGTGCGCATCAACGGCGCTCCCGGCACCCGCCTGGCCATCTACAAGCAGTCGGGGAAGAACACGGTCGAGGTGGCCGCGGGAGTGCTGCGCGAGATCGGGCGCATCCGCGACGAGCGCCCCCAGATCCAGCTGATTCCCGTCCGCGACAGTTCGGAGTACATCCGCAACGCCATGCGCAACGTCAGCTCCACCGCCATCTACGGCGGCCTGCTGGCCGTGCTCGTCCTGCTCCTCTTCCTGGGCAGCGTCCGCAGCACGCTGGTCATCGCCGTCGCCATCCCCATCTCCATCATCGCCACGTTCGCCCTCATCTACTTCAACGGGTTCACCCTGAACATCATGACCCTGGGCGGGCTGGCGCTGGGCATCGGCATGCTGGTGGACAACTCCATCGTGGTGCTGGAGAACATCGTGCGCCTGAAGGACGGGGGCGCGCCGCCGATGCAGGCGGCCCTGGACGGATCGCGGGAAGTGGCGGCCGCCGTCCTGGCCAGCACCCTGACCACCATCTGCGTGTTCATGCCCATGGTCTTCGTGCGGGGCGTGGCCGGCATCATGTTCAAGCAGCTGGCCTACGTGGTCAGCTTCTCCCTGGTCTGCTCGCTGGGGGTCGCCCTGACCCTGGTGCCGCTGCTTTCCAGCCGCTTCCTGGGACCCGCCCGGATCCCGCGCTCGGCAGTGGAACGGTGGAAGGTGCAGGCCCAGGAGTCCATCCGCCGCCGCCTGGGCGCCCTGGAGGCTCTCTACCAGCGGCTGCTGCACGCCGCCCTCGACCGCCGCGCCCGGGTGCTGGCCGTGGTGTCCCTGCTGCTCGCCGGCAGCATCGCCCTGGTCGGGCTGGTGGGGAGCGAGTTCATGCCGGTCACCGACGAAGGCGAGGTGCGGCTGAACGTCGAGATGGACGTCGGCACGCGGCTGGCGGTCATCGACGAGCGATTCAAGACCATCACCGCCATCGTCCGACGCGAGGTTCCGGAGTTGACCAGCATCGAGGAGAGCGTCGGCGGCGGCGGCTGGCGCTCGGGCGGCCACACCGGCAACCTGACCATCAAGCTGGCGCCGCGCGCGCGGCGCTCCCGCTCCAGCGAGGAGGTCGCCGCCGCCCTGCGCCGCCACCTGCAGGGCATTCCCGGCACCCTGATCCGGGCCCGCGCCGGCGGGGGCAGCTTCTTCATGCGCGGCGCCGGGGACCAGGAGCGGGTGCAGGTGGAGGTTCGCGGCTTCGACCTGGCCAAGAGCGACGCCCTCGGCCAGCAGGTGAAGCGGATCGTCGAGGGGGTTCGCGGCGTCTCCGACGTCCGCCTCAGCCGGGACATGGGCAAGCCGGAGGAGCTGCTGCGGATCGACCGCCGGGCGGCCGCCGACATGAAGCTGACGGTGAGCCAGATCGGCGGCATGCTCGAGACGGTGCTCTCCGGCACCCAGGCCAGCACCTTTCGCGAGGGCGGCAAGGAGTACCGCATCCTGGTCAAGGTGAAGGATGCCGAGAGGCTGACCATCGACGAGGTTCTCGACCTGACCCTGACCAACGCCGACGACCGCCCGGTCAGCCTGCGCAACGTCGTCGAGGTACAGCCGCGGCGCGGCCCGCAGCGCATCGAGCGCCGCGACCGCGAGCGGGTGCTGACCATCTCGGCCGAGATCCAGGACCGGGACCTGGCCGCGATCCAGGCCGACATCCGCTCCGGGTTGCGGCGCGTGCCCATCCCGCGCGATTTCGAGGTCACCTTCACCGGCGATTTCGAGGAGCAGCAAAAAGCCTTCCGCGAGCTGCTGGTGAGCATCATCCTGGCCCTGCTGCTGGTCTACATGGTCATGGCCATGCAGTTTGAATCGGTGCGCGACCCCTTCATCGTCATGTTCTCGGTGCCGCTGGCGGTCATCGGCGTGGTCGGGATGCTGCTGCTCACCGGGACCACCTTCAACATGCAGTCCTACATCGGTTGCATCATGCTGGGCGGCATCGTGGTCAACAACGCCATCCTGCTGGTGGACCACACCAACCTGCTGCGCCGCCGCGATCGCATGGCGGTGCGCCAGGCCATCGAGGAGGCGGGTCGCCGCCGCCTCCGCCCCATCCTGATGACCGCCTCGACCACCATCCTGGCCATGCTGCCCCTGGCCATCGGCATCCAGGAGGGCAGCGAGGCCCAGGCGCCGATGGCCCGCGCCGTGGTCGGCGGACTGTTGAGCTCGACGCTGATCACCCTGGTCGTGATCCCGGTCGTCTACTCGCTGTTCGAGGAGCGCAGGCAGCGGCCGCCGCGATGAGCCCGCGCCCGGCCTTCTCCGTGTCGCAGGCGCCGCGGCGAAGCGGGGCCGCCCCGGCGCCGGCGAAGAGGTGCAAGCGGAGGCTCCAGCAGGCCCTGGTCGCGCTGGCGGCGCTGGCGTTCGGCGGGGCGGCCTGCGCCCCCCCTCGGAACCCGCCGCTCATGGTCGCCGACACCAACCGCGACGGCCTGGTCCGCTTCGACGACGACCAAGCCGCCAGAGACCGGTGGACGGCGGAGCGGGGCGCCATCTTGATGTTCAACAACGACAGCGACCGCAACACCGACCGGCCGGACCACGAGGACGAAGTCGTCAATGGCCGCGCCGACCTGGACGACCTGGCCCTGATCCGGATCCGGCGGGTGCCCAACCTGGGAGAAGACAGCCGGCTCTTCGTTTCCATTTCGCCGGCGGCGCGCGCCCATGTCCACCTGTTCTGCAAGGTTGGCGGCGAGTTTGCCTGGGTCCGGGATATCCGGAAGCATGAGCTGCCCGCCTCCCTGCTGAAAGGGGAAGACCTGGAATTGCGTATCGAGGCGACCTCCTATCCCACGCCGGCCTGGGACGGGACGGTCACGGTGACCGCCAGCCTGGAAACGGCGGGCCGGGTGTCGCGGGACTCCGTGCGCCTGCGAGTCGCCCCGTTCATCATGCTGCCGGCTTCGCAAAGGGCCCTGCGCCTCTACGTGCGGGAATTCCCCGGCCGGAACGAAGCCTTCATCGCCGGGTTGAAGGAGATCACCCGCCGGGCCGGGGTCGAACTCCAGGTCGTTCCCGCCGGCACCTACGAGGAGTGGAACATCTGGCTGCAGGACGTGATGGAAGTGGGGTACTCGCAGGTCCCGCGGCGTCGTTTCCACGTGGCGCTGAAGGCCAACCGGGGCAAGTCCCTGGACGAGATGCCGCGGCAGAAAATTCTCGGGCCGAACCATGGCTGGTTCAGGGTCGGGAGCTTCGTCGCCGCCACCGGCGCGGGCCGCGGCGGAGATTCCTGGCTGGACTGGTACGGGAACCTGGAGGTCACGCCGCCGTTGCCGGGGAAGCCCTTCGGCCGGATATTCTATGGCTGCAACCGGAGCTCCGGGAGGTCCCTGAACCCGCAGATCCTGGAATTCCTGGAGGCCCAGCGCCTCCAATCCCCGCTGATCCGGATCCAGACCGGCTGGCTGCTGATCAAGCACGTGGATGAAATATTCAATTTCGTCCCGGCTCGGAAGGGGAGAGGGTTCAAGGTCCTGGTGCCGGATGTCCGGGCCACCTACCGGCTGCTGGAACAGTGGGCCCGGGACGGGAACGGGGCGCTTCCGGTCCTGCGGGGCATCCGGAAAAACGAAACCGTCTCCTCCATCCTGGGCGATCGGGGACTGCGCGAGTACAACCGGCGCCTCCAGGAGACGGAAATCGAAGCGAGCATCGGCACCATGAAACAGGCCATTGGAATTGGAGAAGCCGATATCGTGCGCGTTCCGGCACTGTACGAGGGGGTGGAGGGCAACGCCGCCGCCTTGCTGCCGAACCTGGTCAATTCTGTTTTTCTCAACGGTTACCAGCTGATGGCGGACCCCCGGGGGCCGGTGTATCGGGGGAAGGACCTGATGCAGGAACACGTGAAGGGGCTTCTGGCGAAGGAGAAGATCGACGTTTTTTTCCTGGACGATCTCCCCTACCACCTGTGGGGAGGGAGCGTCCACTGCGCCACGAACGTCACCCGGGAGCCGTTTCCCTTCCCCTGGTGGCGCTGAGCGCCGGCGGACGGGGCAATCTCGGACGAGTCGGTCCGCCGGCTGGAGCGGGCGAAACGGGTCGTCGCCAACGGGGAGCACGGGCATCGCGGTCGCGTCACGCAGGCGCCGAGCGATCCCTCGCTCATCTTCGGCGTGCCCGTGAAGAGGAGCCCCGGCGGCGAAGCGGAGGAGGGCGGCGGCTGACGCCGCCGCCTCCCGCCCCGGGCTATTTCTTTTCCGAAGTCGTTTGTTGTTCCGTCACCGAATCGAGGATCCGCTTGTATTTATCGTACACCTCCGGCGGCTGCCGCTTGCCATCGATGAACAAGGCGCCTTCGCTGAAGCGAATCTCGGGATCCTCGCGCGTGGTCAGCCCGTCGCGGCGCATCTCCTCGCGGATCCGCTTCAGCCCTTCCTCCATGGCCGCGGCCTTCTCTTCCAGCTCCAGCCGGAGCTTCTCCGCCTCCAGGAGCCGGGCCTGGACATCCATCTCCGCCTCGGCGGCGTGGCGGGCCGCCTCCTCCGCCGCGCGCTCCGCCTGAATCCGCAGCTGCTCCTCCTTCAGTTTCAGCTCCTGCTCCTGGTGTTCCTTCATCTCCTTCATCTGCCGGGCCTTGAGTTCCAGCTCCCGTTCGCTTTTCCGAAGCTCTTCGGTTGCCCGGAGATGCTCCCTCTCCGCCATGCTGCGCAACTCCACGGCATCCCGCTGCCGGGCCTCCAGCTCCCGCTGGAGATCCTTCTGCAGCTCGTGCAGCTGGCGGATCTTCTCCGCCGCCTCCCGCTTCCCGGCCTCGGTGTCGGCTTTCTCCAGCGCCTGGCGCTGGAGCATCTCCTGCCGTTGCAGGTCGAGGGCCTGGCGCATCCGCGCCAGCTCTTCCGCCTTTTTCCCTTCCAGCTGCCGGTGCTGCGCCTCGGCCTGCAGCCGCTTCAGTTCCGCCTCCTGCCGGCGAAGCTGCTCCTGGAGCTGCCGCTTTTTCTCGGCCAGCTGCCTTTCCCGCGTCTCCGCCAGCCACTTCTCCTGTCCCGCCTCTCCGGCGGGGGGTGAACCGGCCGCCGAGATCTCGGCCAGGCGCTGCAGGGACAGGGCCTCGCCGGCCGGGGCGTCGACCCGGCGCATGGATACCGTCTCGGCGCCGGGGCAGAGCCATACGTAGTGGCCGGCGGGGAGGCGCACGCGGGCGGAAAAGCTGCGGTTGCCCGCCGCGGGCGCGTCCCTCAGCGACCAGACGATGCGGGCGGTCTCGGCGTCCATGATCCAGGAGCGGAACCGGAAGCCGGCGAGGAAGGTGCCGCTGACGACCATGTCGCTCTCCTCGTCGATGGTGAAGGCGCAGGCGGCGTCCCGGTTCGCGGGTTCGGAGCCGCCGGCGGAGGCGGTGACGTCCTCCAGGCCGAGCAGCGTCGTGGTCGCCCCGGCGGGGGCCTTCAGCAGCAGCAGCAGGCAGGCGATCAGCACCACGGCGCCGAAAAACCCGGCCTGGAAGTCGGAGCCCGTCGCCGGCCGTCCGAACAGGCGGCGGATGCGGCCGAACAGGTGCTGCGGCCGCCCGGTGGCGGCCAGGGCCGGCTCGGGGCGCCAGCGGCGGTTGTCGTGCAGGTCGGCCAGGGCGCGGGCGTAGTCGCGGGGGTCGCCGCACATGGCGACGGCGATGTCGTCGCAGCAGTTCTCGCGTTCCAGCCGCACCTGGGCCGAAATCCAGCGCAGCCCGGGGTGGAAGAAAAAGAGGATGTCCACCAGCGCCTGCAGGGTGTTGACCAGGTAGTCGTGGCGGGTGACGTGGGCCAGCTCGTGGGCCAGCAGCGCTTCCACCTGCTGCGGCGCCATGCCGGTGATCATGCCCACCGGCAGCAGCACCACCGGCTTGAAGCAGCCGACGATCAGCGGCGCCTTGGCCCGCAGCGACTGCCATACGGCGACCGGGCGTCGAACCCCGCAGCGCCGGCTCAACGCCGCCGCCCGTTCCGGCCAGGGCTCGGGCAGCGGCTGCAGCTGCCGCGATTTCAGCCGCTGCAGGAACAGCAAGCCGCCGGCCAGGCGCAGGGTCAGGACCAGCACGCCCAGCAGCCAAAGGGTGACCAGCAGCGGCAGGTGGCGGTCGAAGTAGCCGGCGAAGAATGCGCCGGACCGATCCAGCCAGGAGGGAGAACGGGACGTCGGCGCGGCGGCCAGGGTGCCGCTCCCCGCTTGCGCTGTCACGCTGGCGGGTCGGACGGAAAGCGCGCCGGCGCAGCTCTGCCAGAAGGTGAAGCCGGAGACGGCGACCATCAGTGCCAGCAGCATGATTCCGGACGCGTAGCGGGCGCGCGCCGAGGCGCGCCGGGCCGTGAGCAGAACCAGGGCCAGGCCGAGGGCGAGCAGGGCCCCCTGCCACAGCGAGTGGAGGAGGGTCCAGCCGAGGGCGCGGACGATGCGGGGTGAAATGAATGCGAGGAGGTTCATTTTCCTTCTCCTTCGATGTGGTCCAGGAACTCGCGGATGCGCGAGATCTCCTCGGCGGAAGCCCTGTGCGTGCCCAACGCCTGCATCACCAGCTTCATGGCCGAGCCGCCGAAAGCCGACGCCAGCAGGCGGTCGAGCAGGGCCCGCTGGGTTTCGCTTTCCCTGGCCAAGGCCGTGTAGACATGGCTGCGCCGCTCTTCGTTGCGCTGCAACAGCCCCTTCTCGGCCATGATCTGCATGATCTTCAGGGTGGTGGTGTAGCCGACGCGGCGCCGCTCGTTGAGGCGCTCGTTCACGAAACGAACCGGCGCGGGCCCGTGGCGCCAGAGGATCTCCAGGATCTCCAGTTCCGATTCGGTTGGCCGAATCGCCTTTTCCTTCTTCATTCGCTCCTCCATCGCATGACGAATGATTTCGTAATACGAAAGGTGTCGTAATTAATATGCGGCGAATTCTCCCTTTTGTCAACAACTATTACGAAATAATTCGTAATTCCGCCTGATCCAGTCCCCATTTGACTTGCACACGTTGCTGTGTTAACTTATTATTCTCATAATTCGAGGACGGGCGGAAATTCCACGCGCGAGTCGGGCGGGACGGCCCCGGCCGGAAAAAGGAGCGATCATGAAATCCAACGTCAGCAAAGCGACCATCGACGGCAACACCGCCGCGGCCCACGTCGCGTACGCCTACAGCGACATCGCCGCCATCTATCCCATCACCCCCTCTTCGGTGATGGGCGAACTGGCCGACTCCTGGGCCGCCACCGGCCGCAAGAACATCTTCGGCCAGGAGGTGGACGTCATCGAGATGCAGTCGGAAGGCGGCGCGTCCGGGGCCGTGCACGGCGCCCTCTCGGCCGGGTCGCTGACCACCACCTTCACCGCCTCGCAGGGCTTGCTGCTGATGATCCCCAACATGCACAAGATCGCCGGCGAGATGCTGCCCACCGTCTTCCATGTCTCGGCCCGATCCCTGGCCTGCCAGTCGCTCTCCATCTTCGGTGACCACTCCGACGTCATGTCGGTGCGCAACACCGGCTTCGCCCTGGTGGCCGCCGCCTCGGTGCAGGAGGTCATGGACCTGGCCGTCGTTTCGCATCTGGCCACGCTCGAGACCTGGGTGCCCTTCCTGAACTTCTTCGACGGCTTCCGTACGTCGCACGAAATCCAGAAAGTGGAAATGATCGACTACTCGACGATGGCCTCCCTGCTGGACACCCAGCGGGTCGAGCAGTTCCGCGCCCGGGCCCTGAGCCCCGACCGCCCGGTGCTCAAGGTCGGTCAGCAGGCCCCGGATGTGTACTTCCAGGGGCGTGAAACGGTCAACACGCACTACCAGAAGACCCCGGCCATCGTCCAGAAATACATGGACCTGGTCGGCGCCAAGATCGGCCGATCCTACAAGCTGTTCGATTACGTCGGCCACCCCGAGGCGGAGAAAGTCGTTGTCGCCATGGGCTCGGCGTGCGAGACGATCGAGGAAACGGTGAATTTCCTCAACCGCCAAGGCGCCCGGCTGGGACTGCTCAAGGTGAGGCTCTACCGGCCCTTCTCGCTGGATGCCTTCACCGCGGCGCTGCCCGCCTCGGTGAAGAAGATCGCCGTCCTGGACCGCACCAAGGAGCCGGGCGCCCTGGGCGAGCCGCTCTACCTCGACGTGGTCGCCGCCCTGGCCAACCGGGGACTGACCATCATCGGCGGCCGCTACGGCCTCTCCTCCAAGGAGTTCACGCCGGGCATGGCCAAGGCGGTGTACGATCACCTCGACGGCGCCTGCTTCCACGACTTCACCGTGGGCATCCACGACGACGTCTCCCGGCGCTCGATCCCCTTCGAGGAGGAGTTCGCCATCGAGACCCGCGACACCATCTCCTGCGTCTTCTGGGGCCTGGGGTCGGACGGCACGGTGGGCGCCAACAAGAACTCGATCAAGATCATCGGCGACCACACCGACATGTACGCCCAGGGGTATTTCTCCTACGACTCCAAGAAGTCGGGCGGCATCACCATCTCCTACCTGCGCTTCGGCAAGAGCCCCATCCGCGCGCCCTACCTGCCCACGGCGGCCGACTTCGTCGCCCTGCACAACCCGGCCTACATCGGCCGCTACGACGTGCTCAAGGGCATCAAGGAGGGCGGCACCTTCCTGCTCAACTCCGAGTGGAGCAACGAGGAGGTCTTCGACCACCTGACCCGCGACATGCAGGAGACCATCATCCGCAGGAAGATCAAGTTCTACAACATCGACGCCCTGAAGATCTCCGACGGCGTCGGCCTGGGCAAGCGCATCAACTCGGTCATGCAGGCCGCGTTCTTCTCGATTTCCGGCGTGCTGCCCAGCGACGAAGCCATCCGCCTCATCAAGGACTCGATCAAGAAGACCTATGAGAAGAAGGGCGAGAAGATCGTGAAGATGAACTGGGACGCGGTCGACCGCACCAGCGACGCGCTGCAGCAGGTGAAGGTGCCGGCTGCGGTGAGCGGGATCCGGGGGTCGGCGCCGGTTCCGCAGCTGATTCCCGACGACGCCTCCGAGTTCGCCCGCACCGTCATCGACAAGCTGATGCACCTGAAGGGCGACAGCGTGCCGGTCTCGCAGATGCCCCTCGACGGCAAGGTGCCCACCGCTACCGCCCGGCTGGAAAAGCGCGGCATCGCCCCGCAGGTGCCGCACTGGGTCGCCGCCAACTGCATCCAGTGCAACCAGTGCTCGCTGGTCTGTCCGCACGCCGCCATTCGGGCCAAGCAGATCGAGCCGGCGCACCTCGCCAAGGCCCCGGCCTCCTTCCAGACGGTCAAGTCGACCACCAAGAACGACAAGCAGCTGCAGTACAAGGTTCAGGTCTACATCGAGGATTGCACGGGATGCGGCAATTGCGTCCATGTCTGCCCGGCCAAGACCAAGGCGCTGGAGTTCCGGCCCATCGGCGACGAGCGTCAGGCCGGAGAGAACGCCAACGTCTCCTTCTTCGAGGAGCTGCCCGACAACGTCATGGACGGCACGACCATCGCCCAGTTCAAGGGGGTGCAGTTCCGCCGGCCGCTGTTCGAGTTCTCGGGCGCCTGCGCCGGCTGCGGCGAGACCCCGTACGTCAAGCTGGTGTCGCAGCTCTTCGGCGAGCGCATGATCGTCGCCAATGCCACCGGCTGCTCCTCCATCTACGGCGGCACCTTCCCCACCACCCCCTACTGCGTGGGCAAGGACGGCCGGGGCCCGGCCTGGGCCAACTCGCTCTTCGAGGACAACGCCGAGTACGGCCTGGGCATGCGCCTGGCGGTGGACGCCAACCGCAAGCTGCTGCGCGCGGCCATCGACGCCCTGTTGACCTCCAACCCGGAGAAGAAGCTGGCCGAGGCGCTGAAGAAGAGCATCGAGCTCTGGGCCGACACGGGCGACGCCGCCCAGGCCGCGGCCCAGGCGGTCCGTGGCCTGCTGCCCGCCGCCCTGGAGAAGGCCCCGGCCGCCCAGCAGCCGCTGCTGCGCAAGATTGCCGAGTTGCAGGACTACCTGGTCGACAAGTCGGTCTGGTGCATCGGCGGCGACGGCTGGGCCTACGACATCGGCTACGGCGGGCTGGACCACGTGCTGGCCACCGGCAAGAACGTCAACGTGCTGGTGCTCGACACCGAGGTCTATTCCAATACCGGCGGCCAGGCCTCCAAGTCGACGATGATCTCGGCGGTGGCCCAGTTCGCCTCGGCCGGCAAGCGCACCGGCAAGAAGGACCTGGGGCTGATGTTCATGAGCTACGGCTACGTCTATGTCGCCTCGGTGGCCATGGGCGCCAACATGAACCAGGTGGTCAAGGCCATGCTGGAGGCGGAGGCCTACCCCGGGCCATCGATCGTCATCGCCTACGCCCCCTGCATCATGCACGGCATCGACATGGGCTTTTCCTCCGAGGAGGCGAAGCGTGCCGTCAACGCCGGCTACTGGCCGCTCTACCGCTTCAACCCGGCCCTGGCGGCCGAGGGCAAGAATCCCTTCGTCTACGAGAGCAAGGACCCGACGCTGGCCTTGGACGATTTCCTGGCCAAGGAGATCCGCTTCGCCACCCTGAAGCTGCAGTTCCCGCAGGTGGCCGACAAGCTCTACGAGCAGGCCAAGGCCTTCAAGAAAGGCAAGCACGAGTACTACCGGAAGCTGCACGACATGAAGTAGGAGCCGGCCGTGGCGGTCGAGGTGCAGGAGATCAACCCCGCGCACCCGCACCGCCGGCTGCTGGTCCACGCCGCCCGCATCCTGCGTGCGGGCGGCGTGGTGGTCTATCCCACCGACACCATCTACGGGCTGGGCGCGGACCTGTTCCACAAGGGCGCCATGGAGCGCATCATGCGCATCAAGAAGGCGTCGCGGCAGAAGCTGCTCTCCTTCATCTGCCCCGACCTGAAGGAGATCGCCCGCTGGGCCCACGTGCCCGACTACGCCTACCGCATCATGCGCCGCATCACCCCGGGCAAGTTCACCTTCGTGTTGCGGGCCTCGCGCGAGGTGCCGCGCATCCTGCTGCAGAAGCGCGACACGGTCGGCATTCGCATCCCCGAGTCGGCGGTCGCCGTCGGCCTGGCGCTGGAACTCGGCAACCCGCTGCTGTCGACTTCCGTGCCGATGGGGGCGGACGATTTCTTCACCGACCCGCTCGAGATCGCCGAACGCTACCGCCATGACCTCGACCTGATCCTCGATGCCGGCGTGCTGGCCAACGAGCCGTCGACGGTGGTCGACTTCACCGGCGACGCCCCGCTGCTGCTCCGCGCCGGGGCGGGAGACACCGCCCTGCTGGGCTGAGCGATGGCGGTCATCGAGTCGACTGCCCTGCGCAAGGCCTATGCCCGGAACCTGCGCGCCGTGCAGGCGCTGGACGGCGTCTCCTTCGCGGTCGACGCCGGCCAGGTTCTCGGCGTGCTGGGGCCCAACGGCGCCGGCAAGACCACCCTGCTCAAGGTGCTCAGCGGCATCACCCGCGCCGACTCCGGCCAGGTTCAGGTGTTCGGCGCGCCCGACCCGGCGGTGGTGCAGAAGCGCATCGGCTTCCTGCCCGAGCAGCCCGAGTTTTTCGGCAATGTCCGGGCCGGCGAACTGCTGCGTTTCTGCCTGCGGCTCTCCACCGGGGACGCCCGGCCGGGAGTCGCGGAGGCCGTCCTGGAGCGGGTGGGGCTGGCCGGCGAGGCGGGGTCGCGCGTCGCCCGCTTCTCCAAGGGGATGGCCCAACGCCTCGGCCTGGCCCAGGCGATCGTCCACGATCCGGAGCTGCTGATCCTGGACGAGCCGCTCTCCGGACTGGATCCGCTGGGGCGGCGGCTGGTGGCCCGGTTGATCGACGAGTACCGCCGGGCGGGGCGCGCGGTCCTCTACTCCACCCACGACCTGGACGACATCGAGTCCGCCTGCACCCATGTGCTGGTGCTCGACCGGGGCACGGTGCGCTTCCGCGCCGAGATGGCCGAACTGCGCCGCCTCGGCGCCTTCACCATCGAGGCGGAGGGGCCCGCCGGGCCGGAGCGCTTCGGCGCCGCCGGCGAGGAGGAGCTGTGGCGGCGGCTGGAGGAAATCCGCGGGCGCGGGCTTCGCCTGGTGCGCGTGCAGCCGGGGGCCGCCCGCCTGCTGGAGGGCTACTTTGAGCCGGACGCCTAGCGCCGTCGCCGGCCTGCTGCTGCGGGAGATGGTGCGCGACCGCCTCTTCCTGGCCCTGCTGGGGGGGGCCGGCTTCCTGTTGGTGGCCTCGCTGGTGCTCAACGAAATGGTGGTCGGCGAACCGGTCAAAGCCAGCCGCGACCTGGGGCTGTCGCTCCTGGGACTATTCCCGCTGCTGCTGGTCGTCTTCCTGGGAATCGGCCAGCTGGGCCGCGACCTGTACCGGCACACCCTCTACATCCTCTTCGCCCGTTCGCTGCGCCGCCGCGACTACCTGCTGGGCGGCTACCTGGCGGTGCTGCTGGCCTGCGCCCTCGCGGTGGCGGTCATGGCGCTGGCCATGCTGCTGCTGGGCTGGCTGCAGGGGCAGCCCTGGGCGCTGCTTCACCTGGGCGCGGCCTGCTGGCTGGCGCTGCTCGAGGCCGGGCTGCTGCTGGGATTCGCCGTGCTGTTCGCGGTGATCGTCTCGCCGCCGCTGGCCATGTTCCTGGCCCTGCTGCTCTACGTGATCGGCCACTCGGCGGCCCAGGCGGCAGCGATCGTCGCCGGCTCGGCCAACGTCGCCCTGCGAGCCCTGTTCGCCGTCCTGGCCCTGGTGTTGCCCGACCTCGAGCTGCTGAACCACAAGGCCGCCATCGCCTGGGGCCACCCGCCCGCCCCGGCCACCCTGGCCTGGGCGACCCTCTATGCCGCCGGCTACGCCTTGCTGGCCCTGTGGCTCGCCTCCCGGCTCTTCGAGCGCCGCGAGCTGTGAAGCGCCTTCGCCGGCTCCTGCTCCCGCTGGCCGCCGCGGCGGCGGTGCTCCTGGCCCGCCCCGGGCTGCGCGCCGCGCCTCGCTTCACCCCCCTCGATCCCGAATTCCTGGTGCCCGACGCCGCCTACCTGAAGCTCCTCTCCCTGGGCCACGACGCCCTGCTCTCCGACCTGCTGCAGGCGCGCGCCCTGACCTACTACGGTGCCCGCTACCGCCGGCGGGCCGGGTTTCCCTTCGCCAACCTGCCGCGACTCTTCGAGGCGGCCTGCCGCCTCGACCCGCGAAACGTCGACGCCTTTCTCCTGGGCGCCAACCTCACCGTGGGCCAGGACCCGCAGGCATCCATCGGCCTGCTGCGCCTCGGCAACATGTTCCACCCCACCCAGTGGAAGTTCCCGGAGATGATCGGCTTCCGGTATTTCTACACCCTGCGCAACCACTTCATGGCCGCCCGCTACTACGAGATGGCCGCGCGCCTCCCCGGCCGCCCCCCCTACGTCCCCTCGCTGGCCGGCAAGCTCTACGACGAGGCGGGCCGAACCCGCGAGGCGATCCGGGTGCTGGCCAATTTCTACGTGACCACCCGCGACAAGCGACTGAAGGAGAGCTTCCGGCGAGACATCGAGGCGCTGCAGCGCAAGCTTCGGGACGGCCGGCCCTAGCCACCGTTGCTTTTTCGTACCCGGCGGGGTACAATGACCGGACCGGCCATGACAACCGCCAACATCATCACCATCCTGCGCATCGTGCTCGTGCCCTTCGTGCTGGTCATCCTGCTCACCGAGATGGAGAACAAGGAGATCATCGCCTTCGCGGTCTTCGTCGTCGCGGCGGTGACCGATTCCCTCGACGGCTGGGTGGCGCGCAAGTACAACCAGGTGACGGCGCTGGGCAAGTTCCTCGACCCCCTGGCCGACAAGCTGCTGGTGACCGCGGCGCTCATCGCCCTGGTGTCGCTGGACGAGGTCGAGACCTGGGTGGCGGCGATCATCATCCTGCGCGAGGTGTTCATCTCCGCCTTCCGCCTCCACTTCCTGGTCAACCACGCCTCCTTCTCCGCCTCCTGGCCGGCCAAGATCAAGACCACCACCCAGGTGGTGGCCCTGGCCACCCTCATCCTCTACCGCAAGCTGCCCTTCTCCGAAATCGTCCACCAGATCGGCCTGGTCATTCTCTACGCGGCCGTGGTGCTGACCATCTACAGCGGGGCGGAGTATGTCATACGGCTCGGCAAGTCGGTGAAGGAGTGAGATGCCCTACGCCAAGTACCCGCTGCTGGGCCGAAACAACCTGAAGACCCGCCCCATCGGAGATCGCCGGTCGCTGGTGCGGCTGGATTCCTTCCCGCGTCCGGCCGTGCCCGGGGCCGACTTCGCCGCCTTCGTCGACTCCCTGCCCGACCTGCTGGCCGCCGCCGAGCTGAAGCAGCTCGTCGCCCGGCTGGCGGCGGCGCGGCAGCTGGACAAGCCGATCGTCTGGGGCCTGGGCGCGCACGTGGTCAAACTGGGGCTGGGGCCGCTGCTCATCGACCTGATGCAGCGCGGCTGGATCTCGGCCGTGGCCACAAACGGCGCCCTGATGATCCACGATTTCGAGATCGCCCTGGCCGGGGCGACCTCGGAGGACGTGGCCGCCGGCCTGCACGCCGGCGCCTACGGCAACACCCAGGAGACCGGGCTGTTCCTCAACCGCGCCCTGCGCGAGGGCTTCGAGGGCGACCAGGGGGCGGGCGAGGCGGTCGGCGCCTACATCCTGCAGGCGCGGTTTCCGCACGCCGAGCAGAGCCTCCTCTACCACGCCTACAAGCTCAACATCCCGGTCACCGTCCACCCGGCCATCGGCACCGACTTCATCCACTTCCACCCGATGTTCTCCGGCGAGGTGACCGGCGCCCTGGCCGAGCGTGACTTCCTGCTGTTCGCCTCGATCGTCTCCAGGCTGGCCGGCGGCGGCGTGTTCCTGAACGTCGGCTCGGCGGTCCTGCTGCCGGAGGTGTTCCTGAAGGCGGTCGCCTTCTGCACCGCCCAGGGCATCCGCATGAACGACATCACCACCGCCGTCTTCGACTTCATCCGCCAATACCGGCCGCAGGAGAACGTGGTGCGCCGGCCGACGTCGGACGGCGGCCGCGGATTCTACTTCGTCGGCCACCACGAGATCATGGTGCCGCTGCTGGCGGCGATGATCCTCAACGCGCGCGCCTGAGCGGCGCCGGCATGGACCCCGCCGTCTTCCCGCTGGCCGACCGGCTGCGACCGGAGAAGCTGGACGATTTTTTCGGCCAGCGCCCCCTCACCGCCCCCGGACGCATCGTGCCGGCCATGATCGAAACGCGCCGCCTGGTGTCGCTCATCTTCTGGGGACCGCCCGGCTCGGGCAAGACCACCCTGGCCCGCATCCTGGCCCGCGAAGCGGGCTTCCCGGCGCGCGAGTTCTCGGCCACCCGGTCCGGCATCGCCGAGATCAAGTCGGTGATGGAGGAAGCGGCCGCGGCCCGCCTCAACGGCGGCCACCCCCTGGTTCTGTTCGTTGACGAGATCCACCACTTCAACCGCGGGGTGCAGGACGCTTTCCTGCCCCACGTGGAACGAGGCGACGTCATCCTGTTCGGCACCACCACCGAGAACCCGGCCTACCGCATGAACCGCGCCCTGCTGTCGCGGCTCAAGATCCTGGAGATGCAGCCGCTGTCCGAGGGCGATCTGAAGAGGATTCTGGACCGGGGGCTGGAATTCCTGCGCTCCCAGGCGCACATCGAGCTGGGCTTCCATCCCGAGGCCGAATCCCTGCTGCTGCACCACAGCGGCGGCGACTCGCGGCGCCTGCTCAACCTGGTGGAACTGGCCTGCCAGGGCGGGAGCGGGGAGGTGGACGAGCCCCGCATGCGGGAGCTGCTCCAGGGGCGCATGGCCGGCTACGACCGCCGCGGAGACGACCGGTACCAGCTCATCTCGGCCCTGCACAAGAGCATCCGCAACTCCGACCTCGACGCCGCCCTCTTCTGGCTCACCCGCATGCTGGACGGCGGCGAGGACCCGCTCTACATCCTGCGGCGCCTGGTGCGCATCTGTGTAGAGGACATCGGCCTGGCCGATCCCCAGGCGCTCCAGGTGACCCTCAACGCCAAGCAGGGCTTCGAGTTTCTGGGCTCTCCCGAGGGCGACCTCTTCCTCTGCGAGGCGGTGGTCTACCTGGCCAGCGCCCCCAAGAGCAACGCCCTCTACCGTTCCGACGCGAAGCTGCGCGAGCTGGTCGACGCCCACCGCGACGCCCCGGTGCCCCCGCAGATCCTCAACCCCGACAACTTCCTCTCCGCCCGCCAGGGCGCGGGCAAGGGCTACGCCTACGCCCACGACTTCCCGGAGCGCACCACCCTCCTCCAGACCATGCCCGAGGGGGTGCGCGCAGAAAATCTCTTCGTGGCCGGCGAGATCGGCTTCGAAAAGGAGATCAAGCGGCGGATCGACTACTGGCGCAAGGTGAAGGAAGAGCTGCGCAAGAAAGGGGAGAACCAGGACTGATCCCCCCGGCCCCCCTTGTGATGGGCGGCGGCGAAGCCGGAGGGATTGGGGCCTGCATCCTGCTCGTTCTGTATCCCGCCTCGGAGTCCAGCCTTGCATGTCGGCCTGTGGGGGTCGCTGCGATCCGGAATGGCCAGATGCGGCATTTGACCCCCAAGGCATGCCGCATCGAGCCCGGGCTTGGTCTGCCCCGGGTGAGACATTTGCCGAAAAGTCTTATTCCCTGTTTTTGGCATCCCGAGGGGAAGGAGCGGATATGAAAAAAGCGCACGTCCTCATCATGGCCTGCTCCCTGATGCTGGGGGAGGCGGCCAGGCATCTTGTGGCCGGCAATACCGTGAAGGTGAGCAGCCGGGCGCAGGCCGCGGCGGAGTTCAGCCATCTTCCCGGGCCGAGCTTTTCCAGCGTCATCCGGTTCGTCGTCGGGCCCGCCAATGCCAGCGCCAGCCTCTCCACAGGAGAAGTCGTGGCCGTGGCCATCAAGGGCCAGGGCGAGAATGGCAGCGTCAATATCGGCTTCACGTCCAACGGGCTGGTCAACACTGGCTCCACCCCCTGGCCCCATGTGACGGTCACGGTCACGGTGCTTATCACCGATGTCGCTCCGGGCGATCCATGCTGCACCCCCTACGTGGGCGTTCTCGACACTACCGCGGGAGTCTCCGCCGCGCCGAAGAATTCTCCGGGGACCTACACCATCACCTCCCAGCCCTTCACCATGGAACCAGACCGCGAATACAAGGCCACCGGCGGAATCAAGTGCCTGGCAACGGCCACTCCCGGCGCCTGGGTCAGGGCCAAGGTGCTGTCGATCAAGTTCAACCTGTAATTGCTTCGGGGGAGCGGGACCAAGACTTGCAACACGGCACGAACGATCCGGAGGGGATTGCGCAATTTCCAGGTGTGGGAATGCAAGGCGGCCCTTGCCAACGCGCGGCCCGTATGCATATAATCGGCCATGCCCATCCAGCTCTCGCCGGCCGCGCTGCGCCAGGCCAACCTGCTGATCGACGCGGGCTGCCGGGGCTGCGGCCTGCTGGTGGGGTCCTGGATCGGGCACCACCTGCTGCTGGACGAGCTGGTTCCCGCACCCTTCACCCGGAGCACCCTGGACCGGGTGTGGGCCCCGGCCCTGGAGGCCTACGGGGACCGTCTCCAGGGGGTCTGGTTCTGCCGCCGCCCCCCGTTCGTCTCCGACTGGTTTCTGGAGGGGCTGGTGATGTCGATCGACGATTCGGGGATCTCCTATTCCCGCTGCGTGTTCACCGGGAAGCGCGAGGGGGCCTGGCTGGAGCCGCTCCAGGAGGGGGAGGGAACGGAATGAGCGAACTGAGTCCGGAGGCGAGAAGGGAGTTGCTGAAGCTGGCGCGCGAGACCATCACGCGGCTGCTGCGCGGGGAGAAGGAGCCGGAGCCGCCCCGGGGGCTCCCCGTCTTTTCCGAGAAACGGGGGGTCTTCGTCACCCTCCATTCCCATGGAGGCCTGCGGGGCTGCATCGGTTACCCGCTGCCGATCGAGCCGCTGGGGAAGGCGGTGGCGGAGATGGCCCGTGCCGCCGCCTTCGAGGACCCGCGCTTCCCGCCCCTGAGGGGGAGCGAGGGAAGCGAAATCGACATCGAGATATCGGTGCTCACCGTGCCGCACAAGGTCGCCTCGCCCGGGGAGGTGGAGGTGGGCCGGGACGGGATCATCGTCTCCAAGGGAATGAACCGCGGCCTGCTGTTGCCCCAGGTGCCCGTCGAGCAGAATTGGAACCGCGAGGAGTTTCTCTCCCACGGCTGCCTCAAGGCCGGCCTGCCCTTCGATGAATGGCGCCGCGGGGTGGAGATCGAGACGTTCCAGGCCGAGGTGTTCGGGGAAGGCGGGGAGGGCTGATGCGCCGGCAGGCACTGGACGTGCAGAGCCGGGCGAAACGCGAGCTGATCGACGTCAGCGCCGAGGTGCGGCGCTTCGTCTCCGAAGCCGGGGTGCGCGACGGGCTGCTGCAGCTCTTCGTGCCGCACACCACCGCCGCCGTGACCATCAACGAGAACGCCGACCCCGACGTGCGCGACGATATCGGGGAGTTCCTGCGACGGCTGGTGCCCGATTCCGACTGGTTCCGCCACGCCGAGGGCAACTCGGCGGCCCATGTCCTCTCGACGCTGGTCGGGGTCTCGCTGACCGTGGCGGTGGTCGAGGGCCGCCCCTGCCTGGGCACCTGGCAGGGGTTCTATTTCTGCGAGTTCGACGGCCCGCGACGACGCCAGCTGTTGCTGACGCTGCTGCCCGGCTGAGGCGTTCTCCCGCTCAGAGCGCGTCGTCCAAGGCGGAGGTCGCCGCGGCGAAGCCGTCCCCGATTCCCTGCAGCGCGCCGTCCAGGGAAGCGAAGTAGTCGCGGTACAGGGCGCCGCGCTCAACCGGCTGCGCCGCCGGGTTACTCTCCAGGCGGCGGCTGCGGCGCAGGAAATGGTAGATCGGCGCCTGCGACCAGGACTCGGCGATGACGCCGTGCTGCGGATTGTCGTAGAGCTTGCGGTGGACGCGCTCCGCCTCGGCCAGGGCGGCGGCCGTGGGCTGCGGAGCCAGGCCGCCGGCGGTGGCGGCGGCCTGGCGGCGGTAGGAGCGGAAGAAGTCGCGCTTGGCAGCGAAGAAGGCGCGCAGGCGGCGCCGTTCCGGGGCCCCGCCGAGGGGCGGCACCCGTTCCAGCCAGGCCAGGTCGAGGGGCTCCCGGTTGGCGAGATGCTCGGCCAGCACCCCGTCCAGCGGCTGCCAGGGGATTTCGGTGAAACAGCCGCCGGCGGAGGCGTTGATGTAGCGCACCCCGGGGTGGGCGCGCAGCTTGCGCACCAGGTAGTTCTTGTAGAGCTGCAGACGGTCGGAGGTGAGCGTGGGCCGGCCGAAGACGTCGCGCGTCTCGCTCACCCGGTTGTTGCCGCGGATCGACCGCGCTTCGCGCCGTTGCAGATCGTCCAGCTCGCGCGCCGATTCCCGCCAGCGCTCCTCCCAGGAAGTGTGGCGGCAGTGGTTGCGCATGTGGGTGAAGGCGAAGTCCTGGCCCAGGAAGACGACCGGGTCCAGGCCGATCCAGGCGGAGAAGCCGACCGCCAGGGAGATGACCGATCCCCAGGCGTCGACTTCGCCGAGCGGCCGGCTGTTCTCCTCGATCAGGCGCACCATCGGCCGGCCGATGGAGACCGAGAAGAGGCGCTCGCCGAAGTCGCGGTACACGGGGGCGGCCACCGCCGGCTCGGCCACCAGCCAGTGGCGCAGGCGCTTCTCGGTGCCCTGCAGGTGCAGGTAGTTCTTGTGCGAGGGGTCGGCGACGACGGTGAAGTGGGGCTGGATGCCGCGGGCCAGCAGCGGCTTGAGCGCGGTGTCGACGCAGACGATGACGGCGCGGTCGGCGACCTCCTGCAGTTCCAGCACGTTGGCGTCGAGGGACGGACCGGCGCCGACGATGAAGCCGGGCACGCCGGCAAATCGCCTTTGCAGGGGACGCACCGGCCGCGTGGCCAGCAGCGCCGGCGCGTTCTTCAGCACGTTGCGGGGCACCAGGTCGCTCTCGGCCAGGCGGGTGGAGAAGTCGACCACCAGGGTGTGGATCTCGTTCTCGATGACCCGCCGCGCCTCGTCGAAGAAGGAGCGGAAGATGCGGCCCTCGGCCGGCCACTCGACGAAGCGCGGCGTGTCGCCCGAGACGACCTGGAAGAAGGCCGGCACCGCGTCCACCGCCGCCTGCAGGTCGGGGCCGAAAACCGGAAAGAAATCGGGCCGCTCCAGCAGCCGGCGCCAGTCGAGCACCTGCAGACAAGCGCGCACGATTTCCAGGTCGGGCTCCAGCAGCAGCACCCGGGCCGGCACCGGCTTGGCCTGCAGCAGCGGCGCCAGGTGGTAGCCGAGGCCGAGGCCGAAGACGACCAGGTGGTCGCTGGCCAGGTCGAGGCCGGCGACGACCCGAGCCGCCTCGGCGCCCGGGTCGAACTTGGAGTGCAGGTAGAGGGGACCGGCGGCGCTGGCATACTGCAGCGTGGCCTGGCCGTTGCGCGCCGGCTCCAGCCGGCAACGGCCGGCGGCCGGCGCCTGCAGCAGCCGGGCCAGCGCCGGGGCGCGCTGGCCAAGACAGGCGAGGTTCTCGTCAAGCAGCGGCATTCCGTGGCCCATTGTACTCGCCGCCGCGGCGCGAGTCAAAGCGCCGTCCTGACGGGGCGAACGGATTGAACAATCGGTTGACTTGTGTTATGGTGCGGGCATGAAGACGCCCTCCAAGCCGAAACCGCTCGGGCAGCGGCTGATCGACATGGGCGTGCTGACGCCGGCCCAGCTCGACCTGGCCCTGAAGCTGCAGAGCCGGACAGGCGAAATCCTGGGCGAGGTGCTGCTGCACCTCGGCTTCATCTCGCAGGACGTGCTTTCGTCGGTGCTGGCCGCCCAATCCAACATCAGCCACGTCGACTTGAGCAAGGTCTTCATCGAGCAGGAAGTCATCAACCTGGTGCCCGAGGCCTTCGCGCGGCGCCACAAGCTCATCCCCATCTCCAGCGAGGGCAGCGCCCTCACCGTGGCCATGGAGAACGTCTTCAACGTGGAGGTCATCTCCGAACTGGAGAAGATGACCGGGCAGATGATCAACGTGGTCTCGGCCACCGAGAACGACATCACGGCCGCCCAGGACATCGCCTACGCGGGCGGGGTGACGCTGGACGACCTGATCGAGCAGAGCATCAGCCTGGCCGAAGTCTCCGACCGGGCCAAGGAGGCGCTGGTCGAGGAGGCGCCGATCGTCAAGCTGGTCAACCAGTTCATCATCAAAGGCATCAAGGAGAACGCCACCGACATCCACCTCGAGCCGGAAGAGAAGGTGCTGCGCGTGCGCTACCGCATCGACGGCCTGATGCAGCTCGGCCCGTCGCTCCCCAAGGCCCTGCAGGGCCCGGTGGTGGCGCGCATCAAGATCATCAGCGGCGCCAACATCGCCGAGACCCGGCTGCCCCAGGACGGCCGCATCCGCTTCCAGCTGGGCCGCCGCCAGATCGACATCCGCGTCTCGGTCTTCCCGACCATCTGGGGCGAAAACGTGGTGCTGCGCCTGCTCGACAAGGGCAAGCTGGTGATCGGCCTGAACAAGCTGGGCATCAACGATGACAACCTGGCCCTGCTCAAGAGCGCCATCGAGCGCCCCTACGGCATGATCCTGGTCACCGGCCCCACCGGCTCGGGCAAGACCACCACCCTCTACTCGGCGCTGGCCCACCTCAACTCGCTGGACAAGAACATCATCACCCTCGAGGACCCGGTCGAGTACGAGTTCCCCATCATCCGCCAGTCGCAGGTCAACGCCAAGATCAACTACACCTTCGCCGACGGGCTGAAGGCCATCCTGCGCCAGGACCCGGACATCATCCTGGTGGGCGAGATGCGCGACCGCGAGACCATCGACATGTCCATCCGCTCGGCCCTGACCGGCCACCTGGTGCTGTCGACCCTGCACACCAACAACTCCATCTCCACCATCAGCCGCCTGGTGGACATGGGCGCCGAGCCGTTCCTCATCTCCTCGACCCTCATCCTGGTCATCGCCCAGCGCCTGGTGCGCCGCATCTGCGACCACTGCAAGGTGCCGCTCGAGCCGCAGGAGGCGGAGACCGAGTTCAAGGCCGGGTTGCTGGCTTCCGGCGATGTCTTCTATACCGGCAAGGGCTGCCCGAAGTGCGGCAACACCGGCACGCGAGGCCGTATGGCCGTGTTCGAGATGCTCTACATCTCCGACACCCTGCGCAGCCTCATCGAGAGCGGCGCTTCCAGCCAGCAGCTGGCGGCCCAGGCGCAGAAGGAGGGGTTCCGCACCCTGTTCGAGGACGCCCTCGAAAAAGCGCAGCGGGGCGACATCACGCTGGACGAGGCCATCCGCGTGACCATGGGGGTCTTCTGATGCCCAACTTCCGCTACCGGGCCCGCGACGCGGCCGGCCGGTCGGTGGACGGGCTGCTGACGGCCGAGGACGAGCGGCAGCTGGCCGCCAAGCTGGGCGAGATGAACCTGGTGCTGGTCGAGTCGCGGCCGTTCCGTACCGAGAAGGAGCGGCTGGTGAGCGGACGGGTCAAGCGCCGCGACCTGATCCTGTTCACCAACCACCTGGCCACCTCGCTGGAGGCCGGCATTCCGCTGGTCACGGCCATGCAGGACTACGCCTCCGAACTCGACAACCCCCGCCTGAAGCAGATCGTCGAGGACGTCGTGCGCCAGGTGCTGGCCGGCACCACCCTGACCGATGCCCTCTCCAAGCACCCGCGGGTCTTTACCGAGATGTACGTGTCGGTGATCTCCACCGGCGAGGCCACCGGCAACCTCGACCGCACCCTGCGCGACCTCGTCGGCTTCCTGGAGTGGCAGGAAGAGCTGGCCGGGCAGATCCGCCAGGCCTCGATCTACCCGGCCTTTCTCATCGGCATGATCGTGGTGGTGATCGTCATCATGATGGTGGTCACCGTGCCCAAGTTCCTGCCCCTGCTGACCAGCTTCAACGTGGAGCTGCCGGCCCCGACGCGCATCCTCATCGGCGTCTCCAACTTCTTCCAGCACTACGCCCTGCACCTGGCGCTGTTCTTCGCGTTGCTGGCGGTCGTGTACAAGTTCAGCAACCGCTCTCCCGATGGCCGCCTGTTCTGGGACCGGGTGAAGCTGGGGGTGCCGCTTTTCGGCAAGCTGCAGCTGAAGATCGTGCTGTCCAAGTTCGCCCACTACTTCAGCATGCTCTTCTCCTCGGGCATCGGCATCCTGGAGGCCTTCATCATCCTGCAACGGGTGGTCGGCAACGAGGTGGTGCGGCGGGCGCTGGTCCGCGCCAACGAGAGCATCGAGAAGGGCGGCTCCATCTATGACGCCTTGAGCCGCGAGGCGTTCTTTCCGCCGCTGGTGCTGCGCATGATCCAGGTCGGCGAGAGCACCGGCACCCTGGACAGCTCGCTGGAGAAGGCGTCGCAGTACTACGACCGCGAAGTGCCGGCGACCATCAAGAAGATCTTCGCCGCCTTTGAGCCGATGCTGATCATGGTCATGGGCGGCGCGGTGCTGTTCATGGCCCTGGCCATCTTCCTGCCGATCTACCGGCTGACCTCCACGATCGGGTCCCAACGATGAAAGCGCTGATCATTGACCTGGCCGCCGCCGGCGAGTGGCGCGTGCTGCACGCCAGGCTGGGGACGACCGTCACCGTCCTGGCCGCTACCCACGTGCAGGTGCCGGCCGGCGCCGATCCCCTGCCGGTGCTGGCCGAGAAGCTGCGGGCGGAAAACCTGACCGGACTGCCGGCGCTGGTGGTGCTGCCCCGCCAGCTGGTGAGCGAGCACACCTTCCACCTGCCGCCGATGCCGGCCCGGGACATCCGCAAGGTGCTGCCGCGTGAAATCGCCGCCTCCACCCAGGCCGGCGAGGTGGTGTTCGGCTTCCGCCTCGGAGGGCGGGTGGTCGAGCGCCAGGCGGAAAAGGTCGAGGTCTCCTGCTTCTACGCGGACAAGGCGATGCTGTTCGACTACCTGCATCGGCTGCGAGAAGCCGGCGTGCGACCGGTGCGCTTGCTGCCGGAGGCGGAGGCGCTGATGGCCGTCCTGCAGGCGGCCGGCGACGCCCTGCCCGCCCCCGGGCTGATGCTGGCCGAGGTCCGCGGGAACAAGATCGGCATCCACCTGTTCCGGAACCGCCATTGGGCGCTGGAGCGCGAGTTCCAGTTCAGGACCGAGGGCGAGGAGACGTCGAGCGAAGACGATCTGGCGCGCATCCAGCTGGAAGTGAACCGCACGGTGCAGTTCTTCAAGCAGAAGAACCGCGGCTTCACCGTCGAGTCGGCCCTGCTCTACGGGTCGGGCGCCGACCTCGGGGTCGTCTCCGATTTCATGACCAACGGCCTGCGCCTCGATTGCCGGCCGGCCGGCCGTTCCCTCTTCCGCCAGAGGCTGCTGTTGCCGCGCACGGTGACTGACGAGGGCGAGTTCGTCTCCCTGTTCCTGGTCGCCCTGGGGGCGGCGCTGGCGGGAACGCAGAAGGGCGGCGTCAATCTCCTGGCCAGCGAGTTCGTGGAGCGTGAGCAGACCGGGCGACGCCTGCTCGGCCTGGGCATCTCGGGAGCCCTCATCGCCGCGCTGCTGGCCGGCGGGACCATCTACCTGGAGCGCATCCGGGCCGAGTACCGGTCCGGGCTGGAGACGATGAGGAAAGCCTATGGCGAGATGGGCCGCGACGTATCCCAGCTGGAGGAGGTCAAGAGGCAACGGGCCCGGTATTTCCGCAGCCAGCTGTTCATCGCCTACCCGCGCCAGTATGCGTTCGCGCTGGCCGATTTCGTCCGCCGCCTGAGCCTGGCCTGCAGCCCGGGAATCGAGCTCCTTTCCCTGGCCGTCGAATCGGAACCGCCGCTGTTCCGCTTCAAGCTGGAAGGCCGGATCCGCTCCGTTTCGGGAATCGACGCCCAGTCCACGTTCATCACCCTGTTCGAGCGCATCAAGGCCTTTGACAGCGTGTCGCAGATCACCTCCTCCGGGGTCAAGGTCAGCGCCGCCCAGGTGCCGCCCGGCCAGGAGGCGCCGCTTGAGGGCAGCGAGCTGCTGTTCGCCGTTTCCGGCAGCGTGGACGTCGAATGAAAAACAAGTACACGCTCCTCAAGTATCTGGGCATCGCCGGGCTGGTCTTCATCACCTTTCTCTACCTGGCGTTCTATTTTCTGCCCACCCTGAAAGCCATCAACCGGCTGAAGCGGGACACCCGGGAGCAGTCGCGCCAGATCGATGACTACCGGCGCACCGCGGCCTCTTTCATCTACCCCGACGAACGGGAGCGGCAGCTGCTGGCCGGAGTCGATCCGCAGGTGCGCGAGCGCCTGCCCCCGGTGCATGACCGCGAGGAGTACATCGCCCTGTTCACCCGCGTGTTCGCCGACGTCGAGGCCCGCGCCCGCCTCGCCGGTGTCACCGACCTGGTGCTGACCTCGCTGGGCCCCGACCTGCAGTCCAACGCAGCTCCGCTGAGCAGCGCCAAGTCCGTGCAGGACGAGCTCCTGGCGCACTTCGGTTCGCACCTGGGCGAACTCCAGAATCGTCCCGACGACCCGCTGCGGGCGGCGCTGGCGGCGCCGGCGGCCAAGAACCCGTTCCTGGACATCGAGCGCCTGAATTTCCAGCCCGTCTACCTGACCTTCTCCGCCCCCCTGCCCAGACTGCTGACGTTCGTCAACCGCCTGCCGCGCAGCCCGGTGCAGCTCGAGATCGACCACGTCTGGATCGGGGAGGGCAGCGCCGGCGCCCTGGTGCTGGTCGAGTTGCGCGTCTATTTCCTGGACCTGAGGCCGAGCGATGCGCAATAACAAGTGGTTTGCCCTGGGCATGGCCTTGCTGGCGGTGGCGGTGGTTCTCTACCAGTTCGTCCTGCGCAAGCCCGACGTTCCGGCCCGTGCGGTCAGCCGCACTCCGCCGGCGCCAGCCGTCCGCGCGAACCCGGAGGCCCTGCCGGTTCCCGCGGCCTCCTCCCTGCCGGTGGAGGCCGGGGACGAACCCGGCGCGGCCCCCGGCCTGGCGCAGATCGACATGAACGCCCCCCAGCTGCAGCAGCGGGTGTACGAATCGGCCGTCTCCCTCGCCGATGACGCGGAACTGCCCGATGAATTCGGCATGCCCATCTTCAGCCGCGGGGTGGCCCGGGATGAGCCGGCGGACGGTGCCCCGGCGGCCGTCGAGCTTCAGTTGCAGGGGACGGTGTGGGACGGCCGGGCTCGGGTGGCGATCATCAACCACCAGATCGCCGCCGTGGGCGACTTCGTCGCCGGCGCCCAGGTGGTGGCGGTCCGACCGCGCCAGGTCGACCTGCTGCGGGCCGGCCAGATCGTCCGCCTGACCACAGAACCGCCCGGTCTGAAAATCGAATGGCAGGGAGTGGCCCGTGAAAAGTAATCGGCTCTGGATTTCCCTCATCGCGCTCGTCGTCCTGCTCTCCTGCCGCTCCGCCCCGCGGTTGCAGCCGCCCGTTCCCGCCTCGCGGCCGCCGGCGGCGGAGGCGATCGCCCCGCCCCAGCCGCCGGCCGGGGACCTGATCGGCGACGAGGTGCCGCTCCTGGCGCCGAGCGACCTCAAGGGCGATCTGGCCCAGGCTTTCGAGCGGCGGATCTACACCCTCGACCTGCAGAGCAGCGACGTCAAGGACGTGCTGCTGGCCCTGGTGAAGGGCGCCGAATTCGGCCTGGTTCTCGACCCCGGCGTGAGTGGCGTCGTGCCGGTGATGGACCTCAAGGAAGCGACCCTCAAGGAGATTCTGGATTACATCCTGCCCCCGCTCCACCTCGACTACCGCTGGCAGGGCCGCAACCTGCACGTCTTCCGCGCGCCCCTGCAGACGCGCGTCTTCCGATTCGACTACCTGGCCTTGATGCGAAAGGGCAAGCGCCAGGTCTCCTTCTCCACCCGGTCCAACGAGGGCGGCGGCCAGGGGGGGCAGGGGGGCGGCAGCATGGGCGGCGGCGCCGGCATGGGCGGCGGCGCCGGCATGGGCGGCCAGGGGGGGCAGAACCAGACCACCAACGAGCTGACCGTCGAGTACCAGAACTCCGTATGGAACACCTTTTCCGCCAGCCTGCAGGCGCTGGTCTTCGGCGCCGTGTCCTCGGGGGCCGGGCCGGCCCCCGCCGGCGACGAGAGAACGCGAGCGGTCTCCCAGGCGGACGAGGCGGGCCGGCGCCTGATCATCTCGCCGGACACCGGGCTGGTGATGGTCACGGCCTCCGAGGCCGACCTGAACCGGGTGGGGCAGTTCATCGAGGTCTATGCCGGAGCCGTGCACCGCCAGGTGTGGATCGAGGCCAAGATCGTCGAGGTGAACCTCTTCAAGGGCTTCCAGATGGGGGTCGATTGGGGCGCGATGGTCAACCGCGGCAGCTCCTACGGCACGCTGAACAGCAAGCGCACCATCACCTCGCCGGCGACCTCATTCACCCCCGGGGACGTCATGGACCAGAACCTGGGCTCCAGTGCCGGCGTCTTCCAGATCGGCGTCTCCAACAACATGGTCGACTTCCTCCTCGACGCCCTCTCGCGGCAGGGCAACCTGAAGGTGCTGGCCAGCCCCAGGATCTCCGCCCTGAACAACGAGAAGGCGGTGATCCGGGTGGTGCGCGAGGAGGCGTTCTTCAGCCTGCAAACGGAAATATCGCAGAGCACCGGCGGCAACGTCACGTCGCCGACCATCAACGTCCAGGTCGTGCCCGTCGGCATCGTCATGGACATCGTGCCGCAGATCAACGCCGACGGCGACATCATCCTGTCCATCAACCCGGACATCTCGGAGCTGCTGGAGGTCAAGCAGTTCGAGGTGTCGGGGGCCATGGCCATGCAGCCGGTGATCGACCGGCGCAGCATCGATACCGTGGCCCGCATGCGCGACGGCCAGACGCTGGTCATCGCCGGAATCCTCAAGGAGCGCAAGGGCGAGACCATCCGCGGGATCCCCTTCCTGAGCAAGATCCCCCTGTTGGGCGGCCTGTTCCGCCGCACCGAGCAGTCGGTGGAGCGAAGCGAGCTGGTCATCTTCATCACCCCGCACATCATCAGCGGCGAGACATCGGACCAGCTGACCGCCGCCGAGCGGGAGCGCATCGATCGGGCCATCCGGCCGCTGCGTCTCGGCGATGTGGTCACTCCGGCCGAGGGCCTGCGGGGCGAGGTCCGCGATTTCAAGAAGGAGAAGAAGGACGGAGGCGGCGGCTGACCAGCTCCGACCGCCCGGCATTTCCATGAACCGATTGGTGGAGGCGCAACGCCATGGCCGGCATGGTCGATGACTACTACGGCTTTCGCGAGAAACCCTTCGCCCTGACGCCGGATCCTCGCTTTTTCTATCTCTCCGCCGATCACCTGGAGGCGCTGGAGCATCTGGCCTTCGGCATCCATGAGGGGGAGGGGTTCTTGCTGCTGGTGGGGGCCATCGGCACCGGCAAGACCACCCTGTCGCGCGTGCTGATTGACCGGCTCGGTGGGCAGGCGATCACCTCGCTGGTCCTCAATCCCTTCCAGGAATACGTCGACCTGCTGCGAAACATCCTGTGGGATTTCGGAGTCATTCCCGAGGGCGCCACCGTCAACGAGCTGACCAACCAGCTGATCGACTTCCTGCTCAACGAGGCGGGACCGAAGGGCAAGAGCGCCCTGGTGATCATCGACGAAGCGCAGAACCTGAACCGCGAGGCCCTCGAGCAGCTGCGCATCCTCTCCAACGTCGAGACCGACAAGGAAAAGCTGCTGCAGATCCTGCTGCTCGGCCAGGAGGAACTGCTGGCCAAGCTGCAGGCGGCCGAACTGCGCCAGCTGTACCAGCGGATTTCGGTGAAGTACTTCCTGTCGCCGCTGCCGCGCCGCGAAGTGGGACGCTACATCGCCCACCGCCTGGCCGTGTGCAGACCCGCGCGGCCGGTCGTGTTCACCCCGGCGGCGCTGCGCGCGGTGTACCGCTTCTCCCGGGGCATCCCGCGCCTGATCAACATGATCGCCAGCCGCTGCCTGGTGGCCGGTTTCGTCCGTGAAACCGACCGCATCGACTCGGGCATGGTGCGGCGGGCTCGCAGCAGCCTGTTTGGAGAGAAGTACCGGCGCATCGTCGGTTTCCGGCGCGAGGCCGACGGGGAGAACCGGCTGCCATTCCCGAGCGGCGACGGGGGACCACCGCTGCCGGGAGCCGGCGGGGAGTGAGGCCCCACCAGGGGGCGGGGAGGCGGCGGTGAGCCTGATATCGGATGCGTTGAAGAAGGTGCAGCAACAGCGCGAGCGAAGCGAGCCCGCCGCCGCGCCCGGCCCCTCCGTCCCGTCGTCCGCCTCCCTCCTGGGGCGCCGCCTGGCGATCTACGGCGGCGCGCTGGCGGCCCTGCTGGTCGTCGTTCTGCTGGTGAATTCCTGGGTCGGCAGGAATGCCGGCTCCTCCTCCATGCAGCTGTCGCGGCGGCCCCGGGGGGGCGCCGCCTCGCCGGGCGCCACACCGCCAGCCGGGAGAGCCTTGTCACCGGTTGCTCCCGCGGGCCCCGAATCAACCGCCGGAAGCTCCTCGGCAGCAGCCGCTCCTGAGGGGCCCGGCGTCTCCCACCGACAACCCCTCCGGGCAGCGGACGCCCCTCCCGCCCCTCTCCCCCCGCGGTCCGCGAAGCGGCCGGCTGCCCGGCAGCAGCCGACGGCGAAAACCGCGACCGCCGTCACTGCCGCGCCGGCGGTTCCGGTGAACGACGACGCCCGGCTGCTGGATGAGGGGCGCGAACTTCTTGGGCGCGGCGAGGCCCAGCTGGCGTTCGAAAAATTCCGCCAGGCCCTGGCCGCCCGCCCGTCGCCGGCCGTCTATGTGGCCGTCTATTCCGCCCTGCAGGCACTCGGCAACGATGTCCTGTCGCTCACCTACATGCAGCAGGCGGTCGCCGCCTTTCCGGCCGACCGCCAGCTGCAGCAGATCCTGGTCAACCTCAACATCCGCGCCCGGCGTTTCAGCGAGGCGCTGGCGCGCATCGAGGCGATCGGCGCCGACAACGCCGCGCTGCTCACCTACCGCGGCCTTTGCCGCTTTCACCTGGGCGACCTGGACCGCGCCCAGGCTGACTTCCAGGCCAGCCTGCAGGCCGACGCTGCGGCAGTCGAAAACCACTACTACATCGGCTTGATCCACGACAACCGCAAGGAATTCCCCCGGGCCCTGGAGCAATACCGCCGCTTTCTGGATCTCAATCCCCCGGGTCGCTTTTTCCGACATCGGCAATGGATCCTGCAGCGCATCGAGCTGCTGCAGGGTGCGTTGAGCACTCCGGGACGGTGTCCTTGAGCGTCTCTCCGCCCCGCGCGGCCGTTGACAGGGACCCCTTTTCCATGCATTTCATGACTAGGAGGGCACGATGATCGTCGGCAAACTGCTTGAGCTGATGGAACGCAGCTCGGCCGCCATGGCCAACAAGTGGGCGCAGGCGATGAAGGCCAGCGAACACGCCTTCGCGTATCGCCGACTCGACGAGGCGGAACTGAGCCGGCGCAGCCGCGAAGTCTACGAGAACCTGGCCCACTGGCTGGACCGCGACACCAGCCCGCAGGAGATCGGCCGGGTGTATGCCACGGTCGGACAGCAGCGCTACCAGGAGGGCGTGCCCCTCTGCGAGGTGCAGTTGGCCCTGCACCTGACCAAGAAGGTGTTGTGGAACCACATCCTGTCAGAGGGCCTGCTGACCAACCCGCTGGAAATCTACCAGGCCATGGACCTTATCCTGCGGGTGCAGAACTTCTTCGATCTGGCGGCCATGTACATCATCCGCGGCTACATGGAGGCGCTTGGCCAGCGCCTCGGCCAGGAGGGGGGCATCGGCCGCGACCGGCTGAAGGAATTCTTCCCGTCCGGGTCGTTCCAGATGGAGTTCAACCCCGAGCGCTTCTGAGCGGGTCGGGGGCGATCGTTTTGCGCGCGCATCGGCGCGCGGCATAATCGGTTCTCGGCGGAGAGCGGAGCATGGATGAAGCGTTGCGCCTGTTTCGGGCGTTGATGCAGCGTGCCGAATCGCTCGGCGACCAGAATTTCCGCATGCTGCTGGAGGAGGCGCTGGCGCGCGGCGGCCGCGAGGCCGAACTCGCGTTCGCCAAGCTCCTGATGGACGGAAGCCTGCCGTTTCCTACGCGCATGAACATGGTCCGCGTCTGCGGCTACGTGCAGACGCCCGGGTTCCTCGGCTGCCTGAAGCAGATCGTGGACCGCGAGCTCCACGTCCACCTCCGCAAGGAGGCCATCATCGCGGTAGCCAAGTACAACGACAAGCGCGCCCTGGCCATCCTCAACGGCGCCCTGGCCGGGCTGCCGGCCGGTCCGCTGCACGGCACCCTGGTCGCGGAGATCCACCGCATCAAGCAGAACAACCCGCTGCTGGCGATGATGCCGCGCTTCCGGGAAGGGAGCGGCAACCCGCGCGCGTTTGCCATCACCGTCGAGGTGCTCAAGCGAATCACGACCGCCGACGATGCGCCGGAGTTCATCTCCTTCCTGGAGTCGGACGACCCGCTGGTCGGGCCCGCGGCCTTCGAGATCCTCTGCGCCTGCGGCGGGGATGACCTGCAGGCAGCGCTGCTGTCCCACTTCCGGATCCGGATACAGGGTCTCGAGTGGCGGGGCGTCGCCGCCTGCGATCCGCTCTACCGCATGCTGCTGGCGCTGGAGACCTACGCCCGCCGGCATCCCCGGCACGTGGACGGGTGGCTGGAGGATCTCCGCGCCGTGTTCGAGGCGAGCGGCGACCGGCGGGTGCGCGAGCTGGTGCTGAACGTTCTCGGCCTGGCGGGAAGCGCCCCGGCCCTCGAGTTTCTCCTGGCTCGCTACGACGATCCCGGGGAGATGCGCGCCCCCTGCCGCGAGGCCCTGGCCCGCCACCCCGCGGGCGTCGAACGGCTCGCCGAGCGCCTGCGCAGCCAGCCGCCGGATCGCCTGGACATCGTGGCCGCCCTGCTGGCCAACGAAACCGGCTGCCGGCTGCTGGCCGAATCCCGGGCCGACGACGACCCCGAAGTGCGCGATTTCCTGTTGCAGCGGCTGGATGAGGGAAACTACCGCCACTTCTCCGGCCTGCTGCGGCGGGCGCTGGGCAGCGGAGAACCCGGGCCGACGAAGCTGGCCCTGGGCCAGTTGCGCCAGAACCTCGACTTTTCCCTGGGCGCCGAACTGCCGGACGCGAACGCCGGCGAGCGGTTCGCCCATTGCCGGGAGGACCATTTCGAGACCCTGGCGCGGCTGTTTCCGGCCCAGGCCTTCTCGCAACTGCTCGGCCAGCTCGGCCAGCTGCAGTTGCCGGCCACCGTTCTGCTGCGCCGGCTGCGCCTGTTTTCCCCCTGGCTGGAAGCCGACCCGGTGGTCACCGCCTGCGCGGGCTTCCGCCAGGCCTTCGCCACCATGGCCCGGCTGCGCAACCGGGACATCAACCGGGCCCTGCTGGGCACCCTGCAGCACCTGAAGACGTTCCATCTCCCGACGCTGGCGGAGTGGCAGGAAACCTTCAAGGAGTTCGCCGCCGCGCTGCAGGCCGGTGGGGGCCTGGACGAGACCGGGGCGCTGCACAAGGCGCGCAACGGCCTGCGCGACCTGGCGGCGGAACTGGCCCCGGTGGGCGAGGGCCTGCGCCAGGTCGAGCACTGGCTGCAGCGGCAGGACGTCTCCCCGGGCATCCTCGACTCTCTCTGCAAGTCGCACTCCCAGGCCGTCTTCCTGCGCCGTCGGGCCATCCGGGAGAAGCTGGCCGCCGCCCTGGATGCCGGCACCGACCCCCAGGTGCCGCCGCTGCTGGCCCGCCATCCGCTGCTGGCCCTGCCGCTGCGCGACCGGCTGGCGGCGCTGCCGGCCGGCTCCAGGCTATCCGTGGCGTGTGACATCGCCGCCGTCGTGGCCGCCATTCCGGAGGCGCCGCGCTTCGTGCTGCGCTTCCGCGATCCCGCGCCGCTACCCGCCCTGCGCGGGCAGCTGCAGGAGCTGCTGCCGGAGATTCCGCTGGACGAGGCCGGTGAGGCCTCACCGGCCGGCGCCTGCCTGGTCGCCGACTCCGGGGCCCTGAAAGCGTTGCTGGCCGAGGACCGGCAGCCGGCATGGCGGGTGTTCGCGGTGCTGGACGACCTCGCCGATTTCGCCCATATCCGATCCTGCCAGCCGGTCACCATGCCCGCGCCGCTCAATCTGGCCCGCCTCTGCCGCCACCTCGTGCGCGAACTATTCGGCTGAGCGAAGGGTTTCCGGCAGGCCGCCGGCGACGATGGCCTGCACCCGTGCGGCCAGGCCCTCCCGCTCCCCGTTGCCCATGCCGGCGGTGGCGATGGGGGGGTGGATGTGGAGCCGGGCCCGGCCGGGACGGATGCGCCCGCCGTGGGCCTCGAAGAGCTGCCGCGTGCCGGCGATGGTCAGCGGGACGATCACGGCCCCGGATCGGGTGGCCAGCTTGAACGACCCGGACTTGAAGGGGCGGAGGGCGCCGTCCCGGCTGCGGGTGCCTTCCGGGAAGACCACCAGCGAGTGGCCGGAAGCCAGCAACTCCACCCCGCGGGCGATCACCCGGGCCGACTGCCGCACGTCGCGGCGGTCGATGAACAGGCAGTGCAGGGCGATCATCCAGCCGTTGACGATGGGCAGCCACAGGTTCTCCTTCTTGGAGATGAAGCCGCGCAGGCCGGGAATGTAGCCCAGCACGAGCGGGATGTCGAAGGCGCTCTGGTGGTTGGCGACGAAGAGCCGTCCGCCCCGGCGCGGCAGGTTTTCGAGGCCGCTGACGTCCACGCGCACGCCGGCCTGGCGGATCATCCGCCGCGCCCAGAAATGGATGATCCAGTCGAGAAGCCGATCGCGCCAGGACGAGAGGCGCAGGGCGCCGAGCAGCAGAACGGCGGCGAGGAACGGCAGGGACAGGATCTGGAAGAGCCAGAACAAGACGAACCAGGCGGCGGTGCGGATCATGGCTCCCACCTCCCCATCCCAGCGCACCGGCGCAACCGGCGAGGCGGCGGGCCGGTCACCCGGCCTTCAGTATCTTCAGGCACTCTTTCTTGATGTCTTTCAGCTCTTTGTCCTCGATTTCCTCCAGGAGCTTGACGCGGTGCTTGCGCTCCAGGTCGAACGACTCCGCGTTGAGCGAACCGTCGAACTTGTAGGAAGTCAGTATCACCTCCAGGTGGGAGACGGCCTGGCGGTAGTTCTTCAGTTCGGTCAAGAAGATGCGCGGGCTGAACATCAGGAAACGTCCCAGCATCAGCTCCAGCTTCTTTTCCAGCTCGCCGGAGGCGATGGTCAGGAGGCGGAAGGAGATGGCCGCAGCCGGCTGGTCATTCTCGATCAGCAGCCGCTCGTCCAGGAAATTCAGCTGGGAGTCGATCATCTGGCGAAAAGCCGCCCCCTGGTTGTCGGGGTCACTGGCCTTGCCGGAGATGGGCAGGAGCACGAGGACGGCGGCGGCGGTATCCGGGCCCGGGGCCTCCCGGTAGGCCTTCCACGAGCTTTCCAGTTGCGCCCAGTCGAGGGTGGCCATGACGGTGGGCTCCGCCTGCTGCCCGTGGGCGGATAGGGGGATGACCGCGGCAACGATGAGGGCAAGGAGAACGGGCGCGCCAACCTTCATCGCATCCTCCTGGATGACTAGTGTGGCATCCATTGTATGCGAAATCACAAAAAAAGGAAATAGGCAAGGGGCCGGATGACGCCGGCCTCGACAATGTCCGCCGCATGGTGTATAATTGGCGGGACCGAAACGTTTTCCGCAGGCAGACTTTCGCAGATCCCACTTCCGAGAGGTTGACCCCATGGAACATGTAGTGTTGCAGCGCATCCGCAATATCGGCATCGTGGCCCACATCGACGCCGGCAAGACCACCACCAGTGAGCGCATCCTCTTCTTCACCGGGCTCACCCGCCGGCTCGGCGAGGTCCACGACGGACAGGCGGTGATGGATTTCATGAAGCAGGAGCAGGAGCGGGGCATCACCATCTCCTCGGCGGCCATCACCACCCAGTGGCAGGATTGCCAGATCAACCTCATCGACACTCCCGGGCACATTGACTTCACCGTCGAGGTGGAGCGGTCGCTGCGGGTGCTGGACGGCATGGTCATGGTCTTCTGCGCGGTCGGCGGCGTCGAGCCGCAGAGCGAGACCGTCTGGCACCAGGCGGACCGCTACAAGGTGCCGCGCATCGCCTTCGTCAACAAGATGGACCGCGCCGGGGCCGACTTGCCGCAGACGGTCGCCATGATGAACGATATGCTCGGGGCCAACGCGGTGCTGTTCCAGCTGCCCATCGGCAGCGAGGACGCCTTCCACGGGGTGGTCGACCTGGTCGACATGAAGGCGATCACCTTCTCCGAGCTGGACATGGCGGTCGGCGAGGTGCCGGCCGGGATGACCGCGGCCGCGGCCGCCGCGCGCGCCGTGCTGGTGGAAAAACTGGCCGAGTTCGACGATGACCTGCTCGACAAGTTCCTTCACGACCGCCCGGTGAGCGGCGACGACCTGCGTCGCGCCACCCGCCACGCGGTGCTCAACCTCTGCGTCACCCCGGTGTTCTGCGGCTCCTCCTTCAAGAACCGCGGCGTGCGGCCCCTGCTGGATGCGGTGGTCGACTACCTGCCCTCGCCGCTCGACCGCGGCGCCGTGGTCGGGACCGATCCGCGCGACTCCGCCAAGGCCCTGACCCGCAAGCCGTCCGGCCGCGAGCCGTTCTCGGCGCTGGCGTTCAAGATCATCAACGATGCCTATGTGGGCCAGCAGACGTTCATCCGGGTCTATGCCGGCGAGCTGAACAGCGGCTCCTACGTCTACAATCCGGTCAAGGACCGGCGCGAGCGCGTCGGCCGCATCCTGCGCATCCGCGCCAATGAGCGTGAGGAAGTCGAACGCGTCACCGCCGGCGACATCGCCGCCCTGATCGGCACCCGCTTCACCACCACCGGCGACACGCTGTGCGACGAGCAGCATCCCATCCTGCTCGAGTCCATCCACTGTCCGCAGACGGTGATCGACCTGAAGGTCGAGCCGCCCTCGCCCAAGGAGCGCGACCGGCTGTCCAACGCCCTCAACCGCCTGGCGCTGGAGGATCCCTCCTTCCGCGTCCACTACGACGACGAAACCGAGGAGACGGTCATCTCGGGCATGGGCGAACTGCACCTGGAGATCATCGTCGACCGCCTGCGGACCGAGCACAAGGTGGCGGTGCAGGTGGGGGAGCCGGCGGTGGCCTTCCGGGAGACGATTACCCGCGAGGCGACGGTCAACCACAAGTTCAAGAAGCAGACGGGCGGCAAGGGCCAGTTCGCGCACATCGAGTTCCGCATCGAGCCCAACCCCGGCCTGGGGCTGGAATTCGTCGACCACATCAAGGGCGGCAGCATCCCGCGCGAGTTCATCCCGGCCATCGAGAAGGGATTCCTGGCGGGAATGGAGCGCGGATTCCATGCCGGCTACCCGATGGTCGACGTCAAGTTCGTGCTGCTCGACGGCTCCTACCACGAAGTCGACTCCTCCGAGCAGGCCTTCAAGACGTGCGCCCAGCTCGGCTTGAAGGAGGCCGTGGCCAAGGCCGGTGCCCACGTGCTGGAGCCGATCATGAAGATCGAGGTCAACACCCCCGATGACTTCATGGGCGAGGTGATCGGCGACATCAACCGGCGCCGCGGCCGGGTCGAGAGCATGCGCCGCTATCGCAAGGGGTCCCAGAAGATCAACGGCACCGTGCCGCTCATGGAGATGTTCGGCTACGCCTCGGTGCTGCGCACCGTCACCTCGGGGCGCGCCAATTACTCCATGGAGTTCCTGCGCTACGAGGCGCTGCCCCGCTCCATCGAGGAGACGGTGCTGGAGGAGAAGCGCAAGAAGGCGGCCAAGGGGAGGTAGGCGGCTCCCCCTTTCCCCCACGATCCCGGGGCGATTCCGGAATGCCCCTCCCAAAAAAAGCGGGCCCATTCGCTCTCCGGAAGGGGGCAGGCGTTGCAACCGGATCCGCCGGACGCTTCTCGCCGGAGCCGTGTATTGATTTCCTTTTCACCGGGGCGCAGAATGGCAGCACCCGCGGAAGGAGGTGGACATGTCCGATGCAAAACTGGAGCAACTGAAAACCAAGTATCGGTCCGTGCTCAGCCTGATGACCCGGCTGGGAGTCCAGCTGAAGAACCTGCACCTGCAGAACGAGAAGCTGTTCATCCGCGCCGAGGCCAAGACCAAGGCCGACAGCAACAAGGTCTGGGACCAGATCAAGGGGGTCGACCCGAAATATGCCGACCTGATCGCAGAAATCACATTTCTTTCCGATGCTCCGCCGCCGCCGGCTCCAACCCAGCCGGCGCGGAAGACCCACACGGTAAAGGCGGGAGAGACGCTTTCGGCGATTGCGGAGAAATACTACGGCTCCGCCACCCGGTACATGAAGATCTTCGATGCCAACAAGGACAAGCTCAAGGACCCGAACAGGATCTTTCCGGGCCAGGAACTCGTGATCCCGGAATAGGAGGAGACGACCATGCTGAAAAACCTGCTGAACAAGCTTCTGGGCGGTTTGCTGGGCGGAGCGGGCAAGGGCGTCGATGCTTCGGTGCTGATCGGCGGCCTCTCCAAAATCCTCCTCCCGCAGGCCGGCGCCCAGGGCGGAAGCCCGGGCGGCGGCGGGTTGTCCGGACTGATCGAGCAGTTCACGAAGAAGGGCATGGGCGATCTCATCTCGGGCTGGGTCAGCACCGGGCCCAATCCCGGCATCACCCCGCGCCAGGTGCGCAAGGGGCTCAACCCCGAGATGCTGGACCAGTTCGCCAGGGCCACCGGCTTGAACCGGCGGGGAGCGAGCAAGAAGCTGTCGAAGATCCTGCCGACGGTCGTCGACAAGCTGACCCCCGACGGCAAGGTCCCGGAGGCCAGCCAGCTCGAAAACGGGCTGAAGATGCTGAAGGATCTTTTTTAAACCGTCTTCGGACCGGTGCCTTCCGTCGCCTCGTGGCTCGCCGCGGCCAGGCCGGCGGGTGGGGCCGCTCCATTCCACTCCGGGGCAGGCATGCCGGAGACGGAGTCCGTCGCCAGGAGTGACCAGGCCAGGGCGCCGCAGTAGCCGTTGCGCCGGGCGGTCTCCTCGATGTCGGAACGGGCGCGCGCCGAATTGCGGGTGGGGAACTCGCCCAGCAGAAGGGGCCGGTTGAGACCGAGGCGCTCCACCGGAGCGTCGAGCGGCGAATCGTCGTCGAAGCGGTCGTACCAGTGGACCTGGAAGAGGTCCAGCCCGAGGCCGCGGACCAATGGCAGCCCCCGGGCGCTGGCCAGCCCGACCGTGACCGGCTGGCGGGCGTGGCGGCGGGCCAGGCGGACGGTGGCGGCCAGGAAGCGGCGCATGCGCCAGGGGGGGAGCGCGGCCACCGCCTCCCTCCCGCCCAGTCCGAAGGTGGCCCACTCCGGTTCGTTGAAGAGGTCCCAGGCCAGGACCTCCGGCCGCCGGCCGTAGCGCAGCAGCAACGGCTTCAGAACGCGCTTCCGCAGGGCCCGATTGGGGATGCGCTTCGCGATCCACGACCGTCGCCCACCCACCTGCACGCCGCGTTTCGTCTGCCCGGGGGCACAGAGGTGGAAATCGAAGAGCACGAAGATCAGCCGCAGGCGGTGGCGAGCGGCGATTTCCAGGGCCCGGTCGAGGTCCGAGAAGAGCGCTTCGTCCAGCCCGCTCGGCCTCCCCTGTGCGTCCTCGCGGATCCCGGCCCGGCCATCGCAGAAGAGGAACCAGCGCAGGCAGTCGGCCCCACCCCGGGCCAGCCCGGCGAAGATCCTCTCCAGCCTCTCCGGCCCCTCCCCGGCGGCGATGCCTCCCCCCGGGTGCCAGGCATTGGCGCCGAAGTCGTTGCCGTAGGAGAGCCAGGGCAGGTTGACGCCGCGCAGGAACGGTTCGCGGAAGCGGGTTTGGCGCAGCCGTCGCCTTCCCCCGCGGCAGGCCAGCCGGTGGCGGAGGCGCAGCAGGCGGATCCAGAGCGAAGCCGCCAGCCGGCGTCCCCAGCCCGTCAGCCGCTCCGCTGCGCCTCGGTGCGCTTCCATGGGGCGATTGTAGCAGAAAATGGCGCGGGTGGAGAGGCCGCGCCGGCGGTTCAGCGGAAGTAGCGCACGCCGCTTGCGAAAATCGGCTGTGGCTCGATGCCCGGGACGTTGACGAAGGTGTGGGCGGTGACCCGCTCGGAGTGGGCCATCTTGCCGAGCACCCGCCCGTTCGGCGAGGTGAGCGCCTCCACCGCCGCCAGCGAGCCGTTGGGATTGAATTCGGGGGCCATGCTCGGGTGTCCGTCGGGATCGCAGTACTGGGCGGCCACCTGGCCGCTGCGGAAGAGCTCGCGGGCGGTGGCGACCGGGGCCACGAAGCGTCCCTCGCCGTGAGAGACCGGGATGACGTGCACGTCTCCCGCCCGGCACAGGGAGAACCAGGGGGAGAGGACGGAGGTGACCCGGGTGCGCACCATGCGCGACACGTGCCGGCCGATGGTGTTGTAGGTGAGGGTGGGAGAGTCGGGCGCGATGGCGGCGATGCGCCCGCCGGGGAGCAGCCCCAGCTTGACCAGCGCCTGGAAGCCGTTGCAGATTCCGATGACCAGGCCATCCCGCTTCTCCAGCAGGTCGGTCAGGGCGGCGGCCACGACCGGGTTGCGGAAGGCGGCGGTGATGAACTTGGCGGATCCCTCGGGCTCGTCGCCGGCGGAGAAGCCGCCCGGGATGGCCACGATCTGGGCCAGGCGGATGCGCCGCGCCAGCTCGGCGATGGAGCCGCGCAGAGCGGCCGGGGTGAAGTTGCGGAAGAGAAGCGTGTCGCAGCGGGCCCCGGCGCGGGCGAAGGCGTGCGCGGTGTCGGACTCGCAGTTGGTGCCGGGAAACACAGTGATCAGCACCCGGGGCCGGGCCAGCGGGCGGCCGGATCGGCTCCCGCCGCGGCGGCGGTAGAGGGGCTGGCGGGGAGAGAGCGACGGCGTGCCGGCCGCGGCGGCGGAGAGGGGGAAAACCGGCTCCAGCGGCTGCCGCCAACTCCGCTCCAGGTCCGCCAGCGGCAGGCGGACCTCGCCGCAGCGGATTTCGGGGCTCGCCGTGGTTCGGCCGAGGGCGCGCCAGCGGCAGCCGTCCAGCAGCGAATGGGGGTCGCCGCCCGGCGGCAGCTCCAGCACCAGGGTGCCGATCTCGGGCCGGAAAAGGTCGGCGGCCGGGATCGGGCGGGTGAACTCGACCCCGAGGCGGTTGCCGAAGGCCATGCGGCTGATCGCCTCCGCCACGCCGCCGGCCCGCACGGCGGAGGCCGCCGCCAGTTGGCCGGAGCGGGCCAGCCCGTGCAGGCGGTCGAGGTGGGTCGCCAGGACGGGGAAATCGGGCATCTCGTCTTCGTCGCGAGGCAACTGCAGCCAGACGACCGGGGCGCCGGCCCGCTTGAACTCGGGGGACCTGGCGTGGCCCGCGTCCATGGGGGCGACGGCGAACGCCACCAGCGTGGGCGGCACGTCGAGGTCGTGAAACGATCCGGACATGCTGTCCTTGCCCCCGATGGCCGCCGTGCCCAGCATCATCTGGGCGTGCAGGGCGCCCAGCAGGGAGGCGCAGGGCTTGCCCCAGCGCCGCGGGTCGTCCCCCAGGCGCTCGAAGTATTCCTGCAGCGACAGGCGGGCGCGGCGCCAGTCGGCGCCGCAGGCCGCCAGGCGCGTTATGGCCGCGACGACGGCATAGAGCCCGCCGTGGAAGGGGCTCCAGCGTGACAGGCGTGGGTCGAAGCCGAAGGCCATGGCCGAGGCGGCGGTGGTGCCGCCGCCGGGGACGGGCAGCTTGGCGACCATGCCCTCGGGCGGGGTGGCCTGGTGGCGGCCGCCGAAGGGGAAAAGGACGGTGGCGGCGCCGATGGATCCGTCGAACCGCTCCCCCAGCCCCTGCTGCGACGCGCTGGCCAGGTCCGCCAGGTTCCGGTGCCAGGCGGCTTCCAGGCCGGAGCCGGGATCGGCGGCGGGGGTCCTTCGCCACGGGCTGGCGTCACGGTCGGGGGGGTCGAGTTGCACCGAGGCGTGGCGGGGCGCGCCCTGCGAGTCGAGCAGGTCGCGGTCCAGGTCGACGATGACCTGGCCGCGCCATTTCATGCGCAGGCGGCGGCCGGAGGCGATCCGGGCCACCCGCGTCGCCTCCAGGTTCTCCGCGGCGGCCAGCCGGCGAAAACGCGGTCCGTCTTCGGCCGCGACCACCACCGCCATGCGTTCCTGCGACTCCGACAGGGCCACTTCGGTTCCGTCCAGGCCGTCGTACTTCAACGGCACGCGGTCCAGGTCGATCTCCAGCCCGGGGGCCAGCTCGCCGATGGCCACGGCCACGCCGCCGGCGCCGAAGTCGTTGCAGCGCCGGATCAGGGAAGCCGCGTCGGCGCGGCGGAAGAGTCGCTGCAGGTTACGTTCGACGGGGGGATTGCCCTTCTGCACCTCGGCCGCGCACTCCTGCAGCGAGGCCCGGGAGTGCGGCTTGGACGAGCCGGTGGCTCCGCCGATGCCGTCGCGGCCCGTGCGGCCCCCGACGAGCAGGACCCAGTCTCCCGGCCGCGGCTCGAGGCGCATCACCTGGGCGCGGGGCGCCGCGCCGATCACCGCGCCGATCTCCATGCGCTTGGCCACGTAGCCCTCATCGTAGATCTCGCTCACCTGGCCGGTGGCCAGGCCGATCTGGTTGCCGTAGGCGCTGAAGCCGTGGGCGGCTTCGACGGTGATCTTGCGCTGCGGCAGCTTGCCGGGCCGCGTCGCCGCCAGCGGCGCGCGCGGGTCGCCGCTGCCCGTGACGCGCATGGCCTGGTAGACGTAGGCGCGACCGGAGAGCGGGTCCCGGATGGCCCCGCCCAGGCACGTGGAGGCCCCCCCATACGGCTCGATCTCGGTGGGGTGGTTGTGGGTCTCGTTCTTGAACATGAGCAGCCACGGCTCTCGCCCGCCGGCCCGTTCGACGTCGATGGCCAGGGAGGCGGCGTTGATTTCGGCGGAGACCTCCATGTCCTCCAGCCGGCCGAGCCGGCGCAGCCAGCGCATGCCCGTCTGGGCGATGTCCATCAGCGAAACGGGAGGCGGATCGCCGCCATGGACCTGGCGTCGGGCGTCGAGGTACGCCGTCCAGGCGGCGCGCAGCGGGGCGGCTCCGGCGCCGTCTCCGATGGTCACCTGCTCGAGGCGGGTCAGGAAGGTGGTGTGGCGGCAGTGGTCGGACCAGTAGGTGTCGAGCAGGCGGATCTCGGTGACGGTCGGATCGCGCTGCTCGCGGCCGCGGAAATGGTCCCGCGCCAGGCGCAGGTCGGCGAGGCTCATGGCCAGCCCCATCTCGCCGCGCATGCGCTCCAGGCCGGCGTCGTTGCAGCCGCAGAAGCCGGCGACCATCGCCACGGCGGCGGGTGCGGGCACCGCCAGCCGAAGCGTACGGGGCTTCCGCGGCGACGCCTCGCGGGAGTCGACCGGATTGATGAGCAGCCGGCGCACCTGCTCCAGGTCGGCATCGGTCAGTTTGCCGCGCAGCACCACCACCCGGGCAGCGGCCAGTGGCGGAGGCTGGCCGTGGGTCAGCAGCTGGATGCACTGGGCGGCCGAGTCGGCCCGCTGGTCGTACTGGCCGGGCAGGTACTCAATGGCCAGGGCGGTTTCATCGGTTGCCAGGGGGAACGTCTCGTCGTACACGTCATCCAGGGGCATCTCGGCCAGCACGCCGGCGCGAACCGGCCGCAGCCAGCGCCGGCCGAGTCCCTCGATGTCGTAGCGCTGCAGCAGGCGAACGCCGCGCAACCGGCGCAGGCCGAGAAAGTCGCGCAAGTCGGCCAGCAGACGGCGGGCCTCGCCCGCGTACGGCGCCTTTTTTTCGACGTAGATGCGGCGGATGGCGGCCATGCGGGCCGCGGTCTACAACTGGATGCCCAGGCCGATGCCGGCCCTGAATCCGCCCAGGGTGACGTCCTGGCCGCTGACCGTGTCGGCGGCGCGGGCGTAGCCGAGGTTCAGGCAGGCCAGCGCCCGGGCGGCGATGCGCAGGTAGAGGCCGGCGCCGGCGTCAAGCCCCAGCGCGTTGTCCTTGACCGTCTGGTCGAACGCTTCCTCGCGGTAGGCGACGTAGAAGCCGCCGGCATGCACGCCCAGCTTCAGGCGGGCGCCCAGGGGCTGGACCCACTCCGGCGCGAAGCCGACGAGAACCTGCCGGGTCTTGCAGGTCTCGGCGAATGGGCCGGAAACCGTGCCGCTCTTGCTGAAGGCGGCGACGCTCAGTCGCAGGTGGAGGGCCTTGTAGGCCTGGTACGATGCGGTCAGTTCGGGCATCACCGCGGAACTGCCGTAGATCGTCTGGAAGCCCTCGTCGGCGGCCGACAGCAGGCTGGCGCCGGCGGTGAGGCGCAGCTTGCCGGAGGCCATGACGGGAAGGGCCAGCAGCAGGATCAGAACGGCCACGCATGTTTTCATGGGATCTCCTTATAGCGTTCTCCGCGCGGATACGCCGATGGTGTGGCCGGCGGAGTCGATGATCAGCACCTGGTAGTCGTACAGAATTCCCGGGATCAGGAGGCGGTCGGTGAAAGTCAGCGTTGCGGGCGAAGCGCCGGTGGCGGGCAGGCGGCTGACTTCGTGGAAGGGCTCTCCGGCGGCATCGCGGCGGAAGAGGACGGCCGTGACCGTGGCGGGCGGCTCTCTGCCCGCCAGGGGCTCCAGGTGGAGCCCCAGCGTGACGTATCCCCGGGAGGAGAGCCACGAATGTTCCACGCCCCGGCTGGCCTGTTCCAGGGTCACCGACAGGCGCGCCTGGGCGTTGGCCTGGAAGACGAAATCGGCGCCATCCGCCGTGATGCCGCCGATGGCCACCGGGGTGGGTGAGGCGGCGGCCGCCCCGCCGTCCCCGTAGGCGTCGCTGCTGGGGGTGCTCAGGGCGTCGAAGGCGGCGCCGGCGGTGTAGAAGTCCTCTGCGTCGCCCCGGCCGTCGCCGGTCTCGATCTCCTCCAGGCCGTCGGCTTCCATCAGCCGCAAGAGCTTGTGGTCGGTGTAGGAATTGTCGCAGACGAAATCCTCCCAGTAGCGGCCGCCCCACCAGAACCCCTGCAGCCGGGCGTCGACGTGCCAGATGAGCAGGCCGCTGCCCGGAAGGTACTGGTCGTTGCCGGCGCGGTCGCGGTTCTGCACCAGGAAGTATTCGCCGTAGGCGGAACCGGGGGTGACGCCGGGCATCAGCACGGCGGCGTCGGGGTTCACCGACGACGGTCGCAGGCGCATCTCTTGGTGGCCGTCGGTGAGGAAGGCCGGCGGCAGCCAGTCGAGCATGAACTTGGAAAAGGCGTTGTGGTCGCCGCGGGTGGCGTCCATCATGTCGAGCCCGCCGACGCCGCCGTCCGGGCCGACGTCGTCGTCGTAGTCGTAGAAGTCCGGCAGCCCGAGCGCGTGGCCGGTCTCGTGGATGACCGTCTGGGGCTGGAAGGGGACCGGGGTTTCCGGCAGGTAGGACTCCCACTGCCAGGAGTAGGTGTACAGGCGCTTGCCGTCCAGCACCACCCCGTCGTCGCCGAAGGAGGTCTGGTATCCCCACCAGAAATCGGCCCACTCCTGGTGCGGTCCGGTCCAGACGACGATCAGGTAGTCGATGTAGCCGTCGCCGTCGTTGTCGTAGCGGGAGAAATCGTGCCCGGCGGCGTCGTAGTGCGCCAGCGCCTCGGCGATGAGCGCCTCGCGGCCGGAATCCGTCTCGGGCACGCTGGCGCGCGGGTAGGGGGCCGCGTACCACCCGAGGGTCTGGCCGCGGATCTCCAGCTGGCCGTAGGAGGCGCGCCGGTAGTAGTTGCGCAGGCTCTCGAGGGGGAAGCGGCCCTCGCCGTCGCCGAACAGCTTCTGGTCGATCGAGGCGGCGCTGCCCAGCGGCGCCGCGTCGGCGAACGAAATCAACAGGGCGAGAACGTTCACCGTGCCGCGGGAGGGCAGGGCGCGGAAGCTCCAGGCCGAGGGCGGGGCGGAGGGCTCCGCCGGGCCGGTCGCCGGGGGCACCAGCCCGGCGGCGTGCAGCCGTGGCAGGGCTTGCTGGAGCAGGGCCGGCGAGAAGCGGTGGTTGCCGATCCGGCGGGCGGCGGCGGCGCGGCGGGAGAGGGAGCCGTCGAGGCGGTATCGCTCTCGCTGGGCGGCGCTGGGCGGTTCCAGGGCCGGCGACAGGGCCGGCAGAACGAGCAGCAGAACGAGCATCAGGGTTCGGCGGGGCGGGTTCATTTCGGTTCTCCGTTTTTCCTTTCGCGCTGGAAGCGCCGGAATATCTTGCCCGTCTGGGCGAGCAGCTCCTTGTCCGAGAAGGCCTGCTGCAGCTCGCGGCGGGTGCACAGGCGGCCGATCTCCTCGTCGGCCAGGATGAGCTCGCGGAAGCTGAACTTCTCGAGCCAGGCCTTGAGCGCCTGCTTCTGCACGAGCTCGTAGGCGCGCTGCCGGGGGACGCCCTTGCGGACCAGCAGCGTCAGCAGCTTCTGGGAGAAGTAGACCTCGTTGGTCAGCTGCAGGTTGCGGCGGACGTTGTCCGGGTAGACGACCAGGTCGGCCAGCACGTCGGTCAGGTCGTCGAGCATGAAGGCCGCCAGGTGGAAGGTGTCGGGCAGCAGCACCCGCTCGGCCGAGGAGTGCGAGATGTCCCGCTCGTGCCACAGCACGTTGTTCTCCAGGGCCGTGGAGACGGCGCCGCGCAGCAGCCGGGCCAAACCGGAGATGCGCTCGCAGCGGACGGGATTGCGCTTGTGGGGCATGGCCGAGGATCCCTTCTGGCCCTCGCTGAACGGCTCTTCCGCCTCCAGCACCTCGGTGCGCTGCAGGTGGCGGACGTCGACGGCGATCTTCTCGAGGGTGGAACCGAGGATGGCCAGGGCGCACACCGTCTCGGCGAGGCGGTCGCGCTGGATGACCTGGGTGGTGGCGCGGCAGGGGACCAGGCCCAGCCGCCGCAGGGCGATCGCTTCGCCCTCCGGCGGGAAGTGGCTGTAGGTGCCGACGGCGCCGGACACCTTGCCCACCGCCATGACGGTCCGCGCCCGCTGCAGCCGCTCCAGGTTGCGGCCCATCTCCTCGTACCAGACGAGGTACTTGATGCCGAAGGCCACCGGTTCGGCGTGGATGCCGTGGGTTCGGCCGATGGAGAGCAGGTCGCGGTAGGCGAAGGCCTTGTCCAGGAGCAGCCGGTGCAGGCGGTCGGCGCGGGCGATGATGAGCTCCAGCGACTGCCCGACCAGCAGCGACAGCGAGGTGTCGACGATGTCGTACGAGGTGATGCCCTGGTGCAGGTAGGCGGAGTCGGCGCCGACGAACTCTTCCACCGAGGAGAGGAAGGCGATCACGTCGTGCTTGACCCGTTTCTCGATCTCGTGGATGCGGTCCACGTCGAAGGCCGCCTTGCGGCGCAGGGCTTCCATGCCGGACGGCGGAATCTCGCCCAGCTCCGCCCATGCCTCGCAGACGGCCAGCTCGACCTGAAGCCAGGTGCGGTACTTGTTCTCCTCGCTCCAGATGCGGGCGATGTCGTCGGACTGGTAGCGCTCGATCATGGCTGCAGGCCGGCCTGGCGGTGGCGGGTGGCGATGTCGTCGGCCAGCCGGTCCAGGCTGCGGAAATCGGCTTCACGGGGGACGCCCTTGCACAGAAGCGGCGGCAGGATTTCCGGCTTCACGGCGGTGAGCATGGCGCCCAGCTGTTCGACCGTCCGTCCGCCCCAGCCGTAGGAGCCGATCAGGGCCAGGTGCTTCACCTTGGGGCGCAGGGCGTTGAGCAGGTAGGCGGCGTAGACCGCCGCCGGGTGAGCGCCGCCCAGGACCGTCGGCGTGGCCAGCACCACCGTGGCCGCGTCGACCAGGGCCTTGGCCAGCTCGCCCACGTCGCCACCGACCAGGCTGAACGGCTGGACGGGGATGCGGCGGGCGATCAGCGCGTCGACCAGGTGGTCGACCATGCGCTTGGTGGAGCCGTGCATGGAGACGTGGGGCAGCAGGACGCGGTTGGCGACCCGGTCTCCGGCCCAGTCGCGGTAGGCGTCGAGGATCAGGGCGGGACGGTTCCAGACCGGGCCGTGGCTGGGGGCGACGAGGCCGATCTCCAGCTTGCCCAGCCGCTCCAGGTGGCCTCGGATCTGGGCCCGGAAGGGCATCATGATCTCCGCGAAGTAGCGCTTGGCTCCCTCCAGGGTTCGGTGCTCGTCGGCGGCGAACGGGTCGCCCTGGGCCAGGTGCGATCCGAAGAGATCGCAGGGGAAGAGGATCTTGTCCTCCGGCAGCCAGGTCACCATGGTCTCCGGCCAGTGCACCCAGGGCATGTTCATGAATTCCAGGGTGCGGCCGCCCAGCGGCAGCCGCTCGCCGTCTTTGACGGCGAGGAAGCGCCGTTCGTCGATGGGCAACAGGTCGCAGAGCATGGCCTTGCACTTCTCGTTGGCCACCACCCGGCAGTCGGGGTAGAGATCGAGAATGTCGGGCAGGGAGCCGGAGTGGTCCTGCTCCGCATGGTGGGCCACCACGTAGTCGATGCGCTCGACTCCGGTCTCGGCCAGGTGACCGATGAGCTCGCGGGTCCTGGCCGGGTCGACGGTGTCGAGCAGGGCCGTCTTCTCACTGCCGAGGACGAGGTAGGCGTTGTAGCTGGTGCCGTCGGGGAGCGGGATCAACTCGTCGAACAGGCGCCGTTCCCAGTCGATGGCGCCGACGGAAAAAATTCCGGTGGCGATTTCTTGTTTGGCCATGGCGTAACACTCTCCCGATTGGTGGTTGCTCGGCCGGCAATCGGCCGTTGCGGGTCAGGCGGCCGGTTCGAAGGAGTCCTTGCCCACGCCGCACACCGGGCAGACCCAGTCGGCGGGGACGTCCTCGAAGGCCGTGCCGGGGGCGATGCCTGCATCGGGGTCCCCCAGGGCGGGGTCGTACTCGTATCCGCACACGGTGCACACGTATTTTTTCATCCGCTCCTCCTCTAGTCAGGAAGCCTATTATACGAACGGCCCCGGGCGATGTCAAACCGCCCGGCTGGCCGATGACCGGGTGGGAGCCGCGGTCCGGGAGCGGCTTACTGCCTCTCGATGTCCTGCATCATTTGCAGCACGGCCTGCTTCTCGGCCGGGTCCTTGATCCGGCTCAGGGCGTTCTCCAGCTTCTCGATGGCCTTCTGCTTCTCGCCCATCTTGGCCAGCACCCGGGCCGCGCCGATCAGCGGGTCGGCCGAGGCGGCCGGCAGGGTGGCCGCCCTCTCGAAGTCATCGAGGGCTTCCGCCAGCTTCTGCTGGTTCTCCAGCAGGGTGCCGCGCAGGGTGTAGAGCGGGCCGAAGCGCTTGTTGACGCGCAGCCCCTTTTCGACGTAATGCTGCGCCGATTCGGGCTTGGCGAACTTCATCTCCAGCAGGGCCAGGTTGACCCAGGCGTTTTCCGGGGTGATGTAGTCGGGCGCGTTGGCGGCGATGAGCAGGTTGGCCTTGGCCTTGTCGTACTCCCCCAGTTCGGTGTACACCATGCCCAGGGCGTTGTAGGCGTCGTAGTAGTGGGGGTTCAGCTCGATGGTCTTGTCGAAGCAGGCGACGGCCTTGGGCAGGTCGCGGCGGTAGACGTAGACCAGGCCCAGGGTGTTGTGGGCGTTGACCAGCCTCGGGTTCTTGGCCAGCGCCGCCTTGAGCTTGGCCTCGGCCTGGGCCAGCTGGCCGGAATTCAGAAGGAGCACTCCCTCGTTGAGCAGGAACTCGGGGGAGTCGGGGGCCAGCTGGCCGGGAATAGTCTGCGGCCGGCGGCCGGCGCAGGCGGTCAGCAGGGCGGCCAGCGCGATCAGCGGCAGGAGAGCGTTCTTGTTCATGCGTCACCTCGTTCCTGTACCACCCGGTATACCTTCACCGGCGTGGAGATGTTCTGCAGTTTCTTGTCGCCCAGGCACTCGAAGGCGAACGCGTCGCGGGCGCACTGGTAGACGGCTTCGGAGACCAAGATCTCGTTGCTGGCGGCGATCGATTCCAGCCGCGAGGCGATGTTGACCGAATTGCCCAGCACCGTGTAGTCGAGGCGTTTCGGCGAGCCGAAGTCGCCGGATATGAGCTTGCCGGTGTTGATGCCGATGCGCACCTTGATGCGCTCCTTCTCCGGCAGCTGCCGGTTGATCTGGTTGAGCTTGGTCATCATGTCCCGGGCGGCGCGGATGGCCATCTGGCAGTGGTCGGGGAAGGGGAAGGGCACGCCGAACACGGCCATGATGGCGTCACCGATGAACTTGTCGAGGGTGCCGTTGTACTTGAAGATGATCTCGGTCATTTCGCTGAAGAAGTTGTTCAGGAAGACGCCCACCTCGGTCGGCGTCATCTTCTCGGCGCGGGAGGTGAACTTGACGATGTCCAGGAAGAGCACCGAGGCGTCCGACTCCCGGTAGGTCATGAGCTCGTCGGCGTTGTCGTCGGTGCCCTGCATCAGCCGCGACACCACCGCCGGCGAGTGGTACCGCTCCAGCCGGGCGCGGAACTTTCGCTCACGGCCGAGCTTCTCCATGTTGAAAATGCCCTCGATCGAGAAGCCGGCGAAGTTGGCGATCAGGGACATCATCTCCAGGTCGCGCTCGGTGAAGCCGCGGGCGAAGGACGTGGTGTCGATGTAGATGAGCCCGTAGATGCACTCCTTGGTCCAGATGGGCACGGAGATGGCCGACGTGATGCCGTAGATGATGATGCTCTTGGAGGAGTCGAAGCGGGCGTCGTTGCGGGTGTTGGACGACAGGATGGCCACCTTCTCGTGGATGGCCTTGAGGGCGATCGACTTGGAGATGTTGACCGTATCGTTGCGGCTGCGGCTCCAGGTGTGCTTCAGGTGCAGGTCGTTCTGCTTCTCGTCGTAGGAGAAGATCAGCACCTGCTCGGGCTGCACGTGGACGCGGATCAGCTCGCTGATCTTGTGGAAGCTCTCCTCCATGTCCTGGCAGGCGATGAGCGACTGCCCGAGCCGGGTCAGCGCCGGCAGGAAAGAGGCGGCTTCGGCGCCCGGCTGGGGCGTCTCCTCGGCGCGGACGAGCTCCGCCAGGGGCTTGACGATCGAGATCTGCTGGTCGTTGGAGTCGGTGTAGCTCTCGGCGCGGGAGACTTCCAGGAACTGCAGCTGGGTGCGGCCGACGGTGATCTTGTCGCCGACGGCCAGCAGTTTCTGCTGCGTCTTCTTGCCGTTGACGAAGGAGCCGTTGGTGCTCTTCATGTCGACCAGCAGGAAGCCGTCGCCCTGGCGCTGCAGCTTGCAGTGCTGCCGCGACACGGTGTTGTCCTTGAGCTCGATGTCGTTGTCGGCGAGCTTGCCGATGGTCACGACGTCCTTGCTGAGATAGAAGACGCGCGCTTCCTCGTTTACGGTGTAGTCGAGTTTGTATTCCATTCGGCTTTCAGGCTCCGGGTCATCAGGTCGTGCAGGGCGGCGCGGGGCGGTTTCTTTTCGAACAGCATGCGGTAGACCTCGGCGACGATCGGCATGACGATGCCGCGGGTGGCGGCCAGGCGGTGCACGGCCCGGGTGGTCTCGACACCCTCGGCCACCATCGGCGTGGCGGAGACCGCCTGCTCCAGCGTCTGGCCCAGCGCGATCTGCCTGCCCAGCTGGAAGTTGCGCGACAGCGGCCCGAAGCAGGTGAGCATCAGGTCGCCGATGCCGGCCAGGCCCCAGAACGTCTCCGCCCGGGCGCCCAACGCCACGCCGAGGCGCGATATCTCCTGCACGGCGCGGGTCACCAGCGACGCCGTGGTGTTGTAGCCGAAGCCCAGGCCGTTGGCCACGCCCGAGGCGATGGCCATCACGTTCTTGACCGAGCCGCCCACCTCCACCCCGGCCAGGTCGTCGCTGCGGTAGATGCGCAGGACGGGTGACGAGAAGCGATGCTGGACCGTTTCCAGCAGGCGGTGCGCGGCGGCGGCGGCGACGATGGCCGTGGGGTGGCCGGCGGCCAGTTCCCGGGCAAAGGACGGCCCCGACAAGGTCACCCAGCGGCGCGGGGTGTCCGGACCGAGCACCGCGGCGGCCACCTGGGAGACGGTCAGCAGCGAGTCGCCTTCGAAGCCCTTGGAGAGGTTGACCAGGTCGGCGTGGCCGGCGACCGGTTGCAAGGCGGTGAGCACGGCTCGCAGGAACTTGGAGGGAACCGCGAAGACCAGCATCTGCGCCTGGCGGGCCGCCGCTTCCAGGTCGGCCACCGGAGTCAGCGCCGGGTGCAGGGAGACGCCCGGAAGGAAGACGGGGTTCTCGTGCCGGTCGGCCATGGCCTGGCGGACGTCCGCCTCGCGCACCCAGATGCGGACCGGCTGTCCCAGCCCGGCCAGGTAGTGGCCGAAGGCCGTGCCCCAGGATCCGCCGCCGACGACCAGGATCTCATCCATATTTTTTCCCCAGCGACAGGCGGTGCTCGTTGCCATGCCACAGTCGCTTGATATTGGCCCGATGACGGAAGGCAACCAGCAGCCCGGCGGCCAGGGCCGGCAGGGTCACCTCGGCCGGTTGGCTGAAGCCGAGCACGGCCAGCGCAGCGGCCGTGCCGCTGAGGGAGCCGAGCGATACGTAGCGGCAGGCGCCGGTCACCAGCAGGAAGGAGGCGGCGAAGGCCGCCAGGGCCAGCGGCTGGAAAGCCAGCAGCACGCCCAGCAGAGGCGCCACGCCCTTGCCGCCGCGGAAGCCCAGGAAGACCGGGAAGACGTGGCCGCAGACGGCGGCCAGGCCTCCGGCGAAGGCCAGCGCCGGCGGATCGAACAGCAGGCGGCCGGCGAGCACCGGCAAGGCGCCCTTGGCGGCGTCGAGCAGCAGGGTCAGCAGCGCCGGCGCCCAGCCCCGCGCCCGCAGCACGTTGGTGGCGCCGATGTTGCCGGAGCCCAGGGTGCGGATGTCGCGACGGTTGTCCAGGCGCACGATGAGGAAGCCGCAGGGGATGGCGCCCAGCAGGTAGGAGGCGGCCAGAAAGAGCGGCAGGAGGTCAGGCAAGGGGGTACTCCCGGCGGACGGTGTGGACGGCCCCCCCGGGGGTGAGCCGGCTCTCGAACAGCTGGAAGGAGGCCGCGGTGGTGTCGGCGATGGGCACCCGCTCTTTGCCGGCGATCCGCTCCAGCAGCGTCTTGCAGTTGCCGCCCCGGCCCCGGCCGAGGGTGATGTGGGGGGAGAAAGGGCGTTCGTCCCGCGGGATGCGCAACCCGGACAGAACGGACTCGATGCCGGCGTGCAACTCGTCCAGCCCGGCCAGCGGCTCCACCCCGGCCCAAACCACCCGCACCTCGCTTCCGCGGCCGAAATGGCCCAGCCCGCGGATGTGCAGCGCCAGCGGCCCGACCCGCAGGCGCTCGATTTCCAGGGCCCCGGCGACGGCCTCCCCGGTCTCCGGCTCCACCTCGCCGATGAATTTCAAGGTCAGGTGGATGGTCTGCGGGGCGCACCAGCGGACCGGCGCCCCGGCCCGGCGCAACTCCCCGATTTCCCTCTCCAACCGGGCGCGCACGTCACCGGCCAGGGCGATTCCTATGAACAGTCTCATCAAAACTCATTATATGACACCCGCGGAGGGGTGTAAAGCGTCCCCCGGCTTCCGCCGCGGCGCGGATTGACTTCCCGGCGCCGGCGCCTCATAATCCCGCACATGAGTGGCAACCGAAAGCATGCCCGGGCCCTGGTGCTGGGAGCCGCCCTGGCCAGCTGGCTGTCCGCCGGGGCGCCGGCCGGCCTCAGCCTGCTGGCCCCGGATGGGGGGGAGAAGCTGGAGGCCGGACGGACGTTCGTCATCCGCTGGAACGCCGCCGCCGGGGTCGCCCCGGTGCGCCTGCTCCTGCTGCGGGAGGGGAAGGAGGTGGGCGAGATCTCCGGCCCGATTCCCGCCGCCCGCGGAGAGTATGCCTGGCTGGCCGGCCGCTATCGTGGCGGGCTGGCCGAGGCCGGCCCGGGGTACGCGGTCCGCGTCCAGACGGTGGACGGCGCCCTGGCCGTCGCCAACCAACGCCCGTTCGCCATCGGCAAGCAGAAACGCCTGCACAGCGTGACGCTGATCCCGCGCATCATCAACGCCCACCGGCGCAGCCGCTGGGACAACGGCCACGACCAGTGCCTCTTCCACACCCAGGCGGAGCCGGCCGCCCGGCCCGAAGAACCGCCGGTCTGGACGGCGCGCGCCGGGTACCGCAACTCGTTTCGCACCTGGAACGAGTGTCAACTGTACGAAGGCCACATCTTCCGCGCCTTTCTCTACTTCGACCTGCCGGCTCAGGTCCGGGAGGGAGCGCCGCTGCAGGCCGAACTGTGCGGCGAGCGCATCGACGACGCCCCGGGCGGGGCCGCCCCCTGGCTTCTGAGGCTCTTCGCCGTGACCGAGCCGTGGAGCGGCCCGGGCACCCACCGCGCTCCCGACTTCGCCGTCGAGATGCCGGGGGGCTGCGCCGATCTCACCGGGCTGGTGCGCTCCTGGCTGGCCGGGGGGTGGGCGGCCCACGGCCTGCTGGTCTGCGGCCCGGACGAAACCTTCGCCCACGACAACGAGTTTCGCGTGGCCCTGCTGCGTAACATCCGCCTGCAGGTCGAGTATCTGGCCCGCTGACCGTCCGCGGGGGCCGGCGCGAGATTTTTTCCCGCCCGGCGTATATGGGGGCCAGGGGGTGATCCATGCGCTTCGGTTGGGCACCGATCCTGATCCTGGTGGCCCTGGTCGCCGCGTCGCCGGCCTGCCGCGGCGGTGGCGACGACTCGGGCGATGATGGCGGCGATGGCGACGGGAACGGCGATGCAGGCGGCACGGCGCTCATCGTCGGCCACCTCTGCACCGACCTGGCCCGCGTGCCGGCGCGGTGGGTCGACGAGGCGCGCCGCTCCCTGCGCATCGGCTACACCCACACCTCGCACGGCTCCCAGCTGCTCGCCGGGATGGAGGCGCTGGCCGCGGACAGTCCCGCCTGGGCGTTCGAGAAAAGCGACTGGGGGGAGGCGCCGGGTGTTTTTCTCAACGACTACTGGGCCGCCGACCTCGCCGCCGACCTGGGCTCCGGCGGAGACACCTCCTGGCGCGACGCCACCCGCCAGCTGCTGCAGGCGGGCTCCGACCGCAACGTGGTCGTCTGGTCGTGGTGCGGCGGGGTGAGCGAAAGCGACGAAGGCGACATCCGCCGCTACCTGGAGGCCATGGCCGGGCTGGAACACGATTTTCCGGGGGTGCACTTCGTCTACATGACCGGCCACCTCGACGGCTCCGGCACGGGCGGCAACCTGCACCGCCGCAACGAGCAGATCCGCGCCTGGTGCCGCGAAGGCGGCAAGGCGCTGTTCGATTTCGCCGACATCGAAAGCTACGACCCGGACGGCGGCGAATTCCTCTCCCGCGGCGCCGACGACGGCTGCAACTGGCCGGGCGGAAACTGGGCCGAGGCCTGGACGTCCGCCCACTCCGGCCACGAGCTGGCGCGCCAGGCCGGCCGCATCTGCGACGACTGCTGCGCCCACTCGCACCCGCTCAACTGCGTGCAGAAGGGGCGCGCCTTCTGGTGGATGCTGGCCCGGTTGGCGGGCTGGGACGGGAACTGAGCCGGTCTGCACCGGATTCCCGCCGGCCGGAGAAAGCCTCCGCGAGCGGGTCTTGCCGCGGGTGATTGACTCGCCTCCCCGGTATATATTACTATAGTGGTTCATGAAGATGTTCGCCTTCGCCGGCTGGTCCGGCTCTGGAAAGACCCGACTGCTCTGCCGCCTGATCGCTGCCCTGGCGGGGCGCGGCAAGCGGGTGGCGGCCGTCAAGGGGTCGCACCGCGAGGCGGCGCTGCAGCCGGAGGCCAAGGACACCGCCCTCTTCCTGGAGGCCGGGGCCGGAGAAGTCTTCTACCTCTCCGGCCGCGAGTCGCTGCGCATGCGCCGCCACGCCGACGCCGAAGCGGCGCTGGCCGGCGTGCGGGCGGAATGCGCCGGTTGCGACCTGGTGCTGCTCGAGGGGCTCTATCCCGAGGGGGTTCCGGTGATCGCCGTGGCCGGGGCGGACGGGTTGAAGCCCGTTCCGGGAAAGCTGGCGGCGGTGGTCGGCCCCGGATCGCCGCCCTCCGGGGTGCCGGTTTTCGCGGCGGATGACACCGAGCCGCTGCTGCGGTTCATGGAGGAGTACCATGGCTAACCAGGTCCAGATGACGGTCAACGGACAGCCCGTGGACCTCAACCCCTTCGTGCAGGACGTCCTGGCCGGCGTGCTGCAAGGCTTCGTCGCCGCCCTCGATCGCGTGCCCCAGCCGGTCCAGCGGATCGAGGTGGCGGTTCGCGTGGAACCCAAATAGAGGAGGCCGCCCAGCGGATCCCATGAAATACCTGAAAACCGACAGCGAGAAGTGCATCGGCTGCAACACCTGCATGAGCGTCTGTTCCCGGCTCTACTTCAAGGAGGACGATCCCGAGAAGTCGTGCATCCGGGTGATCGCTGCCGCCGACGGCTACCAGCTCACCGTCTGCAACCAGTGCCGGCGCTGCGTGCAGGAGTGCCCCACCCTGGCCCTGACCGTGAACAAGCAGGGGGTGGTCATGCTCAACAAGGCCTTGTGCATCAACTGCCTGGCCTGCGTCGCCGCCTGCCCGACCGGGGTCATGCGCCTGTACGCGGGCGGCCTGGCGCCGTTCAAGTGCATCGCCTGCGGAGCCTGCGCCAAGGAGTGCCCGGCCGACGCCCTGGCGGTGGTCGTCGAGGAGGAGAAAATATGAACCCGTCCCATATCCAGGCCATGAAGGCCAAGCACCAGCTGCTGGCAGAATTCCGCTACGAGCTCCGGCCGGTGGTGCGCGGCTACAACATGCGCACCCTCTACGTCAACGTCGACACCCTGGAAATCAGGGAGAAGCCGGTCTCCGAGGAGATGAAGAAGAAGTTCACCGGGGGCAAGGGGTTCAGTCTGAAGCTGCTGTGGGAGGCGACGACGCCGCAGACCCGCTGGGACAGCCCGGAAAACGCGATCTGCATCGGCTTCGGGCCGGTCTGCGGCAACACCAACTACCCCGGCTCTGGAAAATCGCTGGTCACCACCATCTCCCCCCAGACCGACATCCCCATCGACTCCAACGTCGGCGGCCACTTCGGACCCTACGCCAAGTTCTCCGGCTGGGACGCCATCGAGATCCAGGGCAAGGCCCGGGAAGAAGTGATCGTGCTGATCGACGGCAACCAGGGGCTGGTGCAGATCCTGACCGCCCCGGACGAGGCCGTCGATTCCCACGTCCTGGCCGAGCAGCTGCACCACATGTATGCCGCCAACGAGCGCGAGTTGCAGCACGTGTCGGTGGTGTCGGCCGGCCGCGGCGCCGAGCACGCCTGGATCGGCTGCCTCAACTTCTCCTACTGGGACAAGCGGCGGCACGGGGTGCGCCTGAAGCAGGCGGGACGCGGCGGTATCGGCACCGTGTTCCGCAACAAGAAACTGAAGGCGCTGGTGGTCAAGTTCTCCGGGCTGAAGGGCGACACCAACCACCCGGTCGACCTGGGCACCCTGCAGAAAACCGGCCTCAAGCTCCACCGCGAGGTCATCACCCTCGACGACCAGCAGTGCAAGATGCGCTCCATCGGCACCGCCCATCTGGTCGAGATCATGGACGACTACGACCTGCTGCCGACCATGAATTTCCGCTACGGGAGCCACCCGGAGGCCAAGAAGCTCGCCTCCTGGGTCTGGAAGGATTTCTTCACCCAGAACGTGCCCGACGGCTGCTGGTTCGGCTGCACCATGTCCTGCGCCCACGCGGTGGACAACTTCGAGCCCCGCACCGGCCCCTACAAGGGGCACAAGGTCATCGTCGACGGGCCGGAGTACGAGACCGTCGGCGGCTGCGGCTCCAACCCGGCCATCTTCGACCCCCGGGCGGTGATCGAAATCAACTTCTACTGCGACACCTACGGCATCGACACCATTTCCTTCGGCACCCTGACCGGCTTCGTCATGGATTGTTACGAGAACGGCATCCTCAACCGGGAGCGAACCGGCGGCCTGGAGATGACCTGGGGCAACTGGGAAGCCACCCTGGAGATGATGCACCAGATGGCCCGCGGCGAAGGCTTCGGCCTGATCGCCGGCAAAGGCATCAAGTACATGCAGGAGTATTTCGTCACCCACTTCGGCGCCGACGCCCAGTTCCTCAAGGACATCGGCATGCACGGCAAGGGGCTGGAGCAGTCGGAGTACCAGTCCAAGGAGTCGCTCGCCCAGCAGGGCGGCTACTACCTGACCAACAAGGGGCCGCAGCACGACGAGGCCTGGCTCATCTTCATGGACATGGTCAACAACCAGATCCCCACCTTCGAGAAGAAGGCCGAGGCCCTCCACTACTTCCCGATGTTCCGCACCTGGTTCGGCCTGCAGGGATTGTGCAAGCTGCCCTGGAACGACGTGGAGCCGGCCGACAACGCCCAGCACCCGGAGCCCAACAAGGTGCCGGAGCACGTCGACAACTACCTGGCCATCTACACGGCCATCACCGGCGAGCCGCTCGACCGGCCCGCCATGATCCGCCAGTCGGAGCGGGTCTACAACTTCCAGCGGGTCTTCAACATCCGCATGGGTAAGGGGCTTCGCGCCCACGACTACCCCCCGCGCCGGGCCATCGGCCCGGTGACCGAGGAGGAATACGAATCGCGCCGCGAGCGCTACGACAAGCAGCTGCAGGAAAAGCTGCATATCGACCCGGCCGGCCGGACCACCGGAGAGAAGATGAAGCGGCTCATGGACTACCGGCTGCAGCAGTACGAGGGGCTGATCGACGCGGTCTACAAGCGCCGCGGCTGGACCTCCAACGGCGTGCCCACCCTGGCCCACCTGAAGGAACTGGGCATGGACCTGCCGGAAGTGGTCGAGGTGGTCAAGAAGCATCTGTAGAACCCCGGGCGGGGGCGCGGCGCGCCGTGCCCGTTTTCCGGGGCGGGGGCGATTCGCGGGACGCCCCTGCGGATGCCCCGATGAGGAGGAGAACGTCCATGCCGTCGGCGAAAGGTTTCGACAACGACAGGTACCTGCGCGAACAGACGGCGGCCATCCTGGAGCGGGTGGGCCAGTTCCAGGACCGGCTCTACCTGGAGTTCGGCGGCAAGCTGCTGTACGACTACCACGCGTCTCGCGTGCTGCCCGGCTTCGATCCCAACGTCAAGATGCGCCTGCTGCAGCAGTTGGCGGAGCGCATCGACGTGCTGCTCTGCATCTACGCCGGCGACATCGAGCGGCGCAAGATGCGCGCCGACTTCGGCATCACCTACGACACCGACGCCCTGAAACTGATCGACGACCTGGCCGAGTGGGGGGTGCCGCTGCTGGGGGTGGTCATCACCCGCTTCGAGGGTCAGCCGGCGGCGGTGCTGTTCAAGAACAAGCTGGAGCGGCGGGGCGTGCGCGTCTACACCCACCGCTTCACCCGCGGTTACCCGACCGACATCGACACCGTGGTGTCGGACGAGGGCTACGGCGCCAACGAGTACATCGGGTCGGCCAAGCCGATCGTGGTGGTGACCGGCCCCGGCCCCGGGTCGGGCAAACTGGCCACCTGCCTGTCGCAGGTCTACCACGACCATCGCCGCGGCGCCGCTTCCGGCTACGCCAAGTTCGAGACCTTCCCCATCTGGAACCTGCCGCTGGAGCACGAGGTGAACCAGGCCTACGAGGCGGCCACCGCCGACCTGCGCGACGTCAACCTCATCGACCACTTCCACCTCGAAGCCTACAACCAGAAGGCGGTCAACTACAACCGCGACATCGAGGCCTTTCCCCTGGTGAAGCGGATCCTGGAGAAGATCACCCAATCGTCGCTCACCTACCGCTCGCCGACCGACATGGGCGTCAACCGGGCCGGTTTCGGCATCGTCGACGACGGGGCGGTGCGTCAGGCCGCGCGCCAGGAGATCATCCGCCGCTACTTCCGCTATGCCTGTGAATTTGCGCTCGGCTTCGCCGACCGCGAGACGGTCTCCCGGCTGGAGATCCTCCTCGACAACCTGCATCTCAGGCCCGAGCACCGGGTGGTGGTGGCGCCGGCGCGCCAGGCGGCCGCCGAGGCCCAGGGCCGGGGCAAGGGCCACCAGGGGGTGTTCTGCGGGGCGGCGGTGGAGCTGGCCGACGGCGCGATCGTCACCGGGCTCAACTCGCCGCTGTTCCACGCCGCCTCCAGCCTGGTGCTCAATGCCGCCAAGCGGCTGGCCGGCATCCCCGACTCCCTGCACCTGCTGCCTCCGGTCATCATCGAGTCGGTGGCGAGGCTCAAGACCGACGTGTTGCGGCGGCGGGAGGTGAGCCTCGATTTGGAGGAGACCCTCATCGCGCTGAGCATCAGCGCCTCCAGCAATCCCGCCGCCCAGGCGGCGATGGAGCAGCTGACCCGGTTGCGCAACTGCGACGTGCACCTCACCCATATCGCGGGGCCGGGTGACGAGGCCGGGCTGCGCAAGCTCGGCGTGCACCTCACCTGCGACCCGCAGTTCGCCGGAAAGGCGCTCTACGCCAGCTGAGGCCCGGGCCCGGACCCGGGACCGCCGCCGCGCTGCCGGCTACTGCCTCTCCTCCGGGATCACCGGCAGCAGGACGTGGGAAGGGTACTGGGCGGAGTGGAAGATGCGCTGCTCGGCCGCGCGGTGCTTCTTCTCCATCTCGTTGTGGCCGCCGGTGTTGAGGTTGCGCGAGAACATGGGGAAGAGCGCCGAGGCCACCTCGATGCGCAGCCGGTGCCCCTTGGCGAAGGTGAAGCCGGTGTGCCACAGGTCGATGGCGTATTCGTAGACCCGGCCCTTTTCCAGACGTTTCGGTTCGGAGAGCGATTCGCGGAAACGGGCGCGGATGACGCCCCGGGTCAGCGGGAAGATCGCCCCCTTTTCGTCCACGTCCATGAAGCTCACGTGCCAGTCGGTGTCGGGGGCCGAACTGGCCGCATAGAGCACGGCCTGGACCGGGCCGCAGACGGTCAGCGGTTCGTCCAGCGGATCGCTCTGGTAGACCAGGATGTCCGGCCGGGAGGCGGTGACCGCTTCGTGGAAGGCCTGGACCCGTTTCTTCTCTTCGACCGGATCCAGGGCCTGGCCGCGGTTCCGCCTCTCCTCGTCTTCGCTCTTGAAGTAATACTCGGGGTGGGGGGTGGGATCGCCGGGATCGTAGGTGTAGCGGTCGTGGTCCGGTCCCGCCGGGTGCTCGCGGGC
>CAYZNT010000013.1:0-57083 GCA_964479735.1 uncultured Clostridia bacterium
CCGCTCCGCCGGCGTTCCGGGAACGAAGTCGTCATTGGCCCGGTCCGACATCCGGCGCTTGGCCGTGATGGTCCTGTCCATGTTTCTGCTGTACCACGTTCCGCCCACCGCTTCAATGGACTCCAACCGGCCGGGGATTCAAACGAACCCGGCGGCTTCCAACCCGGCGAACGGCCGGGCCCGGTCAGCGATCGCAGGGACCGAAGCGCTCCGCCAGGGTGGCGAACCGCTCCCGGTCGGTGAAGTAACGGTTTCAATCCATCCCGGGAGCGAGAGCCATGCCGCCCTTTGGCGCCGGCGACGTGGCCGGTGGGCCGTTTGATCGTTCCCGCGCAGGTATGGTATGGTGTCCAATCGTGAAACCGGAAACCAGACGCCGGGCGAGCCAGAGGCGGAGGCAGACCGCAGCCGGCCGCCTCCTTTTGCTGTTGACCATCGCCGCAACCGCCGGCCGCCTGCCGGGTCTGGACCCGGCCCGCTCCATGACCCAGTACGTCCTGCGGGCGTGGAACACCCAGGACGGCCTGCCCGTCGATTCGGTTCAGGCCGTCCTGCAGACCCGCGACGGCTACATGTGGATCGGCACCCAGGGAGGGCTGGCCCGCTTCAACGGGGTCTCCTTCCGGGTGTACGACGGCAAGAACACCCCGGAACTGAGGAACAGCAGCATCCAGTGCCTGTGCGAGGGCCGGGACGGCGCCCTGTGGATCGGAACGGAGAACGGGCTGATCCGCTTCGCCGCGGACCGCTTCCAGGTCATCCCATACCAGGATGGCGCTTCCAGCCGCCCGGTCTTCTCCCTCCTGGCGGACTCGCGGGGCGTCGTCTGGGTTGGTACCGACCAGGGGCTCGACTGCCTGAGTCAGGGCCGCCTCGCCCCCGTTCACCGGATCTCCCGGCACCACACGGGCCGCGTCTGCGCACTGTACGAGGACCGGACGGGGAGCCTCTGGATCGGATCCTTCGAGAGCGGGCTGATCCGGCTTCGGGAGGAGGCGGTGACGGTCTGGACGACGGCCGAGGGGCTGGCCAGCAGCAAGGTGCGGGCGCTCTGCGAAGATGGCCGCGGTGGCCTGTGGGTCGGTTCGGATGGCGGGCTGGATCTGGTCACCGGCGGCCGCGTCGCCCCCCGACCCGCCGCCCGCGGCCTGCCCCCGGTCATGGTCCGCTCGCTCCTGCGTGACCGCGACGGCAACACCTGGATCGGCACCGATGGCGACGGTGTCCACCGCCTGGCCGGAGGCCGCGCCACCGCCCTGACCGTGGCATCCGGCCTGACCAGCAACTCGGTGGTCGCCCTGGCCGAGGACCGGGAGGGGAGCCTCTGGATGGGCACGGGTGGAGGCGGCCTGAACCAGCTGAAGAACGGGCGGTTCACCACCTACACCCGCCGCGAGGGGCTCTGTTCAGACCACGTCCGCACCATCGTCCAGGACCACCGCGGCCACATCTGGTTCGCCACCGACGGCGGCCTCAACCAACTGCGCGGGGGGGCGCTCTCCTCTCGCCCGCTGCCGCCGGGCCTGGGGACGAGCTTCATTTCCGCCCTGTTCGCCGATCCGCGCGGGGGCCTGTGGCTCGGCCTGGTCGGCCATGGCATGGCCCGGCTCGACGGCCGGCGGCTGGTCGACGTCCCCCTCGGCAAGGGGAGCTTCGTGCACGCCATCACCGAGGACCACAACGGCGACCTGTGGGTCGGCACCGAGAACGGCCTTCGCCGCTACCACGACGGCCGCGTCACCGTCTACACCCGCAGGGACGGCCTGGCCGGGGATATCGTCCGGGCCGTCCACGAGGACCGCTCCTGCCGCCTCTGGGTGGCCACCCTGAACGGGCTCAGCCGGATGCAGGAGGGGGGATTCACCACCCTGGGCGCCGTCGACGGGCTGGAGTCCCACTTGGTGATGGCCATCCACGAAGACGACGAGGGCACGCTCTGGTTCGGCACCTGGGGCGGCGGACTGGCCCGTTTCAGCGAGGGGCAGTTCCGCTCCTTCCGCACCCACGACGGCCTGTTCGAGGACATGATCCTGTCGGTGCTGGAAGACGGACAGGGCAACCTGTGGATGGGCAGCAACAAGGGAATCGGCCGCGTCCGCAAGAGGGAGTTCACGGACATCATGTCGGGAACCCGGCAGAAACTCCACTGCACCGTCTTCGGCATCGCCGACGGCATGCGCTCTCCGGAGTGCGAGGGCGGGATCACCCCCGCCGCCTGCCGCAGCCGGGACGGCGCGCTCTGGTTCGCCACCGTCAACGGCGCCGTGCGCATCGACCCCGGGCGGATCGAGCCCGATCGCGTTCCGCCCCCGGTGCGCATCGAGCGCATCGTCGTCGACGGCCGGCCCGTCGACGGGGTCGGCCGCCTGACCCTCGCTCCGGGCCCGCACCGCATCGAGTTCGAATACGTCGGCCTGAGCTACGTGCAGCCGGAGAAGCTGCGGTTCAGGTACCGGCTGGCCGGCTTCGACAGCGACTGGGTGGAAGCCGGCCCGCAGCGTTCCGCCGCCTACACGAACGTCCCTCCCGGCGATTACACCTTCCGGGTCATCGCCGGCACCAGCGACGGGTTCTGGAACCGGGCGGGCGCCTCGGCGTCCCTTGCCCTGCAGCCCCATTTCTACCAGCGCCGCCTGTTCGTCGCCGGCAGCGTCCTCTTCCTGATGCTGGGAGCGGTCGCGCTCCACCGGCTGCGCATCCGCAGCCTCAAGGTCCGGCAGCGGCAGCTGACCCGGCTGGTGGACCAGCGCACCCACGACCTGCAACAAGCCATGGACGAACTGGAACGGCGCTCCCTGACCGACCCCCTGACCCAGCTGCCCAACCGCCGTCACTTCGAGTTGCTCCTGGCGCAGGAGTGGCGGCGCTGCCTGCGCGAGAAGCAGCCGCTGTCCCTGTTCATGGTCGACGTCGATTTTTTCAAGCCCTACAACGACACCTACGGCCACGCGCAGGGCGACAAGTGCCTGCGCGAGGTGGCCGCCGCCATCCACCGCAGCACCTCCCGCGGCGGCGACTTCGTGGCCCGGCTCGGGGGGGAAGAGTTCGTGGTGGTGCTGCCAAACACCCCGCCAACCGGAGCGGAGAAAATGGCCGAGCGCGTGCGCGGCGCGGTGCAGGGCCTGGGTTTGGCCCACCGCACCTCGGCGAGCGCCCCCTGCGTCACCATCTCGGTCGGCGTGGCCACCATGGTGCCGGAGAGCGGCACGCCCGATGACGTCCTGGTCCAGCGGGCCGACCAGGCCCTCTACCAGGCCAAGGCCGGAGGCCGAAACCGGGTCTGCTGCGCAGGATCGGGCGGCTTCCGATCCCCCGTTGCCGGTGCGGACGCGCCCGGGTCACCGGCTGCGGCGCCTTGATTCCCCGCCTCCACCCTCCTACAATGGGCCCATGAAAAGAGCCATACTCCCCTTCCTGCTCCTGCTGTTTTCGGTCACCACCGCCGCCGGCCAGGAGCCGCTGGCCCTGGACTCCATTTTCGCCGGCGACCGCTACCGCGAGGACCTGCTCCTGGATGTCCTCTGGCTCCCCGACTCCTCCGCCTTCCTCTATCGCCGCCAGGCCGGGCCCCTCGACGGGCTGTGGCTGCAGGAGGCGAAGGGGGGGAGGGAACGCCTGGTCGCCGACTGGAACGCCCTGCAGAAAGGCCTCGCCGCCGCCCGGCCCACCTACCGGGCCCCGGACCCGGACAACGTGAACAGCCACCCCGGCGCCGGAATGGAGGCCACCCTCTCCCCGGACGGCCGGTTCTACCTGGCCTCCTCCCGCGGCGACCTCTTCCTCCTCGACCTGGCCTCCGGCAGGGCTCGCTTCCTGACCGCCGCACCGGGCCTGGAACGGTTCGCCACCTTCAGCCCCGACGGCAGCCAGGTGGCCTTCACCCGCGACGGCGACCTCTACACCGTGGCCGTCGCCACGGGCCGGGAGCGCCGCCTCACCAGCCGCGGCAAGAGTTCCTGGCTGCTGAACGGAGAGGCCGACTGGGTCTACGAGGAGGAGCTGGGCGTGGACCGCTCCTTCTGGTGGTCGCCCCGCTCCGAGCGGATCCTCTTTCTTCAGTTCGACACGTCGCCGATCGTCCCCTTCCCCATCCCCGACTACCTGGGCGGCGCCTCGGAAATCGAGTGGCAGAGATACCCGCGGGCAGGCGCCGCCAACTCCCGGGTCCGGCTCCAGCTCCTCGACCTGCAGACCGGCGACCTGCGCATCCTGTTCGACGCCGGCGCGAGCGACTCCTACCTGCCGCGCGCCGGCTGGTGGCCCGATGGCACCGCCGCGTGGTACGTGACGCTCAACCGAGACCAGAACCGCTTGGAGCTGCGCACCGTCATTCCCGGCTCCGGGACGTCGCGGGTCATCGTGACGGAGGAGGACCCCGCCTGGGTGAACGTGCCCGCCGCGCCCGTCTTCCCCGACTCCCAGCGCTTCGTCTGGGCGTCGGAGCGCGACGGTTTCCGCCATCTCCACCTCTACCGCCGCGACGGTACCCTGCTGCGTCCGCTCACATCAGGGTCCTGGGTGGTGGACGAGGTCCTCGGCACGTCCGCGAACGGGGAGCGGCTGCTCTTCCGCGGCAATGCCGAGGATCCGCGCGAGAGCCATATTTACAGCGTCTCCCTGGAGGGCGGCCGGCCGGCCGCGCGGCTGGATGGCGCGCCCGGCTGGCACGAAGCCCAGGCGTCGCCCGACGGCCGCTACCTGGTCGACACCCACTCGGAGCTCAACCGGCCGGGCCAGGTCGACCTGATCGCCGTCGGCGAAGGCGTGCGGCGGACGATCTGCGGCGGCCCCATCCCCGGCCTGGCGGCGGTCCGACTGGCGGTGCCGGAGCTGGGCAGCCTGGAGTCCGAGGACGGCACCCCGCTCTACTGGTCGATGCTGCGGCCGCCCGATTTCGACCCCGCCCGGAAGTACCCGGTGCTGGTCTATGTCTACGGCGGCCCGGGGACCCAGCTGGTCACCAACCAGTGGCCGGGCTCGGCGGGCCTGTTCCGTCAGGCCCTCGCCCAGCGGGGGTTGATCGTCTTCACCCTGGACAATCGCGGCTCGGCCCGCCGCGGCTGCGCCTTCGAAAAGGCCGTCTACCGGCGACTGGGGCAGCTCGAGCTGGCCGACCAGCTGCGCGGGGTGCAGTTCCTGAAAAGCCTGCCCTATGTCGACCCGGAGCGCATCGGCGTGTACGGCGGCTCCTACGGCGGCTATATGGCCCTGCTGTGCATGAACCGGGCGCCGGAACACTTCCGCGCGGGCGTGGCCTACGCGCCGGTGACCGACTGGGCCCTCTACGACAGCGTCTACACCGAGCGCTTCATGGACCGACCGGAAGACAACCCCGAGGGGTACCGCGAGGGGGCGCCGCTCCGTTTCGCCGGCGGGCTCTCCGGCCCCGTCCTCATCTGCCACGGCAGCGCCGACAACAACGTCCACCTGCAGAACAGCCTGCGGATGGCCGACGAATACATGAAAGCCGGAAAGTTGTTCGAGATGATGGTCTACCCCGGCATCCGTCACGGGATCCGCATGTCGAAGTACCGGCTGCACTTCCACACGCTGAAGACCGAATTCCTGGAGCGCCACCTGATCCGCGGCGGCCCCCGCTGAATCACCGTCCCGGGTCGTTCCAACTGCGGCGCCCGACGGCGCCCAGCGGCATCAGCAGGGGCAGGAACCCGGAGAGGTTCCACCACTCCAGGCCGATCGCCCCCCAGCCCCCGAATGCCCAGACCGCCCAGGCGACCGCCAGGAAGAGGACTGCGTAGACGGGAAGCATGAGCTTCCAGTAGGGGGTGTCGGGGTGCCGCCAGGGAGCGAAGCGCAGGACGGCGAACAGGGCCAGGACGGCCAGCCCCAGGCCGGCCGCACCCTGGAGCGGGCGGTGCCGGAAAAGAAACACCGCAGCCAGGATGGCGACCCAGGCGAACCCCCCCAGCCAGCCCGCCGTCCAGCCGATCTTCTCTCCCCTTCTCGTTTCCGCCATCGGACCCTCCGCCCGGCTAGAACTGCCGGAGCCTCCATCATAGGCCCAACGGGCTTCGTCTTCAAGCCGGCCTCCGGCGTGAATGGTTGCAAACCGGGAGGGGTTGCGGTAGATTCCGGAGTGAACCCCGAGGAGGAGAATGCCGTGAACCGGTTGGAGCCCGAAGGCACTTCCCGCGACGTGGAGCGGATCGTGCGCCGCGACTTTTCCCCCGAGCTTCGCGAACGGGTCCTGGATCTGCTGGCGGGATACGGCAGGGAGACCTGGGAAAAGGAAGCGCGCCGGGTCCGGCTGGCCATCCTGAAAAACGCCACCGGGGACCTGGCGGAGCTGGAACGCCAGGTGGAATGCGCCAAAAGGGACTTCCGCGACGTGGTGGCCTGGGCGGAGTACCCCGCCTACCTCCGGCTCCTCTCCCCCACCCAGGCCGAGGCGCGGGAGGCGATCCGGGCGGACGGGGAACAGTACAAGGCGTGGTTCGAACGGACATGAGGGGGGCTGCGCCGACATGGAGATCCCTTTCCGGAGGAAAGCGGCAGACGCCCTCGGCAGCCTCTCCCTGTCCCTGCATCGCACGGGCGGCGGCATCTGCGCCGGAGCCGCGATGACCGTCTGGCCCACGGCCCGGCTGACGGAAGAGGATCACGATTTTCTTTTCCAGGCCTTCCTGCGAGCCCTGAAACGCAAGTCGACACGTTTGCCCACGGAGAGGTGAACCATGGACCGCCCCACCCTGAACGATCCCGGGGAATACCCCGCTGACGAACTGCTGGAACGCCGCCTGGGAAGGGCCACGCCCGCCTGGAACGCCTTCCAGGATCTGATCCGCCTCCATCCCGCCGGCCTCTCCGGCGAGTGGCGCTACTACCCCGACGGCAAGAGCTGGCTTTTCAAGGTGACCCGCAAGGCGCAAACGGTCTGCTGGGTGTCGGTCTGGGAGAAATTCTTCAAGGTCTCGTTCTATCTCACCGCCGGGGCCGAAGAAGCCATCCGTTCCAGCTCCCTGGACCAGGCGCTCCAGGACGCCTTTCTCCATCCCGCCGGCAAGGGAGCCCTGCGGCCGGTGACGGTCGAGGTGCGCAAGAAGCGGGAACTGGCGGCGGTCGGGGAGCTGGTCGGGATCAAGCTGAAGTGAAGAGGAAAGGCGGGGGCCGCCCGCTGCGGGTGAGGGCCCGACCGGGCGTTCGGCCGCGCCTTGACTTTCGCCGCGATCCCATGTAAAAAAAAAGTTCCGCCATTCCAACCTTAAGGAGAAGACCATGGCCGAGCTCAAGGATCTCGTTCTGGATTACGTGAAGCGGGAGTACCTGGAGGAAGACGACGACCGCCAGGTGGGGTACGACACGCCGCTCATCTCGGGTGGCATCGTGGATTCGTTCTCGATGGTATCGCTGAAGCGTTTCCTGGAGAACAAGTTCAACATCCAGATTCCCGACGCCAAGGCCACCCCCGAGGCCTTCGACACGGTCCACAACATCCTGCGGCTGCTGAAAGAGTTCAACGTCCAGTAGGAGCGACCATGGCCTTCCCCGAATCCATCCGCGCCGCCTACGCCGCCGAGCTCGACAAGCTGCGCGGCGACGGCATTTTCAAGGAAGAGCGCATCATCTGCGCCCCGCAGAGCTCCGAGATCGACGTCGAGTTTCCGGCCGGCGCCGGCCGCCAGCACGTCATCAACATGTGCGCCAACAACTACCTCGGCTTGTCGTCGCACCCCGACGTGGTGTCGGCGGCGCGCAGCGGCCTCGACCACCGCGGCTACGGCATGTCCTCGGTGCGCTTCATCTGCGGCACCCAGGACATCCACAAGGAGCTGGAGCAGAAGCTGACCTCCTTCCTGGGCACCGAGGACACCATCCTCTTCCCCTCCTGCATGGACGCCAACGCCGGCGTCTTCGAAGCCGTGCTCAACGAGCAGGACGTGATGATCGCCGACCGGCTGGTGCACGCCTCGATCGTCGACGGCATGCGCCTGTGCAAGGCCCAGCAGGACACCTTCAAGCACTCCGACATGGAGCACCTGGAGGAGAAGCTGCAGCTGCACAAGAACGCGCGCGTGCGCCTGATCATCACCGACGGCGCCTTCTCCATGGACGGCGACCTGGCCAAGCTCAACCGCATCGTCGAGCTGGCCGAGAAGTACGACGCCCTGGTCTTCGTCGACGACTCCCACGCCACCGGCTTCATCGGCCGCACCGGCCGCGGCACCCACGAGCACTGCGGCGTGATGGGCCGCGTCGACATCATCACCACCACCCTGGGCAAGGCCCTCGGCGGCGCCTCCGGCGGCTGCGTGTCGGGCCGTCGCGAACTGGTCGAGATGTGCCGGCAGCGCGCCCGCCCCTACCTCTTCTCCAACACCATCCCGCCGGTGGTGGTGTCCGGGGCCAACGCCGTGCTCGACATCATCTCCCGGACCACCGAGCGCCGTGACAAGCTGGAGCGCAACACCCAGTTCTGGCGCCAGGGGCTGACCGAAGCCGGGCTGATCATCAAGGAGGGCGAGACGCCCATCGTGCCGGTCATGCTCTTCAACGCCAAGCTGTCGCAGGACTTCGCCCGGGACCTCTACCAGGAAGGCATCTACGCGGTCGGCTTCTTCTTCCCGGTGGTGCCCAAGGGCCAGGCGCGCATCCGCACCCAGCTCTCCGCCGCCCACGAGATGATCCACCTGGAAAAGGCGCTGCAGGCCTTCACCAGGGTGGGCAGGAAGTTCGGCATCCTGCACAAGACGAAGGCGGAGATCATCGAGCGATACGGCGCGTAGGCGCCAAACGGTGCAGGGACAGGTTCCGAACCTGTCCCTGCCCAGGCCGTCACCCGATCTTTTCATCCGGGGCAAATTGGTGTAGAATCCGCTTTGCCCCCTCGGAAGGAGCCCCCATGTACCAGCGAGCGAAATACGACTACCGCCAGGAGCTGATCCGGATCAAGGATGCCGGCCTCTTCAAGGAGGAGCGGGTCATCCACTCCGTGCAGAAGCCGGAGATCAACGTCTCCTTCCCCGCCGGCGCGGCGCGGCGCGAGGTGCTCAACTTCTGCGCCAACAACTACCTCGGCCTGGCCTCCCACCCCGAGATCGTCGCCGCCGCCCACCGGGCGCTCGACGAGTACGGATTCGGCCTGGCCTCGGTGCGCTTCATCTGCGGCACCCAGGACCTGCACAAGGAGCTGGAGGGACGCATCTCCGCCTTCTACGAGACCGAGGACACCATCCTCTACTCCTCCTGCTTCGACGCCAACGGCGGCCTGTTCGAGTCGCTGCTCGGCGCCGAGGACGCCATCATCACCGACGCCCTCAACCACGCCTCGATCATCGACGGCATCCGCCTCTGCAAGGCCAAGCGCTTCATCTACGAGCACGGCAACATGGCCTCGCTGGAGGACGCGCTGAAGAAGGCCCGCGAGGGCATGGACGTGTGGGACTCGCCGGGCCTGGACAAGGAGCCGGTGCCGGCACGCAACATCCTCATCGCCACCGACGGCGTCTTCTCCATGGACGGCGACATCGCCGACCTGAAGCGCATCGTGGAGCTGGCCAACACCTACGACGCCCTGGTGATGGTCGACGACTCGCACGCCACCGGCTTCCTGGGCCGCGACGGGCGCGGCGCCATCGAATACTGCGGCGTGCTCGGCCAGGTCGACATCATCACCTCTACCCTGGGCAAGGCCATGGGCGGGGCCTCCGGCGGCTTCACCTCCGGGCGCCGGGAGATCATCGAGGTGCTGCGCCAGAAATCGCGCCCCTACCTCTTCTCCAACACCCTGGCCCCGAGCATCGCCGCCGCATCCATCGCCGCCTTCGACCTGCTCGGCCGCAGCGCCGACCTGCGCGACCGGCTGATGGCCAACACCCGCCGCTTCCGCTCCGAAATGACGCGGCTCGGCTTCGACATCATCGAGGGCATCCACCCCATCGTGCCGGTGATGCTCCGGCGCTTCGAGAACGACGCCCAGCTCGCCCAGACCGTGGCCCGCGACCTCTATGCCGAAGGCATCTACGTGGTCGGCTTCACCTTCCCGGTCGTCCCCCGCGGGCAGTCGCGCATCCGGGTGCAGATCTCGGCCGCCCATACCCCGGAGCAGATCGAGCAGGCCCTGGCCGCCTTCGCCGGAGTCGGCCGCCGCCACGGCATCATCCCGGCGGCGTAGTCCGGCGCCGGGGGCGGTTGCATCCCGCCCGCTTTCGCGGTAGGATGGATGCAACATGACCCGCAAGAACCGCAATCCCGGGAAGGCCACGGGGGCGGGGTCCCGTTCCAGGCCGCTCCATCCGGCCCGCGACCGGGAGCCGGCGCCCGGGCCTCGCAGGGATCCGGAGCCCCGCCTGCGGGAGCACCTCTACCGTACGACCATCGACAGCCTGCAGGACTGGCTGGTGGTGGTCGACCGCGATTTGAAGGTCGTTCTCGCGAACGAGGCCTTCTGCCAGGTGCTGAAGCGGTTGGGGTTCGGCTCAACCGGCATCGTCGGCCGGGATTTGTTCGAGCTGCAACCCTTCCTGGCGGACCCCGTGCGGCGGGAATACCTCGAGGTGTTCCGCGACGGGCGGGAGTTGATCACCCACGAAGACACCGGCATCCAGGGGCAGGTCTTCTTCACCGAGTCGCGCAAGATCCCGATCATCGAGAACGGACGCGTGGAGCGGGTCCTGACCATCATCCGCGACTCCAGCCGGGCCGTGCGCATGGAGCGCGTCAAGGCGGCGCTCTATCGCATCTCGGAGTCCGCCGCCTCGGCCCCCGACCTGGACAGCCTCTACCGCTCCATCCACCAGGTCGTGGGCGAGCTCATGCCGGCTCGGGTATTCGCCATCGCCCTGCTCGACAGCGAGCGCGGCCTGCTGGTCTTCCCCTACAGCGCCGGGCGCGATCCGTCGCTGCCGCCCCTGCCGCCGGAGCGGGCGCTCGGCCGCGGCCGGGCCGAGTACGTGATCCGCAGCGCCAGGCCGCTGCTCGCCACCCCCCAGGTCTACCGGGAGTTGATCTCCCGCGGCGAGGTCGAAGCGGCCGCAGAATCGGTGATCGACTGGCTGGGCGTGCCCCTGAAGGCCGGAGAGCGGGTCATCGGCGCCATGGTGGTGCAGAGCAGCGAACAGAAGGTCCGCTACGGCCCGGAGGAGCTCGAAATCCTGACCTACGTCTCCGAGCAGGTGGCCATGGCCATCCAGCGCAAGCGCGCCGAGATCGCCCTGCGCGACGGCGAGGAGCGCTTCCGCATCACCGCCGAGAAGACCGGCCAGCTGCTGTACGACTACGACGTGGCCAGCGGGACCATCGTCTGGGCCGGGGCCATCGAGCCGCTGACGGGCTTCACGCCGGCCGAGTTCGCCCGGGTGGACATCGCCGCCTGGGAGGAGATGATCCACCCCAATGACCGCCCCGGCATCACGGCCGAGCTGCAGAGGGCGATGGAGGCCGCCGGCGAATTCGACGTCTCCTACCGCTTCCGCTGCCGCGCCGGCCACTACATCCACGTCGACGACCACGGGGTGTTCCTCCGGGACGGGAGCGGCCGCGCCGGCCGCATGCTCGGCACCATGACCGACATCAGCGCCCGCGTTCGCAGCGTGCTGGTGCAGGAGGCGGTCTACCAGATCTCGGAGGCCGCCGCCACGTCGCCGTCCCTGGGGGAGCTGTTCCACCAGATCCACGCCATCGTCGGCGAGCTGATGCCGGCGCCGAACTTCTACATCGCCATCCACGACCCGGTGGAAGACCTCATCCGCTTTCCCTATTTCGTCGACCAGCTGGACCCGCCGCCGGCGCCGAAGCCCCCGGGGCGCGGGTTGACCGAGTACGTGATGCGCAGCGGCCGCCTGCTGCTGGCGACGGCCGAGACCCTCGCCCGGCTGGACGAGCAGGGCGAGGTGGACCTGGTGGGGTCCCCGTGTCTCGGCTGGCTGGGCGTGCCGCTCCGGGCGGAGAACCGGGTCATGGGCGCCATGGTGGTGCAGAGCTACGACCCGGACACGCGCTACGGTCCGGACGAGGCCGAGATCCTGACCTACGTTTCCGAGCAGGCGGCCATGGCCATCCAGCGCAAGCGCACGGAGTCCGAGCTGCAGACCAGCGAGGCCCAGTTCCGGGCGATCTTCGAGCAGGCCGGCATCGGCATCGTCATGAGCGACCTGCGGCTGCAGCGGGTGGTGCGCTGGAACCCCGCCTGCCGCAACATGCTGGGATACGACGACGACGAGATGGTCACCCTGACCAATCCGGCCATCACCCACCCCGAGGACCTGGAGCGCGAGCGGCCCCTCTGGCGCGACGTCCAGGAAGGGCGCTCCAACCAGTACCAGCTGGAGAAGCGCTACATCCGCAAGGACGGCCGCACCATCTGGGTGCGCCAGGCCTCCACCTTCATCCGGGACGGGGACGGCAGCCTGCGGTTCGGCATCGACATCCTGGAGGACGTCACCGAGCACCGGCTGCTGGAGGAGCAGTTCCGCCAGGCCCAGAAGATGGAGACGGTCGGCCGCTTGGCCGGCGGCGTGGCCCACGACTTCAACAACCTGCTGGGGGGCATCATCGGCTATGCCGACCTGCTGAAAGAGAGCCTGCCCAAGGACGACCCCCTGCAGCACTACTCCCAGGTCATCCTGGACACGGCCGAACGCGCCGCCGGCCTGACTCGCCAGTTGTTGACCTTCTCGCGCAAGGGCAAGCGGGCCACCGCCCCGGTGGACATGCACCAGGCGGTGAACGACGTGGTGGGCATCCTGCAGCACACCCTGGACCGGCGCATCCGCATCGTCACCCGGCTGCAGGCCGCCGCCCGCATCGTCGACGGCGACGCCTCCCTGCTGCAGACCGCCCTGCTCAACCTGTGCATCAACGCCCGCGACGCCATGCCGGAAGGCGGCACGATGACCATCGCCAGCGCCGACGTGCCCGCCGCCGACGCCCTGCGCAGCGGCCTGGCGTCCGGTCCCGGCCTGCGCCTGAGTATCGAGGACACCGGAACGGGCATGGACGCCGACGTGCTCGAGCACCTGTTCGAACCGTTCTTCACCACCAAGGCGGCCAAGGGCACGGGCCTCGGGCTTTCGGTGGTCTACGCCACCGTCAAGGAACACGGCGGAACCATCCAGGCTCAGAGCGAGCCCGGCCGCGGCACGCGCTTTTCCATCCTGCTGCCGGGCCATGCCGGAGCCGTCGCGGCGCCCGCTGCCGACGCCCCGTCCGCTCCGCGGGGATCGGGCTGCATCCTGCTGGTGGACGACGAAGAGGTGATCCGCGACATGGGCGCGGCCATGCTGCAGCAACTGGGCTACGAGACGCTGCTGGCCGAAGACGGAGAAGCCGCGCTGGACGTTTACCGTCGCGAGCGGGATCGCATCCGCCTGGTGATCCTCGACGTCATCATGCCCCGCCGGAACGGGCCCGACACGCTGCGCGCCCTGCGCGCCATCGACCCCGGCGTTCGGGTGATCATGTCGTCCGGCTTCAGCTTCGACTACGCCGCGCAGAAGCTGCTGGACGAGGGAGCCCGCGGCTTCGTGGAGAAGCCGTACCGCTTCGGCGAGCTTTCGGCCCGGATCGACGAAGCGCTGAAGGAGGGGTGAGCCCCGCGACGGCCCCGGTCGAGGGCCGCGCCGCGGGTGGCCGGGCTCCGCAAACTATGCTATAATGGAAACAACCGAGGTTTGCACTGCCCATGCCCATAAACAAATTGAAGCAGAAGCCGCCCAAGGGGATCCTGTTCTGGTTCATCTCGCTGGCCCTGTTGATCCTGCTGTACAACATGCTCAGCGACATGACCGGCAGCCGCACGACGAAGCTCACGTTCTCGCAGTTCCTGGAGAAAGTCGAGAACGACCAGATCCAGACCGTGCTGATCAGCGGCAACGAGGTCACCGGGCAGATGAACCCCGACGAGAGCTCCGGCAACAACCGGTTCCTGACCCACATCCCCCTGGACTATCCCGACCTGATCAACAAGCTCAACCAGCACAAGGTCAACATCGAGGTGGAGAAGCTCGGCAAGAACGAGTGGCTCTCCCTGCTGCTTTCCTGGGCGCCGTTCGTGATCATCATCGTCTTCTGGATGATGGTCATGCGCCAGCAGGGCGGCAACAAGGCCTTCACCTTCGGCAAGAGCAAGGCGCGCATGTTCTCCGGGGACCGCAACAAGGTCACCTTCAAGGACGTCGCCGGCGTGGACGAAGCCAAGGAAGAGCTGGAAGAGATCATCGAGTTCCTTCGCGAGCCCAAGAAGTTCCAGCGCCTGGGCGGCAAGATCCCCAAGGGGGTGCTGCTGATCGGCCCGCCGGGGACGGGCAAGACCCTGCTGGCCAAGGCCATCGCGGGAGAGGCCAACGTGCCCTTCTTCTCCATCTCCGGATCCGACTTCGTCGAGCTGTTCGTCGGCGTCGGCGCTTCGCGGGTGCGCGACCTGTTCGACGAGGGCAAGCGCCACGCCCCCTGCCTGATCTTCATCGACGAGATCGACGCCGTCGGCCGCCAGCGCGGCACCGGCCTCGGCGGAGGCCACGACGAGCGCGAGCAGACGCTCAACCAGCTGCTGGTGGAGATGGACGGCTTCTCGGCCAACGAGGGCATCATCATCATCGCCGCCACCAACCGTCCCGACATCCTCGACTCGGCCCTGCTGCGCCCCGGCCGCTTCGACCGCCGCATCGTCGTTTCCACCCCCGACGTCAAGGGCCGGGAGGACATCTTCAAGGTGCACACCCGCAACACGCCGCTGGCCAAGAACGTCGACCCCAAGGTGCTGGCCCGATCCACCCCCGGTTTCACCGGCGCCGACATCGCCAACATGGTCAACGAGGCCGCCCTGTACGCCTCGCGCAACGGCAAGAAGGCGATCGAGCAGGAAGACTTCGAATACGCCAAGGACAAGGTGCTGATGGGCACCGAGCGCAAGAGCATGATCATCTCCGACGAGGAGAAGCGGATCACCGCCTACCACGAGGCCGGCCACGCCCTCATCGCCGCCATGACCAAGGAGGCCGACCCGCTGCACAAGGTGTCGATCATTCCGCGCGGCATGGCCCTGGGGGTGACCCAGCAACTCCCGCTCAACGACAAGTACACCTACTCCCGCACCTACCTGAACGCCCAGCTGGCGGTGCTGCTGGCCGGGCGCATCTCGGAGGAGACCTTCCTCGGCATCCACACCACCGGGGCCGGCAGCGATTTCGAGCGGGCCACCTCCATCGCCCGCAAGATGGTCTGTGAATGGGGCATGTCCGATCTCGGCCCGATCGCCCTGGGCCGCAAGGACGACATGATCTTCCTCGGCCGCGACATGATGTCGCACGCGGAGTACTCGGAGGAGACGGCCCAGAAGATCGACGCCGAGATCCGCAAGATCATCGACCAGGCCTACGTCGCCGCCCGGCAGACGATCACCGACCACGGCCCCAAGCTGGAGATCATCGCCCAGCAGTTGCTGGAGCGCGAGTCGCTGACATCCGACGACATCAACGCCATCCTCGGCATCCGCGCGGAAGGGAACGAGCCGGCGGTCCGCAAGCGCCGCAGCCGCAAGGAAAAGCCCGAGTCCACGATGCAGGAGGCTTGAGGCCCGGCGGCCATGATCATCGAGACCTTCCGCAACGCTGTCGCCACCTTCAAGCCGCTCGACGTTCTCGACATCTTCCTGCTTTTCCTGGTCTTCTACTACCTGCTGCTGCTGATCAAGGGCACCCGCTCCTACCAGATGGCGCTGGGGCTGGTGCTCATCGGGGCGGCGTCGCTGCTGTCCGGCCTGCTCCACCTGACCGCCTTCGCCCACCTGCTCAACAACTTCCTCACCTACCTGATCATCGCCATCATCGTGCTCTTCCAGCAGGAGCTGCGCAAGATCCTGACCGAGATCGGCGGCAAGCTGCGCACCCGCTACAGCGCCGGCGAGACGACCAAGATGCGCGACGAGATCATCAACGCCGTCATGGCCATGTCGCTCGGCCGCGTCGGCGCGCTGATCGCCGTCGAGCGCGAGATCAAGATGAAGTCGTACATCGAGCGCCACATCCGCCTCGACGCCCAGGTGAGCAAGGACCTGCTGCTGACCATCTTCACTCCCAACACCCCGCTGCACGACGGCGCGGTCATCATCAGCGAGGGACGCATCGCCGCCGCCAACTGCTTCTTCCCCTATCCGCCGCTGCTCGAGCTGACCCCGGCCGGCGGCCGGCACCTGGCGGCCATCGGCATATCCCAGGAGACCGACTGCCTGGCCATCGTGGTCTCCGAGCAGACCGGCAAAGTGTCGCTGGCGGTGAACGGGGAGCTGATCCGCGGCCTCGACCGCGACGGGCTCAAGAACCGCATGAAGTACTTCAAGGTCTGACCCATGGTGGAACGGCTGAAGCGATACCTGATGCAGAACAAGGGTCTGAAGGCCACCGCCCTGCTGCTGGCCGTGGTGGTCTGGGCGGCGATCACCGGCCGCGAGCGGGCGCACATGGAGCTGACGATCGACCTGCCGGTGGACCCCATCGGCGTGCCGGCCGACATCGAGGTGCGCAGCGTGCGCCCGCAGACGGTGCGCGCCACCCTGAGCGGCCCGGTCAAGGCCCTGTCCGGGGTGACCCCGGGCAGCCTGGGCATCCGCATCGATCTCGGCGGCATGCAGGACAGCAACAAGTTCAACTTCTATTCCGAGGACCACCTGTTCCTGCCGGCCGGCGTGCACGTCGTCTCCATCCACCCCAAGATGATCGAGATCGTCCTCGAGCAGATGGTGGACAAGGAGGTGCCGGTGAAGGCGGCGCTGGCCGGGCAGCCGATCCGAGGCCGCCGCCTGGCCGAGGTGTCGGTGCAGCCGGAGCGGGTCACCGTCAAGGTGTTCAAATCGCAGTACTCCCACGTCCACGCCGTGTCCACCGAGGAGATCAACCTGGCGGCCATCAACCGCAGCACCACCCTGCGCGTGCCGCTGCGCCAGGTCCGGGACGTGCTGCGCTTCCGCGACGTGAGAGAGGTGGAGGTGCGGCTGCTCCTCGAGGAGAAGCGCTAGACCATGGCCGCGCGCCTGTTCGGCACCGACGGCATCCGCGGCCGCGCCGGCGAGCCTCCGCTGGACGCCCCGTCGCTCCGCGCCATCGGCCGCATCGTCGCCGAGCGCGCCGGCGGCGGCATGCTGCTCATCGGCCGCGACACCCGCGAATCGGGCCCGGCCATCGTGGCCGCCCTGGCCGGCGGCGCCGCCGCCTGCATGGAGGTGCGCAGCGCCGGCGTCCTGCCGACGCCCGGGCTGTCCTTCCTGGCCCGCCGCCACCGCTTCGCCTGCGCCGCCATGGTCTCGGCCTCCCACAATCCCTGGGCCGACAACGGCGTCAAGCTGTTCAACCGCCGCGGCGAAAAGGTCGGCGACACCCAGGAACGGCAGATCGAGCGGCACTTCGCCGCGGCCGGCCCGGCCGCTGGCGGCGGGGCGGGACGGGAGATCCCGGCCGTCCCGGCCGACCCATACCTGGAGTTCCTGGCCTCCGAAGGAGGCGGCATCGACGGCATCGGCCAGGCGCTGGTCGTCGACGCCGCCAACGGGGCGGCGGCGCGGTTCGCCCCGGCGCTCTTCTCCGGCTTCGGTTTCCGGGTGACGGCCCGCCACTGCGCCCCCACCGGCCGCAACATCAACCGCGACTGCGGCTCGACCAGCCCGCAGTCGATGCAGGCCGACGTGCGCCGCTACGGCGCCGCCATCGGGCTGGCCCTAGACGGCGACGCCGACCGGGTGGTCTTCAGCGACGGCCGCGGCCGGCTGCTCGACGGCGACCACGTGCTCTACGCCCTGGCCCTCTACCTGAAGGCGACCGAGCCGCGCTTCCGGCCGCTGGTGGCCGGAACGGTGATGACCAACCTCGGCCTGCAGAACGCGCTGGCCACGCACGGCATCACCCTGCTGCGCGCCCCGGTCGGCGACCGCCACGTCAGCGGGCTGCTGCGGCGCCACGCCGGGCTGCTGGGCGGGGAGCCCTCCGGGCACACCATCCTTCGCCATCGTCAGCCCAGCGGCGACGGCATGCTGACCGCCGTCTACCTGCTCCGGGCGTTGCGCCACCTGGGCTGGGACGCCGCCGCCCTGCACGACCGATTGACGCTATTCCCGCAGCGGCTGCTGACCATTCCGGTGCGCGAGCGCCGCGACCTGCGCCGCTGGCAGCAGCTGCAGCGCGAGGTGCAGCGCTTCGAACGCGCGCACGGCCGCGACTCGCGGCTGCTCATCCGCTATTCCGGCACCGAGCCCGCGCTTCGACTGATGATCGAGTCCCGCCGGCAGGAGGTCATCGACCGCGCCCTGCCGGCCTTCGCGGATCTCATCCGCTCCTCCATTGGAGACCCCCATGAAGCTAAGCGTCAACATTGACCACATCGCCACCATCCGCCAGGCGCGCCTGGCCAACGAGCCCGACCCGGTGTACGCCGCGGTGCTGGCCGAGCTGGGCGGCGCCGAGGGCATCACCATCCACCTCCGCCAGGACCGCCGCCACATCCAGGAGCGCGACCTGGAACTGCTGCGGCGCACCATCAAGACCCGCCTGAACCTGGAGATGGCCGTCTCCATCGAGATGGTAAAGATCGCCCTGAAGTACAAGCCCGACGTCTGCACGCTCGTGCCCGAAACCGCCAACGAGGTCACCACCGCCGGCGGCCTGGACGTGATGGTCATGGGCGACAAGGTCGAGGAGGTCGGCGGCAACCTCCGCGCGGCCGGCATCGACGTGTCGCTGTTCGTCGACCCGGACATCGAGCAGGTGAAGGCCTGCCACCGCGTGCACGCCCAGGCCCTGGAGCTGAACACCGGGGAATACGCCAAGAGCTGGAACAGCGCCGCCGCGGCGATCGAGCTGGAGAAGCTCCAGAAAGCCGCCACCTACGCCAGGAAGCTGGGCATCCGGGTGCTGGCCGGGCACGGGCTGACCTACCAGAACATCGCCCCGATCCGGGCCATCCGCGAAATCGAGGAGCTGAACATCGGCCACACCATCGTGGCCAACGCCGCCTTCCTGGGCATGGCGGAGGCGGTGCGCCGGATGAGGGCCCTGCTGGCGTGACCCCCGCAAAGCGGCCTCCCGCCGGGCGTGGTCGCGTGACGCGCCGGCTGCTGAAGCTGCTGGCCGGCCTGCTGCTGGGCTTGCTGCTGTGGCAGGCGCTGGAGGTGCTCACCTGGCGCCGGGCGCGCAACCCGCTGCCGCTGCCCGGCGGATGGAAGAAGGGCGCATACCACATCCACACCCTCTTCTCGGACGGCGGCGGCGACTGGCGCGAGGTCGCCCGCGCCGCGGCCGGAGCCGGGCTCGACTTCGTCGTGCTCAACGACCACGGCCGCCCCAACCTGGGCGCGCAGCGGGCCACCGCCTGGCTCCACGGCGTGCTGGTGGTCGGCGCCTCCGAATTCTCCCTGCACGCCGGCCACCTGGCCGTGCTGGGCGCCCGCGCCGAGGCCATGGCCTATCCCCCCGAGGCCGGCGAGGCCATCGCCGACGTGGAGCGCGACGGCGGCGCCTCTTTCCTCGCCCACCCCTGCGATTCGCGCATTCCCTGGACCGAGCCCGGCGTGCCCGGAGCCAGCGGCATCGAGGTCATCAGCGCCTACGATGCGGCGCGGCGGGGCTTCATCGCCCGCCTCCCCCTCTTCCCGCTGCAATACCTGATCAGCTCCGATTACGCCCTGACCGCCCTCTTCCGCTACCCGGCCAGAGAGGTCGACCTGTGGAACCGGCGGCTGCGCCGCGGCCCCTGTTCCGGCATCTACGCCCTGGACGCCCACTCGCGGCTTCGCCTGCCCGGGGGCGGGACCTGGCGCTTCCCCTCCTATGCCGCCCAGATGCGCATCCTGACGGTCTACGCGCAGCCCGACGGCCGCTGGGGCGGCGACGCCTTCGCCGTCGCCGGCTCGCTGACCCGGGCCCTGCGCGGCGGCCGCTTCTTCAGCTGCATCGAATCGCTGGCGGCGGGCAACGGCTTCGATTTCCGTTTCATCTCCGACTCCGGCCGGCAGGCGGCGATGGGCGAGCGCAGCGCCGACAGCAACGGCGCCCTGCGGCTGGCGACCCCCTTCCCGTTCCCGATCGACCTGCGGCTGTGGAGAAACGACCGCCCCTTGGCCACCTTCTCCGGCCTGCGCCGCGGCGAGATCACCGTGCCGGTCTCCGCCCCCGGAGCCTACCGCGCCGAAATCTTCATCAGCCGCGACCGCTTCTCCCGCCTGCCCTGGATCCTCGGCAACCCGGTCTACCTCGGCCCCCCCCCGCCTCCTTCCCCACCCCCCCCCGCCGTGGAGCCGCGCCGGGTTCTGGGCGAAGGGCCGGGTTGGTTCGCGGTCGAGAAAAACCGCCGCTCGCGGGGAGAGGTGGCGCCGTGGTTGGCGCCGGCCGGGACGCGCCTCGACTTTCACCTGCAGCCGGACCCGGCCGCCCGCGACTTCTGGGTGGCCCTGGCCCACCGCGGCTCGATCTCCCTGGACGGCACGAGCGGGGTGACCTTCGAGGCCCGCAGCGACCGGCGGCGTCGCTTCTGGCTGCAGCTGAGATCGGGCCCGGGAGATGGAGATACCGCCTTCCAGCGCTCCTTCGCCGCCGGAACGGAATGGCAGAGGGTGACCATCCCCTTCGCCGCGATGGTCCGCCTCTTCGGCCCGGATCGGCCCTTCCCCCCCCGGAGCGCAGACTCCCTGTTCCTCCTCATCGACAACGGCATCGCTCCCCCCGGCACCCGGGGTCAGCTCGAGATCCGCGGCCTGGCCCTGTACTGAAACCGCCTCCGCGCGGTCAGGCGCGCAGCTGCCGGAACCGGAAGGCGAGCGCGGCCAGCCCCAGCACGGCGAGCGTCGCCCCCAGCAGCAGCAGCGGAGGTCCGGCGCGGAAGCCGTCGATCAGCGGCGCGTGCCCGTTGGCCCAGTAGAAGGGACTCAGCACCCGGCAGGGGCGCAGCGCCTCGACCATGGGCGCGTAGGCGTTGATCAGGAAGGTGACGGCGGCGCCGGCGCCCACCAGCGAGGCGCTCAGCCGGCGATTCCCGCTGAGGGCCCCGGCCAGCATGGAGAGGGCGAGAAAGAACGTTCCCAGCAGGAACAGGCCCAGAACCGGGGCGGCGAAGCGCCGGGCGTCGAGGTCGATGCGGAAGACGCGGACGGCCAGGCCGAGTCCGGCCCACAGGGCCAGGCAGACCGCCAGCAGCTCCAGCGCCAGGGCGGCGAACTTCTCCAGCAGCAGGCGGGAGCGCGACAGCGGCGTGGCCAGCAGGAGTTCCAGGGTGCCGCGCTCCTCCTCGCCGGCCAGGGCATCGGAGCCGCGGGCCGCCGCCAGGACCAGGACCAGCAGCGGCGCGAAGACCGAGAAGGGCTGGACGTGGAAGAAGCCCTCCGGGGTGGCCAGCGGGTTGCTCTTTCCGATCAGGTTGCGGATCACCGGCGGCAGGCTCTCCAGCACGGCCATGATGCCCCGCGAGCGCTGCAGGAAGGGGAAGACGTAGGCGATGTAGAGGGAGATCAGCACCATGCCCAGCGACCAGCCGGCCAGGGCCGCCCGGTTGTCGCGCAGGGTCTTGAGGAACAGGCTACGAAGCATGGGTCCCCGTTCCGTAGTAGGTCAGGAAGATCTCCTCCAGGTCAGCCTCCTGGGAGAGGAAGTCCTTGACCACGTGGCGGCTGGCGGCCTTGAGCAGCGGGTCCATGTCGCCCAGCACCCGGCAGCGCAGCACCGGGCCGGAGACGGAGACGTCGCGCAGGTTGGAAAGCGTGGAGAAGTCGGCGGCCGGCGCGGCGGCGGCGAAGCGGATGGTCACGTGGCGCAGCGACCGGGCCTTGAGCTCCCCGATTCCCTCCACGGCGGCGATGCGGCCGTCCCGGATGATGGCCACCCGGTCGCACACCCGCTCCACTTCGGAGAGGTTGTGCGACGACAGGAAGACGGTCTGGCCGGCGGCGCGCGCGTCGGCCAGCAGGCGGTAGAACTCCTGGCGCACCAGGGGGTCCAGGCCGTTGGTCGGCTCGTCGAGGATGACCAGGGCGGGATGGTGCATGAAGGCCAGGACGAGGCCCACCTTGCGGGCGTTGCCCTGCGACAGGTTGCGCAGCGGGCGGTCCAGGTCCGCGTCCAGGCGCTCCGCCAGGGCGGCGCCGGCGGCGGAGGCGTCGCGGCCGTGCAGGGCGGACACGAAACGCAGCAGCTGGCGGCCGGTCAGGCGGCCGTAGAGGGCGAGCTCCCCCGGCATGTAGCCGAGATCCCGGCGCAGGGCGGGCCCGTCGCGGCGGACATCCCGCCCCAGCAGCCGGGCCCGGCCGCCGTCGGCCCGGATGAAGCCCAGCAGCACGCGGATGGTGGTGGTCTTGCCGGCGCCGTTGGGGCCGAGATAGCCGAACACCTCGCCCCGCTCCACCTGCAGGTCGACGCCATCGATGCCGCGGCTCCGGCCGTAGGACTTGCGCAGCCTCTCGATGGCGATGGCCGGGGTCTCCCCCATCAGTTGGCCTCCACCAGCAGCAGGGTGAGGTCGTCGGCCAGCGGCCCGCCCTCCTCCTGCACCGCGGCCCGGATGGCGGCCAGCGCGTCTCCGGTCGTCTGCGCGGCGGATCCGGAGAGGGCGGCGCACAGCCGGTGCACGCCGCCGCGGGCGCCGGCGTCGCCGATCGCCTCGGTGGCCCCGTCGGTGTAGAAGAGCAGCCGCTCGCCCGGCTCCAGCCGGCACTCGGCCTCCGCGAAGCGGGCTTCGCGGAACACCCCGACGAAGAATCCGTCCGTCTCCAGCTTCTCGATGCCCCCGTCGCGGCGCAGCCGCAGCGGCGGGGGGTGGTTGGCGGAGGCGTAGACGAAACGCCGGTCGGCGGCGGAATAGATGCCGTAGAACGCCGTCAGGAATTCCCCGCCGGCGAGCACCGTGAAAAGCTCTTCGTTCAGCGCCGCGAACAGCTGCCGCGGCGAGCGCCGCTCGCGCACGTGCAGCGAGAAGAACACCTTCAGCATGGACGAGAGCAGCGCCGCCGCCACCCCGTGTCCGGCGATGTCGGCGATGAAGATGCCGACGGCGCCCCCCTCCAGGCGGCGCACGTCGAAGAAATCCCCGGATACGGGCCTCAGCGGCTCGAAGCAGCAGGCCACCTGCAGCTCGGACAGCTGCTGCAACTCCTCGGTTGGCGGCAGCAGGGAGCGCTGGAAGCGGGCGGCCAGTTCCATCTCCATTTCCAGGGCGCGCGCCGACGCCCAGGAGCCGGGGCGGCGCTCCCGGGCGCGGCGGAAGAGGCGGACGCGGTTCCCCGGGGGAGCGACCTCGATGGAGTCGAATACGGTGCGGGCGATGGCCATGCCCAGGCCGCACTCGCCGAGACCGTCGGAGCCGAACTTGCCTGCGGGCGGCGGGGCGGCGAAGCCAGCGCCCATGTCCGCCACCGTGACCTCCAGCCCGTCGGCGGAGTTGACCAGGGTCACCTCGACGGTCCTCCCCGCCTGCTCGGCCTCGAGCGCCCGCCGCTTCAGTTCGGCGATGTAGCCGCCCTCCTCGAGCAGGCGCTGCTTCTCCCGGCCGCCGATGCCGAGGTTGCCGTGCTCCACGGCGTTGATCAGGACTTCCTGCACCCCCAGCCGCAGCAGCGACTCGTCGCCGGGCAGGGATTCGAGGCCGGCGAACAGGTACTCCACGAAGGCCGGAACGCGTCCCAGGTCGTTGCCCAGGCGGGCCCGCTTCTCCTCGCGCAGGGCGAAAGGCCGCGCGGCGGGGGAAGCCGGCGGCGGGCGGCCGTCCCGTTCCATGACGCTGCGCCGGCTATTCGATCTGGAACAGCTTGTCCAGCTTGATCGCCCGGAACAGCGACTGCATGTTGCCGTTCAGGCGGGCGATGCGGATGCGCCCGCCGGCGTTGGTGAAGTTCTTGTAGAACAGCAGCAGCTTGCCGATTCCCGAGGAGCCGATGAAGGTGACGTCGCCGAAGTCGAGGAGCGCTTCCTGCACCCGGCCGTCGCTGAGCCGGGCGAGCTCCGCCTTCAGCGACTCGGAGCCCTCGATGTCGATCGCCCCGGCCAGGTAGACCGTCGCCTGCGCGTCCTTGCGTTCCACGCGGATGTCCATGGGCGGATTATAGGGAAGCCGGCTCGATTAGTCAATTGACCGCCGCGTTGACGAACCGGGTCGAGTCTGGTAAAGTGGGGGTCCAACCGCCGCGTCTAGAGGTCATCATGAACAAGGTCATCGGCATACGGAGAGAAGACAAGAACCAGTGGGAGCGGCGCGTGCCGCTGGTCCCCGACCACGTCCGCGAGCTGCGCGAGCGGCACGGCGTGCGCACCGTGGTCCAGCCGTCGCCGATCCGCATATTCAGCGACGACGAGTATCGCCGGGCCGGCGCCGAGGTCAGCGAGGACCTGGGGCCCGCCTCGCTGGTGCTGGCGGTGAAGGAGATCCCGGCGCACCTCTTCGTGCCCGGCAAATCCTACTTCTTCTTCTCCCATGTCATCAAGGGGCAGCCCTACAACATGCCCATGCTGAAGCGCATGATGGACCTCGGCTGCCATCTGCTGGACTACGAGAAGGTGACCGACGACCAGAACCGCCGGCTCATCTTCTTCGGGCGCTACGCCGGCCTGGCCGGGATGGTGGACACGCTGCACGGCCTGGGCCAGAAGCTGCTGCAGCGGGGGCTGAAGACGCCCTTCGCGCGCATCCGCATGTCCTACCAGTACCCCGGCCTGGAGGAGGCCAAGCGCGACGTCGCCGCCGCCGGCGAGGAAATCGACGAGCACGGCATCCCGCCCGAGCTGGCGCCGCTGACGGTCGGCTTCAGCGGCTACGGCAACGTCTCGCGCGGGGCGCAGGAGATTTTCGACCTGCTGCCGCACAAGGTGATGTCGGCCCCGGCCATGGCCGACTCCTGCGGAAACTTCGACGGCGACGCGTTCAATCTCTACAAGGTCGTCTTCGCGGAGGAGGACATGGTGCGGCCGCTGCAGGGGTCCTTCACCCTGCCCGACTACTACGCTCACCCGGAGAAGTACGTGTCCCGGTTCGAGGAGTACCTGCCGATGCTGAGCGTGCTGGTCAACTGCATCTACTGGGACGAGCGCTACCCGCGCCTGCTCACCAAGAAATATCTCGCCGACCGCACCGCGCTGGAGTCCAACCCGAAGCTGCTGATGGTCGGCGACATCTCCTGCGACATCGACGGCTCGGTGGAGATCACCCACAAGTCGACCAAGCCCGACCAGGCGTTCTTCACCTACTTCGCCGACGAGGACCGCTTCGGCGACGGCGTCGACCGCCGCGGCGTGACGGTGATGGCCGTGGACAACCTGCCCTGCGAGTTCTCGGCCGAGTCCTCGCACGACTTCTCCACCGTGCTGTTGCCCTTCGTGCCGAAGATCCTGGCCGCCGACATGAGCCGCGATCTCGCCGCCGTCGACCTGCCCCCGCCCCTGAAGCGGGCGCTCATCCTGCACCGCGGCGAGCTGACCCCCGACTTCGCCTACATCCGCAGCCACATCCACTGGGAGGGAACAACATGAAGAGGATCCTGGTTCTCGGTGCCGGCCTGGTGTCCAGACCCGGCGTGACCTACCTGCTGCAGCAGAAAGACCTCGAGGTGACCGTCGCCTCGCGTACCGTCTCCAAGGCGCTGGCGCTCGTCCAGGGCCACCCCAACGGCCGCGCCGAGGCGGTCGACGTCGACAGCCGCGCCGACCTGGCCCGCCTGGTCCAGGGCCACGACATCGCCATCTCGCTGCTGCCCTGGACCCACCACATGAAGGTAGCCGAGCTGTGCCTGGAGCTCGGCAAGCACCTGGTCACCACCTCCTACGTGCAGGAGCCGATGCGCAAGCTGGACGCCGACGTGCGCCGCAAGGGGCTTCTCTTCCTCAACGAGCTGGGAGTCGACCCGGGCATCGACCACATGTCGGCCATGAAGATCATCCACGAAGTGGAGGCCGGCGGCGGCAAGGTGCTGCACTTCCGATCCTACTGCGGCGGGCTGCCGGCGCCGGAGAACAACGACAACCCGTTCGGCTACAAGTTCTCCTGGAGCCCGCGCGGGGTGGTGCTGGCATCGCGCAACTCGGCCCGCTACCTGGAAAACGGCCAGATCGTGGAGATCGAGGGCAAGAACCTCTTCCTCCGCCCCGGCAAGGAGGAGATCGAGGGCGTCGGCACGCTCGAGGTCTACCCCAACCGCGATTCCACGCCCTACCAGGGACTCTACGGACTGAAGGACGCCCTGACCGTGGTGCGCGGCACCTACCGCTACCCCGGCTGGTGCGCGACCCTGAAGAAGATCGTGGACCTGGGCCTGGTCGACGAGACCCCGCTCCCCGGGCTGAAGGGCAAGACCTACCGCCAGATGATGGCCGAACGGGTCGGGGCCAAGGTCACGGAAGACGTGAGGGCGAAAGCCGCCAGTCTGGTCGGGCTCCCGGCGGACGATCCGGTCATGTCCGCCCTGGAGTGGCTCGGCCTGTTCAGCGACGACCCCGTCCCCGACGAACCCGGCTACCTCGACGTCCTCTGCCACCGGATGCTGGAAAAGCTGGTCTACCGGCCCGGCGAGCGGGACATGCTGGTGCTCCGGCACGCCTTCATCGTGGAGCGGCCGGGCGGCCGGCGGGAAAAGATCACCTCGACGATGGTCGACTTCGGCATCCCCCACGGCGACTCGTCGATGGCCCGCACCGTCTCCCTGCCGATGGCCATCGGCACCCGCATGCTGGCCCACGGCGAGCTGTCGCTCCGGGGGGTCGTCATCCCGGTGATGCCGGAACTGTACCAGCCGGTGCTGGCCGAGCTGGAGACGCTCGGCATCCGCATGGTCGAGAAACAGCTGCCGGTGGATTGAGGTGCCCGACCGCGGGGAGCGGATCGCCGCCGACTGGCTGGCGAAACGCGGCTACCGGATCGTGGCCGCCAACTGGCGCGGCGCCGGCGCCGAGATCGACCTGGTGGCCAGCCGCGGCGACCTGCTGCTCTTCATCGAGGTGAAGTCGCGCCGCGACAGCGGCCACGGCGAGGCGGCCGAGTTCGTCACCCCCGCCAAGCAGCGGCGCATCCTGCGGGCGGCGCGCCTGTTCGCCGCCCGCCGCCCGTGGCGCGACCGGCGGCTGCGCTTCGACGTCATCACCGTCACCGGCCCGGTCGAGTCGCCGGATGTGGAGCACCTGGAGAACGCGTTCGAGGAGTGAGCATGGCCGAACTGCGCAAGGACCCGATCACCGGAACCTGGGTCATCATCGCCGCGGAACGCAAGCAGCGCCCGCGCCTCTACCGCCTGGTCGCCGAGGAGAGCGAACTGGCCCGGCCGCCGAGTTGCCCCTTCTGCCCCGGCAACGAGGGGATGACGCCGCCCGAGATCACCGCCCTGCGCGCCGCCGGCTCCACCGCCAACGCCCCCGGCTGGACGCTGCGCGTCTTCCCCAACAAGTTCCCCGCCCTTCGCGTGGAGGGAGAACTGCAGCGAAGCGCCGAGGGTTTCTACGACAAGATGAGCGGCATCGGCGCCCATGAGGTGATCGTGGAAACGCCCGACCACGACCGCTCCCTGGCCGACCTCGGATTGGAGCGGATCGCCGACCTGCTGCGCGTCTTCCGCGCCCGCATCGCCGACCTGCGCCAGGACGTCCGCTTCCGATACGTCATGGTCTTCAAGAACCGCGGCCCGGCCGCCGGCGCGACCATCCCCCACTCCCACTCCCAGCTCATCGCCCTGCCGGTGGTCCCGATCCGGGTCCAGGAGGAGCTGGAGGGAGCCCGCCAGCATTTCCGGCTGAAGGAGCGCTGCATCTTCTGCGACATCATCCAGGCGGAGCGGCAGGCCGGCGCGCGCCTGCTCGACGAGAGCGACGGGTTCCTGGTGCTGGCGCCCTTCGCGCCGCGGTTCCCCTTCGAGCTGGCCATCTACCCCAAGCCGCACCGCCCCCGCTACGAGACGAGCGGCGACGGCGACCTGCTCGACCTGGCCGCCCTGCTGAAGAAGACCCTGGCCCGCGTCAACCGCGCCCTGAACCGCCCCGATTACAACCTGATCCTGCACAACGCCCCCTTCTACAAGGACGTCGACGACTTCTTCCACTGGCACATCGAGTTCATGCCGGTGCTGGGCCGGGTGGCCGGCTTTGAATGGGGCAGCGGCTTCTACATCAACCCGGTTTCCCCCGAGGAGTCGGTGCAGGCCCTGAAGGCGACCTGAGCCGCCCTTGCGGAGAGGGGGGATTCCCGGTATCATGAGCGACGACCCACGGAGGCGAGGAACAGAATGAACGAACAGGACCGGCCCCTGCAGCTCAGCATCGACACCGTCCGCACCCTGGCCATGGACGCCATCCAGAAGGCCAACTCCGGACACCCCGGCGCGCCGCTGGGCATGGCGCCGACCGCGACCGTGCTGTGGCAGGAGTTCCTGCGGTACGACCCGGCCGACCCCGGCTGGCCGGACCGCGACCGCTTCGTGCTCTCCGCCGGCCACGCCTCCATGCTGCTCTACTCGCTGCTGCACCTGTCCGGAGTGCGCCGCCTGGACGAGTCCGGGCGACCGACCGCCGACGAGGCCGTGCCGCTGGACGAGATCCAACGATTCCGCCAGCTGAACAGCCTCACCCCGGGGCACCCCGAGTTCCGCCTCACGGCCGGGGTGGAGACCACCACCGGCCCGCTCGGCCAGGGGGCGGCCAATTCCGTGGGCATGGCCATCGCCGGCCGCTGGCTGGCGGCCCGCTACAATCGCCCCGGATTCACCCTGTTCAATTACGACGTCTGGGCCCTGCTCGGAGACGGCTGCATGATGGAGGGCGTGAGCGCCGAGGCGGCCTCCCTGGCCGGACACCTCCGGCTCGGCAACCTCTGCTGGGTCTACGACGCCAATCGCATCACCATCGAGGGCTCGACCGGCCTGGCCTTCAGCGAGGACGTGGCGGCGCGCTTCCGCGCCTACGGCTGGAGGGTGGAGCACGTCTCCGACGCCAACGACCTGGACTCCCTGCGCCGCGCCTTCCACGCCTTCCGCGACCCCGACGCCGACGGACGGCCGCTGCTGATCGTCGCCGAGTCGCACATCGCCTGGGGGGCTCCGCGCAAGCAGGATACCGCCGCCGCCCACGGCGAGCCGCTGGGCGACGAGGAGATCCGCCTGACCAAGCGCGCCTATGGCTGGCCCGAGGAGGCCCGCTTCCTGGTCCCGGAAGAGGCGCGCGGGCGCTTCGCCGACACCGTCGGCCGTCGCGGCGGCGAGCTGCGCCGGGCCTGGACCGAGCTGTTCGCCGAATATCGCCGGCTTTTCCCCGAGGCGGCCGCGGAACTGGACCGGCTGTGGAGCGGCGGGCTGCCCGAGGGCTGGGACCGTGACCTCCCCGTTTTTGCCGCCGACTCCAAGGGCCAGGCCACGCGGGTCTCCTCGGGCCAGGTGCTCAACGCCCTGGCCGCGCGCATTCCCTGGCTGCTGGGCGGATCGGCCGACCTGGCCCCCTCCACCAAGACCCGGCTGGAGTTCCCCTCCGCCGGAGACCTCGACGCCGCCGCGCCCGGCGGGCGCAACCTCCACTTCGGCGTCCGCGAGCACGCCATGGGCGCCATCCTCAACGGCATGGCCCTGGGCGGGCTGCGGCCCTACGGGTCCACCTTTCTCGTCTTCAGCGACTACAACCGGCCGGCCATCCGGCTCGCCGCCCTGATGGAGCTCCCCGTCATCCACATCTTCACCCACGACTCGATCGCCGTCGGCGAGGACGGCCCGACCCACCAGCCGGTCGAGCATCTGGCCGCGCTGCGCGCCATCCCCGGACTGATCGTGCTGCGCCCGGCCGACGCCAACGAGGCGGGCGAGGCGTGGCGCGTGATCATGGGGCTGCGCCGGGAGCCGGCGGCGCTGGTGCTCACGCGCCAGAACCTGCCGGTGCTCGACCGCTCCCGCCTGGGCTCCGCCGCCGGCGTGGCCCGCGGCGCCTACGTGCTGGCCGAGGCGGACGGCGGCGCCCCCGACGTGCTGCTGCTCGCCAGCGGCTCGGAGGTGGCCCTGTGCCTGCAGGCGCGGCTCCTGCTGCAGGAGCACGGAGTCCGCGCCCGGGTGGTCTCCATGCCCTCCTGGGAATTGTTCGAGAAGCAGCCGGCGGCGTACCGCGCGGGCGTGCTCCCGGCCGCGGTCCGCGCCCGGGTGGCGGTGGAGATGGCTGTGCCCCTCGGCTGGGACCGCTACGTCGGCGACGGCGGCCGCATCATGGCCATGTCCCGCTTCGGCGCGTCCGCCCCGCTGCCCGACCTGCAGCGGGAGTTCGGGTTCACCGCCGAGGCGATCGCGCGGGCGGCCCGGGAGCAGGTCGGGACCCACCGCGCGTGATACGAATGACTGTCGAGTCGTAGGGACAGGTTTAACACCTGTCCCTACACGTTCCCGGCAGGGTGCGCAGGAAGAAGCCATCGGAATCGGACGCCGTCATGGCCGCACGCACCCGCTTGCATTTTCGTCACGCCGGTTGTAGAATTAAATTTAGTCCATAACGAGGAGGACCAATCCCATGGCCAAGAAGTATAACTTTTCCGCCGGCCCCGCCATCCTGCCCCAGGACGTGATGAAGAAGGCGCAGCAGGAGCTGCTCGACTTCAACGGCATCGGGCTGTCGATCATGGAAATCAGCCATCGCTCCAAGGACTTCGAGGGCGTCATCAACGCCGCCGAAGCCAAGGTGAGGCAGCTGCTGGGCGTGCCCGAAAACTACCACGTCCTCTTCCTGCAGGGCGGCGCTTCGCTGCAGTTCGGCATGATCCCGATGAACCTGCTCAAGGGCGGCAAGGCCGACTACGTGCACACCGGGGAGTGGGCCAAGAAGGCCATCAAGGAGGCCAAGCTGTTCGGCACCGTCAACGTCGCCGCCAGCTCGGAGGACAAGAACTTCTCCTACGTCCCGGAGCACCTGAAGCTGTCGCCCGACGCCGCCTACGTGCACGTCACCTCCAACGAGACCATCGGCGGCATCCAGTGGACGGCGTTCCCCGACACCGGCACGGTTCCCCTGGTGGCCGACATGTCGTCGGACATCTTCAGCCGCCGCATCGACGTGAGCCGGTTCGGCCTGATCTACGCCGGCGCCCAGAAGAACATCGGCCCGGCCGGCGTCACCCTGGTGATCATCCGCAACGACCTGGTGGAGGGCTGCGCCGACGGCCTGACCACCATGCTGAGCTACAAGACCCACGCCAAGGAAAAGTCGATGTACAACACCCCGCCCTGCTTCGCCGTCTACATCGTCAAGCTGGTGATGGACTGGATCGAGGCCCAGGGCGGGCTGACGGCCATCGAGAAGGTCAATGAGGCGAAGGCGAACGCCATCTACGCGGCCATCGACGCCAGCGGCGGGTACTATCGCGGCACGGCCGCCGTCAAGGACCGTTCGAAGATGAACGTCACGTTCCGCCTGGCCAGCGAGGCGCTGGAAGAGAAGTTCATCGGCGACGCCAAGAAGGCCGGCCACATCGGCCTCAAGGGCCACCGCAGCGTCGGCGGCTGCCGCGCTTCGATCTACAACGCCATGCCGCTCGACGGCGTGCAAGAGCTGGTCGCGTTCATGGACCAGTTCAAGAAAGCCAACCCCCAGTAGACATCCATCCCCCAGCGCCCCGCCGCCGGAAAGACGGCGGGGCGCCTCGTTTCCCATCCCGCCCAGGCCGCAAAAGGTTGACAGGAAGCGGGAAATCTGCTATTCTACCCCCGATCACATGGAGACGCGCGGATGAAAACGAGCCGGTTTCCCGGTTGGCCACGGTCCCGCTGCATGGTGACCCGCCGTCCGCGCTCCCTGCCGCGGCGGCGCCCATGATCCACGTCCTGCTCGCCGCTCCGCTCACTCCCCAGGCGCGCGAAAAGCTCGCCGAAGTCCCCGAGTTCGAGGTCGTCGACGGCGCGGCCTGGGCGCCCGCCCGCCTGCGCGACGAGATCGGCGCCATCGAGGCCGTGATCTGCAGCGGCGCGGCCCCGCTCGACCGCGAGCTCCTGCAGCGCGCGCGCAAGCTGCGCCTGATCGTCCACGCCGGCACGGAGATCCAGGGAATCGACCTGGCCTACGCCCGCTCCAGGCGCATCGACGTCCGCCACACCCCGCTGGCGGGGGCGGTCTCGGTGGCGGAGTACATCCTCGCCCTGGCCCTGGCCGTGAGCCGGCGCCTGGGCCCGGCCTACCTGGGGCTCAAGCAGAACCGCCCGGCCGACGACGGCGCCCGGGGAGTGGAACTGGCCGGGAAAACCGCCGGCCTGGTCGGCTTCGGAGGGGTGGGCCAGGAGCTCGCCACCCGCCTGCAGGCCCTGGGCATGACCGTCCTGTACCACGACCGCCAGGCCATCACCACCCCGTTGAACGCCCGGCCCGTCTCCCTCGACGAGCTGCTGGCCGCCGCCGACCTCGTCACCCTGCAGCTGCCCTGGACCCACGCCTCGCGCCCCCTGCTCGGCGCGCGCGAACTGGCCCGTTGCAGGCCCGGGGCCGTCCTGGTCAACGCCGCCGCCAGCTCCGCCATCGACGCCTCCGCCCTGCGGCGGGCCCTGGACGAGGACCGGCTGCACGGCGCCGCGGTGGACGTCGCCCCCGGCGAGGAAAAGCAGCTGGCGGCGCTCATCGCCCATCCGCGGGTGTTTCCCGCCCCCCACCTGGGCGCCGCCACGGCCGAGGCCGAGGCCCGCGCCGCGCTGTCCGCCGTCTCCATCCTGAAGGAATTCTTCAATGCCTAGGAACGCGTGAGTCCGCCATGGTAAACATCATCGGAAACCGACTGAACTCCGGCAACAAGAAAGTGCTCGACCGCATGAACAAGATGGACTTCGAGTTCATGAAGCGCGAGGCCCGAGGCCAGATCGAGCTGGGCGCCGAGGTGATCGAGATCAACGCCATCTCGCTCCTGCACAACGAGATCCCCTTCCTGCGCAAGGCCATCGCTCAGCTGGAGAGCATCGGGGCCCGGCTGATGATCATCAGCGAGAACATGGACGCGCTGCGCGAGGCGCTGAAGATCTCGCGCCACGAGATCATCGTCGGCGCGATCGAGTACGACCGCGAGAAGATCGACTACATCCTGCCGCTGGTGATCGAGAAGAACGCCCGCGTCATGGCCCAGATCCGCGAGCGGAGCAACCACCACTCCATCTCCCCCGAGAAATCCCTGCTCATCGCCCAGCGCTACATCGATTACCTGCTCGACATGGGCATGAAGCGCCAGAACATCCTGCTCGACCCCATGGTCCGGCCGCTGGAGGAGGACTGCGCCAACGGCAAGAACTTCCTGAACACGCTGGAGCTGTTCAAGCTCGATTTCCCCCAGGTGAAGACGGTGGCCAACATCACCCAACTCTCCGAGGGACTGCCCAAGCGCAACCTGATCGCCTCCTACTTCGTCTCCCTGGCCATCGCCAAGGGGCTCGACTACGTCGTCACCAACGTGCTCGACGAGAACATCAACGAGTCGATCATCACCACCCTGTCCATCGTCGGCAAGGACAAGAACCTGCAGAATTACCTGCGCTACTGCCGTGACCACAAGGAAATCAAGTCCAACAACAAGGGGCCTCTGGATGGAGGACCAAAAAATAAAAGAAATCCTGATTGAGAAGAGCGACTCGTTCCGCCGCCTCTACATCCGGCACCAGGAGATGGAAGAGCGGCTGAGACAGTTCCAGAGCCGGAAGCCCAAGTCCGACGACGAGTCCCGCGAGGAAAAGGATATCAAGAAACGGAAGCTGCAGCTGAAGGACGACATGCAGAAACTGATCGTCTCCTTCCGCCGCCGCCTGGCCTAGTCCATGGAACGACCGACCGACCGAGCCCCGCGCCCCAATCCGGAACGAAGGAGAACACGATGAGCCGGCGCCGCTTCCGCCGCGTCAACGTGGCCAAACTGACGCGCATTTCCATCCTGCCCTCCCTGTTCACCATCCTCAACCTGTTTCTCGGCTACCTGGCCCTCTTCCAGATCATCTCCCGCCAGCATTTCCGCACGGCCATCATCTACCTGGTGGCCGCCGCCATCATGGACGGCTTCGACGGCACCATCGCCCGGCTGACGCACACCGAGTCGAATTTCGGCATGCAGCTCGACTCCCTGGCCGACGCCATCACCTTCGGCCTGGTTCCCTCGATGCTGATCTACTACTGGGGCTTCGCCCACACCCCCTACCTCACCTGGGGCATCGTGGTGGCCTTCGTCTTCCTGGGCTGCGGCGTCTCCCGGCTGGCCCGCTTCAACGTCCTCAAGGAGGCGGACGCCGTGCCGGCCAACGTCTTCATCGGCCTGCCGATCCCCAGCGGGGCCATGGCCATCTCCGCCTTGCTGCTGCTGCTGCCCGGCCGCCAGCCGGGCAACGGCACCGAGATCGCGCTGTTCTCGGCCTACGCCCTGCTGATCTCGTACCTGATGATCTCCACCGTGCACTACCGGACGGTCAAGAAGATCGTCTACCGCAACTCGCTGCCCCTGCTCTTCCTGCTCATCCTGTTCGTGGGCCTCCTGATCAAGTTCCCCGACATCACCATTCCGGTGGTCACCCTGGTGTACATGGTGTCGCCGGTGTTCTTCGGCCTGTTCCGCAGGCTGCGCCGCCGGGAAGAGCCGTCGGCCGCCTCCCCGCCGCCGTCTCCCCCCGGCGATCAGCCCCGGTAGCGGATGGTCGAGGAACACACCATCGCCCGCTATTTCCGTCCGTTCCTGTACCGCTTCCTGGTGGCCTGCCTGTGCATGGCCATGGTGGCCCTGTTCGCCTCGCTGTTCACGGTCGCCATCCAGCCGGTGGTCGACGAGATGTTCATCCAGGGCTCCGGCGGCGCCATGGCCGGGCACCTGCCGGCCAAGAGCCGCCTGATCCCCGACACCGTCGCCCGCCTCTTCCGCCTGGACCGCGCCCGCGCCGGGCAGGCGATGCCGCTGCTGCTGCTGCTGGCCTTCGTCGGCCAGGGGCTGTTCAACTTCCTGTCGCTGTACATGATGAAGACCCTGGGCCTGAAGGTGGTGCGCAACATCCGCGACCAGCTCTACCGGGCCATGATCCACCAGTCGATCGACTTCCTGGCCCGCTCGAAGACCGGCGACCTGGTGTCGCGCATCTCCAACGACGTCGAGCGCATCAAGTTCGCCACCTCCGAGACGCTGGCCGTCTACATCCGCGAAACCCTGACCATGGCCGGTCTGCTGGCCGTGGCCTTCTACCAGGACTGGCAGATGGCCATCGCCTCCCTGCTGCTCATCCCGCTGGTCGGGCTGCCGCTGGCCTCCTTCGCCCGCAAGGTGAAGAAGCGGGGCCTGCAGTCCCAGGAGACCATCGGCGAGCTGGCGAACTTCCTGACCGAGTCGGTCATCGGCAACAAGATCGTCAAGGCCTTCAACATGGAGGAGTTCGAGATCAACAAGTTCCGCCAGCTCAACCAGCGCCACTTCCGCATCAACGCCAAGATCGCCCTGCTCTACTCCCTGGCCTCGCCGGTGATGGACGTGCTCGGCGGCGTGGTGGCCGCCTCGCTGTTCGCCGTCGGCATGCACCGCATCGCCAGCGGCACGCTGTCGCCGGGCCAGTTCATCTCGTTCCTGACCGCCCTGTTCATGATGTACGCCCCCATCAAGCGCCTTTCCCAGGCGTACAACGACTACCAGCAGGGCAAGGCCGGCTTCGAGCGGGTGCGCCAGGTGCTGACCGCGCCCAACGCCGTACGCGACCGGGCCTCGGCCATCGAACTGAAATCGATCCGCGGCGACGTCGCCTTCCGCGACGTCTCGTTCGCCTACACGCCCGACCTGCCGGTGCTGCGGCACGTCTCCTTCACCGCCAGCCGCAACGAGATGGTGGCCCTGGTCGGCGCCTCCGGCGCCGGCAAGACGACCATCATGAACCTGCTGCTGCGCTTCTACGAGCCCCTGTCGGGCGAGGTGCTCATCGACGGGCACGACATCCGCGCCTTCACCATGCAATCGCTGCGCGAGCAGGTCGGCCTGGTCACCCAGGACGTCTTCCTGTTCAACGACTCCGTGCTCAACAACATCGCCTACGGCCGCAAGCGCTACAGCCGCGAGGACGTGCAGCGGGCCGCGTCCATCGCCCGCGCCGCCGACTTCATCGCCGAGCTCCCCCAGGGGTACGACACCGTCGTCGGCGAGCGGGGCGTGCTGCTCTCCACCGGCCAGCGCCAGCGCATCTCCATCGCGCGCGCCGTGCTCAAGCAGCCGTCCATCCTGATCTTCGACGAGGCCACCTCTTCGCTGGATTCCGAGTCGGAGAGCCTCATCCAGGAGGCCATGGCCGAGGTGATGAAGAACCGCACCACCTTCGTCATCGCCCACCGTCTATCCACCATCCTCGAGGCCGACCGCATCCTGGTCATCGAGCGAGGCGAGATCCGCGAGAACGGCTCGCACCGGGAGCTCATCAAGAGCCGCGGTCTCTACTACCAGCTCTACAACCTGCAGTTCCCGGAGATGGGCATCATCATGTGAGCCCATGACCGCCCCCCCCGCTTCCCGGCCTCCCTTCGCCCGTTTCCCCCATGGCTGAAGACGAACGCAGCCGCGCCCTGCTCGAGCTCATCCAGATGGACGAAGCCCCCCTGGGCGAAATCATGGACTTCGTCCTGGAAACCGCGGTGCGCCTGAGCGGCAGCCGCATCGGCTACCTCTACCTCTACGAGGAGGATCCGCCGCGGCTGGTGATGCACGCCTGGTCGGAGAGCGTCCGCCGCCTCTGCCCCCTGGACTCGGCGGCCCCGATCAACCATCTCGACGATACGCTGCCCTGGGGCGAAGCGCTGCGCAGCGGCCAGCCGGTCATGGACAACGACTACGCCGCCCCCAACCCGTTCAAGAAGGGGCTGCCCGCGGGGCACGTCGGACTGGTTCGCCATCTGCACGTGCCGGTGTTCAGCGCCGACCGGATCGTGGCCATCGTCGGCGTCGGCAACAAGGAGACGGACTACGACGAGCTCGACACCCAGAACCTGACCCTGATCATGGACGCCGTCTGGAAGATCCGCCGTCGGCGCCAGGCGATGGACGAGCTGCGGGAGCTCAACCTGCAGCTGGAGCAGCGCGTCGCCGAGCGCACCGCCGAGCTGCGCCAGGCCAACCAGCGCCTGCAGCGGATGGCCCGCGAGGACGGGCTCACCAACCTGGCCAACCGCCGCCACTTCAACGAGACGCTGGAGCAGGAGATCCGCCGCTGCCGCCGCGAGAACGCGTGGCTGACTCTGCTGATGTGCGACGTCGACTTCTTCAAGCGCTACAACGACCGCTACGGCCACATCGCCGGTGACGCCTGCCTGCAGCGGGTGGCCGGGGTCATGCACGCCCTCTTCCGTCGCGCCGCCGACCTGCCGGCCCGCTACGGGGGCGAGGAGTTCGCCGTCATCCTGCCGGCGGTCGCGCCCGCCGAGGGCGCCGCCCTGGCCGAGCAGCTGCGCCGGGCCGTCGAGCAGCTGGCGCTGCCTCACGAGTCCTCGGAAGCGGCCGCCGTGGTCACCCTGAGCATCGGCCTGGTCAGCGCCTGCCCGGGCAGCAACCCCGCCATGGACGGACTCATCAACCAGGCCGACGAGGCGCTCTACCGCAGCAAGCACGGGGGGCGCAACCGGGTCACCTGCGCGAACGCCGGCTTTCCGCCGCCAACCGGCGACGGCGCCTGACGCGCGGCTCCGTCACCCCGCCCCGTTCCCGCCTTCCCGGTAGTGCACCCCGCGAACCGACAGCTGGTTCAGCATGAAGGCCACCGCCGCCGCGTCCCGGCCGATCAACTCCGGCGGCACGACGCCCGCCTGGCGGAACAGGCCCCGGGCCAGCAGGCGCACGGCGGCGGTGGCCGTGTAGCCGGTGGTGCGGGCCATCGAGTGCACGCGGCTGGCCGGGTCGAAGCGGTCGAGCAGGTCCCACTCCAGCTTCGCCGGCAGGCCGTCGCGGCGGCCGGAGACCACGACGCGCATGACGGTCAGGTCGGCTTCGCCGTCGCGCAGTTTCCACAGGTGAAAGAGCAGCCGCGAGGTGACGTCGAGCGGCTTCACCCGCACCCCGTTGACCTCGATCTCGTCCCGGCCGAAGAAACCGGACTCCCGCAGCATGGCCATGCGCTCGATGTGCCCGGGGTAGCGCATCGTCTTCTCTTTCATGTTGGGCACCGGCAGCGTCTCCGCCAGGGTGCGCAGGCCGTCTGTGTTGAAGGCCTCCAGCGTGCCGACCCCCGGGAAAAAGACCAGCTCGGGATCGGAGAGCGCGGGCCGGGTCACCAACACCCCGTTCTCCACGTAGCGGGCCGGGCGCACGTACTCCTCGATGACGTCGCAGGGCGAGAAGACCGCCCGGTACTCCCACGGCCACTCGCGCACCTCCGGCAGTCCGCCGACCAGGATGAGGATGGAGTCCGCCTGTTCCAGGCGCGACACGCCGTGGGCCGCCAGCAGGTTGCTCATCCCGGGAGCCACGCCGCAATCGACGATCGCCGCCACCCCTTTCTCCCGGGCCAGGTTGTCGAGGGCCAACGGGTTCTCGGGAAAAAAGGCGATGTCGACGACGTCCCGGCCCGCCTCGAGGACCGCCCGCAGGGTGGCGAATCCCATGTGTCCGGGGACGGCCGAGAGCACCAGATCGGCCCCGGCGGCCATGCTCCGCACCGCGGCGGGATCGCTCAGGTCGCGCTGCACCCGGGCGATGGGCAGTTCCGCCGGCAGGCGGGCCAGCGATTCGGCCGAGACGTCGGCCACGGTCACCGCGAATTCCCCTTCCCTGGCCAGATCGACGGCCATCGGCGCGCCGACCAGCCCGCATCCCAACACCAGCACCTGTTTCATCTTCCTTCTCCTTTTCGTGTGTACGGATCCCCGGGGCATGCAGACGAAAGGTCCGGGAAGGCGGAGGTCAGAGCCCGCTGAAGCGGTTGACGTGGCGGACCGCCAGGCGTTCCTGGCTGCCGGCATTCGCCAGGCGAACGGCCACGACGGGATGGATCGGGTTCATGGCGACAGTGTACCCCAGTTGCCGCGGCGGCGCAAGCGACGGCGCCGCGATTGCGCGCCCGGGGCGGAAATGGTATGATTCGGAGGTGACCCGGGCGGCCGGTCCCGAGCGACGGACCGAGAGAGCGCCCGCGGCCAGCCGAGTGGAATGAAGAGCATGACCGGTTTCGCCCAGGGACGCTTCGCCGGTGAGGGGTACGCCCTCGCCGTCGCCATCAAGTCGGTCAACAACCGCTACCTGGAATTCTCCTTCCGCGGCAGCGGCGCCACCCCCGAGACCGAGCGCCTGGTGCGCGAACTGGCCGCCGGCCGGGTGCTGCGCGGCCGGGTGGAGGTCACCATCGAGCTGGCCTGGGAGAGCCGCGAGGCCTGGGACGTGCAGCTCAACGAGCCGCTGCTGGCCGAAATCATCGACCGCCTGGACGCCTTCCGCGAGAAAAGCGGCGAGGAACTGCGCTACTCCCTCGACCCGCTGCTCAAACTGCCCATGGTGCTGCGGCTGGAGAACCGCCTCGGCGCGGGCGACGAGGCCCTGCAGCGCCACCTGCGCGACTGCCTGCGGGACGTGCTGGAGCGTTTCCTGGAAAGCCGCACCGGCGAAGCGGAACGGCTTCGGCCCGGGCTGCTGCAGAGCCTCGAAGCGATCTCCTCCGTCGCCGCCTCCCTGTCCGCACGCGCCCCGGACCTGGAGCGGACGCTGGTCGCCCGCCAGCGCGAGCGAATCGCCCAGCTGCTCGGCGACACGCCCGTGGACCCGGCCCGGCTCGCCCAGGAGGCGGCGCTGCTGGCCGACCGGCGCGCCATCCACGAGGAGGTCAGCCGCCTGCAGGCGCACATCGGCCGCCTGGGCGACCTGCTCCGCGCGGACGCCCCCCACGGCCACGGCCGGGAGGCCGACTTCCTCTGCCAGGAGATGGCCCGCGAGATCCACACCATCTCTGCCAAGGCCGCCGATCTGGACGTCCACGGCGATGTGCTCACCCTCCGGCGCGAGATCGAGAAGATCCGCCAGCAGGTGCAGAACATCGAATGAGCGGCGACCTGCGCAACCTGATCGTCGTCTCCGGGCCATCCGGAGTGGGCAAGTCGACCGTCCTGCGCCGGCTGCTGGAAGAGCGCCCGGAGGTGCAGTTCTCCGTGTCGCACACCACCCGCCCCCCCCGCCCGGACGAGACCGACGGCGTCGACTACTGGTTCGTGGCCCGGCCGGAATTCGAGCGCATGGCCGCGGCCGGCGAGTTCGCCGAGTGGGCCCGCGTCCACGGGCAGCTCTACGGCACCTCCTGGCGCGAGGTGGAGGAGAAGTCGGGGGGCGAGCGCACCCTGCTGCTGGACATCGACGTGCAGGGCGCCAGGGCCATCCGCGCCCGGTTCGCCGAGGCCATGCTGGTGCTGCTGGTGCCGCCGTCGCTGGCCGAGCTGGAAAAGCGCCTGCTGGGGCGCGAGGGCCGGCGCGGCGCCGACGTCCAGGAGCGCCTGCGGGCGGCGCTGGCCGAGCTGGGCCAGTACGGGATGTACGACTACGTGGTCGTCAACGACGACGTCGAGGCCGCCAGCCGCGACCTGCGCTGCCTGGTCACCGGCTACCGCCTGGCCTGCCCGCGGCAGCGCCGGACGATGGAGCGGATCCTCGGCCCGCACGGCTGAGGGGGCCGCGCGCATGGCCGGAAAGCGGGTTCCCGTGTCTGAGCCCCGGCCCATCCTGCTCGGCGTCTGCGGCTCGATCAGCGCCTACAAGGCGGTGGAGCTGATGCGCCGGCTGCAGAAAGACGGCCACCCGGTGTCGGTGGTGCTGACCCGCAACGCCGCCCGCCTGGTGACGCCGCTGACCTTCGCGACCTTCGCCCCGGGACGCGTCTTCAGCGACATGTGGGCCGACGCCCAGGACCCGCTGCTGCACATCCGCCTGGGCCAGTCCCACGACCTCCTGCTGGTGGCCCCCGCCACGGCCAACATGCTGGCCAAGATGGCCCACGGCCTCGCCGACGACCTCCTCTCCACCCTGGCCCTCGCCTTTCCCGGGCCGGTCGCCGTGGCCCCGGCCATGAACTCGCGCATGTTCGAGCACCCCGCCACCCAGGACAACCTCGCCCTGCTGCGGCGGCGCGGAGTCACCGTCATCGAACCGGAGGCGGGGTCTCTGGCCTGCGCCGAGGAGGGACGCGGCCGGCTGCCGGCGCCGGAAGCGATCATCCGCTGCATCGCGGAGCGGCTCCGTGTTTGACCGGGTGCTCATCGGATCCGGGCCGACCATCGAGCCGATCGACCCGGTGCGCTTCATCTCCAACCGCTCGTCGGGCAAAACCGGCCTGCACCTGGCCGAGGAGGCGAAGCGCCGCGGGACCGCCGAGGTGGTCTTCGTCACCGGCCCCACCGCCTTCCTGCCGGGCGGGGTCACCCTCGTCGAGGTGGAGACGGCCCAGGAAATGCGCCGCGAGATGCGCCGCTTCGCGGCGGGTGCGGCGGTGGTCATCATGGCGGCGGCGGTGTGCGACTTCCGCAGCGCCAAGTACTACCCGGACAAGATCAAGAAGACGCGCGAGCGTATGCAGCTGGATCTGGTGCGCAACCCCGACATCCTGCGCGAACTCGGCGCCGTCAAACCCTCCGGCCAGATCCTGGTCGGCTTCGCCGCCGAGACCGAGGACATCTTCGAGAACGCCTCCCGCAAGCTCCGGGACAAGAACCTCGACCTGCTGGTGCTCAACGAAATCTCCGTCCAGAACCCGGTCTTCGGCTGCGACGAGAACCAGGCGTATCTCGTCTCCGCCGAGGGCGTCCGGCGGATGGAGAAGATGAGCAAGGCCCTGCTGGCGGAGCGCATCTGGGACGCCGTCGCCCTCATCGCCGGCGGGGCCGCCGGAGGCTGAGCATGGGCGAGATTCCGGCCCCTCCCGTCCCCCCCCCGCTCTGCGAGCTGCTGACGTTCTACCGCGAGCTGGGGGCCGAATTCCTGTCGGTTGCCGATCCCGCCCTGAGCGACACCCTGGCCGGTGTCACCCGCGAGATCCTGCAGTGCCAGGCCTGCCGCCTGCACAAGTCCCGGCGCAACGCCGTGCCCGGCGAGGGCAGCGCCCACCCCGACATCCTCTTCGTCGGCGAGGGGCCCGGCGAAACCGAGGACCAGTTCGGCCGCCCGTTCATCGGCAAGGCCGGCGAGATGCTGGACCGCATCATCGTCCGCATGGGCTACCGCCGCGAGGAGGTCTTCATCGGCAACGTGGTCAAGTGCCGTCCGCCGGCGAACCGCGTTCCGGCCAGGGACGAGGCCGACACCTGCCTCCCGTTCCTGCACCGCCAGATCGCCCTTCTGCAGCCGCGGGTCGTCGTCTGCCTGGGCGCGACCGCGCTCAACTACCTGCTCGGCATGAACCAGCCCATCAGCCGCAACCGCGGCCGGGTGCTGCGCTACCGCGGCGTGGTCCCGGTGGTGGGGACCTACCACCCCGCCTATCTCCTGCGCAAGGAGAACCCGGTCGAGCTGCGCAAGGCCAAGCTGGAGGTGTGGCAGGACATGCAGCAGGTGCTGGCCCTGCTGGGACGCGGCGGTCATGCGGGTTAGGGTTTCGCTGGCGACGGGTCTGGCCCGGCCGCTCACCTACGAGAGCGCCGCCAGCGAAGCGGAGCTGCGGCCCGGCACCCGGGTGGTCGTTCCGCTCGGCCGTTCCCTCAGCAGCGGCTGGATCCTCGATTTCGACACCGGCTACCGTGGGCCGGCCAAGCCTCTGCTGGGCATCGTCGACGGCCAGCCGCCGGCCTACGGTTTCCTCTCCTTCGTCAACCGCCTGGCCGACCAGTGCCTCATGGCCCCCGGGCTGCTTCTGGACATGGCCCTGCCGCCACGCTGCCGGCCGTTTCGCGGGCTGCGCACCGCCTTGCCCGGCGGCCCGGAGAGGCGCCTGGCCGATTTCGACCCCGCCGAACTGCTGCACCATGCCGCCACGGCACCGCTCCGCCTGCGCTATCCCGGACGTGGCCCCGTGCCCTTTCCTCCGTTCATCCCGTCGCGCCCCGGAAGCGCCCCGGTCCCGCCCGCAGCGCCCGGCATCGTTCTGCTGGGTGGAGACCTGAAGTCCGACTACCTGCAGGCGATCTCCGCCGCCCGCGAGTCGGGGGGCAGTGCCCTGCTGCTGGTGCCCGACCCGCAGACCGCCCTCTACTGGCAGGCCGAGATTCCCGGCCTGCGCCTCTACACCTCGGGCCAGACGGCCGCTTCCCGCAACCGCCTGTGGCCGGAGCTGGCCGCCGGCAGCTGCCTCGTCTGCGGCAACCTGGCGGCGTTGCTGCTGCCCATCCCCGACCTGCTCCTGGTGATCGTGGATCGCTCCGCCTCGCCGGTGTACCGGTGGCGGCGCAGCCACCCGGACCTGCGCCGGGGCGCCCTCCTCCGCGCCGCCTGCGCCGGCGCCTCGCTGCTGGAGGGGTCGGCCGGACCCAGCCTGGCCAGCCTTGGCGGAGCCGGCGGCCGTCGCCTGGTTGACCGTCGCCCCGCCCCCCCCCCGCCGGTCGAGGTGCACCCCCTGCGCGGGGGGGAGCGCGCCGTGCCCGGGCCGCTCCTCGACCTGCTGGCCGAGGCCGGCGGTGGACGGGCCCTCGTCGTGATGCGGCGCAAGAGCGCCGCGGCCGGCCCCTGGTGCCCGAAGTGCCGCCGCCCCGGACGCTGCCCCCGCTGCGGAACACCGCTGGCGAGCACGGAAGAAGGCGGCGCCGCCTGCCCGGCATGCCCGGTCACCCTCCCTCCGCCACTGTCCTGCAGCCGCTGCGGCGGCCCCCTGCCCGCTTTTTCGCCCCTCAGCCTCGACGTGCTGGAAGCTGCGGTGCGCCGACGGGTCGGCGACGAAGGGGTGCTGGCGATGACGGCCGACGAGGTCCGGGACACCGCACAGGCGCTCGCCGCCGTCACCGCCGCCCGCCTGGTGCTGGCCACCCCGGCCCTGATCAATCCCCTGTTCCGGGGCCTGTTCCGGCTCGCCGTGCTGGTCCGCCCCGAGTCGCTGGTCGATCTGGACGACTACGATGCCGCCGAGCAGATCCGCGCCGCCGCCGACGAGATGGGGACGCTGCTGGAGCCGGGCGGACGGCTGCACCTCTTTTCGGTCTTCCACTTCCACTACGCGCTGCAGCTGGTCAACGACGAGGCGGCATTCTTCGAGCGCGAACGCAAGTACCGGGAGTGGTTCCACCTGCCGCCCTACGCGGATGTCTTCCGCCTGTCCGTGCGCGGCCGCGCGCTTCGCCCCCTGGCCGGCCGCCTGCGCGGGCTGTACGCCGCCCACGGCGCCGCGCTGGGCATCCGCCGCGTCAGGCTCCTCGGCCGCAAGCCGCTGCGCGGCTGGGTGCGCGGCGAGATGGAGCTCCACTGCGCCCCCGGCGCGCTGCGCGGCAGCGGGCTGCTGGATGAGGCGGATGTCGCCGTCGAGGCGGCGACCTGAGGGAGGGTCGGGGGTGATCCGGGAGAATCGCAGCCGCGCCGGCGCTCAGGCCCGGCGATCGACGAAGGCGCCGGCGACCGAGTGCGCCCCGTTCTCCGGGTAGGCGCGGGCAGACGGCGCGGCCGGGCCGGTTCCGTCGGCCTCCGTTTCCTCGCCGGCCTTGTCCGGCTGGCCGGTCTGCTTCATCAGCTCCATGCGCGCCGTCATTTCCCTGGCCCGGGCCTCGGCGGCGACGCGACGGTCCTGGGCGGAGGGGTCGCTCGGAGCCAGGGCGGCGCGCTGAACGCGCTTCATCTTCTCGATCGTGGCCCGCGGGTCGTCCGGCACCTCGGAGGTGTCGATCTCCACTTCGCCGCTCACCGCGTACATCCGGCCGTCGGGGCCCCGCTCGTACTGGAACTGGGCGCCGCGGGTGATGAGCCCCGCGCCCGCCACCTGATGGGCCATCTCGTGCTGGCGCACCTTGCGGTCGGCCGCCTGCAGCGCCTCCACCTGGCGCTTCTCTTCCTCCGTGAGCTGCCCGGGCTGCGTCGAATCCTTCTCCCGGTCGCCGGACGGGGCCGCTGGAGGCTGGGAATCGGCGGCGATCCGGCGGCCTTTCTCTCCGCCGGGCGCATCCGCAGCGCGCGTTTCCCCTGGCGGCAGGTCCCCGGGGGGAAGCAGCCGGGGAGCGGACGAGTCGATCCGTTCGATCATGCTCTTTTAGTATATTTCGGACGGTTCACTCCGGAACTTGAGCCTCCGCTCCTCCCGGCGACGCCTGGGCGCGCTCCAACCGGCCGACCACCCCATAGCGCAGCCACAGGAGGTGCCGCCCCACCCTCTCCACTCCATCCAGGCGCAAGGAAAGGGCCCCTTCCGGCCCGTCGAGGTCGGCGGCGCGGAACATGGAGGCCGGCGTCCGGCCGCCCACCAGGCAGGGGTGGAGGAGAACGCTCACCTCGTCCACCAGACCGGCCCGCAGCAGGGCGCCGTTGAGCGTTCCGCCGGAATCGACCCTCACCGTGCAGACGCCGTGACGCGCGTTCAGCTCCTCCAGGGCGAGCCCCAGGTCGACCCGCTCCCGGCCGCACTCCATCCACCCGACTCCCACCCGGGCCAGGTCCTCCCGGTAGGCCGGCGGCGTGGAGGCGCAGCCCAGCGCCAGGCAACCGCGCCAGTGCGGGGCCCTGCGCAGGGCGGACCAGTTGGACACCCGGCCGCGGCTGTCGACCGCCACCAGCAGCGGGCGGGTATCGACGACCGGATCCAGCTGGGGGGGCTCCTCGCCTTCCTGGGCCTCGGCGCCGGCCGGCGCCGCCAGCAGGGTGTCGGCGCCGACCAGCGTGGCGTCTTCGCGCCAGCGTCCGGCCAGCCTGTAGAAAATCCCGATGTCAGGATAAAATTTGTCCGTTCTCCCGTCCAGGGACACGGCGTTGTGCAGGATCACTCGCGGTTTCATTCACCCCTCCGCTGGCTCCATTCTACCGCTGCGCATTCCGGGCGGCAAGCGCCGGCAAACCCTGGGGCCCGGGAAAACGTATGAACGGTTTGCACCGTTGAAGAAGGAGAAACCCCATGAACGGACACGCACTGGTGTTGCACGAACTGGTCAAGGACTACGACGGCAAGCGGGCCGTGGACAGCATCTCGGTGGCCGTGCGCCGCGGCGAGATCCTGGGCCTGCTCGGCCCCAATGGCGCCGGCAAGACCACCACCATCCGCATGGTGATGGACATCATCGCCCCCGATACCGGCACGGTCGAGATCCTGGGCGAGAAGTTCTCCGAGAAGACCAAGGACCGCATCGGCTACCTGCCCGAAGAGCGCGGCCTCTACCGCAAGCTGAAGGTGATGGACACGCTGCTCTTCCTGGGCGAGCTGAAGGGCATGAAGGCCCCGGCCATCCGCGCCCGCGGGCGGGAGCTGCTCAAGCGCTTCCAGCTCGACGGCTACGAGGAGAAGAAGGTCGAGGAGCTCTCCAAGGGCATGGCCCAGAAGCTCCAGTTCATCACCACCATCCTGCACGACCCCGAGCTGCTGATCCTCGACGAGCCCTTCTCCGGGCTCGACCCGCTCAACATCGAGCTGATCAAGGACATCATCCTGGCCAAGAAGCGCGAAGGCGCGACCATCATCTATTCCACCCACCTGATGGAGTACGCCGAGAAAACGGTCGACTCGCTGGTGATGATCCACCAGGGCCGCAAGGTGCTGGACGGCACGCTGGCCGAGATCAAGGCCCAGTACGGCCAGAAGTTCATCCGGGTGCAATACGAGGGAGACGCCCAGTTCGTCCCCAGCCTGCCCTACGTCAAATCGTGGCGCGACTCGGGCCGCGAGATGGAGATCGAGCTCGACGACCTCGGCAACCGCGAGCGGCTGCTGAAGGAGCTGATCGGCCGGGTGACGGTCAACGGCTTCCAGCTCAGCGAGCCCTCGCTGCAGAACATCTTCATCCGCAAGGTCCAGGAAGGAGAACGGTCATGAACAAGATCCTCGCCGTCATCAAGAAGGAATACAAGGCCATCGTCAAGAAGAAATCGTTCATCATCATGACCATCCTGACGCCCGTGCTGATGGGGGGCATGATGTTCGTGCCGGTGCTGCTGATGAAGATGGGCCGCACCGAGAAGAAGATCGCCGTGGCCGACTTCGCCGGCGGGTACTACCAGGCGCTGACCGCCAAGCCCGTGCCCGCCCCGGCGCGGGACAAGAAGCGGATCGACGTGGACGCGCAGATGCGCACCCCGGAGGCGGTCGAGTCGGCCGGCCTCATCCGCTTCCAGCAGGTGGACCCCGCCGGGCGGGACGCCGCCGCCGTGGTCCGGGAGTTCGAGCGGAAGGTGCTGAGCAAGGAGGTCGACGGGTTCCTGCTCATCCCCGCCGACGTCAAGTCCAAGCGCCTGGTCTCCTACTACGCCACCAACATCTCCGACTTCTCCACCAACCGCTTCATCGCGTCCACCCTGCGCACCGCCATCTCGCAGCAGCTGCTGCTGGAGAAGCGGATCGACCCGGCGGTGGTGACCGAGGCCACGCGCGACGTGGAGGTCGACACCTTCAAGGTGAAGAAGGAGGGGACCACCAAGTCCAGCTCCGGCATGGACTACATGATGTCGCTGTTCATGATGATCACCCTCTTCGCCGTGCTCATCGGCTACGGGCAGCTGATCATGCGCGGCGTGCTGGAGGAGAAGAACAGCCGCATATCCGAAATCCTCATCTCCTCGGCCAAGTCCACCCACATCTTCACCGGCAAGGTGCTGGGCATCGGCCTGGCCGGCCTCACCCAGGTGGCCCTGTGGATCCTCATCGCCGTCGCCCTGGTCATGAAGTTCTCCGGTTCGGTGGACGCCTCCATCCTCTCCTTCCTCACCCCGGAGATCGGCGTCTACTTCGTCATCTTCTTCACCCTGGGCTTCTTCATCTACGCCATCCCCTACGCCATCGTCGGCGCCGCGGTCAACACCGACCAGGAGGCCCAGCAGTTCTCGGCGGCCATCACCTGGATGATGCTCATCCCCTACTTCATCGGCTTCTCGGCCACCCAGAACCCCAACACCACCCTGGCCGTGGTGGCCTCGCTCATCCCCATCTTCACCCCCATCCTGATGTTCATGCGCATCGCCTCCGCCATCCCCCCCTTCTGGCAGATCGCCGCCTCCATCGCCCTCTGCGTCCTGACCGTCTGGGGTTTCTTCTGGCTGGGCGCCCGGATCTTCCGCGTCGGCATGCTGATGTACGGCAAGAAGCCGAGCCTGGGCGAGATGCTGCGCTGGCTGCGGTACAAATAGGACCCGCCGACCCGGCGGGGGCGCGGTCGGCGCGCCCCCGCCGCTTCCCCTTCCTGAACGCCCCGTCCCGGGTCCCGGAGCAAGATCTGCGGTGGAGGGTCCGCTTCCCGGTGACCGCAGACGCCGGGGTGACGCCGCCGCTGCAAAAAGGCGAATTCCCCTTCACCCGGGTCGCCTACTGCCTGCACGCCGGGCCTTACGATCAGGTGCAATACGCCAACGGAAAGATCGGCGCGTTCATCGACCTGAACGGGTACGAGGCGGCCGGCCCGAGCATCGGAAGGTACCTGGACATGAACCCGGCGGCGGTCAGGCCCGAGGAACTCCGCACCGAGGTCCTGTTGCCGATCCGGAAGAAATAGTCCGGCGGCGAAAGCCGGGGCGCCTCTTCCACTCCGCGTCGGGCCGCGACAGGCCGGATCGGCGCGATCGTCCCCTACTCGATCAGCTTGTAGGAGAGGGCCTCCTTCAACTCGAAGAAATCGGAGCCCTTGGGGACGTTTCGCAGCCGGGTGTAGAGGGTGTTGGGATCGATCAGATCGGCGAAGGGGACGGCGATCACCTGGAAATTGTCCGACACCGAGACCATGCTGTTGAGCTGCCGGTCGCGGAAGAGCTTGTAGGCGCCGTAGCCGAGCATGGCGCCCAGCACCACGTCGAAGGAGATGGGCAGGGAGTTGCGCGTCTCGTAGCCGATCTGCTTGTAGGTGATCTTCTTCTTGCGCCCGGTGCGCTCGTGGTAGACCTTCTCGACGTGGTCGCGCACCAGGCGGCCCACCTCGGCCGTGCCCAGGATCACGTTGCCGTGGCGGTCCTTCTCGGTCGGCCGGTGCTTGTCGGGCAGGCGGTCGGCCAACCCCTCGGCGATGCAGATGACGCCGTAGTACTTGTCGCGCCGCTCGCGGGCGATGATGGTGTCGACGATCTGCCCGGCCAGCAGGTCCAGGTCGAGGTCGCCGTCGTCGAGGTCCTCGGTGGAGACCATCATCACCGCCTCGCCGGCGATGCCGGCGGCGTAGGTGATCCAGCCGGCCTTGCGGCCCATCAGTTCGACGATGAAGTAGGAGCCGGTGCCCTCGGCGTCGGCCTTGAGGTTGAGCAGCGCCTCCTGGGCGGCCTGGGCCGCGCTCCAATACCCGAAGGTCCAGGGAATGCCGAAGTAGTCGTTGTCGATGGTCTTGGGAATGTGGATGACGGGGAGGCCGAGCAGGCTGAGGTAGTTGGCGGTCTTCAGGGTGTCGTCGCCGCCGACGGTCACCAGGAAGCCGACGCCCAGGTGGTCGAGGGCGCGCAGGATGTTGCGCAGCTTGCGGGTCTTCTCGGCGTCGTCCAGGTCCTCGCGGCAGCGGATGGCCTTGCCGGGGTTGGCCCTCGACGTCTTCAGGTAGACGCCGCGGCGGTTGCGGATCCGCGAGATGGTGGCGTCGAGCAGCTCGTAATGGGTCTTCTCCACGAGGGCGAAACGGTTGCGCTCGTCGAAGTTCTCCAGAAACTCGAAGCCGTAGAAGAAACCGACCATCTGCATGCGCGCGTTGATGAAGCTCAAGGCGGCCGAAGAGATGACGGCGTTGGCCGAAGGGGCCGGACCGCCGGAGAAGAGGATGCCCACCTTCCTGTTGCCCTTGTACCCGTTCATGCCCCCATGGTACGAGGAAACCGGCTCCCTGTCAAGCTTTTCGCCGGAAATGCCTCCCCGGGGCTTTGACGGCGACGGCGGCGCGTTGTATAACGGGGGCATGGACGATTATCGCGACGATGGACGCTGTTTCGTCTGCGGCGCCGCCAACGACGCCGGCCTCCACCTGGAGTTCCGCCTCGACGGGGATGCCGGCACGGCCGAAGCGGCGCTGGTCATCCCCGACCGCTTCCAGGGCTGGGCCGGGGTGGTTCACGGCGGGCTGCTGGCCACGGTGCTCGACGAGGCGCTGGTCAAGTCCGCCGGCGCCCGCGGCCTGCGCTGCGTGACCGGCGAGATCACCGTCCGCTACCGGCGTCCGTCGCCCGTCGGCGCGGCGCTGACGGTGCGCGGCCGGATGCTGGATCGCCGCCAGCGCATGGTGACCGCCGCGGCGGAGATCGTCGACGCCGCCGGCGCCACCCTGGCGACGGCCAGCGGCAAGCTGTTCGTGGTCTGACCCGTGGCCGCGGCCCCGCGTTCGCTGCTCGCCGCCCTGCCCAAGGTGGAGCTGCACGTCCACCTCGACTGCTGCCTGAGCTACGAGGCGGCGTCGTCCCTGTGCCCCGGGCTGACCCGCCCGGGATACGAGCGGCGCTTCGTGGCCCCGCCCCGCTGCCGGGACCTGGCGGATTTCCTTCGCGTGATCGACGCCAGCCTGGAGTTGCTGCAGGACGAGGCGGGCCTTCGCCTGGCGGTCGCCGACCTGCTGGCCCAGCTCGCCCGCGACCGGGTGCTCTACGCCGAGGTGCGCTTCGCCCCGCTGCTGCACCTGCGCGGCGGCCTGGACGCGGAGCGGGTCGTGGCGGTGGTGGCTGCCGAAACGCAGCGTCAGGCGGCGCGCCACGGCGTCACCTGCCGGCTGATCCTCTGCACCCTGCGCCACTTCAGCCGCGACCAGGGGCTGCAGACCGCGCGCCTGGCCGAGCGGTTCGCCGCCGAGGGCGTGGCGGCCCTGGACCTGGCGGCCGACGAAGCGGGATTTCCCCTGGCGCCCCACGGCGAAGCCTTCGCCCACGCCCGCGCGTGCGGCCTCGGGCTGACCGCCCACGCCGGCGAGGCGCGCGGACCGGAATCGGTGCGTGAAACCCTCGCGTTCCTGGCCCCGCAGCGCCTCGGCCACGGGGTTCGCTCCGCCGAGGAGCCGGCCTTGGTCGAGGAGCTGCGGCGGCGGCGCGTTCACCTGGAGGTGTGCCCCTCCAGCAACCTGCAGACCGGGGTGTACGCCTCCATCGCCGACCACCCGATCGACCGCCTCTACCGCCTCGGCGTGCCGCTGGGGATCAACACCGATGCGCGCACGGTCACCCCCACCACCCTGGCCGACGAATACGAGCTCCTGCAGGGGGCGTTCAACTGGGGAACCGAGGATTTTCTGGCCTGCAACCGGCACGCCCTGCAGGCCGCCTTCGTCGACGAAGCCACCCGCCTCGCGCTGGGACGGCGACTCGAGTCGCAGCACCGGGAGGCCGTGGCCGGCGCCCGGGTTTGCTAGTCTTGCATGGCGGGATGAAATCGGGTATACTGACCCGTTGGCAAATCCAAACCGGCGAATCCACCACGGAGGGAATCATGATCAAGGGGAAGTACCTGTTTACCTCGGAATCCGTTTCCGAGGGGCATCCGGACAAGATCTGCGACCAGATTTCGGACAGCATCCTCGATGCCTGCCTCGAAACCGACCCCCATTCGCGGGTGGCCATCGAGTGCCTGACCAAGACCGGCGTGGTGATCGTGGCCGGTGAGCTGACCACCCAGGCCTACGTCAACATCCCCTCCATCGTGCGCAAGACGCTCAAGGAGATCGGCTATACCAGCTCCCACTTCGGCATCGAGTACGAGACCTGCGCCGTGCTGGTGCACATCGAGGAGCAGTCCCCGGACATCGCCATGGGCGTGGACGAGAAGTCCGACCACGAGCAGGGCGCCGGCGACCAGGGCATGATGTTCGGCTACGCCACCAACGAGACCCCCAACTACATGCCCCTGCCGATCACCCTGGCCCACCAGCTGACCATGAAGCTGGCCGAGGTGCGGCGCAACGGGGAGATCCCCTACCTCGGCCCCGACGGCAAGGCCCAGGTGACCGTCGAATACAGCGACGGCAAGCCCCTCCACGTGACCACCGTGGTCGTCTCCAACCAGCACAAGAAGGGCATTCCCCACGATCGCATCGAGGCGGACGTCATCGAGAAGGTCATCCGCCCCGTCTGCGGCTCCTGGCTGGCCAAGGACGCCACGTTCTACGTGAACCCCACCGGTCAGTTCGTCTATGGCGGCCCCTTCGCCGACGCCGGGCTCACCGGGCGCAAGATCATCGTCGACACCTACGGCGGCATGGGACGCCACGGCGGCGGCGCCTTCTCCGGCAAGGACCCCTCCAAGGTCGACCGCTCCGGCGCCTACGTGGCCCGCTACATCGCCAAGAACATCGTGGCCGCCGGCCTGGCCGACAAGTGCGAGGTGCAGCTCGCCTACGCCATCGGCGTGGCCGATCCGGTCTCGGTGAACGTCTCCCTGTTCGGCACCGGCAAGCTGCCGGAGCAGAAGATCGTCGACCTCATCCGCAAGGTGTTCCCGCTCAAGCCCGCCCAGATCCTCCAGCAGCTCGACCTGAAGCGGCCCATCTACCGCCGGACGGCCGCCTACGGCCACTTCGGCCGCGACGGCTTCCCCTGGGAGAACCTGGACAAGGTGGAGGAACTGAAGAAGCTGGCCAAGGTTTGATGGCCGCCCGCCGCCGCGAACGCAAGGAGAACGACATGGCCGTACTTCCGCTGGACCTGACCCTCCGCCACAAGATCGCCGACCCCGCCCTGGCCGACTGGGGCCGCCGCGAGATGGATCTGGCCGAATCCGAGATGCCCGGGCTGATGGCCATCCGGGCCACCTACGGCAAGCGGAAACCGCTCGCCGGGCTGCGACTCACCGGTTCGCTGCACATGACCATCCAAACCGCCATGCTCATCGAAACCCTGGTCGAACTCGGCGCCGACGTGCGCTGGGCCTCCTGCAACATCTTCTCCACCCAGGACCACGCGGCCGCGGCCATCGCCCGGACCGGCTCGGCGGCCGTCTTCGCCTGGAAAGGCGAGAGCCTGGAGGAGTACTGGTGGTGCACCGAGCAGGCCCTGACCTGGCCGGACGGCGCCGGTCCCGACCTGATCGTGGACGACGGCGGCGATGCCACCCTGCTGGTGCACATGGGAGTCAGGGCCGAAAAGGACCCCCGGGTGCTGGAGCAGAAGGCCGACAGCCGCGATCTCGAGATCGTGCAGCAGCGCCTGCGCGAATCGCTGGCCCGCGACCCGCAGCACTGGACGAAAGTGGCCTCCCGCCTCCGCGGCGTGTCGGAGGAGACCACCACCGGCGTGCACCGCCTCTACCAGATGCAGGCCGCCGGCGAGCTGCTCATCCCGGCCATCAACGTCAACGACTCGGTGACCAAGTCGAAATTCGACAACCTGTACGGCTGCCGCGAGTCGCTGGCCGACGGCATCAAGCGCGCGACAGACGTCATGGTCGCCGGCAAGAAGGTGGTGGTCTGCGGATACGGCGACGTGGGCAAGGGCTGCGCCCAGTCGATGCGCGGTTTCGGGGCGCGGGTCATCGTCACCGAGATCGACCCCATCTGCGCCCTGCAGGCGGCCATGGAGGGCTACCAGGTGGCCACCCTGGAGGAGGTCGTGGGCGAGGCCGACATTTTCGTCACCGCCACCGGTTGCTGCGACGTCATCCGCGGCGAGCACATGGAGGCGATGAAGAACGAAGCCATCGTCTGCAACATCGGCCACTTCGACTCCGAGATCGACATGCGCTACCTGGAGACCACGGCCGGCGTGCGCAAGCAGACGATCAAGCCGCAGGTGGACAAGTGGACCCTGAAGTCGGGCCGCTCGCTCATCATGCTGGCCGAGGGCCGGCTGGTCAACCTGGGCTGCGCCACCGGCCACCCCTCCTTCGTCATGAGCAACTCCTTCACCAACCAGTGCCTGGCGCAGATCGAGCTGGCGACCAACCGGGCGCTGGAGCGCCGCGTCTACACCCTGCCCAAGAAGCTGGACGAGGAGGTGGCCCGCCTGCACCTGGAGCGCCTCGGCGTGCAGCTGACGAAGCTGACCGGCAAGCAGGCCGAGTACCTCGGCGTCCCCGCCGACGGCCCGTTCAAACCGGAGCACTACCGGTACTAGGCCCCCCATGCCTCCGGTCCGCCGCGGCTTTACTTTCCGTTTCCGGCGTGGTAGAGTCGGGTCATGAGCAACGGTCGCATCCTCATCGCCGACGACGAGCAGGATATCCGCGAGTTGCTCGCCGACTTCCTGCAGGGCGAGGGATTCGATTGCCTTTTGGCGGCCAACGCCTTCGAGGCGCTGGACAAGTTCAAGAGCGAACCGACGGTGGACATCGTCATGTCCGACATCCGCATGCCGGGCAAGAACGGTCTCGAGCTGCTGGGCGACATCAAGAAGCTGGACGAGGACGTGATGGTGATCATGATCTCGGCGGTCAAGGACATCGAGTCGGCCATCTCGGCCATGTCCAAGGGCGCCTACGACTACATCGCCAAGCCGTTCAAGCTCAACCAGGTCGCCCTCATCGCCCAGCGCGCCATGGAGAAGCGCAAGCTGACCCTGGAAAACAAGCGCTACCAGAAGCGCCTGGAGAAAATGGTCGAGGAGCGCACCATCGAGCTGCGCAACGCCCTGTCCGAACTCGACCACACCTACAACTTCACCCTGCGCGCCCTGGTCACCGCCCTCGACACCCGGGACACCGAGACCCAGGGCCACTCGCTGCGGGTGGTGCGCTACACGCTGCGCCTGGCCGGCATCCTGGGCATCCACGACAAGGCCCAGCTCAAGATCTTCGAGTACGGCGCCCTGCTCCACGACATCGGCAAGATCGGCATACCCGACGCCATCCTGCGCAAGCCCGGCAAGCTGACCCCGGAGGAGTGGGAGATCATGAAGACCCACCCCGCGATCGGCCACCAGATCCTGCGCAAGATCAAGTTTTTGGACGAGGCGGCCAACATGGTGCTGCACCACCACGAGCACTTCCAGGGCAAGGGCTATCCCGACGGCCTCCGCGGCGAGGCCATCCCGCTGGGGGCGCGCATCTTCAACGTGGCCGACACGGTGGACGCCATGACCTCCGACCGCCCCTACCGCAAGGCGCTGACCTTCGAGCAGACCGCCGAGGAGCTGCGGCGCTGCTCCGGAACCCAGTTCGACCCGCAGGTGGTGGACGCCTTCCTGGGCGTCCCCCTGGTGGAGTGGCAGGCCGAGCAGGCCCGCAACGACGAGAGCTTCGAGCCCCGCACCGGCCGCTGAGCCGGCGGCGGCGGATCCGGTCCATGAAGATACACGGAAACGTCACGTTGACGGAAGGAGAATGATCATGCCCAAGAAAACGATGTTGCTCGGTTGCCTGGGAATCCTCGTCCTGGGCGTCGTGATCCTGGCCAGTTCGGTCATCGGCGCCTACAACAAGCTGGTCGCCCTCGACCAGCAGGTGAAACAGCAGTGGGGCCAGGTGGAGAGCCAGTACCAGCGGCGCGCCGACCTGATTCCCAACCTGGTGGCGACGGTCCAGGGCGCGGCCAACTTCGAGAAGAGCACGCTGCAGGCGGTCATCGACGCCCGCTCGCGCGTCGGCCAGCTGAGCTCCCAGGCGGTGCAGGACATCACCTCCAGCCCCGAGGCCTTCGGCAAGTTCCAGCAGGCCCAGGACCAGCTGGGCTCGGCCCTGTCCCGGCTGCTGGTGGTGGTCGAGCAGTACCCGGAGCTGAAGGCCACCCAGAACTTCCGCGACCTGCAGGTGCAGCTGGAAGGCACCGAGAACCGCATCGCCGTGGAGCGCATGCGCTACAACGAGAGCGCCCAATCGTTCAACACCGCCCGCATGAGCTTCCCGACGGTGGTCATCGCCGGTTTCTTCGGCTCGCGCTTCAACGAGAAGCCGTTCTTCAAGTCCCAGCCGGGCGCTGAAAACGCCCCCAAGGTCAACTTCGGCCAGTGATCACACGGCGCCTCCCCGGGGCGCTGCTGCCGGCGCTTCTGCTGGCGCTGCTCACCCCCTGCCTCCCGGCGGTCGGCCCGGAGATCCCGCCTCCGCCGACCCGCTGGCTGACCGACCAGGCGGGGTTTCTCTCCCCCGCCGCCGCCGCCGAGCTCGACGGGCGGCTGGAGGCCTTCGAGCGCGCCAGCGGCCGCCAGTTCATCGTCTGGATCGGCCGTTCCACGGCGCCGCTGCCGATCGAGGATTTCGCCGTTCGCGCCTTCGCCGCCTGGAAGGTCGGCCGCCGCGGGCTGGACGACGGCCTGGTGCTGTTCGTCATGGCCGAGGACCGGGCGCTGCGCTTCGAAGTCGGCTACGGGCTGGAGGGCGAGTTCCCGGACATCCTGGCCGGCCGCATCGTCAGCGAAGTCGCCATTCCCCGGCTTCAGCAGGGCGATCCCGACGGCGCCCTGCGCGCCGCCGTGGAGGAGGCGATCGGGGTCCTCGCCGGGGGAGCTTCGGCCACCGGCGCCGCCCCCGGCGCCAGACCAGCCGGGGGCAAGAAGCGAAAGGCCACGCCGTTCGAAACCGCGCTGCTGGTGCTGGCGGTCATCGGCTTCATCATCCTCTTCATCACCAACCCGCAGCTGGCCCTGTGGCTGCTCTGGAGCATCCTCTCCAGCCGCGGCGGCGGGGGGGGCGGGGGCGGCGGAGGCTGGTCGGGAGGCGGCGGGCGATCGGGAGGCGGCGGCGCCTCCGGCCGCTGGTGAGGGGGAGCGCATGCATCGCAGAAAACTGTTGCGCCTGATCGACGAAAACCGGGTGCGGGAGGCGATCACCGCCGCGGAAAAAGCCACCTCGGGCGAGATCCGGGTCTCGGTCGCCCGATTCTTCTGGGGCAGCGTGCACCGGGCGGCCGAGCGCGCCTTCCTGCGCCTCGGCATGGCCGGCACCCGCCAGCGCAACGGCATCCTCTTCTTCATCGTCCCCTCGCGGCGCCGCTTCGCCGTGATCGGCGACCAGGGGATCCACGAGAAGGTCGGCCAGGGGTTCTGGGACAGCCTGGCCGCCGAGCTCGGCGCCCACTTCCGTGAAAAGGACTTCAGCGGCGGCCTGGCCCACGCCATCGAGGAAGCCGGAAAGCAGCTGGCCGCCCACTTCCCCTACGACGCCTCCACCGACGTCAACGAGCTCTCGGACGAGATCGATTTCGGGAACAAGGAGTGACCGCGGCCTTGACCGGGGCGGGCTTGAAACCTGAACCGGTTCGGCGATCATCGTGCTCCCGCAGGGACAGGTTTGAAACCTGAACCGGTTCGGC
>CAYZNT010000013.1:57183-76847 GCA_964479735.1 uncultured Clostridia bacterium
AACCTGAACCGGTTCGGCGATCATCGTGCTCCCGCAGGGACAGGTTTGAAACCTGTCCCTACACAGAAATTCTGAGAACTTTCGCCCCGCGGATCTTCCGCTCCTTCAGCTCGAGCAGGGCGCGGTTGGCCTCCTCCAGGGGAAAAATTTCCACTTCGGGCCGGAGCGGAACCTCCGCGGCCAGCTCGAGGAACTCCGCGACATCCCGGCGGGTGACGTTGGCCACGCTCCGGATTTCCTTCTCTTGCCAGAGGTGGCGGGCGTAGTCGGTCTCCCGCAGCGCGACCCGGTCTCCCTCCTCCTTGCGGATGGCGTTGATCACCAGGCGCCCGCCGGGGCGCAGCCGCCCGAGGGCGGCCAGGGGCGGCGCCCAGGCCGGGGTGGTGTCGATGGCCGCGTGCAGGGGCGCGGGCGGCTCGTCGCCGATGGCTCCGGCCCACTCGGCGCCCAGCTCGCGGGCGAACCGCTGCTCACCCGGCGAACGGGTGAAGACGAAGAAGCGGGAGGAGGGAAATCGCCTCCGCGCCAGCTGCAGCACCAGGTGGGCGGAGGCACCGAAGCCGAAAAATCCCAGGCATTGGCCGTTTTCGATTCCGGCCAGGCGCAGGGAGCGCCACCCCACCGCCCCGGCGCAGAGCAGCGGGGCGACGGTTTCGTCCGAAAACGCCTCCGGCAGCGGAAAGGCGAACGCCTCGTTCACCGCCATGAACTCCGCGTATCCCCCGTCGGCGTCGCGGCCGGTGGCCTGGAACCGGGGGCACAGGTTCTCGTCGCCGCGGGAACAGTACTCGCACGCCCCGCAGCTGGAGAAGATCCAGGCCGCCCCGGCCCGGTCGCCGGGCCGGAAGCGCCCCGCCTCCGAGCCGCATCGCTCTACCCGCCCCGCCACCTGGTGCCCCGGGATCACGGGGAGGCGCGGCGGCGGGGTGCGCCCTTCGATCTCGTCCAGCTCGGTGTGGCAAACCCCGCAGGCTTCCACGCGCAGCAGCAGGTCCCGGGGCCCGATCTCCGGCACGGGGCGGTCCACCAGGCGCAGCGGCGCGGCACCGGGGCCTACCGGCCCCAGCCTGTCGATGACCATGGCTCTCATCTCCGGTCCCCCCGCAGGAGCGCGGTGGCCGCGCCCCTATCCCTGTCGCCGGGCGCCATCGGCCTCCCCGGCCAGATCCAGCTGGAAGACCAGGGCATCCTCGCGGGGGCCCTGGTAATAATCGCGGCGCCGACCGGCCCGGAGGAATCCGGTGCGCTCGTAGAGCCGGATCGCCGCCCGGTTGCCCTCCCGCACCTCCAGCCAGACGGTTTCGACCCCTCCCTGGCGGGCCTCGGCCAGCATGTGGTCCAGCAGGGCGACGGCCACTCCCTGGCGCCGGAACCCCTCCGCCACGGCCACCTTGTGAAGCTCCGCCTGGGGGGGGATAAACCAGGCCAGCAGGTAGCCGGCCACGCCGCTGTCGGCCTCCCCGACCCAGAGCCGGGCCCAGGAGTTCTCCATTTCTCTCCGGAAGTCGGCAGCCGGCCACGGGCAGCTGAAGCTCTCCGCCTCGATGGCGGCGATCCGCTCGATGTCGGCGGGAGCGGCCGCCCTAATCCGGGCGCGCACGGCGGGAAGCGGAGTTGGCCGAGGCCTCGGCCTCGGCGGGGCGCACGTAAAAGGGCTCCACCTTCTCCGCGCCGGCCAGGGCGCGCCTGCGCCGGAGCCAGGCGATGCGCCCGATCTCGGTGGCCAGGAAATGGGAGCGGTAGTGCAGGCTGCTCTCCGGGAAGCTGCGCTTCAGCTCGTCACGGTGAGTCTCGGCGCCGGAGCCCACGAAAACGGGGTCTTCGAGCGACTGCACGCAGGCGGCGATCCCGGCCACCGGCAGCAGCCGGGGAGGGAAAAGCTCGTGCATCTCCTGGTTCCGGAAGCGGTAGGCGGCCAGGCACACTTCCCCGCGCCGGGCGTCGATCAGCGGCACCACCGGGCGCTCGGAATCGGCGAACTTGTGGGCCAGGGCGTGCAGGGTGAGCACCGGCACCACCGGCTTGCGCCGCCCGAACAGAAGCCCGCGCAGGGTGGCCAGGCCGACGCGCACGCCGGTGTAGAGGCCGGGACCGACGGCGGCCGCGAAGAGGCCGATGTCGTCCAGCCCCAGGCGCAGGCTGCGGAGCACGAATTCCAGCGACGGGATCAGGGTGGCCGAGAGGTCGGCGGAGGAGGTGAAGTTGTATTCCAGCTGGGTCTCGGCGTCGCGCAGCACGGCGACCGAGGCGTGGCGCGAGGTGGTGTCCAGGGCGAGGACGATCATCGCAGCCGCTTTTCCATGATCACCTCGTTGCCGTCCGGACCATGGCGGAGCTCGACGGAGTCCATGTAGGAGCGCATGATGGTGATCCCGCGGCCGCTGAACGAGAGCACCTCGTTGTGGGCCAGGCGCTCCTCGATCTTCTGGAAGTCGGTCGGCCGGTGGTGCTGGTCGCGCACCTGGATCCGCAGCCGGGTCCGGTCCCAGTCGAAGACGAGGAAGACCTCCTTCTGCGGGTCGCTGTGGTTGCCGTGCACGATGGCGTTGTTGACCGCCTCGCGCAGCGAAATTTCGATCTGGAAGAAGTCGTCGTCGTCGATGTGCAGGATGCCCTTGACGGCGGCGAGGGCGAGCACGCTCAGCTCGCAGAACTTGATGTTGCTCTTGAAGCTCATCGAGACGCGGTTGGCCAGCTCGCTCATGCCTCCAGTATAGCAGAAGTGGGGGGGAAGCGGCAATTCCCGGCCCGGAAAGCCGATTTACTGCCCGCCGGCGGCATGGTATAATGCAGGCCCATGAGCGAGCTGCGCCACATCGCCGTCGAGGGGCTGGTCAAGTCCGGAAAAACCCGGCTGGCCCGCATTCTCGCCGAGGAATTCAAGGGGCGCCTCATCCTGGACACCCCCGAGAACCCGTTCCTGAACGAATACTACGAATCGATTTCCGCCGACTACAACTCGCTTTCCCTGAAGACCCAGCTCATCTACCTGATCAACCGCTTCAACCAGCAGCTGGAGCTGAAGCAGAAGGACCTGTTCCAGAAAACCACCGTCAGCGACTACATCTTCTACAAGGACGGCATCTACGCCCACACCATTCTCAACGACGAGGACCTGGACATCTACAAGAAGATCCTGGCCATCTTCGCCGAGAAGATCACCCCCTGCAGCCTGGTCATCTACCTGCAGACGTCGTTCGCCGAGATGGTGCAGCGCATCCACAAGGGCGGCTCGGAGCAGGAGAAGCGGGTGCCGTCCGACTACTGGCGCGAGCTGTTCGAGGCCTACAACTACTACTTCTTCAACTACAAGGCCTCGCCGCTGCTGGTGGTCAACGTCGAGAAGCTCGACTTCGGCAACCGCCGCGACATCGACCACCTGGTGCGCGAGATCCGCGCCCACAAGAAGGGAATCTCCTACTATGCCCCAGCCTGAGCCGGAGAAGGTGACCGTCCCGGCGCTGCAGGCCCGGAAGGCACGCGGCGAGAAGGTCTGCGCGGTCACCGCCTACGATTTCCCCAGCGCCCGGGTCGCCTCCGCCGCCGGCATCGACCTGATCCTGGTCGGCGACTCCCTGGGCATGGTGCTGCACGGACGTTCCGACACGCTGGCCGTGACCCTCGACGAGATCGTCTACCACTGCCGCATGGTCAGCCGCGCCGAGCCGCGCGCGCTGGTGGTGGCGGACATGCCGTTCGGCACCTTCCATCTCGGCCCGCAGCGGGCCGCCGAGAACGCCGTCCGCTGCATCCAGGAGGGCGGCGCCGCGGCCGTCAAGCTCGAGGGCGGGCGGGCGCGCCGCGACGCCATCACCGCCATCCGGGCCGCCGACATCCCGGTGCTGGGCCACCTGGGGCTGACCCCGCAGTCGGTGCACCAGCTGGGCGGCTTCAAGGTGCAGGGCAAGCTGCGGGACAAGGCGCGCGAGATCTACGAGGACGCCCTGCTGCTGGAGCAGCTGGGCGTGTTCGCGGTCGTGCTCGAGTCGGTTCCCGAGGAGCTCGCCGCCCGCGTCACCGCCGCCCTGCGCATCCCGACCCTCGGCATCGGCGCCGGGCCGCACTGCGACGGGCAGATCCTCGTTTTCCACGACCTGATCGGCTTCACCGACGTCTACCTGCCCCGCTTCGTGCGACGCTACGCCGACACCCGGGCCCAGGTGCTGCAGGCGCTGCAGGACTACTGCCGCGACGTCCGCGCCGGCGCCTTCCCGGGGCCGGCCGAGAGCTACCACCTGGATCGCGACATCGAGGAGTTCTTCCGGTGATCGTCGCCCGCACCGTCGCCGAGCTGGGCGCCGCCCGCCGCCGGCTGGGCGCCGCCCAGCTCGGCTTCGTGCCCACCATGGGCTATTTGCACGAGGGCCACCTCAGCCTGCTCCGCGCCGCTCGTGCCGAAAACGGGCACAGCGCCGTCTCCATCTTCGTCAACCCGGCGCAGTTCGGCCCGCGCGAGGACCTGGCCCGCTACCCGCGCGACCCGGAGCGCGACCGGCTCCTGCTGGAGGAGGCGGGCGCCGACCTGCTCTTCCTTCCGGACGCGGGGGAGATCTACCCCCCCGGCTTCTCCACCTGGGTGCGGGTGGAGGGGCTGGAGCGTCGGCTCTGCGGCCGCTCCCGGCCCGGCCACTTCCGCGGCGTGGCCACCGTGGTGCTCAAGCTGCTCCAGCTGGTCTCCCCGCGACGCGCCTACTTCGGCCAGAAGGACGCCCAGCAGGCGGTGATCATCAAGCGCATGGCCGCCGACCTGGCCCTGCCCGTCGAGGTCCGGGTGCAACCGATCGTACGCGACCGGGACGGGCTGGCGCTCTCCTCGCGCAACGTCTACCTCTCCGCGGCCGAGCGCGGCCGGGCCCTGGCCATGCCGGCCGCGCTGGCCGAGGCGCAGGCGCTGGTGGCCGGCGGCGAACGCGACGGCCGCCGCCTGCGCGGGCTCATCCGCCGCCGCCTGCGCGCCGCCGGCGTGGAGATCGACTACGTGGAGACGGCGCGCCTCGACAACCTGGAGCGCAGCGAGCGCGTGCTCCCCGGCAACACGCTGGTGGCCTGCGCCATCCGCGTCGGCCGCACCCGGCTGATCGACAACTTCGTCCTGGGGGAAATCTGATCGCCCGATGACGCAAGGAAATGAAACCCAGGCTGACCGGAGCCGCCGCGCCCGCGCAGGGGCGGTTCGCACAGCGCCCCTCCCCCACGCCAACCCACACAGGTAAAATCCCATGCCCCTACCCAAAGACTACGACCCCAAGGTTTCCGAGCCGAAGTGGCAGCAGTTCTGGGCCGCCGAGGGCGTCTTCCGCTTCAACCCCCGCAGCGGAAAGCCCGTTTACTCCATCGACACCCCGCCCCCCACCGTCTCCGGCAAGCTGCACATCGGCCACGTCTTCTCCTACACCCAGACCGAGATCATCGCCCGCTATTTCCGCATGCGCGGCCGCGAGGTCTACTACCCGTTCGGCTTCGACAACAACGGCCTGCCGACCGAGATCCTGGCCGAGCGCGAGCACGGCGTGCGCGCCGCCCAGATGTCGCGGGCGGATTTCTCCCGGCTCTGCCTGGAGACGTCGCAGAAGTACACGGACCAGTTCCGCGCCCTGTGGCAGGCCCTCGGCTTCTCCTGCGACTGGCAGGAGGTCTACCACACCATCGACGAGCGCTCGCAGCGCGTGTCGCAGCGGTCGTTCCTCGACCTGCTGCGCAAGGGCTTCGTCTACAACCGCGAGGCGCCGACCTTGTGGTGCACCCGCTGCCAGACGGCCTTCGCCCAGGCCGAGGTGGAGGACAAGCCGCAGGCGGCGCAGTTCCACCACTTCCATTTCCGCGATGCCGACGGGGACGAGAAGATCCCGGTGGCCACCACCCGCCCCGAGCTCCTCTGCGCCTGCGTGGCCGTCTTCGTCCACCCCGAAAACCCCCGCCACCGCCACCTGATCGGCCGCGAGGCGATCGTGCCCGTCTTCGGCCATCGCGTGCCCGTCATCGGCGACGCCAAGGCCGACCCCGACAAGGGGACCGGGGTGGTGATGTGCTGCACCTTCGGCGACACCCAGGACATCGACTGGTGGCGCGCCCACCGGCTGCCCCTGCGGCTGGCCATCGGCGACGACGGCCGGTTGAACGACCGGGCCGGGGAGTACCGCGGCATGCTCGTGCGGGAGGCGCGCGCCGCCGTCGCCCAGCGGCTGCACGAGGAGGGCATCGCCTTCCGGGTGACGGAGATCCCGGCCGAGGGGCGCATGGTCAACACCCACGAGCGCTGCGGCACCGAGGTGGAGTACCTGGTCAAGCGCCAGTGGTTCGTCAACATCATGGAGCACAAGCCGCGCATCATCGACTGCGGCTCGAGGGTGCGCTGGTACCCGGAATACATGAAGACGCGCTTCGTCAACTGGGTCTCCTCGCTGGCCTGGGACTGGTGCGTGTCGCGCCAGCGCTATTTCGGCGTGGCCATCCCGGTCTGGAGCTGCCGCGCCTGCGGTTGCATCGTGCCCGCCGCCGAGAACCAGCTGCCGGTCAACCCGCTGACCGACAAGCCGCCGCTGGAGCGCTGCCCGGGCTGCGGCGGCGCCGAATTCGTCCCGGAGAGCGACGTGCTCGACACCTGGGCCACCTCCTCGGTGACGCCGCAGATCAACTTCCGCTGGGGCGAACCCGACGACCGCAGCGCGGCCATGCGCCCCATGTCGATGCGGCCGCAGGCCCACGACATCATCCGCACCTGGGCGTTCTACACCGTGGTCAAGAGCCTCTTCCACCACGACGACCTGCCGTGGCGCGACGCGGTCATCTCGGGCCACGTGCTGAAGCGCGGCGCCGCCGGGCCGGACGCCGCCGTGCTGGCCGGGAAGGAGTACGCGCGCAAGAGCAAGATTTCCAAGAGCAAGGACGGCGAGGCCTTCTCGCCCCAGCGCATCCTCGAGGCCCACTCGGTGGACTGCCTGCGCTACTGGACCTGCGGCGCTTCCCTGGGCGCCGACACCTACTTCGACGACGGCGAGGTGGACGACAACCGGCGCCTGCTCATCAAGCTCTGGAACGCCGGCCGCTTCGTCGTCGACAACCTGGAGCGCTGCAAATTCGCTCCCGGCAGTTCCGGCACGGCCGGCAGCCGGCCGCTCGACACCTGGCTGCTGGCCCGGCTGCAGGCGGCGCTGGCCGAGTACCACGAGCGCTTCTCCGCCTACGAGTTCAACGGCGCGCGCAATGCCGTCTACCAGTTTTTCTGGCACGACCTGTGCGACAACTACCTGGAGTTCGTCAAGGGCCGGCTGGCGCCCGACAGCCCGGACGAGCCCTCCCGGCAGGCCGCCTGCCGCACGCTGCACGACGCCCTCTTCGCCGTGCTCCAGATGTTCTCTCCCTTCATCCCCCACATCACCGAGGAGATCTACCAGGCCTATTTCCGCCCCTTCCAGAAGGCCGTTTCCATCCACGTCACCCGCCTGGCCGAGGCCGGCGACGTCGCCCTGCCGGGGGACGCCGAGCACGTGCGCCTCTGCCGCGCCGCCGGCGACCACCTGGTGGAGCTGGCCACCCGGGTGCGCGCCTACAAGACCCGCAAGGGGTACTCCCTGCGCCTGCCGCTGGCGCACGCCGTGGTCCTCGCCGACCCGGAACGCCATGACCTGACCCGGCTGGTCGAGCGCGAGATCATGGACTACGGGGTCATCGCCGCCATCGGCGCCGCCCTGCCGCCGGTTGCCGCGGAATACACCCGGCCGGAGAGCGGCTACGAGGTCCTGGACGGCGAGGACTGGCAGGTGGCGGTGAAGCCCGACCAGGAAGCGCTGGCCGCCCAGGCGCTGGCCCTGGCGGTGAAGGCGGCGGTCTCCGCCCAGAAGAAGGAGAAGGGCCTCGCCGCCAAGGCCGAGGTGGCCGCGGTGCGGGTCGAGACGGCCGACGCCGAGCTGCGGCTGCGGGTGGAGGCGGCCGCCGAGCGCATCCGCTTCGCCTGCGCGGCCTCGAGGCTGGAGTTCGGCGAAGCTCCGGCCATGGCCGGGGTGGCGGGATACCCCGGGCTGAGGGCGGGAATCGTTCTCTGACCCCCTGCCGGCCGGGCAGGCCCCTGGCTTCGTGTGCAGGGGGCCATGCGCTCCGACCCAGGCAGGGGCAGGTTCCAAACCTGTCCCTGCCTCTCCCCGCCGCGTCACCGGGAATCGGGCATAGGCAAACCCCCGTGGGCAAACACGCCGCAGGGGCGCATCGTGAATCGCCCCTCCCCGGAGCCCCGGGAGGCGGCACGGGGTCGCGGCGTGCCTTTGCGGGGGCGTGCGGCCGCACGCCCCTGCATCGTCCGGATCCCGCTCAGATCCGCAGCAGGTAGGAGACCTTCAGGGTGATGGAGTGGCCGGCCTGGTGCAGTCCGGCCAGGCCGCGCTCGCTGTTCTTGTAGGAGAGCTGGACCATGTTTCCGGCGCCGAAGTAGCAGCCGAGGAGCAGGTCGAGGCTGTACTGGTCGTCGCGGGTCTCGCCCAGCAGGCGGCCGTTGAAGAACAGGCTGCGCGTCAGCTGCAGGTGCAGCGCCCCCTCGTAGGTGAGGCCGTCGAAGACGGTCTCGCCGGTGCGATCCAGCGTCTGCCTCACCCAGCCGATCTCGGCGCCCAGCTCGATGTTGGAGCGGGGCCGCAGGACCAGCTCGGCATCGAGGGAAAACTCCTTCCCGGGTTCGACCCGGGTGAAGGCGTCGTCGTAGACGCCCTGCCTCTCCAGGCGCAGTTCCAGGCCGACCTCCTTGAAGAAGCCCCCGCGCTCCCAGGTGGCCTCCAGCGAGGCGCTGCGCGTGCGGATGAACTCTTCCGTCCAGACCAGGCCGGCCCCGCCCCCGAACACCTGGTAGCGGCTGCGGCCCGCCGACACCTGGCCGTGGACGTTGAACTGGCTCAGGCAGCGCAGAAAGGCCATCCAGGTGAGATTGTCGCCGGTCTTGCGGCCGGAGGTGTCATATCTCAGGTCGGCCTGCAGGTCGGTGCTGAAGCGCCGGACGAAGCCCCGCTGCAGCCGCCAGGCGTTGCCGAGCAGCGCCGACCAGGACTGCAGGTCGACTTGCGAGACGTAGCCGGTGCGCACCCCCGCCTGCCGGCCGAAGTGCCGGAAATCGGCGCTCAGCTGCAGCCCGTCGTCCGGCTCGTGGCTGAAGTGCAGGGTGTGAATGGCGTTTCCGCCCCCGCTCCGGCCGTTCTCGAAGGTGAAGGCGCTCATCCCGGTCAGGTAGTTGATCTCGCCGAAGTTGAGGCTGTAGTCCAGGGCCAGGTTGTGGTTGCCGCTGTCCCGGCTGTCCACGCCGGCGTAGTAGAAGCCCACCTGGGAGTTTCGCAGGATGTCCTTCTGCACGCGCACCACGCTGAAGAAGGAGTCGTCCCCGGGGGCCTCGTTCAGCGCGCCCAGCACGCCGAAGGACCAGCCGTCGGTCTTGCCCGACAGCTTGGCGGCGAAGGTCGGCGAGTCGATGCGCCGGGAGTAGAAGAGGCTGGTCGACGGCCCGTACATGCCGCCGTTCATCCCCGACAGGCGGAAATACTGGCTGCCCTCGCTGAAAAAGGGGCGGTTCTCCTCGAAGTAGTTCTCGTAGGGAGACAGCTGGTAGAGAAAGGGGTCGGACTGCACCTCGCTGAAGTCGGGGGAGACGGTGGCGTCCAGGATGAGGTTGGGCAGGATGCCGTACTTGACGTCCAGCCCCACGGCCACCTTGTCGTCCTTCTCCCCGTCCCAGCGCGACGAGCGGACCCCGGCATAGGGGAAGAACTCGAGGTTGGCCCCCGGCTTCACACCTTCCAGGCCGCGCAGCTCGCCCATCTGCTGCAGCAGCGGCAGGTCGCGGCGGGCGTCGGTCCAGTAGTCGGTCTCGTTCAGGCGGTGGATGAAGCGGGCGACGTTGATCCCCCACGCCTGATCGGGCCGGGCGGAGAAGCGGAGCGACTTGAAGGGGATGGCCATCTCGGCGGTCCAGCCGTCGGAGACGACCTGCGCCGCCGACTTCCAGATGGTCTCCACCGAGTTCTTCTGCACGCCGCGCGCGTTCACGGTGAAGGAGACGGAGGTGCGGCGGTCGTTGTAGGTGTCCAGGATCAGCTGCACGGAGTCGTTGTTCTCGTAGTCGTTGCGCGGGGTCAGCTCGGCCCAGATCCGCTGCGGCTGCGAGTCCTTCATGTGGAAGGCGAAGTAGACGCGGTGCTGGTCGTAGGCCACCCGCAGCAGCGTCGCCTCGGACGCCGGCCGGCCGTTGTCCGGGTCGAACTGGAAAAAGCCGGAGGCCGGCTGGATGTCCCGCCAGCAGGCATCGTCCAGGCGGCCGTCGATGCGCGGCGGAGTCTGAAGCCGGACGGCCTGCACGACCTTGCCGTGCTCCCCGTCGGCGGGGCGGGAAGCGGCGGGCAGGGCCAACCCGAGCAGGCACAGGGCGACGACGACCTTATGAACGGGCATGGGGGCTCCTCGATGGATCAGTTCCAGTATACGATAACAACCCGGCCAGCGTTTTCCGGCAGGAAACGGGGCTACTCCGCCACCCGGCCGCCCCAGGCGCGCAGGTTGTCGGCGATGAAGGCGACGATCCGCTCGTGCTCCTCGCGGCCGGTGCCCCGCACGGCCATGGGGGGGCCGAATCGGATGTGAATCGGCTTGCCGCGCTGGATGGGCCCGAAGGCGCGCATCCAGCGGCCGTTCCCCCAGAAATCGGTCTTGACCGCCACCGGCACCACCGGCACCCCCGCCTGCCGGGCGAGCTTGACGCCCAGGGAGTTGAAGCCCCCGGGGCGGAAAACCTCGCTGCGGGTGCTCTCCGGAAAGATGATCACCGATCGACCGGCGGAAATCTTCTCCCGGCCGCCGCGGAGGACCGCCTCGAGGTCCTCGCGCGGGTTCCGGCGGCCCACCACGATGGGATGGCGGGCACGCATGATGGGGCCGAACACGCGGGCGTTGACCAGTTCCTCCTTGATGACGTAGGTGACCGGCTTGACCGGGTTGATGAGGCAGGGGAACGCCTGGGTCTCCAGGGTGCCCATGTGGTTGCTGATGAAGACCACCGGGCCGGGCAGGTTCCTGAAATGATCCATGCCGGAAACGTGGAAGCGGCCTCCGCAGCCCTCGAGGTTGCGGAAGATGCGCAGCGAGGCCCGGCTCCAGGCCTCGTCGTCGTAGACCCCGCGCAGCGCCTCTCCCCGGGAGCGGAAGATCTCGCGGATGTAGGTGAGGTAGTAGAACCAGCGGCTGCCCAGCAGAAGCCGGTCGCCGATGAAACGGCGGGTGCCTTCGGGGGTGTCGTAGGTGTCGCCGCTGAAGAACATGGTGTCGGTCCGGTCCAATTATACCCGAAAAGACGGGCGCCTCATAACCGCCACCGCCGCCCCTCCGCATTCCGGCACCCGAACCGGGTAAATCCATTCTCCGGCAGGCGGGCGGCCGGGAGCATTCCGTTCATTCCGCCCGCTCCAGCGGCGACGACCGGTAGAGGGAAAACTCCGAGACGGCAGGAGTGCCGCAGGAGGCCCCGACGAGCAGGCGCACCCGGTCAGAGCGCAGCAACGGGACTCTCAAGGCCCGCTTGTACCCCACCGTGGTCCCCGTGGCGATGGTTTGCCAGGTCCCGTCTCCGAAAACCTGCACGGAGAAGGCGGCGATGCGCTGGCCCAGGCGGATGGGCTCCTGAAGCACGACCCGGTCGAACTCGCGCGCTGCGGGCAGGGCGATCTCGATCGAGGCTTCGCGGCTGGCGGCCGCCCAAACCGTTTGATCGCTTCCGTCCAGGACGTTGGCGGGGGCGAACCGCGCGCCGGGGCGCCACTGGGAGCTGGCGGTGGCCCGTCCGCCGGAGGCGAGATCCACCTGGAATGTATCGTCCAGCGCCCGGCGGAAGCCCTGCAGGGCGCGGACGTCGGGTTCCTGGATGCGGCCGTCCGGGCCGGGGGGGAGGTTGAGCAGAAGGACCGCGTTGCGGCCCACCGATTCGTACCAGATCTCCACCAGCTCCTTGGGGGTTTTCACGCGGCCGTCCTCGCCGGCATGGTGAAACCAGCCGGGGCGGATGGAGACGTCGCAGACGCCGGTCAGCCACTCCTTCCCCTCCGGATCCCCGCGGTTCAGGTAGGCGGTGTCGCTCCGGCCGATCACCAGCCGGTTGGCGTCGATGGTCGACCAGAAGGGGTCGCCGGCGCTTCCCCGCTCGTTCCCGCACCAGCGCAGGTCGGGCCCGGCGTCCGAAAAGATCACCGCCCCCGGCTGCAGCCGGCGCACCTCCGCCCAGATCTCCCGCCAGGGGTAGTAGGTGCGGGCATCGATGCGCCGCGTTTCGCGCGCCCCGCCGTAGTAGCCGTCACCGCCGTTGGCGCCGTCGAACCAGAGCTCGTCGATCCTTCCGTATCGGGTCAGCAGCTCGCGCAGCTGGGCCTTGTAGAAGCCGATGTAGGCCGGTGTGCCATAGGCGGCGTGGTTCCGGTCCCAGGGCGAAAGGTAGAGCCCGGCCCGGATCCCGTGCTTGCGGCAGGCGGCCACGAACTCGGCCACGACATCTCCGCCTCCGTTCCGGTAGGGGCTGTTCCGGACCGAGTGACCGGTGGCGGCGGTGGGCCAGAGGCAGAAGCCGTCGTGGTGCTTGGCGGTGAGGATCAGCTCCTTCATCCCCGCCGCCCGCGCCACCCGCGCCCACTGCTCCGCGTCCACCCGCTCCGGGGCGAAGGTCCCCGGCGGATCGTCCCCGTACCCCCACTCCCGGCCGGTGAAGGTGTTCATGCCGAAGTGGATGAAGCCCACCAGTTCCATCTCCTGGTAGGCGGCCTGGGCCGCGGTGGGCACCACGCGCCGCGGCGGGAGGCTCTCTCCGGCCGGCTTCCCGCCGGAACCGCAGGCGGCGAGCAGCAGCAGGGCGGCGGGGAGCAGGCGCCTCATCGCCCCGCGCCGGGAAGGAGCCGGTTCGACGGGCGCCCGGCGGAGCGAGGCGCAGGCGGCGTTCATTTCGACTAGGCTCGGCATGTCATCCTCTCCCACTATGGCGGATCGGGCGATCGCTGTCAACCGCACCGCCCCGGGACACCGTTTTGACACCGCTGCCGAACGATGGTATAAGTGACGGCATCCGGACATCCTGACAGCGAGGGACAGACATGGCCAAGCCCAGGGGCGACGACAGGCAGATCATCTTCTCCATGGTGCGCGTCTCGCGCATCCACCCGCCGCACCGCCAGGTGCTGAAGGACATTTCGCTCTCCTTCTTCTACGGCGCCAAGATCGGGGTCATCGGACTGAACGGCTCGGGCAAGAGCAGCCTGCTGAAGATCATCGCCGGGGTGGACACCGACTTCCAGGGCGAGGTGGTCCCGGCCCGCGACTACTCCATCGGCTTCCTGGAGCAGGAGCCCAAGCTCGACCCGGAGAAGACGGTCAAGCAGGCCATCTCCGAGGCCGTTCAGCCGGTGCTCGACAAGCTGGCCGAGTTCGAGAAGATCAACGAGGGGTTCGCCGATCCCGACCTGGGCCCCGACGACATGGAGAAGCTCATCGCCCGCCAGGCCGCCGTCCAGGAGCAGCTGGAGGAGATGGACGCCTGGAACCTGGACAACCGGCTGGAAGCGGCCATGGACGCCCTGCGCTGCCCGCCCGGCGACGCCCCGGTGGCGCCCCTGTCCGGCGGCGAGAAGCGCCGCGTCGCCCTGTGCCGGCTGCTGCTGCAGGAGCCCGACATCCTGCTGCTGGACGAGCCGACCAACCACCTCGACGCCGAGTCGGTGCAGTGGCTGGAGCGCCACCTGCAGGAGTACCCGGGCACGGTCATCGCCGTCACCCACGACCGCTACTTCCTGGACAACGTGGCCCAGTGGATCCTGGAGCTGGACCGCGGCGAGGGCATCCCCTGGAAGGGCAACTACTCCTCCTGGCTGGAGCAGAAGCAGCAGCGCCTGGCCGGCGAGCAGAAGGCCTCCGACCGCCAGCGCCGCCAGCTGGAGCGGGAGCTGGAGTGGGTGCGCATGTCCCCCAAGGCCCGCCAGGCGAAGGGCAAGGCCCGCCTCAACTCCTACGAGAAGCTGCTGTCGGCCGAAAAAACGGCCCGCGTGGAGGAGGCGCGCCTCTACATCCCCTCGGGCCCGCGCCTCGGCGACGTGGTCATCGAGGCCGACGGGCTGGCCAAGTCCTACGGCGAGCGCCTGCTCTTCGACGACCTGACCTTCCGCCTGCCGCCGGCCGGCATCGTCGGGGTGATCGGCGCCAACGGCGCCGGCAAGACCACCCTCTTCCGCCTGCTGACCGGCCAGGAGAAGCCGGACGCCGGCACGGTGCGCATCGGGGAGACCGCCCGGCTGGCCTACGTCGACCAGGAGCGCGACGCGCTGGATCCCGAGCGGGCGGTGTGGGAGGCGATCGGCGACGGCCAGGAGACGATCACCCTGGGCGGCAAGCCGGTCAACAGCCGCGCCTACGCCTCGTGGTTCAACTTCAGCGGCGGCGACCAGCAGAAGAAGGTGGGCGTCCTGTCCGGCGGCGAGCGCAACCGCCTGCACCTGGCGCGCATCGTCAAAAGCGCCGCCAACGTGCTGCTGCTCGACGAGCCGACCAACGACCTGGACGTCAACACCCTGCGCGCCCTGGAGGACGCGCTGGACGACTTCGCCGGCTGCGCGGTGGTCATCTCCCACGACCGATGGTTCCTCGACCGCATCGCCACCCACATCCTGGCCTTCGAGGGCGACTCGCGGGTGGTCTGGTTCGAGGGCAACTACTCGGAGTACGAGGCCGACCGCCACCGCCGCCTCGGGCAGCAAGCCGACTCCCCGCACCGCATCCACTACCGCAAGCTGGCGCGCTGATCCCGGCGGCCGGCCGCCGCTCAGGCCAGGCGCTTGATGTAGACCCTCCGCCGCTTGTGCTGCCGGGTCGGGTAGTGCTTCCACTGGCCGCGCACGTCGGGGTTGCTCTCCAGCTCCGGGTTGGATTCGACGCGGCGGATGCCGCGGCGGATGAACAGGCGGTGCATGCAGTCCATCAGGACGGCGTTCACCCCCTTTCCGCGGTAGGCGGCGCGCACCGCGATCAGGCAGAGCTCGGCCCGTGAATTGCGGCGCAGGGCCCGCCACAGGTGCAGGAATCCGAAGGGCAGCAGCCGCCCGCGCGCCCGCTGCAGCGCCCGCGCCAGCGAGGGCATGGTGATGCCGAAGGCCACCATGCGACCGTCTTCGTCGAGCACGATGGGCACGAACTCGGGGCGGATGAACCCGAGGTACTGGTCGATGTAGCGGTCCACCTGGGCGGGGGTCAGCGGGACCACACCGTAGAGGTCCCGATACTCGTCGTCGAGCAGCTGGAACAGCTCCCGGGCGTGAGGCAGCAGGTCGCGCCGGCGGCGCGCCTGCAGCAGGTGCAGGCGGTTGCGGCGCAGCGAGACGGCGGCGATGCGGGCGATGATCTCGTCGGGCTCGGGCGGCACCCGCAGGTCGTATTCCAGCCAGTCGGCGTCCTTGACGTAGCCCAGCGTCTCGACGTGGGCCGGGTAGTAGGCGTGGTTGTAGGTGGTGATGGTGGAGGCCCGCTCCCCGAACCCCTCCACCAGCATGCCCTCGCGGTCCATGTCGCTGAACCCCAGCGGTCCGTGGACGGCGGTCGCCCCGCACTCCCGCGCCCAGCCTTCGACGGCGGCGAACAGGGCCGCCGACACCTCCGGGTCGTCGACGAAATCGACCCAGCCGAAGCGCAGGTAGCGCTGCCCCCATTTCTCCTCGTGCAGCCGGTTGCGGATGGCGGCGATGCGGCCGACCACGCGGCCGTCCCGCCAGGCCAGCCAGAGGCGCGCCTGGCAGTGGGCGAAGGCCGGGTTGCGGTCGGGGCGCAGGGTGTCGCGCTCGTCGGCGTCCAACGGCGGCACCCAGTGCGGGTTGCCGCGGTAGAGGCGGTGCGGGAAGCGGACGAAGGCCTGCAGCTGGCGGCGGCCGGCCACCGGGGAAACGGTCAGGCCGGTACCGCTCAACGGAATTCCCCGGAGACGATGGTGATGCGGCCGGGGTAGGCGATCTCGCCCAGCGGCGTGGAAACGCGCGGCAGGGCGTCGAGGGCGATCCGCGAGACGTCCCCGCGCCGCCCCCCGATGGCCAGGGCCAGGGAAACCAGGTCCTCGTAGCCGCGGTTGCCGAAAAATTCGAACAGGTCGATCTCCAGGCGAATCGGGATGACCGTGGTCTGCCCGGTGCCGGGGATCTCCACCGGGTTCTCGATGTCGCCGCGGATGGTCGGCTGGTCGTCGATGAGCAGCCGCCATTCGAAGCGGGTCAGGGTGGAGACGGTGCGGGGCGAGCCTCCCGTCCCGTCGTTGGGGTTGCGGGCCTCGACGTCGAGGACGAACGAGGCGGGCAGGCGCTTGCCGCGGAAGGCCGCCAGCAGCCTCAGCCCGTCGCCCAGGTTGAAGTCGCGCAGGGCCGCCTTGCCGCCGATCGGGACCCCGGCCAGCGAGAAGCCGCCGATGCCTCCCAGCCGGAACTGCAGCCGCTTCAGGTTGGCCAGCGCCCCGGCCAGATCGCCGAGCGTCGCACAGCCCTGGAACAGCAGCACCGCCAGCAGGAGGGCGCCGATTGGCACCGCGCGTCTCTTCATGGGCCACCTCCGCCTGCGCCCTCGGCCGCCTTGCGGGCGCGGACCGTCCCATCATAGTCGGCGGTGACGACGGTGTCAAATGGCTGGAACCCGGCCCGCTTTTCTGGTACAATTCGGTTTCAGAATACGCTCCCGCCCGGGAGCGCGCCCCCGTCCCCGGCCTGCCGCCGGGCCATCCGGGGAAGCGCCCGGGACGGCACAGGAGATGGGAAGATGATGATTCCGTTCTTGGTCTCCAAGATCCACCGTGCCACGGTGACCGCGACCGACATCAACTACGAAGGCAGCGTGGCCATCGACGAGGCGCTGGTCGAGAAGGCCAACCTGCGCCATTTCCAGCGCGTCGAAATATACAACCTCACCAACGGCAACCGCTTCGCCACCTACGTCATCCCCCACCGCCGCGACTCGCGCGAGATCGTCGTCAACGGCGCCGCCGCCCGGCTGGTCTCCGCCGGCGACAAGGTCATCATCGCCGCCTACGCCCTGATCGACGAGAAGGAGCTCGACGCGCTCAACGCGGTCGTGCTGCAGCTCGGCGCCGGCAACGAGATCGAGCGCGTGCTGCATGCCAAGTTCTAGGCCGGGCGGAAACGGCCGGAAGTGCCGTCACCCCGCCGGACGGGGGCGTCGTGCCTGAACGGCCGGACGACGGGTGGATCGACGATTCGCTCCTGGACGAGCTGCGCGGGGAGTTCGCCGCCAAGTGCGGCAGCGACCTGGACGAGCTGTGCCGCGCCGCCGAAGCGGGGGACTGGGCGGCGGTGGCGGCCGTGGCCCACGACGTCAAGGGCACGGCTCCGGTTTTCGGCTACGGGGCGGCCGGCGAGACGGCGCGCCGCCTCGAGGCGGCGGCCCGGGCGCAGAGCGGCCCCGAGGTTTCGGCCCTGATCGGCGAGCTGGCCGGCCAGCTGCCGCCGCCATGCACCCCGGCAAAGGAGTGACAGCATGAAGCGCATTCTCGGTCTGGGCAACGCCCTGGTCGACATCCTGATCCGCATCCCCGGTGACGAGCCGCTGTCCGGCTGGGACCTGCCCAAGGGCAGCATGACCCACGTCGGGCTGGAGCGCGCCGCGGCCATCGTCGCCGGCGCCAGCCGCTACGAGACCACCCGGACGTCGGGCGGGTCGGCGGCCAACACCATCTGCGGCCTGGCCCGCCTCGGCGTCGGAACGGCGTTCATCGGCAAGACGGGAGACGACGAGTTCGGCCGCTTCTACCACGACGACCTGGAGCGGCACGGGGCGCAGGCCTGGCTGCTGCCGGGGCGGTCGGCCACCGGCCGGGCGGTGGCCCTGATCACCCCGGACTCGGAGCGCACCTTCGCCACCTACCTCGGCGCGGCCATCGAGCTGGCGGCCGCCGACCTGCAACCGGAGCAGTTCCGCGGCTGGGACATGCTGCACATCGAGGGTTACCTGGTGCAGAACCACGAGCTGATCGAGTCCGCCATGCGCCTGGCCCACGAGGCCGGCCTGGAGATCTCGCTCGACCTGGCCTCCTACAACGTGGTCAACGAGAACCGCCCGTTCATCGACCGGATGGTCGACGCCTACGTCGACATCCTCTTCGCCAACGAGCAGGAGGCCGCCGCCTTCACCGGCCACAGCGACCCGCGCGCCGCCTTCGAGTGCCTGGGGCCCCGCTGCCCCATGGTGGTGGTCAAGATCGGCAAGCAGGGCTCGCTGGTCTGCCAGGGCTCATGCCGGGAGGTCATCGGCAGCGTCCCCGCGCAGGCGGTCGACACCACCGGCGCCGGCGACCTCTACGCGGCCGGCTTCCTCTACGGCCACGCCAACGGCCTGCCCCTCGAGGCCTGCGGCCGGCTCGGCTCGCTGCTGGGCGCCCGGGTGGTGGAGGTGGTGGGGGCCAAGCTGCACGAGGAGCAGTGGCTCGAGCTGGAGCCGCACATCCGCCGCATCGTCAGCGGCGGCTAGCCCCGGCCCGGATTGACGAACCGGGCCGAACGTGGTACCATGGGCCTTCCCAAGCGGGCGGGGCCATGGTTCAACGGTAGAACGCAGCCCTCGCATGGCTGAAGTGGGGGTTCGATTCCCCCTGGCTCCAGGTTCTCCCCCCGCGCCCGGCCGACCGGCCCGGGTCACTCCTCTTCCGCTTTCTCCCCGGGATTGACGAGCCAGGCGATGAACAGGCCCAGCAGGTAGAGCAGGATCATCGGCACGGCGAAGATGACCTGGGTCACCATGTCGGGGGTGGGCGTGACCACCGCGGCGAGGATGAAGATGGCCACCACCGCGTAGCGGAAATACTTCCACAGGAACCGCGCCGACACCAGCCGCAGCTTGGCCAGCAGGAAGATCAGCACCGGCAGCTCGAACACCACGGCGATGCCGAACAGCACCCGGAAGGCCAGGCTGAAGTAGTCTCCGATGGTGATGATGGGGGTGAAGTCCCTGCCGACCTGGAGGAAGAAGCGGCAGGCCACCGGGAAGACGACGAAGTACCCGAAGGCGCCCCCGGCCAGGAAGAACAGGGTGGTGGCGATCACGAACGGCACCACCCAGCGCCTCTCGCCGGGGTAGAGGGCGGGGGCGATGAAGAGCCACAGCTGGTGGAAGATGAAGGGCGAGGCGGCGAACAGGGCGAAGATGAAGGCCACCTTGAGGTACATCATGAACGGATCGGTGAGGCTGGTGAAGGCCAGCTTCTGCCCGGCCGGCATGAACTGCAGCAGCGGCAGGGAGAGCCACCCGTAGAGCCTCCCGGAGATGGCCCAGCCGACGAAGAAGAAGACGACCAGGAAGAGGATGGAGACGAGGATGCGCTTGCGGAGCTCCCCGAGGTGCTCCAGGAACGTCATCTCATTGGGCTTTTTCATCGGGAGGCGGGGCGGGGGGGGCACCCGCTGCCGGGACGGCGGGAGAGGCGGATGGGTCGGCGGCTTCCGGGGCGGCGGGAGAGACGGTTGGGTCGACGGCTCCCGGGGCGGCGGGAGAGGCGTACGGGTCGGCGGCTCCCGGGGCGGCGGTGGCGGGCCGCGCGCCGGGGAGGGCGGCGGTGGCGGGCGGCTCGTCCAAAGCCCGGTCGACCATGTCCCGGACGCCGCGCTTCAGGTCGAGCAGGCTGCCGTCCA
>CAYZNT010000013.1:76947-83959 GCA_964479735.1 uncultured Clostridia bacterium
GCCCGGTCGACCATGTCCCGGACGCCGCGCTTCAGGTCGAGCAGGCTGCCGTCCACGTCGCGCTTCAAATCGAGCATCCCTCCGCGCAGCTCGTCGGTTCCGATCTCCTTTTCGATGGTCGACTTGGCCTGGTCCACCACCTGGCGGAAATCGCGGATGGTCTTGCCCAGGGTGCGGGCGAAGTGGGGCAGCTTGTCGGGGCCGAACAGCAGCAGCACCACGACAAACACCAGCACGAGCTCGGGAATGCCGATGGATCCGAACATGATCGCGGCCGCACGCGGCGGCGGGGCTAGTGTACCACAGACGGGAGCTGCTTTCCAGCGCCGGGGATCGAGGCTTCGACCTCCCCTTCCCTTTCAGGCGAAGGGGGATGGGGCCCGCCCCCTTCACTTCTTGTCCGAGACGATCTCCTTCAGGATGCGGGTCAGGAAGGAGTGGAAGGTGCGCAGGGCGGGCTCGAACTCGGTCGAGAAGTTGGTGCGGCTGAGGTTGTTGTAGTGGCTGAGGAACTCGTTCCAGTCCTTGTACAGGAGGTAGTTGAGGTCGGTCTCCATGAACAGGTTGATGTCGAAGAAGATCTCCGACGGAGCGATGCCCCCCTTCTGCACGAAGAAGTCGTTGATCTTGGTGTGGAGCTTGATCAGCTTCTTCTTGACCTCGATCGATTTCTGCTTGCGCGACACGTAGTTCTCGAAGATGTTGCCGCCGGAGATGTCGGGCTTGAAGAGCCGGGCCACGCTCTCGATCAGCTCCTGGATGGCCATCTCGGAGATGATGACGATGTTCTTGAGCATGCGCCGCTTCTTGATCTTGTTGGAGGCGGCGTCGAAGTAGACGGGAAGCTCGCCCTCGTTGATCTTCTTGTACTCCAGGCGCAGGTTGCGCAGCACCTCCCCGGAGGCCTCCAGCTCGGCGCGCGGCGGCTTGGCGCCCTCCAGGCTCTTGATCAGGACGTTCTCGCAGAAATCGACGATGGCGGCGATGCTCTTGACCAGGGTCAGCACCAGCGGCATGACCGTTTCCAGGTACTTGCTGCGGTTCAGGTTCAGCTCGATGAAGTTGTTGATCTTGAGGATGCGGAAGGCCAGCACGAAGAAGATGCCCAGGTTCTTCTTCAGGCTGCGGTCCTTGGTGGCGGCGATGATGGCCGAGATGTCCGGCTGGTAGATCTTGTCCATCTTGGGGATGAACTGCTTGCGCAGGAGCGAGATCAGGATGGGGTTGCCGATCAGCTCGCGGTGGTAGAGCTTCTTGACCGAGAGGAAGGCGCGCTGCGAGATGATGTCGTGGTGGAAGATCTCGGCCAGCAGGGTGCGGTAGTTCTGCAGGAAGATGCGCAGCGAGTTGAACCACGACTCCGGGGCGTGCAGCTCGCGCAGGTAGGGAAAGGAGTTCTCCATGTTGTCTTCGAGGATCTTCTCGACGATGAACTCCTCGAAGTTGAGAAAATACTTGTCCTTCTTGAAGTCCAGCTCCTTGAGCAGGGTGGTCATGCGCACCAGCACCTGGTGGAAGGTGAAGACGTAGAACTCGTAGTTGCGCTCGTTGACCGGCTGGTACCGGAAGACCAGGTTCTCCAGCGCCGGGGAGGCGAACATCTCCTCCACGCTCTCGAACCAGAGCTTCAGCTCGAACAGGTTGATCATCATCTGTTCCTGCTCGATCTTGTCGATCCAGCGGGAAAAGATCTCCTCCCACTTCTTCTCCGGCGTGGCGGCCACCTGGCCGGCGATGTCCTCGCGCGAAAAAAAGTCGGTGATGTTCTCGATTTCCTTCTTCTCCATGGCCCCTATTGTAGGGAGTTCGCCCCGCGAATTCAAGCCGCGGCCCACGAAAAGGGCCGTCGTGGTATAATGGCCCTTCGGGACCCCCCGTGAAGACGATCCGCCGTCTCCTGCTCGCCGCCGTCGCCCTGCCGCTGCTGGCCGCCCTGGTCGTCTACCTGTTCCTGCGCGCCTCGCTGGCGGAGACGCGCGGCACGCTCCTGGTCTCCGGCCTGGAGCGCCCGGTGACCGTCGAGCGCCAGCGCTGGGGGGTGCCGCAGCTGACCGCCGAGAGCCTGGGCGACCTGTGCTTCGCCACCGGCTTCGTCCACGCCCAGGACCGCCTGTTCCAGATGGACCTGACGCGCCGCGCGGCCACCGGGCGCCTGGCGGAGCTGTTCGGCCCCGACGCCCTGGAGTGGGACGGGGCGCGCCGCGACGAGCTCCCGGGGGAGGCCATCGCCCGCAGCCGCGCCGCCCTGCCGCGGGAGCTGGCCGCGCTGCTCGACGCCTACTGCCGGGGCGTCAACGCCTTCATCGACTCGCAGAACCTGCCCCCGGAGTTCCACCTGCTGCGCTCCACCCCGGCCCGATGGCGCATCGACGACGTGCTGGCCGTTTTGCTGAGCATGGAGACGATGCTGGCCGAGTCCGGGGCGGAGCTGTACAACGCCCGCGTCTTCCGCGCCATCGGGGCCGACAAGGCGCGGGCGCTGCTCTTCGGCAACCTCGGGAGCGCCATCGTCGACGCCGCCGAGCTGGGCCGCATGCCGCCCGCTCCCGCGCTGGGGAGGCGGGTCGAACGCGAGCGGCACCGCCTCGAGTCGCGGCTCGGCTCCAACAACTGGGTGGTGTCCGGATCGCGAACGGCCGGCGGCACCCCGCTCCTGGCCAACGACCCCCACCTGCCCACCCGCTTTCCCTCCCACTTCTACCAGGTCGTGGCCCGCGCGCCCGGGCTGGAAGTGAGCGGCCTCTCCCTGCCCGGCACCCCCTTCGTCGTCATCGGCCGCAACCGCCACGTGGGCTGGGGCTTCACCTCCACCGGCACCGACGTGATCGACTACTTCAGCCTGCGCACCCAGCCCGGCCATCCGGACCGCTACCTCTTCGACGGCCAGTGGCGGGACATCGCGCGCCGGCGGGAGACGATCCGGGTGCGCGGCCGGGCCGCGGTGACGCGCGAGGTGCGGGTCAGCCTGGCCGGCCCGCTGGTCGAGGAGGAGAACCGGCTGCTGGCCCACCACGCGATCGAGCAATCGCCGCTGCGCACGCTCGAGGCCATCCTGCTCATGAACCGGGCCCGCGACGCGGGCGAGTTCGTGCGCGCCCTGCGCCTGTTCACCGCGCCGGCCATGAACGTGGTCTTCGCCGACACCGCCGGCACCATCGGCTACTACCCGGCCGGATGGGTGCCGCTGCGCGCCCGGGGCAACGGCGCCCTGCCCGCCCGGGCCGAGGGCCGGGAGGACCTGTGGCAGGGGTTCCTGGACGAGGCGCGCAAACCGCTGCTGCTCAACCCCGGCTGCGGGTTCGTGGTCACCGCCAACAACCCGGTGCTGCCCGAGGGCCACGAGCCGATCTTCTCGCTGAGCTGGATCCCCTCCTTCCGCGCCGACCGCATCCGCGAGCTCCTGGAGGCCAGCCCGCGCCTCACCCTCGAGGACATGAAGGCGATCCAGTGCGACACCTACCTGAAGAGCGCCGAGTTCCTGCTGCAGCGCACCGCTTCCGTGCCGCTGCAGTCGGCCAAGGCGGCCTCCATCCGGCGCGCGCTGCAGGCCTGGGACCTGCGCGCCGACAGCGGCCGGGGCCCCTTCCTCTTCTACCGCTTCGAGCGCCACCTGCGCGACGCCCTCCTCGCCCACCACCTGCGCCCGGGCGGTGACCGGGAGCTGCTCTCCACCACCTGGCTCTACCGCCTGCTCGGCTACCCCGCCGCCGCGGAACCCGACCGGAGCGCGCTCAACGCCTGGGCGGACGACCCCGCCACGCCCCGCCGCGAAACCTTCGCCGAGGCGGTGGAGCGCAGCCTGGTCGAGACCTTCAACGACTACCGCGCCTCCGCCCACGCCAACCCGGACGGCCCGGCCTGGGAGTCGCTGCACACCCTCACCTACCGCCACCCGCTGGGCTCCGTTTTCCTGCTCAAGCCCTTCCTGAACCGCGGCCCCTACCCCATGGCCGGCGGGCTGAACTGCGTCATGACCGCCGCCTTCGACGACAACTACCGCGTCATCTTCGCCTCCACGTTCCGCATGATCCTCGACTTCTCCAACGCCTTTTCCCCCTCCCTGCTGGTCAACTCCTCCGGCCAGAGCGGCCATTTCCTGAGCCCGTTCTACGACGACCAGGCCCCCCTCTTCACCGCCGCGAAGTACCGCCCCATGGAGGACCGCTCGCCCGCCCCGAGGAGGCTGGTGCTGAAACCGGCGGACGAGTAGCGCGGTATCCTGCAGGAAGCGGAGGGGAACGAGGAAACCGGCCGGGACCCGCCGCGCTATTCCCCGGACCGGGCGTAGAACCCCAGCCGCAGGCAGGCCAGCAGGCCGCCCCAGAGGGTCAGGAAGGCGCTCACCCCGGCGAGGAGAAACCGCCCCCAGCCGGAGCCGGCCAGGGCCGGCAGCAAACCCAGCGCCTGGCGCATCCCGAGGGAGACGATCCAGAAGAGCAGGCCGCCGAGGGCGACCCGGGCCAGGCGGACGGAGAGGCTCCCCCCTTCCGCCGGCAGGCCGGAGCGGGAGGCCAGGGCGAAGGCGGCGTTCATCCCGATGTAGAGGCCGGCATAGTAGGGAGAGAAGACGCCGGCCAGGGCCAGCGCCGCGGGGACGAGGAAGAGGAAGAGAAGGGCCAGCACGGAAGGCAGGCTGCACGCCAGCCGCAGCCGGGCCGCGGCCAGGAAGCGCCCGCCGCCGTCCCCGAAGTACCTCGCGGCGACGTACAGCCCCGCCGCCCCCACCAGCAGCCCGCCGAGAATGTCGGCCAGGAAGTGGACGCCCAGGTATAGCCGCGAGAAGGCCACCAGGGCCACCATCGGCGGCGCCAGCCAGTAGAGGGCCCGCCGGCGGAAGAGCAGCGCCAGCCCGCCCCACTGGGCGCAGGCGCCCGAGGTGTGGCCGGAGGGGAATCCGAAGGAGTGGCCGTGCAGGCGGAAGGCGTCGACCACCGCCGGATCGGGGAGCGAGAGGAACTCCTTCCCGCCCATGCCCCGGAAGGGAGTGACCATTTCCCAGTGGGGATCGAGGCAGGCGACCCGGGAATCGGCGAAGAAGGGCCGGGGAAGCGCGAACGCGCTCTTGGCCAGGTCGGTGACCAGGCCGATCCAGCTCACGATCTGGAACAGCATGAACCCGCGGCGCAGGCTCACCCCGAAGATCACCGCCAGGAGCACCAGGGTGACGAACCAGCCGTTCTGGGTGACGGTCACCGCGCGCCAGAAGGCGGTGAAGAAATCGGAGGCCAGGGTCTGCAGGGCGATATGCAACTCGGTCTGGAACATCGCTCGTCTCCTCCCGGGAATTCGGGGTTGAACCCGCATTGTCTCCAACCGCGCCGGGTTTGTCAAATCGCGCACCGGCCCCCCGACGCCGGAAGCGCTGCGGGGCGAGCCGGGATTGCCGGAGGCGGGCCGACTCGGGTATACTGGACAGGGAGGGGAGGATGAAGAGAAAACGCCTTTTTGCGCTCGTTTCCCGGCTGTCCTGTCCCGCCTTCCTGCTCCTGGCCTGGGGCTGCCAGCCGGCCAGCAAGGCGATCGCCATCTCCCCGGCCCGCGTGGTGGCCGGTGTCGGCAATGTCACCCTGCACGTGAGCGGGAACCGCTTCAAAACCGGGATGAGCGTGCGCGTGGGCGGCCGCACGCTCGCGGCCACCTGCGTGAGCGAAACGGAGCTCACGTGTTCCCTTCCGCGCGACCTCCTGCGGCCCAGGGGAACGACCGGGGCCGCGGAGGAGATTCCCGTCTGCGTTCTCGATTCCGGGGGCGAGCGGTTTTCGGAGACCGCCTGTCTCGCCCTGGACGTGAACTACTCCTGGACGCCGGTCGCTTCCTTCCGGATGATGGAATCGAAAAGCGCCGGGCCGCGCCTGCTCGCCCTCCCCGGCCGCACCCTCGCCGTGGTCGGTCGCTCCGCCTTCGGGGAGTTCGGCGGCGTGGTCTCCACCGACTCCGGCTCCGCCTGGAGCACGCCCCGCCTGCTCCGCGCCGGCATATTCTCCGGCCGGGTTCAGTTCGTCTCCCACCCGCAATCCGGCGTCTCCGCCATCACCATGACCGACACGGCGGTCGTCTTCCTGCCGCTCCTCAACCCCGACGGCACGGACGCGACCGGGGCGGCGACCCTGATCCCGCGCCCGGCGGGCACGCAGACCGCGATCTCGGCCTTTCTCGATCCGCGCAACGGCCTGCACCTGGCCTGGCTCGACTCCCCGAGGGCGGAGAGCTATTCCGTCCACTACTCCGTCTCGACCGACGGCGGCGCAACCTGGTCCGCGCCGGTCCTGGCCTATGGGATGACCAACCCCCAGCCCGGCCAGTACGTCCTCACCCTCTCCGAACTCCGGATCGTCGGGGCGGACGGGGCCGGCAAGATCCTGGTGCACGTCGCGGGTTCCTACCACTACCGCACCATCCAGACCAGCGTCTGCTCGTGGGACGGCGGCGCATCCTGGACCTCCTCTTCCAGGGGGTACATCTGGGAGAAGGCATCCCTGGCCACCTCCGAGGGCGCCCTCCTCGGGGGCAACTACGTCCCCACCCCGTACTACCCCCGGATTCAGGAAGCGACCCTCCTCCTGAACCGCTCCTGGGCGCCAGACGGGTGGCAGTCCGTCCCCTTCCAGGGAAGCGACTGGGACCCCCAGCAGACTTCCTACCTGGCGTCTGTGGGCGGAGACTCCCGGGGCAACCTCCTGGTGGCCGCCCTCTACCATGCGAGCGGCTCCTCCCCGCAATCTGAGGCCCTGTTCCGCTCCCTCGACTCCGGGACCACCTGGCTCCCTCCCTCCCCCAAGCCCTCCCCCATGCCCGGATTCTCCACCCTCTCCGATCTCCTCCTCGACGCCCATGGAAACGCCTTCCTGCTCTTCTTCGAAGGGGCCGGCACCGGCTTCTCCCTCTTCCGAGCCCCGGCCTGGAGCGACTAGCCCAGGTCCATTGATTCCTCTCCGCCCCTCTGCTACAATCTTCCGTCCGGAGGGATGGCAGAGCGGTCGATTGCGGCGGTCTTGAAAACCGTTGTCCCTTT
>CAYZNT010000014.1:0-76546 GCA_964479735.1 uncultured Clostridia bacterium
GCTGCGGAATGTCCGCACGGGAGCCGCGCCTGGCCCGCAGCATGCCAGGTGGAATGTCCGCCGGGTTGGCATGCGGGAGGGCCGTGATCCCGCTGCGGAATCTCCGCACGGGAGCCGCGCCTGGTCCGCAGCATGACTGCCGGGAAGCCCGGCATGTAGACGTGCGGGAGGGCCAACGGCATCCAGCGGAACGTCCGCATGGGGGGGCGATTTTCCAAGGTTGCAATATGCAACAAATCCCGAAACGCTTTACTGGGGCGCGTTTCTGTGGTTTGCCCGGCGAAAAACGGCGCTTTTCCGCATGGGCAGAGGGAAAATTTTTATTTTTTCGGCGCCGGCATATTGACACGGCCGTTAAACTGAACTATATTTCCACCCTGAGTTTTTGGAGGGACGGAAATTGAAACGTACGAACCGAGCGTTCGTGGTTAAGACAGTCGAAGCGGCCAGCGAGGACGCCGAGCCTCCAAGCAGTTGCACCCTGCGCGAGGAACGCGACGATTCCTCCGCGCAGCTGTTGTTCCCGGAACTGATCCAGTTCCCCCTTCCCCGGGTCGACAAGACCTATTTCAAGGTTTCGCCGCGCTCCTTCCATTTCCTGCAGTCCCATTTCCCCTCGGCGGGCCGCGCGGACTGGAACAGCTGGGAGTGGCAGCTTCGCCACTCCTACACCTCGCTGCCGGCGCTGCAGAACATCCTGAAGCTCTCCGACGCCGAGCTCCAGCCGATGATGCGGCTCGACTCGCAGCTGCCGGTGCGCATCACCCCGTACTACGCCAGCCTGCTCGACGGCGCCGCCGCCGGCCAGCCGTTGCGCCGCTCGGTGGTGCCGGTGGCCGCCGAGCACATCGTGTCGCTGGGCGAAGCGGTCGACCCGCTGGGCGAAGACGGCCACAGCCGCGTGCCCGGCCTGGTGCACCGCTACCCCGACCGGGTGCTGCTCCTGGTCACCGGCTTCTGCTCCACCTACTGCCGCTACTGCACCCGCTCGCGCCTGGTGGGGGACGGCAACAAGAGCCACCTGAACCGGGAACAGTGGGACAAGGCGCTGGCCTACATCGAGCTCAATCCGGCGGTCCGCGACGTGCTGATCTCCGGCGGAGACCCGCTCACCCTGCCCGACGAATCCATCGAGTACCTGCTGACGCGGCTGAGCCGCATCCCGCACGTGGAGTTCGTGCGCATCGGCACCAAGGTGCCGATGGTGCTGCCCCAGCGCATCACCACCTCGCTGGTGGCCATGCTCAAGCGTTTCCGGCCCCTGTGGATGAGCATCCACGTCACCCACCCGGAGGAAATCACCCCGGAGAGCGCCCAGGCGTGCGAGCGCCTGGCCGATGCCGGCATCCCCCTGGGCTCGCAGACGGTGCTGCTCAAGGGCATCAACGACGACGTCGCCACCATGCGCCGCCTGATGCACGAGCTGCTCAAGATCCGGGTCCGTCCCTACTACCTCTACCAGTGCGACCCGATCGTCGGCTCCTCGCACTTCCGCACCACGGTGGAGAAGGGGCTCGAGATCATCCGCGGCCTGCGCGGCCACACCTCGGGGTACGCCGTGCCGCACTACGTGATCGACGCGCCGCGCGGCGGCGGCAAGATCCCGCTGCTGCCCGACTACTACCAGGGGCGCGACGGCAACGACGTGCTGCTCAAGAACTACGAGGGCAAGACATTCCGGTACCCGGACCCGGTGGAGTAGCCGCCGGGCGGCGCCCGCGGGACGGGTGTTCCAGCGGCTGACGGGGTACCGGTACACGGGGAGCGGACATGACGGTTGGACTGACCTACGATCTCAAGGATGACTACCTGGCGGCGGGACTGAGCGAGGAAGAGGCCGCCGAGTTCGACAAGCCGGAGACCGTCGAGGCCATCGAGGCCGCCCTGCGCAAGCGGGGCCTGCAGACCGAGCGCATCGGCCACGTCAAGGAGCTGGTGCGGCGCCTCGCCGCCGGCGAGCGCTGGGACCTGGTTTTCAACATCTGCGAAGGGCAGTTCGGCGTCGGCCGCGAGGCGCAGGTGCCGGCCCTGCTCGACGCCTTCCAGATTCCCTACGTCTTCTCCGACCCCCTGGTGCTTTCCCTCACCCTGCACAAGGGCCTGACCAAGCGGGTGGTGCGCGACGCCGGCGTGCCGACGGCCGACTTCCGCGTGGTGGAGCGGGCGGAGGAGGCGGACGCGGTCGGCCTGCCGTTCCCGCTCTTCGCCAAGCCGGTGGCCGAAGGCACGGGCAAGGGCATCGGCGCCCGTTCGGTGGTTCGCGACCGGGGCGAGCTGCGGGACGTCTGCCGCCGCCTGCTGGCCGATTTCCGCCAGCCGGTGCTGGTCGAGACCTTCCTGCCCGGCCGCGAGTTCACCGCCGGCGTGGTCGGCACCGGCGCCGAGGCCGAGGTGGTCGGGGTGATGGAGGTCTTCGCCGCCGACGACCGTCCCACCGTCTACTCCTACGAGAGCAAGAAGAACTACGAGGAGCTCATGCGCTATCGGCTGGCCGACGGCCCGCTGGCCGAGGAGTGCCGGGCGGTGACGCTGGCGGCCTGGCGGGCGCTCGACTGCCGCGACGGCGGCCGCGTCGACCTGCGCCAGGACGCTTCCGGGCGCGTCTGCTTCATCGAGGTCAACCCGCTGGCCGGGCTGCACCCCATCGATTCCGACCTGCCCATCATCTGCCGCATGGTCGGCATCGGCTACGACGAGCTGATCGCGCGCATCGTCGAGTCGGCGCGGCGGAGAACCGGCGCATGAAGAAGTCGCGGGTGGTGGTGCTGCACGGCGAGGTGCCGGCGGACGCCCCGCAGGACGAGCAGGACGTGCTCGAGGAGGTGCGCGAGGTCGGCCGCGCCCTCGGGGAGCTGGGCTTCGCGGCCCAACCGCTCCCGTTCACGATGCAGCTGGACCGGATGGCCGCCCGGCTGCGGAGACTCCGCCCCCACTTCGTCTTCAACCTGGTGGAGACCGTGGCCGGAGACGGGCAGTTCGTCTACCTGGCGCCGGCGCTGCTCGAGTCGCTTCACCTGCCCTACACCGGCTGCCCGCGCGACGCCATGTTCCTGACCTCCAGCAAGCTGCTGGCCAAGCGGGTCATGGCCGCCGCCGGGGTGCCCACGGCCCCCTGGCTCGATGCCCAGGCGCCGGGGGGCAGGTTGCCGTCCCTGGCCGGGCGCTTCGTCGTCAAGCTGGCCTGGGAGCACGCCTCCATCGGCCTCGACGAGGGAGCCGTGGTCGACGTGGCCGACGCCCGCGAGCTGCTGGCCATCGTCCGCGACCGGCAGCGGCGCGGCGGCAAGGAGTGCTTCGCCGAGCGTTACATCGACGGCCGCGAGTTCAACGTCTCCATGCTGTCCGGAGCGGTGCTGCCGATTCCCGAGATGACCTTCGTCGACTTTCCCGACGGCAAGCCGAGGATGGTCGACTACCGGGCGAAATGGGACGAGGAGTCGTTCGAGTTTCGCAATACCCGGCGCCTGTTCGACCTGCCGCCCGAGGACCAGCCGCTGGTCGCCGAGCTGGAGGCCATCGCCCGCCGCTGCTGGGACCTGTTCGGCCTGCGCGGCTATGCCCGGGTCGACTTCCGTGTCGACCGTGACAACCGGCCGTTCGTGCTGGAGGTCAACACCAACCCGTGCATATCGCCCGCCGCCGGGTTGGCCGCCGCCGCCGCGCGGCGCGGCCTGGGATACCGGGAGCTGGTCGAGGCGATCGTCCGCGATGCCGTCCGCCACCCCGACTGAGGAGGACCCATGGCCCAATCCGATATCCGCTTGCGCACCGAGGTGACCGTCGCCGACCCCGGGCAGGTGGGGGAGATCACCCGCTCCAGCGGTTTCTTCTACGATTTCGAGGTCGACGTGGCGGTCTCGCTGGTGGAAGAGCGGCTGCGCGACGGCGAGGCCAGCGGGTACCACTTCGTCTTCGCCGATCGCGGCGGCCGCACCGTCGGCTACGCCTGCTTCGGCCCGATCGCCTGCACCCAGGGGAGCTTCGACCTCTACTGGATCGCGGTCCGCGACGACTGCCGCGGCGGCGGCATCGGCAGCCGGCTGCTGGCCGAGAGCGAGCGGCTCATGGCCGCCATGGGGGGGCGCATGGTCTGGGTGGAGACCGCCTCCAAGGAGCAATACCGGCCCACCCGCGAGTTCTACCTGCGCAACGGCTACGGGGTCGAGGCCGTGCTGAAAGAGTTCTACGCGCCGGGAGACGACAAGGTGGTCTTCGTCAAACGCCTGGGCGGCGGGAGGGGGTGAGCCATGGCCCCCGGCCGGCGCTCGGAGAAGGCGGGGCTCTCGCCCGGGTCGCTGGTCTTCGTGGGGGAAGCCCGCGACCTGCCGGTGGCCGTCACCGTGCTGGATTACGACGAGCACGGCGTGCGCGAGCAGGCGGCGGCGACGGTCGAAGAGTGCCTGCCGTACCGTGACTCCCCGTCCGTCACCTGGATCAACGTGGACGGTTTGCGAGACGTCTCCCTGCTGGAGCGCCTGGGCGGCTGCTTCCAGGTGCACCCCCTGATCCTGGAGGACATCCTCAACACCGAGCAGCGGCCCAAGATCGACGACATGGACCACTACATCTACGTGGTTCTCAAGATGATCGACTTCGACACGGCGGCCGGCGCCATCACCGCCGAGCAGGTCAGCCTGGTGCTGGGTGGCAACTTCGTCATTTCCTTCCAGGAGGAGCGGCGCGGCGATGTCTTCGATCCGGTGCGGGAGCGCATCCGGGGCGGCCGCGGCCGCATCCGCCGCATGGGCGCCGACTACCTGGCCTACGCCCTGGTCGATGCCGTCGTCGACCGCTATTTCTACATCCTGGAGAAGGTGGGCGAGCAGATCGAGGAGCTCGAGGAGCAACTCGTCGACAACCCCGGCCAGCAGACGCTGCAGCGCATCCACCGCCTGAAGCGCGACATGCTCTTCCTGCGCAAATCGGTCTGGCCGCTGCGCGAGGTGGTGGCGGCGCTGGAGAAGAGCGACTCCGACCTGATCCGGGAGGCCACCGGCATCTTCCTCCGCGACGTCCAGGACCACGTCATCCAGGTCATCGAGACCGTCGAGACCTACCGCGAGATGCTGGCCTCCTACGTGGACATCTACCTCTCCTCGGTCTCCAACCGCATGAACCAGGTCATGAAGGTGCTGACCATCATCGCCACCGTCTTCATGCCGCTGACCTTCATCGCCGGTATTTACGGGATGAATTTCCGCTTCATGCCGGAACTGGGCTGGCCCTTCGGCTACCCCCTGGCCCTGCTGCTGATGGGCGGGGCGGCGGCGGCCATGCTCCGTTTCTTCCGGCGCCGCGGCTGGTTCTGATCCCCTTCACTCCGCCGTGCCGATCCGCAGCGAAAGCAGCGTCGACGGGTCGAGGCCGGCGCGCAGCATGGCGTTCGCCTCCGCGGCGCCCACCGCGTTGAGACGGGCCTCCCACTCGTTGGTCAGGCGCCAGGAGAGGCCGATGCCTTCCAGGAGGCTCCAGAGGGCGACGCGCCGCTCGCGCGACTCCACCCTCCTCCAGAATTCCGCCAGGGCGTAGGCCCGGGCGGCTGCCACCCCCGCTTCGTCGATGCCTTGGGCGCGGATCTCGGCCAGGCGCTCATCGAGCGCCGTCGCGGCGGCGCCGGGGTCGCCGCCGGTCTTCAGCGACAGGTGCAGCAGGGCGGCGGTGCGCAGGGGCTGCAGGCTGGCTTCGACGTCGTAGGTCAGGTGCAGGCGGTCGCGCAGCGTCCACAGCCGGCTGCCGACGCCCCGGCCCAGCCACGACTCGAGCAGGGTGGCGGTGAAGTAGGCGTGGGCGTCCAGGGCCGGCAGGCGGGCGCTGCGCGCCAGCAGCGATTCGCCCGCGAGTCGTTCGGCGCCCGCCTCCGGGGCAGGAGCGGACGGGCCGGCCGCCGCCGGGGGGGGGCCGTCCGGGGCGGCGGGCAGACGGGCGAAGTGACGGGCGAGCCGCTCGTGCAGTTCGTCGGCGGCCAGGTCGCTGACGGCCAGCAGCACCAGGTTGCCGCCATGGAACGAGTGGCGGTGGCAGGCCTGCACGTCGGGGCGGCGGATGGCCCGGCGCGACGCCTGGGTGCCGAAGGCCGCGCGGCCATAGCCGGCGGAACCGAACGCGGCGGTCGCCTGCAGGCGGCGCATGCGCGACTCCAGGTCGTCGTCGCCCAGCTTCTCGGCGGTCGCCATCTGCCCCTTGATGGAATCGATGCGCAGGTCCGAGAAGAGCGGGCGGGCGATGCTCCTGGCCAGGATGGCCAGCGCCGGCTCGAGGTCGGGGGTGTTGACCCGCAGGGTGACGGTGGAGTAGTCCGCGGCGGTCTGCAGGTGATAGGTGCAGCCCAGCTGCAGCAGGTGGCGCAGCCGGCCCTCCTCGGGGACTTCCAGCGCCAGGCGGGCGGTCAGGTAGGCCAGCCCCTCCTTGCCGGCGGGGTCGGACGCGCCGCCGCCGCGCACCAGCAGGTGCACCACCGTGAACGCCGCCGCCGCGTCGTGCTGGCAGACGACCCGCAGCCCGTTGTCCAGCACGCGCTCCTGCGGTTCGGCAGGCTGCCCGCGGGCGAGGACCGGCAGGGCCAGCAGCCCCAGCAGCACGGCGCAGCGGCGGCTCATCGTTCCACCGGCACCACGGCCACGGTCACCCACTTGCGGCCGGCGAAGCACGTCCCGCCCACGCGGCGCAGGTCGGCGGAGCGCACCGCCTCCAGGCTGTCGTCCCGGCTGTCGGCTCTGTCGTCGCCGAGCAGCAGGAACCGGGCGGCGGCCGAGCTGAGGTTGAGGGCCGACTCGCCATAACTGCCCCCCTCCATGGCCATCTGCCGGCGGGCGGAATCCAGCAGGTCGAACGCCTGCGCCTGGTAGGCCGGCGGGAAGTCGAGGCGGCTGAAGTTGAGCTGGCGGATGCCGGACAGGAAACGCGCCAGCCTTCCCTGCACGTTGCGCACCTGGCGCGCCGGCAGCAGCAGGTGCAGCAGCATGGCGCCGCCGTGGCGCATGGGCAGGTAGCGCATCTCCAGGCGGTCGACCTCCTCGAAGGGGCCGCGCAATGCGCCCGCCAGCAGCGGGTTGAGGCCGCGGCCGAGAATGAAGGCCAGAACCCCGAGAGCCGCCCGGTCCGGGTCGTTGTAGCCGCCGACCGGCCAGGCGACGAACAGGTGGGCCTGGCGGACGTCGAGCCGGATCTCGGCCGACTGGCTTTTCGTCAATGCCGGAGGCGGCGGCAGCGGGGCGGCGGCGGGCTCCGCCCGGCCGCCTTCCCAGGTGCGCCGGATTTCCGCCTCCATGTCGGCGGCGGCGAAGTCGCCCACCAGCGCCAGCGAACAGCGGGCCGGCACCAGCAGGCGGCGGTGCAGCTCCTCCATCTCGGCCAGGGTGGCGGCGGCGATCGCCTGCGGGTCGCCCTCGATCGGGCGGCCGTAGGGATGGGAGCCGAACAGCAGCTGCAGCGCCCGCAGCCTGCCGGCGGTGGCGGGCTCGTCGCGCAGCTGGGCGATCTCCTCGGCGAGGATGCGCTTCTCGGCCTCCAGGTGCTCCGCCTGCAGGCGCGGAAGGAAAACCTGCTCGCGCAGTCGGGCCAGCGCCCAGGCGGCGTGGGCGGCGGGGGCGCTGTACTCGAAGGTGATCAAATCGACGTCGGTGTGGGCGTTGGCCTGGACGCCGCGCGCGCGAAGCCGGGCCAGGCGCTCCGGCCCGGTCGCCTCGCGGGTGGCTCCGAAGAGCAGCAGGTGCTCCAGCAGGTGCGGCCAGCCCGCCGGCGCGGCGGCGGCGGGGGAGAGGTCCGCCGCCAGGGTCATGGCGCAGAGCGGCAGGTCGCGCTTCTCCTGCAGGATGACCCGCAGCCCGTTGTCGAGGGTGAAGCGACGGAACCCCGTCTCCCCATCCGCGATGGCGGCCAGGGAGAGGGAGAACAGCGCACCGGCGATCAGGCCCCGCTGGCTGGCGATCATGACCGGATTCTAGCACGGGGCGGCCGAAGCGGCAATCCGGGAACCGTGGCCGGCCGGCATTCCGTTCCGCGCGGCTTGAGATCAACCTGACGAATGCGGTATTATTCATGTGCTGCTCAACCCCAAGGAGGTTTTTCATGCAGACCTGGAAACGCATATCGCTGATCCTGGCATTGGCCGTCGCCTTAGCGCCCCTGTGGGCCGGCGGCGCGCCGTCCGATCCCCAGCCGCTGGCCAGCCTGCTGGTCGGTCCCTACGGCATCGACTGGCTGCCGAAGGTCAGCGCCGGCTCGTTCACCCTGAGAGTCGCCGGCCCCACCGGCGTCTTCCTGGCCAAGACCTTCCCCGGCGGCAAGACCCCGCGCTTCGAGGTTTCGGACCTCGCCGGCTCCTGCCCGGACGGCATCTACACCTGGGAGTTGCGGGCCAGCCCTCAGGGTGCGCCCGCGGTCCGCGGTGACGAGACGGGCGTGCCACCCGCGGGGGCCCCGGAAGCCCTCTCCCAGTCCGGCCACTTCCGCGTCTTGGGCGGCTCGATCCTGGTCCCGGCGGCCAAGGAGCCGCGGCTGGCCGGACCGCTGGACGTGGTGCACGCCGACGACGTGATCGTCACCGGGTCGCTCTGCATCGGCTACGACTGCGCCACGGACGGATCGGAGGATTTCGGCTTCGACACCATCAAGATGAAGGAAAACAACCTCCAGATCTTCTTCGACGACACCTCGACGACCGCCGGCTTCCCGGCCAACGACTGGCGCCTCATCGCCAACGACTCCGCCAGCGGCGGCGGCAACTACTTCTCGATCGCAGACGCGACCAACTCCAGGGTGCCGTTCAAGATCGAGGCCGGCGCCCCCACCAGCGCCCTCTACGTCGACGACTCCGGCCGGGTCGGCCTGGGCACCGCCACTCCCGTTCTCGACCTGCACATCCTCTCCGGCAATACCCCCTCCATCCGCCTCGACCAGGACACGACGTCCGGCTGGACGGCCCAGGTTTGGGACATCGCTGCCAACGAGTCCAATTTCTTTTTACGCGACACCACCGGCGGCTCGAAACTGCCCTTCCGCATCCAGCCCGGGGCTCCCACCAACACGCTGACGATGAAGTCGACCGGCTACGTGGGCATCGGCACCTGGTCGCCCGAGAGCCACCTGGAAATCGAGGCCACCGGCGCCAACGTCGTGCTGGCCGTCCAGCGCACGGACGGCGCCACCATGAAATTGAGCGCCATGGGCAGCTCGGGGCAGATCGGCACGGTCACCGAGCACGCCCTGAACTTCATGACCAACAACGTCAAGCGGCTGTCGGTGGGCGCCTCGACGGGCAACGTCGGCATCGGCGTGACGTCCCCGACCTACCCCCTGCACATGGCCAGCGGCGCCTATTGTTCGGCCGGCGGGGCGTGGACCAATGCCTCGAGCATCGCCTTCAAGCAGAACGTCCAGGCCCTGGGGCTGGCGGATGCGCGCCGGGCGCTGGCCGACCTGCGTCCGGTGTCGTTCGCCTACAAGGCGGACCCCGGCGAGGAGCACCTGGGGTTCATCGCCGAGGAGGTGCCGGAACTGGTGGCCACGGGTGACCGCCAGGGCCTGAGCCCGATGGACATCGTGGCGGTGCTGACCCGGGTGGTGCAGGAACAGCAGAAGACCATCGCCGAGCTGCGCGAACGCGTGGAGCAGCTGGAAAAGCGGTAACCCACGAGCCTTCGCCGCGAATTCATCCCCGGGCGGATGATGTCCCGTCCGCCCGGGGGAGGCGGTTTCTTGAAAAACCGGTTGCGTCCCGGTACAATCCCCCTTGCTTTCTGGTCCGCCTGGTTCCGATAGCGAATACGCAGGAGGTAGCGGAGATGAAAACGTGGATCGGGTTGATTTTGGTTTGCATCCTGCTTCTCGCCTCAGCGAATGGCCTGGCCGCCGCCGACCGTAACCCGGTGGCAGGATCCCTGGTCGGCCCGTATGGAATCGACTGGCTGCCCAAGGTCGGATACGGGGCGTTGCGCCTGACCGTTTCCGGTCCGCAGGGGGTCTTCCTGACAAAGAGTTTCCCGGGCGGCAAGACCCCGCGCTTCGAACTCAGCGAGATCAAGGAGGGATGCCCGGACGGCATCTATACGTACGAACTGCGGGTGCAGGCTGCTGCGCGCCCGGAAAACCGCGATGGAACGCCCGATGCGTCCATCGCCGATACCCAGCGTCCGCTCATTCAGTCCGGCCATTTCCGCATCCGCGGCGGAGCGATCGTCGTCGCTTCCGGGGTGGAGGCCGGTACCGCGCCGCGCGACGGCATCCTGGCCACCTACAACGAGGACTTGTACGTCAAGGGTTCTCTTTGCGTCGGCACCGACTGCGCCGATCCGGAGACATGGAACTACGACGTGATCCGGATGAAGGAGAACAACCTGCGCATCCATTTCGACGACACCAGCAGCACATCCTCGTTCCCGGCCAACGACTGGCGCATCGTCCTCAACGACTCCTCAGACGGCGGCGGCAACTATTTCGCCGTGGAGGATTCGACGTCCGGGGACGTGCCGTTCACGATCGAGGCCGGCGCCCCCGCGAACTCGCTCTTCGTGGAAGACTATGGCCGCATCGGCCTGAAGACCTCGACCCCGGCGGTCGAGCTGCACATGGTCGACGGCGACTCGCCGGCTGTGCGCCTGGACCAGGACACCACCTCGGGCTGGACGGCGCAGGCGTGGGACCTCGTCGGCAACGAAAGCAACTTCTTCGTGCGGGACGTCACCAACTCAGCCAGAATCCCTTTCCGCATCCAGCCGGGGACGCCTTCGAGCACCCTGAGCCTCAAGTCCTCGGGCTACGTGGGCATCGGCACCTGGTCGCCGGAATACAACCTGGAGGTCGAAGGCACGTCTGCCAACGTCACCCTGGGCGTGCAGCGCACGGACGGCGCCACCATGAAATTGAGCGCCATGGGCAGCTCGGGGCAGATCGGCACGGTCACCGAGCACGCCCTGAACTTCATGACCAACAACGTCAAGCGGCTGTCGGTGGGCGCCTCGACGGGCAACGTCGGCATCGGCGTGACGTCCCCGACCTACCCCCTGCACATGGCCAGCGGCGCCTATTGTTCGGCCGGCGGGGCGTGGACCAATGCCTCGAGCATCGCCTTCAAGCAGAACGTCCAGGCCCTGGGGCTGGCGGATGCGCGCCGGGCGCTGGCCGACCTGCGTCCGGTGTCGTTCGCCTACAAGGCGGACCCCGGCGAGGAGCACCTGGGGTTCATCGCCGAGGAGGTGCCGGAACTGGTGGCCACGGGTGACCGCCAGGGCCTGAGCCCGATGGACATCGTGGCGGTGCTGACCCGGGTGGTGCAGGAACAGCAGAAGACCATCGCCGATCAGCGCCGGGAGCTGGCCGAACTCGGCCGGCGCGTGGCCGAACTGGAGAGCAGGGAGACGCGGTAGGGATCCCGGCGGGAGTCGGGAGGGGCAATTGGCGGACGATCGGGACGCGGAAGTGGCGGAGAGGCAGGTGCCCGGCATATCCGGAAGGGGGCTGGACGGCAGGGGAGTCCGTCGGGCGCTTCCCCTGATGTTGGTGCTGCTGGCCGCCGCCTGCGCCCGCCCCTCCCTGCGCCAGGCGGAGACCTGGCGCGCCGGCCACGACTACGACAAGGCGCTGGCGCGCTACCTGAAGGCGCTGCGTGAAAGGCCCCAGGACATCCAGCTGAAGCTGGCCGTGGACGGCCTGCTGAAGGAGGCCGCCGCCTGGTACGGGGCCCGCGCCGCCCAGCTGGAGCAGGAGGGCCATGCCGCCCTCGCGCTCCAGCTCTACCGCAAGGCGCTGGAGTACGATCCCGGCGACCGTCGCACCCGACAGAGGCTGCAGGAGCTGCAGCGGCCGGGGGAAGGGGTCGAGACCATCGAGAGCCAGGCGCACGGGGCCGAGCTGGCGGTGAGCGTGCCGCCGTCCCTGGCCAGCCCGGAGCGGATCGACGTGGACTTCCGCCACAAGACCGGGTTGCTGGCCATCCTGCGCGTGCTGGCCCAGAGCGGCGGGGTCAACCTTCTGTTCGACCCGGATCTGGCCGACAAGCCGGTGGCGGTCACCCTGCGCCAGGTCACCCTGCGCGAGGCGCTGGACCGGATCTGCCAGATCTCCGAGAGCCGCTACTTCGTGCTGGACGGGCGCAACATCCTGGTGGCGCCGGACACCGAGAGCGCCCGGTCCCGCTACCAGGAGCTGGTCGTCAAGAACATCTACTTCTCCAACGTCGAGGCCGACGAGGCCAAGCGCATCATGGAGCAGGCCGCCCGGCTCCAGCGGCTGATCGTCAACAAGCCGAGCAACTCGCTCATCGTCGCCGATTCCGCCGAGAACGTCGTCCTGGCCGAAAGGCTCGCCCGCTTCATCGACAAGCGCAAGGGCGAGGTGGAGATCGACGTCGAGATCATGGAGGTGGACCGCAAGCGGCTGAAGCAGTACGGCACCGAGCTGTCGTCGTGGAGCGTCGGCGCCGCCCTGAGCGGAAGCGGGGGCGGCCTCTCCGCGGACGCGCTCCGGGCGGTCGACCTGTCGGCCGACGTCCTGCTGTCGGTGCCGCAGGCGGTCTGGCGCTTCATGGCCACCGTCACCGATTCGAAGATCCTGGCCCAGCCCAAGGTGCGCGGCATGGACAAGGAGCGGGTGGAGATCCAGCTCGGCGAAAAGCGCCCCATCCCGACCACCACGTTCGTTCCCCTCTCCCAGGGCAGCCTCAACCAGCAGCCGATCACCTCCTACAGCATGACCGACGTCGGCATCACCCTGAACATCACCCCGACCATCCATCTCAACGAGGAGGTGACCCTCGAGCTGGTGTTCAGCCTGACCTACGTCATCGACATCGGCAGCGCGACCCTGCCGCCGACGCTGGGCAACCGCCGGGTGACCACCCGGCTGCGCCTGCGCACCGGCGAGACGGGCATCATCGCCGGCTTGATGCGCGGCTCCACCACCACCTCGCGCACCGGCGTGCCGCTGCTCAACGACATCCCCCTGCTGCGCGACCTCTTCTCGTCCAACCGGCGCGAGCACGAGCGCACCGACATCCTGCTGAGCATCACCCCCCGCATCCTGCGCATGCCCGAGATCACCCGTGGCGACCTCGAGCCCCATTTCATCGGCACCGAGGCCCGGCCCGGGCTGCAGCGCGCCCGGGAGGCCCCCCCGGCCCCGCCTCCCCCCGCCCCGGCCCCGGTGAAGAAGGGGAAACCCGGGCGCAAGAAGGCGAACCCGGACGCGGCCCAGGCGGCTCCGCCGGGGTGAGCCCGCGGCGTTGACCGGGCCCGGTTTTTCTGTTACAACGGCGCCGACAGGAGGTGTCCGAATGAAGATGCCGCTGTTCCAGGTCGATGCCTTCACCGAAAATCCGTTTCAGGGAAACCCCGCCGCCGTCTGTCTGCCGCCGAAGCCCTTGCCGGACGAGACGCTGCAGAAGATCGCCGCCGAGATGAACCTTTCCGAAACGGCGTTCCTGTGGCCAACCGCCGACGGCTGGCACCTGCGCTGGTTCACCCCGCGGGTGGAGGTCGACCTGTGCGGCCATGCCACCCTGGCCAGCGCGACCGTCCTGTACGAGCGGGGGCTGCTGGAGAAGACGAGCGTGGCGCGATTCCAGACGCGCAGCGGCCTGCTGAGCGCGGCCTGGCGCAAGGGCTGGATCGAGCTGGACTTCCCCCGCCGCGAGGTGTCGGTGATGAGGATCCCGCAGCGGATCGTGCGCGCGGTGGGCGTGGCGCCGCTGGCCACCGGCGTATCCGGCGACAATTTCCTCATCGAGACCACCAGCCAGGAGGAGGTCGCCCGGGCCCGGCCCGATTTCGTTTCCCTGGCCCGCCTCACCGATCACGGCGTGATCCTCACCAGCCACTACGCGGCCCCGGAATACGATTTCGTGTCCCGTTTCTTCGCCCCGGCCATCGGCATCAACGAGGACCCGGTGACCGGTTCGGCCCACTGCAGCCTGGCCCCCTATTGGGCCAAGCGCCTCGGCAAGAGCGAGATGACCGCCTACCAGTCTTCGGCCCGCGGGGGGGTGCTGCGGCTCCGGCTGGAGGCCGAGCGGGTCGCCATATCCGGCCGGGCGGTGCTGGTCTTCTCCGGCGAGTTGACGGTGTAAGCCCGTCGGCCCGGGGTCCACCGGGCGACGAGCCGTCCGGAGCTCGGCCGGACGGCGCCTGGGCACGTGTTCCCGGCCATTTCCGCCGGCAGGGCATGGCCGGGCGACGAGCCCCCCGCGGCCGCGAGGGACGCATGTTGACAATACTTCCCGCATCGGCTAGCCTGCCGCCATGAGACAGGCGCGTTACACCTACCCCGGCGCGTTCCACCACGTGATCAGCCGCGGGTGCGGCGACGTGTTCGCGGTTGCCGCGGACCGGCGTGTTTTTCTCGCGATCCTCGGCGAGCGGGTGCGCCTGATGCGCATCCGGCTGGCGGCCTGGTCCCTGGCGAGCGACGGCTACGAGCTGGTGCTGGAGAACAGCGCCGGCCGCATGAGCGAGTTCCTGAAAGGGCTGAACGCCGCCTTCGCCATCCGCTACCGCGCCCGCCATGGAGGCGGAGGGCGGGTGTTCCGGGACCGCTTCTCCTCCGTCCTGATCCAGGACGAGCCGCACCTGCGCCTGGCCATCCTGCATGTCGCGCAGCGGGCGCCGCGGCGCCTTCCCACCGCCGCCTCCTGGTCGAGCCTCGCCGAGTTCCTGTCCGAAAAGGGGCCGGGCGTGACCGACGTGCCGTTCGTCAGCGCCCTGTGGGGGGGAAGAGAGAACCTGCGCAGGGCGCTGACCGCCCCGGCGGGCGCCGGGCTGCCTTCCTTTCCGACCACCTTCGGGCGCATCGCCGGCCACAAGGGCGCCCCGCCCGCCGCCCGCCTGGAACGGCGCGAAGCCCCGCCCGGATTCGCTTCGCGGGAGGCCGTGATGCGCCACTTCGCCGCCCGCCACGGGCTCGACGGCCCGCTGCCGCTGAAGACGCGTGCCGGCCGTCGCCTTCGCGCCGACCTGCTGCTCGAGCTCCGCGAAGAGTGCGGCCTGACCTACCGCGACATCGCCCGCCTGCCGGAGTTCGCCGACCTGAGCCCCGCCTCGCTGGGCAAGATCTACCAGGACGCGCGGCGGCGCCGGGGGGACCGCCGTGGATAGCCCGGGACGGGTCGCTCCCCACGAGGAGGACTTCACCCTGGCCCCGGGCGCGCCCCCCTGGCTGGGCGTCATGGATCGCATGCAGGAGGCGGCCGGCCGCCATGCCGCCCGCCTCGGCGTCGGCCTGCCGCAGCTGGCGGCCAGGGGGATCACCTGGGTCCTGGTGCGCAACCATGTTCGATTCGCCCGCCCGCCGCGGCTTGACGAGCCGCTGCACCTCGCCACCTGGCCGACCGGCCGGCGCGGCCTGCTGGCCGTGCGCGACTTCCGGCTCTGCGATGGCAGCGGGGAGGAGGTCCTGCGCGCCACCTCCGCCTGGCTGCTGATGCGGCTGGACACCCGCCGCCCGGTGCGCCTCGACCCGCACCTGCCCGACTACCTGGATCTTCCCGGCCCGGCGCTGGCGGACGATTTTGAGCCCCTGCCCGAGGCGGGTGGGGACACCGCCCCCGCCGTCGTGGTGCAGCCCGCCGACATCGACGTCAACGACCACGTCAACAACATCGTCTACCTGGAATGGGCGCTGCGGGCGGCGCCGTCGTTTACGACCGGCCGCTGCCCGGGGGAGCTGGAAGTGGCCTTTCTGGGGGAGGCGCGGCTGGGAGACGAGGTGCGCTGCCGCACGAGGTCGGAGGAGGGGGCGGGGGGGGCGCTCCTGCTGCAGAGCCTGGAGAACGGGGCCGGCCGGGAGCTGACGCGATTGCGCTCGTTCTGGCCGGCCCGGGGAAAAATCGTTTGACGGCCAACGACATGTTGGCAGGGCCGGGGGATTCTGCTATGATGGGTCCTTTTTGCGGGGGCCCGCCCGCCGCGACAGGAGGAGCGCCATGAAGAGGGATGTGGTGGCCATCATCGTCGAACAGCGCAACGAAACGGCGGCCCGGGTGCAGCAGGTGCTGACCGGCTGGGGCTGTTGGATCAAGACGCGGCTGGGCCTGCATGACGGCGTACTCGACCGGTGCGCACCGTCCGGGCTGATCATCCTGGAGATGGTCGGCGAGGACGACCGGATCGCCGAGTGCGTGCGCAAGCTGAACCTGATCAAGGGGGTGCAGGCGAAGCGCGTCCGCCTGGAACTGCCGGCGGAGGGGGAGGCGGGGGCATGAACATCCTGGTCATCAACAGCGGCAGCTCCTCGATCAAGTTCCAGCTGATGGACATGGACACGCACGCCCCGCGATGCCGGGGGCTGCTGGAGAGGATCAGCCTGGCCGGCGGCATCTTCACCTACGAGCCGGCGGGCCGGGAAAGGATCAAGACCGGTTGCGACATCCCCAACCACGCCGCCGGCATCCGCATGGTGCTGGACGCCGTCTGCAGCCCGGAGGCGGGCGTCATCCGCTCCCTGGACGAGATCGCGGCCGTCGGCCACCGCATCGTCCACGGCGGCGAGCGGATCAAGAAGCCGGAAGTGCTGGGCGACGAGGTGGTGGCCATCGTCCGCGAGTGCAGCAAGCTGGCCCCCCTCCACAACCCGCCCAACCTGACCGGTTTCGAGGCGGTGCGAGACCTCCTTCCCGGGGTGCCCCACGTCGGCGTCTTCGACACCGCCTTCCACGCCACCATGCCGCCGCACGCCTACGTCTATGCCCTCGACTACGATCTGTACGAGCGCCACGGCATCCGCCGCTTCGGCTTCCACGGCACCTCGCACCAGTACGTGGCCATGCGCGCCGCCGCCATGCTGGGCAAGCCGCTGGACAATTTCCACTGCGTCACCTGCCACATGGGCAACGGGGTCTCCCTGACCGCCGTCCGCGGCGGGCGCTCGGTGGACACCACGCTCGGCTTCGGCACCATGTGCGGCGTGCCGATGGGCACCCGCGCCGGGGACGTCGACCCGGCCATCATCCTGCACCTGATCGACCAACTGGGCATGAGCAGCGCCGAGGTGCACGACCTGCTCTACCGCCGTTCGGGGCTGAAGGGGCTTGGCGGCCAAACGCCCGACATGCGGGACGTCGAGGCGGCCGCCGCCGCCGGCGACCCGCGCGCGCGCCTGGCGCTGGACGTGTTCTGCCACGCCGCCCGCAAGTACGTCGCCGCCCTGGCCACCAGCCTGGAGGGGCGGCTCGACGCGGTGGTGTTCACCGCCGGCATCGGCGAGAACTCGCCCGCCACCCGCGCCGGAGTCTGCCGGGGCCTGGAGTTCATGGGCGTGCACCTGGACCCGTCCCGGAACGAGGTACGCGGCCGCGAGGCGGTCGTCTCGGCCGGCTCCTCGCCGGTCGCGGTGTTGGTCGTGCCGACCAACGAGGAGCTGATGATCGCCCTCGAGACCCAGCGGGTGGTGAGCGGCACGACCTGAGCGGCGGATCCCGGTCATGGCCGGCTTCGATGTCGTCTTCGTCCTCCCGTACCCGGCCAGCGATCACCCGTCGTTCCCCGAGGGGCTTCTGAAGCGGGTCCTCGAGGCCGAGGGCTTCCGGGTCGGCGTCATCCAGAGACCCCGCTGGCAGGAGACGACGGACTTCGCCGCCTGCGGCCGGCCGCGCCTCTTTTTCGCGGTGATCGGCGGGCCGGTCGACTCCATGGTCCTGAACTACACCTCGCTGCGCAAGCGTCGCCGCGAAGACCAGTACCAGGTGGGGAGCGCCTTCTTTCCCGGCTCCGCCCCGTCCGTGTCCTTCCGCATCCGCCCCGACCGCACCGTCATCCTCTTCGCCAACCGGCTGCGCCAGCTCTTCAAGGACGTGCCCATCGTCGTCGGCGGCATCGAGGCCTCGATGCGCCGATTCGCCCATTTCGATTTCCAGGAGCAGAAGATCCGGCGCTCCATCCTGCTCGACGCGCGCGCCGACCTGCTGGTCTGGGGGGGAGGCGAGACGCAGATCGTGGCCATCGCCCGCGCCCTGGCGGCCGGTGACGCCGCCTCCCTGCCGGCCATTCCCGGCACCGCCGCGGTGGTGCGCGAGCCGCCCGCCGGCGGTGACGTCGCCCTGCCCTCCGGCGAGGAGGTCATCACCGATCCCCCGCGGCTGCTGGAGGCCCAGATGGCGCTGGAGCGGGCGCCAGCCGGGCGGCCGGTGTTCCAGGCCCACGGCAACCGCTGGGTGCGGCAGAACCCGGCGCAGCCGTACGGCCGGGGCGACCTGGACCGGATCTACGGGCTCGGCTACACCCGCCGCCACCTCGACGTCCCCGGCTGCTCCCCCGCCCTGCGCATGAGCCTCTTCTCGGTTACCGCCCACCGCGGCTGCGGCGGAGGCTGCTCCTTCTGCGCCATCGCCGGCCACGAGGGGAGGGGGGTGGTGTCGCGCTCCCCCGCCTCGGTGATCGCCGAGATCGAGGCCATGCGCTCCCACCCCGAGTGGCGCGGCCAGGTGGGCGACGTGGGCGGGCCGACCGCCGAGATGTACGGAGCCGGCTGCGGAGATCCCGGCTGCGTCCGCTCCTCCTGCCTGCAACCGGCGGTGTGCCCGGGCTTTCGCGCCGGCCGGCCCTACCTGGATCTGCTGCGCGCCTGCCGCGCCGTCCCGGGAGTGGAGAAGGTCTTCGTCGCTTCCGGCTGCCGCCACGACCTGCTGCTGGAGAACCCCGACCTGCTGGAGGAGATCCTGCGCCACCACGCCGGCCGTTTCCTGCGCATCGCCCCCGAGCACACCGCCGAGAGGGTGCTGCGGCTGATGGGCAAGCCCCCGCCGCAGGCGCTGGAGGAGTTCGTGCGCCTGTTCAGCGATGTGGGGCGCGGCCTGAAACGACCGGTCGGGCTGGCCGCCTACCTGATCGCCGGCTTCCCGGGGGAGACGGAGGCCGACGTGCGCGAGATGAAGGGCCGCCTGGGCGGCCTGGGGCTGACCCATGTCGACGTGCAGGTCTTCACGCCCACCCCCGGCACCCTGGCCACCGCCATGTACGTCGCCGGCCGCGACCCGCAAGGGAACCCGCTGGCGGTGGAGCGGAGCGTCCGCGTCCTGGCGGACCGGCAGCGGTTCCTGGCCGGGTGAAGCCTCCCGATCGCCTCCAACGGCGGGGGGGCGCCCCGTCCCGGCTCCGCCTGCGGGCGGCCCGGAACGCCCGACCCGCGAGCCGGAATCAGGTTATTTATTTAACAAAAAAATTTGCGTCCAGCCGAAAATTCCGATATAATGCGATTTCCTCATTCGGTTCTAGGAGACAATCCATGCCGACTGAAGCCCCCCACCCGGAGGCGCGCCGCACCCTGGCGGTTCCCATCCTGCAGCAAACCGGAGTGAAAATCGCCCGCTGCTACCAGTGCGGCAAGTGCTCCGCCGGCTGCCCGCTGGCCGAGGAGATGGATTACCCGCCGAGCCTGATCCTGCGCATGCTGCAGACCGGCTCGCCGGGGCTGGAGGAGAAGGTGCTGCGCTCCTACACCATCTGGCTGTGCGTCACCTGCGAGACCTGCATCGCCCGCTGCCCGATGGAGATCGACATCCCCAGGATGATGGACTGGCTGCGCCAGGAGTCGTTGCGCCGCGGCTGGGCCCACCGGCGCGCCCGCGACATCGTCCGCTTCCACCGCGCCTTTCTCGACTCCATCCAGGTCACCGGCCGGCTCTACGAGATCGGGCTGATCGCCGACTACAAGGTGCGCTCGCGCCACCTCCTGCAGGACCTGCTGCTGGCGCCCAAGATGTTCTTCAAGGGCAAGCTGAGCCTGATCCCGGAGATGATCCAGGACCGGCTGGGGATGGCGCGCATCTTCGGCAAGACCCTGAACCGCGAGGAGGAACGGTCATGACGCTCGGATTCTACCCCGGTTGTTCCCTGGAGGGCTCGTCGCGCGAATACAACGAGTCGGTGCAGGCCGTTGCCGAAGCCTCCGACCTGTTGCTCGAGACCGTCCCCGACTGGAACTGCTGCGGATCGACCGCCGCCCACAACCTGAACCGCGACCTGGCGCTCGCCCTGCCGGCGCGGATCCTGGCCCTGGCGGACCAGGCCGGCATGACGGAAATGGTGGTTCCCTGCGCCGCCTGTTACAACCGCCTGGCGGTCACCCGCCACGAGCTGCAGGAAGACGAGGTGCTGCGCGCCCGGATTTCCCGGCTGATCGACATGGAGCTGAAGCTGGGCACCGAGGTCATCAACGTGCTCCAGATGCTTGACCGGCACGTCATGCCCCGGGTGGAAGGCCGCCTGAAAGCGCCCTTCGTCCGCAAGGTGGCCTGCTACTACGGCTGCCTGCTGGTGCGTCCCCACTCGGTGCTCCGGTTCGACCGCCCCGAGGACCCGCAGAGCATGGACGACGTGGTGCGCCGCATCGGCGGAATCCCGGTCGACTGGGCGTTCAAGGTGGAGTGCTGCGGGGCCGGCCTCTCGGTTTCCAAGACCGGCATGGTGGCCAATCTCTCCGGCCGCATCCTCGACGACGCCCGCTCCCGCGGCGCCGAAGCGCTGGTGGTGGCCTGCCCCATGTGCCACTACAACCTCGACAGCCGCCGGCCGGTGATCAACAAGGCCATGGGCACGACGTACGACATGCCGGCCATCTACATCACCCAGGCGGTCGGCCTGGCCATGGGCATCGACCGCCGCAAGCTGGGCCTGCACCGCCACCTGGTGCCGGTGCGGCTGGAAGCCGCGCCGCCGGCCGATCGGGCCGCCGCCGGGGAGGTGTGAACATGGCCCGCATCGGAGTCTTCATCTGCCACTGCGGCGAGAACATCGGCGCCACCGTCGACTGCGCCCGGGTCGCCGAGGCCTGCGCCGGGATCCCCGGCGTGGCCCACGCCGTCGACTACAAGTACATGTGCTCGGACCCGGGCCAGACCATGATCAAGGAGGCCATCCGCAGCAAGAACCTGACCGGCGTGGTCGTGGGCGCCTGCTCGCCCCGCATGCACGAGCCGACCTTCCGCCGCGCCGCCGCCGAGGCCGGCCTCAACCCGTTCCTGGTCGAAATGGCCAACCTGCGCGAGCACTGCTCCTGGGTGCACGAGAAGGGGGAGGCCACCACCGCCAAGGCCATCGACCTGGTGCGCATCCTCATCGAGAAGGTGAAGCGCAACAAGCCGCTCTACCCGATCAAGGTGCCGGTCACCAAGACGGCCCTGGTCGTCGGCGGGGGCATCGCCGGCATCCAGGCGGCCCTGGACATCGCCAACGCCGGCCACCGGGTGATCATGGTCGAGCGCGAACCGTCCATCGGCGGCCACATGTCGCAGCTTTCCGAGACCTTTCCCACCCTGGACTGCTCCCAGTGCATCCTGACCCCGCGCATGGTCGAGGTGGCCCAGCACCCCAACATCACCCTGCACACCTACAGCGAGGTGGAAAGCCTCGACGGTTTCATCGGAAACTTCAAGGTGAAGATCCGCAAGAAGGGGCGCAGCATCGACGAAAAGGCCTGCACCGGGTGCGGCCTGTGCACCCAGAAGTGCCCCAACCGCAAGATCCCCAACGCCTTCGACGCCGGCCTGGGCATGCGCCCGGCCATCTACGTGCCGTTCCCGCAGGCGGTTCCCAACAAGCCGGTGATCGACCGCGAGCACTGCACCTACTACACCAAGGGCAAGTGCCGGCTGTGCGAGAAGGTCTGCCCCACCAAGGCCATCCGCTTCGACCAGCCGGACCAGATCGTCGAGGCCGATGTCGGCGCGCTGGTCCTGGCCACCGGCTTCGACGTCAAGCACGCCGACTTCTTCCCCGAGTACGGCCACGGCCGGCACCAGGACATCATCGACGGGCTGCAGTTCGAGCGGCTGGCCTCCGCCTCCGGCCCCACCCTGGGCGCGATGAAGCGGCCGTCCGACGGCAAGACGCCGGAGACGGTGGTCTTCGTGGCCTGCGCCGGTTCGCGCGACCCGGCCAAGGGCATCGACTACTGCTCCAAGATCTGCTGCATGTACACCGCCAAGCACGCCATGCTCTACCGCCACAAGGTGCACCACGGCCGGGCGGTGGTGTTCTACATGGACATCCGGGCCGGGGGCAAGATGTACGAGGAGTTCGTGCGCCGGGCCATCGAGGAGGACGGGGTCGAGTACGTGCGCGGCCGCGTGTCGCGCATCTACGAGCGCGACGGCAAGCTGATGGTCAAGGGCGCCGACACCCTGCTCGGCGCGCATCCGGTGGAGATCGCCGCCGACATGGTGGTGCTGGCCTCCGCCGGCGTGTCCAACCCGGGCGCCGAGGAGCTGGCCCAGAAGCTGCACGTCTCCTACGACGCCTACAAGTTCTTCGCCGAGGCCCACCCCAAGCTGCGGCCGGTGGAGACCAACACCGCCGGCATCTTCCTGGCCGGCGCCTGCCAGGCCCCCAAGGACATCCCGGAATCGGTGGCCCAGGCCTCCGGGGCGGCGGCCAAGGTGGCCGCGCTCTTCTCCCAGGACGAGCTGACGCGAGAGCCGCAGATCGCGGTGGTCAACCGCAGCGCGCCGCCGCTCTACTCCACCTGCGTGGGGTGCTTCCTGTGCCAGCCGGCCTGCCCCTACCAGGCCATCGAGCGGGAGGAGATCCGGGACCGCAGCGGCAAGCGGATCAAGACCGTGGCCCGGATCAACGAGGGCCTGTGCCAGGGCTGCGGCACCTGCGTCGCCCTGTGCCGCTCCAAGTCCATCGACATCCAGGGCTACAGCCACGAACAGGTCTACGCCGAGGTGATGAGCGTGCTGCAAGGGAGTGAATCCGAATGAGCGCCTTCGAACCCAAGATCGTCGCCTTCGTCTGCAACTGGTGCACCTACGCCGGGGCCGACCTGACCGGCACCAGCCGCATCAAGTACGCGCCCAACGTCAAGATCATCCGTTTCCCCTGCACCGGGCGCATCGACTTCATGCTGCTGCTCAAGGCCTTCGCCCAGGGGGCGGACGGCATCATCGTCTCCGGCTGCCATCCCAACGACTGCCACTACACCTCGGGAAACTTCCACGCCCGCCGCCGCTGGATGGCCTTCCGCTCGCTGCTGGACTTCATGGGCATCGACGTGCGCCGGGTGGTCTTCTCGTGGGTGTCGGCCGCCGAGGGCGCGAAGTGGGCCGAGCTGGTCAACGCCAGCGTCGAGGCGGTCCGCAAGCTGGGCCCCTTCGAGAGCTACCAGCGCCTGCGCCGCGCCGGCATCGCCTAGGAGGAGGACGCCGTGGACGAACTGAGACAGAGAGCCAACCAACTGCTGGCCAGCGGCCAGGTGAAGGTGGTCATCGGCTACGCCGCCGGATCCGCCGGCAGGGCGCGGCCGGTCTTCATCGCCGACCCCACCGCCACCGGCCAGCTGATCTTCGACGATCGCTGCAAGAACAACCTGGCCGTCTACCTGCCGCGCCCGGAGGTCCGGCGGATGGGGCGGGCCGCCCTGGTGGCCTCGCTGAGCGGCATGCGCGCCGTGCTGCAACTGGCCGCCGAAGCCCAGCTGAGCGACACCGACCTGCTGGTGCTGGGGATATCCGCCGACGGCCGGCTGCTCGACCTGCCCGACCTGGCCGCCGTCGAGGCCCAGGTCAACGCCGTTCCGCTCGGGTTGAGCGAGACCGAGGCGGCCGAACTGGACCGTCTAGGCGCCCTGCCCCCGGAGGGGCGATTCCGGTACTGGCAGGAGCAGCTGGGGCGCTGCATGAAGTGCTACGCCTGCCGCCAGGCCTGTCCGCTCTGCTACTGCACGCGCTGCACCGTCGACCTCAACCAGCCGCAGTGGATTCCGGTGCCGGCCCACGACCTGGGCAACCTGGAGTGGCACGTGATGCGCGCCATGCACCTGGCCGGGCGCTGCGTCAACTGCGGCGAGTGCGCCCGCGCCTGCCCCGCCGGCATCCCCCTGAACGTGCTCAACCACGTGCTGGCCGAGCAGATCTTCGGCGATTTCGGGTTGCGCGCCGGCACGCGGATGAAGCCGGAGTACGCCTTGTCGACCTTCAAGCCCGACGACAAAGAGAGCTTCATCAGGTGAGACGATGAACATCGAACGGAAACTGCTGAAGAAGGGATCGCTGGACAGGCTGCTGGAGACGCTGCGGCAGTCCGGATTCAGGACCTACGGTCCGGTGCAGGCCGACGAGCGCGTGGATTTCATGCCGCTCGAGACCGCCGGACCGCTGCAGCTCGACTACCTGCAGACGGCGCAGTCGGCCAAGTTCGCCGTCTTCCCCCGGGTGGAGGAGCTGCTGCGCTACCGCACGACCGAAAACGGGTTGCAGGTGGAGGCGCGCGACCTCTCCGCCCTGCCCGAGGTCGCGCTGGTCGGCCTGCACCCCTGCGACGCCGCCGCCATCGCCTCGCTGCGGGCGATCTTCACCTGGGACTATCCCGACGCCCCGTTCCAGGCGAGGCTGGAAAAGCTGACCGTCATCGGCCTGGCCTGCACCCGGGCCGACGAGCACTGCTTCTGCTCCTCGGTCGGCGGGGGTCCGGGCGACCTGCGCGGCTCCGACATCCAGTTGACGCCGCTGGCCGACGGCGACTTCCTGGCCGAGATCGTGACCGACCGCGGCCGGCGCATCGTCGCCCTCGCGCCCGGGCTGTTCGACGACGCCCCCCCGGTGGCCAAGGAGGAACGCCTGGCCACGGTCGCACCGGCGTTCCAGGCCGAAGCGCTGCGCGCCAAACTCAACGAACGCTTCGACGACGAGGATCTCTGGCGAAGCCAGGCGCTGCGCTGCCTCGGCTGCGGCGCCTGCGCGTTCGTCTGCCCGACCTGCGCCTGCTTCGACATCCAGGACGAGGGCAGCCGCCAGGCCGGCCAGCGGCTGCGCTGCTGGGACTCGTGCGGGCTCGCCCTGTTCACCCTGCACACCTCCGGCCACAACCCGCGCCCCGAGCAGGCCGCCCGGTGGCGGCAGCGGCTCATGCACAAGTTCTCCTACATGCCGGAGCGCCAGCAGGTGCTCGGCTGCGTGGGCTGCGGGCGCTGCTCGCGCGCCTGCCCCGCCGACATGGAGATCCGCGAGCACGTCCTGGCCGTGCTGGAGGCCTGAAATGAGCGACGCCAACGTCTACCTGCCAACCCTCATGCGCATCGAAAAGATCACCGACGAGGCGCCGGGGGTCAAGACCTTCCGCCTGGCCTTCGTCAACGAAGAGGCGGGCCGGGCCTTCACCTTCCGCGCGGGACAGTTCGCCGAGTACTCGGTGATGGGCGAGGGGGAGTGCACCTTCTGCATCGCCTCGTCGCCCACCCGCAAGGGGTACGTGGAGTGCACCTTCCGCCAGGCGGGGCGGGTGACCAACGCCCTGGCCGGCCTGGAGGAGGGAGAGACCATCGGCTTCCGGGGCCCCTACGGCAACGTCTTCCCGATCGAGGAGTGGAAGGGGAAGAACCTGCTGTTCATCGCCGGCGGCATCGCCCTGCCGCCGATGCGCTGCGTCATCTGGAACTGCCTGGACCAGCGCGACTGGTTCCGGGACGTCACCATCCTCTACGGGGCGCGCACGGTGGCCGACCTAGTCTACAAGCACGAGCTGAAGGAGTGGGGCGAGCGGCCCGACGTCCGGCTGGTCACCACCGTCGACCCCGGCGGCGAGACCCCCGACTGGAAGGGAGAGATCGGCTTCGTGCCGGCCGTGCTGGACAAGATGGCGCCGGCGGCGGCCGATACCGTGGCCATCGTCTGTGGCCCGCCCATCATGATCAAGTTCACCTTCCCGGTGCTGACCCGGCTCGGCTTCGCCCCGGAAGAGATCTACACCACCCTGGAGAACCGCATGAAGTGCGGCATCGGCAAGTGCGGCCGCTGCAACGTGGGCACGTACTTCGTCTGCAAGGACGGGCCGGTATTCACCTTCGCCCAGATCCAGCAGCTGCCTCCGGAGTACTGAGGGCCGGTCGCCGGGGCAGGAGATGGCCGAGCCAAAGGAGAAAGGACGATGAAACCCGCGCTGGCCCTGCGCCGCTTCGCCGCCCGCCGGATGACCCCGGCCCGCGTCTTCGTCCTCTCCTTCCTGCTGGTCATCCTGGCCGGCGCCCTGCTGCTGGCGATGCCCGCAGCGGCCCGCCGGCCCCTCTCCTTCGTGGACGCCCTCTTCACCTCCGCTTCCGCGGTCTGCGTCACCGGCCTCGCGGTGGTCGACATCGGCCGCGACCTCACGTCCGCCGGACAGATCGTCACCCTGCTGCTGTTCCAGATCGGCGGGCTGGGCATCATCACTTTCTCGCTGGTCCTGTTCGGGTTGATGGGACGCAGCCTCTCCTTCCGCGGCCGCGAGCTCCTGCAGAGCACGTTCCTGCACACTCCGCGACGCGACTTCTTCCGGGTCCTGCGCTTCGTGGTCGCCGGCACCTTCGTCATCGAAAGTGCGGGCACGCTGCTGCTGTTTCTGCGTTTCCTGCGCGATTTTCCGCCCGGGCGGGCCTTCTACCAGGCCGTCTACCACGCCGTCTCAGCCTTCAACAACTGCGGGTATTCGCTGTTCTCCAACAGCCTGATGGGGTACCGGGACGACTGGCTGGTCAACCTGACGGTCTGCAGCCTGATCCTCCTCGGCGGACTGGGATTCATCGTCATGTACGAGCTGCTCAACCGCTGGCGCGGGCGGCGGAAGCGCCTGTCTCTGCACACCAAGGTGGTGCTGCTGACCACCGGCGCCCTGGTCATCGGCGGGGCCGGGCTGTTCTACTTCTTCGAGGCGGGCAACGCCCTGAAGGAAGCGGGCGCCGGCGGCCGGTTCCTGGCATCGCTGTTCCAGTCGGTCACGCCCCGCACCTGCGGCTTCAACACCGTGGACATCGCGTCCCTGACCAACGCCACCCTGTTGCTGATGATGGTGCTCATGTTCATCGGAGCCTCGCCCGGCTCGACCGGCGGCGGTGTCAAGACCTCGAGTTTCGCCCTGCTGCTGCTGATGATCTTCAACCGCATCCGCGGCCGCGAGGACGTCACCATCTTCAACCGCACCGTGCCGGCGGAGATCCTCGGGCGAACCATCGCCATCGTGCTCGCCTCGGCCATCTCGGTGCTGGTCATCGCCTCGCTGCTGCTGCTGGCCGCCGGAGACGCCGGCGGCCCGCCGCAGGCCAGTCGGCACCTGTTCGTGGAGTACGTGTTCGAAACGATTTCGGCCTTCGGCACCGTGGGGCTGTCGATGGGCATCACCCCGGGGCTGAACGACATCCAGAAGCTGGCCATCGCCCTGCTGATGTTCGTCGGCCGGGTCGGGCCGCTGACGCTGGCCTTCGCGTGGTCGGCGTCGAGGCGTGGCCTGGTGTACGCGGAGGAAGCCGTGATGGTCGGGTAGGGGGACGGAATGAAACGCTGCATCGTCATCGGTCTGGGGATCTTCGGCAACAACATCGTGCGCGAGCTGGCCGACAAGGGCTTCGAGGTGATCGCCATCGACAAGGGCAAGGAAGCGGTGCAGCGGGTGCGCGACCTGGCCACCAAGGCGATCGTCGCCGACGGCACCGACAAGGCGGTCATGGAGCAGATCGGCGTCCACGAGGACGACACGGTCATCATCTCCTTCGGCGAGGACCTCGCCGCCGCCACCCTGATCACCCTGCACCTCAAGCAGCTGCGGGTCAAGACCATCATCGTCAAGGCGCCCAACGAGGAGCACAAGATGATCCTGGAAAAGGTCGGCGCCACCGACGTGATCATCCCCGAGAAGGAGATCGCCAACAAGGTGGCGCGCTCGCTGATCTCGCCCAACGTCTTCGACTACCTGCCCCTGTCCGACGACTACATGATCTACGAGATGGCGCCCCCCGAGAGCTTCCTGGGAAAGACCATGGCCGACCTGCAGCTCCGTTCCCGGTACAACGTCATGGTCATCGCCGTCAAGGACCTGCTCACCGACCGGGTCTTCACCCTGCCCCCGGCCAACTTCATCGTCAAGGACGGCCAGGTGCTGGTGCTGGTCGGGAGGGAGGCGGACATCGAGAAGATGCGCTGATGCCGGCTCCGCCGGGGCTGGTCAAGCCGCCCGTTTTGCGGTACAATATTCCCAGTACAGGTACCCGATGCGCTTATCCGACTATCTCGACCATCATTCGATATTGCTCGATTTGGCGGCCCGGAACAAGGCCGACGCGCTCTCCCTGATCGTCGACCGGCTGGCCGACCACCGGCTGGTCGACGACCGCGAGGAGTTCCTGGCCGACGTCAACAAGCGCGAGGGGCAGGGCAGCACCGCGATCGGACGCGGCATGGCCATTCCCCACGCCCGTTCCCGGACCCTGCAGCGGATCGTCGTGGCCATGGCCCGGCTGGGCCAGGGCATCGACTTCGGCGCCGAGGACGGCGAGCCCGTGCAGCTCATCTTCCTCCTTGGCACTCCGGGCGACAAGGCCGGCGAATACCTGAAGGTGCTGGCCCGTCTCTCCAAGCTGCTCAAGGAGAACGGGCTTCGCAAGGACCTGCTCCGCGCCGCTTCTCCAGCCGATGTTCTGGAGATCCTGGAAAAAGCCGAAAACCGCCTGCCCTGAGCCCTCCCGCTCGGGAAGATCGATTCGATCAAGAACCTGGTCATCGGCAAGGCCCGCGATCCCCAGGCCCCCCCGTGTTCCACTAGCGCTCCCTGGCCGCCTTCCTGGCCTGGGTGGGGTTGGGCGCCGACGGCATCTCCTCCTCCTGAAGCGGTCCTCACGGGACCTTCCTGGCCCTGAAGGGCCATTTCTACCTGGGGGCGGTGCTGGCCCTGCTCACCGCCGTCTCCGTCTTCGTGATCAGCATCTCCGAAGTGGAGGAGAGGTTTCCCGACAACGTGCTCTGCGCCGGCCAGCGGGTCTTTCCCCGGAAGGGGCCCTTCACCCGAATTCTCCATGACTGCGCCGCCTTGTCTGTCCAGAAGCGGCTTTATTACGAGGGAATTCCGGACGTCATCCTGCCCATTCGGGTCTGAAGAATAAAAAAATTGACAAGTGAAACGAACTGATGTATATTAGCGTACATAGAGTGACTGCCGGTCAGTCATAAACCGGGGAGCGGTCGTTGTGATTTTTTCCGCTTACCGGTTTGGTTGCGGTTCTCACCGGAATTTGCCTGGTGTTTGCCGAAAAGAGCGTGCGCGGAATCTGCCGCCCCTGGTAGACTGGGCGTGACGGAGGTCGCAAGGAGGAACATGGCCGAAGGGAACGGATATTCGCTTCAGGAGCAGGAATCATGGGCGTAGCTGAACGCAGGGAACGCGAGAAGGAACAGCGCCGGGCGGCGATCGTCTCGGCCGCCGAGGAGCTCTTCTTTTCCCGGGGCATCGCCAACACCACCATGGACGAAATCGCCGAAAAGGTCGAACTCAGCAAGGGGGCTCTCTACCTCTACTTCAAGAGCAAGGAGGAGATGTTCGCGGCCATCGTCCAGCGGGGGCTGCGGATCCTGAGCGGCAAGTTCGCCGAGGCGGCCAACCGCGGCGGCTGCGGCCTGGAGAAGCTGCGCTCCATCGGCGAGGAGTTCATCCGCTTCCACGCCGATTGTCCCAACTACTTCTCCGCCATCTTCTACCACGAGTTCCACGCCGCCATCCATGCGGGAGAGGTCGATCCGTCCGGCGACGTGCTGAAGGAGGGGGAGGAGATGATGGCCATGACGACCCGGGTCATCGAGGAGGGGATCGCCGACGGATCGATACGGACCAGCGTGAATCCCCAGATGGCGGCCATCATCCTGGACGGCTTCCTGACCGGGATCATCCGCATGGTTTCGGCCGAGCGGGACCACCTGCTCAAGTGCCATCAGATCGACGGCGAGGAACTCATGAGGGTGGCCATGAACCTGATCTTCCACGCCCTGAAAGGGCCGGCCATAAAGGATTGAATATGATCAGAGCGAAACATGTCTTCTGGCTGGTTGTGCTGTGGTTCGTTTCCCTGGCGATCCTCCCGGCGGCCGGACTGCCGCAGGCCGCGTCGCCGGAGCCCCGCGGCCTGACCGTGGCGGAGTGCGTCGATATCGGCCTGGTTTACAGCAAGTCGCTCTTCGCCTCCCAGATGGGGGTTCGTGAGGCCGAAGCCCGGCTGGGAGAGGTCAACGCCGACCGGCTGCCCACCCTGAAGCTGCAGAGCGCCTACACCCGGCTGAGCCGCCTGCCCCCCTTCGAGATCTCGGTGGACATCCCCGGCCTGCCCCCGATGAATTTTACCGTCAGCCAGTCCATCCTGAACAGCACCAACCTGAAGCTGACCCTGCAGCAGCCTCTGTTCACCGGCTTCGCCCTGGAATCCCTTTCGCGCGCCGCCCGCTTCGCGGCCCGGGCCAGCCGGCAGCACTACGAGCGCGACCGCAACGAGCTGGTCTACGATATCCAGAAAGCCTACTGGACGCTGGTGCGGGCCCGGGAACTCAAGACCCTGCTGGACGAGAACGTCGGCATGATCCAGTCCCACCGCGACGACGTGCGCCGGCTCTTCGAGCAGGGGCTGGCCAAGAACAACGACGTGCTGAAGGTCCAGGTCCAGCTGGCCAGCACCCAGGTGAGCCAGCTGGAGGCGGCCAACGGGGTCCGCCTGGCCATGATGGCCCTCGACAGCCTGCTGGGCCTTTCACTGGACACCGAGATCGAGCCGATCTCTCGCCCCGAGGCGACCGGCGAAGCCCTGGCCGAGGCCGAAGCGGCCGTGGGCCAGGCGCTGCGCGAGCGGCCGGAGATGAAAGCGGTCGCCGACCAGATCGAGGCCGCCAAGGCCGGTTTGCGAGCCTCCCGCTCGGGGTATTATCCGCAGGTCTTCCTGGTGGGGAACTGGGTCTACGCCAATCCCAACGAGCGGGTCCAGCCGGTGCAGACCCGGTTCCGCGACACCTGGGACGTGAGCCTGGCGCTGACCTACGATCTCTGGAACAACCGCCGCACCGCCTTCCAGGTTCGCCAGGCCAGCGCCCGGCTGGACCAGGCCCTCGCCGGCCAGGCCCAGCTGCGCGACGGCATCGTGCTGGAGGTGCGCAAGAGCCAGTACGACCTGCAGCAGGCCCGTCAAAAGATCGGCCTGGCCGAGGAGGCGGTGCGCCAGGCCGAGGAGAACCACCGGATCACCCGCGAGCGCTTCAAGGCCGGCCTGACCACCAACTCGGAACTGCTCGACGCCGAGGTCTTCCTGCTGCAGACCAAGGTGAGCCGGACCGAGGCGCTGATCGAGTTCGAACTGGCGCGGGCGCGGCTGACGAAGTCGCTGGGCGCCGGGACATCCAACTAACCCCAGGGAGGAATGCACCATGAACATGAAACGGACGAGATGGATCTTCATACTGGCGCTGGTGCTGGGCGCCATGGTCTTCGTGCTGCTGCGCAACAAGGCCCGCAACCAGGCCAGCATCGCCGCCCGCATCGACGTGGTGCCGACCGTGACCGTGACGCCGGCGCGCCGCGGCCAGATCGACGAGAACCTGTCGCTGGTCGGCAACGTGGCCGCCAACCGCGACGTGATGGTGGTGTCGGAGACCGTGGGCCGGGTGACCGCGGTGCGTGCCGAGGTCGGCGACAACGTGAGCTCCGGAACCATGCTGGTGCAGGTCGACGACGAGCTGAAGCTGGCCGCCTTCAAGACCGCCGAGGTCAATTACGAGAAGGCCCAAAAGGACCTGCGGCGCTACGAGGCCCTCTACAAGAGCAACACCGTGACCGACACCGAAATCGAGTCGGCCCGGCTGGCCTGCAAGGCGGCCGAGGCCCAGTTCATCTCCGCCCGCCGCCAGTTCCAGGACACCCGCATCACCGCCCCGATCGCCGGGGTAGTGACCAGCCGGCTGGTCGAGCAGGGGAGCATGGTGCAACCCGGCATGCCCATCGCCAACGTGGTCGACATCGCCACCCTGAAGGTGACCCTGCACGTGGCGGAGAGCGACGTCTTCAAGCTCAAGCCGGGCCAGGCGGTCACGGCCAGCACCGACATCTATCCGGGAGTCGCCTTCGCCGGGGTCATCCGCACCGTCAGCGACAAGGCCGACGATTCGCACACCTACCGGGTCGAGATCGGCATGGACAATTCCGCCGCCCACCCGCTGAAGGCCGGCATGTTCGTCCGGGTCACCTTCCCGGCGGTCTCCAAGCGGAACGCCCTGATCATCCCCCGCGCCTGCCTGGTGGGCAGCCGCCGCGACCCCCAGGTGTACGTGGTCGAGGCCGGCAAGGCCCGTCTGCGCGCCATCACCGTGGGCGCCGAAATCGGTCTGGAGGTGGAGGTGCTGAGCGGCCTGGGCGAGGGGGAATCGGTGGTCAGCAACGGCCAGAACAACATCAGCGACAACAGCGCCGTGACCGTGGCCGCCGGCGGGCGTTGAGGCAACGGCTTTCGCGGCCCGCAACGGAGTGAACCGATGACCATAACCGAACTGTCCATCAAGCGGCCGACCCTGGTGGTGGTGATCTTCACCGCCCTGATCGTGCTCGGCCTGTTCAGCTACTTCCAGCTGCAGTATGAGCTGCTGCCCAAGATGAGCGTGCCCTGGGTGTCGGTGGTCACCGTCTACCCCGGCGCCTCGCCCAAGGTGGTCGAAACCACGGTGAGCAAGGTGATCGAAGACGCGGTTTCCACCATGGACAAGGTCAAGAACGTCTATGCCACCTCGCGCGAAGGCGTTTCGGTGGTCTCCATCGAGTTCGTCACCTCGGCCGACATCAACCAGGCCCTGCCCGACGCCCAGCGCAAGGTGAACGAGGTGCGGGCCCTGCTGCCCGACGGCATCCGGGAGCCGGTCATCTCCAAATTCGCCATCGACGAGCTGCCGGTGCTGCGCATCGGAGCCACCTCCAGCCTCCCCGGGCCGGCCTTCGCCCAGTTCCTGAAGGACAATGTGCAGCCCAGCCTGGCCAAACTCGGCGGGGTGGGGCAGATCACCTTCCTGGGCATGGAGGAGCGGGAGATCCGGGTCAACGTGGACCGCCAGCGGCTGCGGGCCTACAACCTGCCGCTGCTGCTGGTCACCCAGGCCATCCGCGCCGCCAACCTGGAGTTCCCCACCGGCAACGTCAAGGACCAGGACCGGCAGTTCGTGGTCCGCTTGGCCGGCAAGATCGGCTCCCTGGAGGAGCTGCGCCGCCTGGTGATCGGCAAGTCCGACCAGGGGGGGGAGATCAAGCTGCGGGATGTGGCCGAGGTGCAGGACACGGTGCGGGAGCCGACCAACATCACCCGCCTCAACGGCAAGCCGGCGGTGGGGCTGCAGATTCAGAAGCAGAACGACGCCAACGCCGTGGCCGTCAGCCGGCTGGTGCGGCGCGAGCTGCAGCGGCTGGAGAGAGAATACGCCGGGCGGAAGCTCCGCTTCGATGTCTCCCAGGACTCCTCCACGTTCACCATCAACGCCGCCGACGCCGTCAAGACCGACCTGCTGTGGGCCATCCTGCTGGTCGGCCTGGTCATGCTGGTCTTCCGCACAGCATCCGCAACGCGGTCATCGTCATGGTGGCCATTCCCTGCTCGCTGATCTCCACCCTCATCGCTATGCTGGCCTTCGGCTTCACCCTCAACCTGATGACCCTGCTGGCCATGTCCCTGGTGATCGGCATCCTGGTCGACGACTCGATCGTGGTGCTGGAAAACATCCACCGCCATCTGGAGCTCGGCCTGGAGCCCCGCCGGGCCGCCCTGGTCGGGCGCAACGAGATCGGCTTCACCGCCCTGTCGATCACCCTGGTGGACGTGGTGGTCTTCCTGCCCATGTCCCTGCTGAGCGGCCTCATCGGCAACATCGTCCGGGAATACTCCCTGGTCATCGTCGTCTCCACCCTGCTGTCGCTGTTCGTCTCCTTCACCGTGACCCCGCTGCTGGCCTCCCGATTCTCCCGCCTGGAAGAGGCCGCCCGGGAGACCGGGATGGGCCGCTTCGGCGCCTGGTTCGAAGTCCAGTACGGCCGCCTCACCGACTTTTACGTGCGGCTGCTGCGCCGGGGGCTGTCGCGGCCGGGCTGGGTCATGGCCACCGCCACCGCCCTGTTCGTCGCCTCCCTGATGCTGGTGCCGCTCGGGTTCGTGGGCGGCGAGTTCATGCCCCAGTCCGACCGCGGCGAGTTCACCGTCACCCTGGAACTGCCGACCGGGGCCAAGTTGAAGACCACCAACGAGGCGGCGCAGACCGTGGAGAGGGCCATCTCGGCCATCCCCGAGGTCCGCAAGATCTTCACCAACGTGGGCGCCTCCAGCGAGGGGTTCATGGGCCAGAGCTCGACCAACGTGGCCGCCCTGGACGTCTCCCTGGTGGACAAGCAGCTGCGCCGGCGCAGCACCGCCGAGGTGATCCGGGACATCAAGCGGCGGGTGGGCGGGGTGGCCGGCATGACCCTGCGCGCCAACCCCATCGGCATCTTCGGCATGGCCGACGAGTCGCCCATCCAGATCGGCGTCTCCGGCACCGATTTCGAGGACGTCAGCCGGGCCTCGCGCCAGCTGCTGGACGTCATCAAGCGGGTCCCCGGCACCGACGAAGTGCGCCTCTCCACCGAGGAGGGCAATCCGGAGACGCGGATCGACATCGACCGCGACAAGCTGGCCTCGCTGGGGCTGACCCTGGGCGAGGTCGGCCTCACCCTGCAGGCCGCCCTGACCGGCGACGACCAGTCCAAGTTCCAGGACGGCGTCAACGAGTATCCCATCCGGGTGATCCTGGACCAGTTCGACCGCTCGCGCACCGGGGACATGGAGAACCTCTTCTTCGTCAACGGCCGCGGCCAGGCGGTGGAGCTGAAGCAGTTCGCCTCCATCGCCCAAACCACCGGCCCCAACAAGCTGGAGCGGCGCAACCGGGTTTACAACATCTGGGTGCGCTCCCAGGCGGTCGGCCGGCCCAGCGGCACCATCGGCGACGAGATCTTCCGGGGCGTCGGCGGCCTGAAGCTGCCGCCCAATGTCACCATCTATGCCTCCGGCGACCTGGAGATGCAGCAGGACGCCTTCCGCAGCCTGGGGCTGGCCATGGCCGCGGCCATCCTTTTCGTCTATCTCATCATGGTCGCCCTCTACAACTCCTACATCCACCCCTTCGTGGTGCTCTTCTCCATCCCCATGGCCGTGGTGGGCGCCTTCTTCGCCCTGGGACTGACCAACAACTCCCTCAACATCTTCCCCTTCATGGGCTTGATCATGCTCACCGGGCTGGTGGCCAAGAACGCCATTCTGCTCGTCGACTTCACCAACCGCCGACGCGCCGACGGGCTGGAGATCATCCCCGCCCTGGTCGAAGCCGGCCGGGTGCGGCTGCGCCCCATCCTGATGACCACCCTGACCATGATCTTCGGCATGGCCCCCATCGCCCTGTCCACCTCCCAGGCGGCGGAATTCAAGAGCGGCCTCGGCTGGGTGCTGATCGGCGGCCTCACCTCCTCGCTGCTGCTCACCCTGCTGCTGGTGCCGGTGGTCTACCTCAAGCTGGAGGGGGTGCGCCTTCGCTTCAACCGCTGGCTGAAGCGCCATGCGGTGCGGGTGGAGAACGGCGAAGGGCAGGCCTGAGTCCGCGGCACGCCCCGAGCGGGTGATCCGCGCCCCGCCGCTGGACAACCCGGGGCGGGGTATGGTATGAAGGGAAGGCCTTCGAGCCGGAACGCGGCTACCGCGGCCTGCCGCCGCCACGCCCGCCGGCCGGCAGGGTGCGGCGGGAAACGGCCGCGCCTCTCCCGTGCGGAAAGGAGGTATTGCATGACATGTTCGCGCCCGGTATCCGGGAAGCGCCGGCTGGCCGCCTGGGTTGCCGCCCTCCTGGTCATGGTCCCGCTGGCGGTCCAGGCCAAGGAGAAACTGGTGCTGGCCTCCACCACGTCGACCCTCGATTCGGGATTTTTCGACGCGGTGATCCCGGTGTTCGAGAAAAATTTCGATTGCCAGGTCAAGGTGATCGCCGTCGGCACCGGGCAGGCCATCCGCCTGGGCCGGGACGGCAACGCCGACGTGCTGCTGGTCCACGACCCGGTTGCCGAGAAGCTCTTCGTCGAGGACGGCTACGGGGAAGCGCGCCTGCCGGTGATGCACAACGATTTCCTGATCGTCGGCCCGGAAAGCGATCCGGCCGCCATCGCCGGGTTGAAGGCCGTCCCGGCGTTCCGGAAACTGGCGGCCGCCGGCGCCGTGTTCGTCAGTCGCGGCGACGCCTCGGGCACCCACAAGATGGAACTGCGGCTCTGGTCGCAGTCGGGAGGCCCGGGGAGCGGAAAAAGCTACCTGGAAAGCGGCAGCGGCATGGAGGCCACCCTGCGCATCGCCAGCGAAAAGATCGCCTACACCCTGATCGACCGCGCGACCTGGCTGGCGCACCGCAGCGAGGTGCCGGGGCTGAACGCCCTGGTCGAAGGCGACGAGATGCTCTTCAACCCCTACGCGGTGATCGTCGTATCGCCCCTGAAGCACCCCCACGTTCAGCACCGGCTGGCGGTAGCCTTCGCCGGTTTCCTGCGGGGCCCCGAGGGCCAGGCCCTCATCCGCGACTTCGGCCGGGACCGGTACGGCCAGCCGCTTTTCTTTCCCGACGTGATCCGCTAGGCGGGGGTGGGGGCGATGTCGCCGTTCCTGGAGGGGTTGCGGCAGGGCATCGCCCTGCTGCTTCCCCCCGGCCCGGAAGTCACCTCCATCGTCCTGCTGTCGCTCCTGGTGTCGGGGACGGCCACGATGCTGGCCGCCCTGGCCGCCCTGCCCGCCGCCCTGTCCCTGGCGGTGTTCGAGTTCCGCGGCAAGCGGCTGGTGATCGGCGCGCTGCAGACCAGCCTGGCCGTGCCGGCGGTGCTGATCGGCCTGCTGGTCTACCTGCTGCTCAGCCGGCGCGGCCCGCTCGGCCCGCTGGGGCTTCTCTACAGCCCGGGGGCGATGGTCATCGCCCAGGCGCTGCTGGCCTTTCCGCTCGTCGCCGCCCTGGCCTACTCCGCCCTCAAGGGCACGGCCCGCGAGGCCGTCGACCTGGCCCACTCGCTGGGCGCTTCCCCCTGGCAGGCGGCGCTGGCGGTGGTGCGCCAGGGGCGCTTTCCTTTCCTGACCGCCCTGATCACCGGCTTCTCGCGCGTGATCGGCGAAACCGGCATGACCCTGATGGTGGGCGGCAACATCCGGAACGAGACGCGGGTGATGACCACCGCCATCTCGCTGGAGACCATGAAGGGCAACTTCGAGCTGGGCATCGCCCTCGGCGTGGTGCTGCTGGTGGTGGCCCTGCTGGTGAACGCGCTGCTGCAGGCGGCCCAGGGGAAGTGATGGAGATCGAACTGCGCGGCGCCGCGGTTCGCATCGGAAGCCAGCCGGTGCTTCAGCCGCTCACGCTGGCCGTCCGCCCCGGCCACGTCACGGTCGTGCTGGGGCCGAACGGCGCCGGCAAGACCACCCTGCTTCGCCTGCTGGCCCTGCTCACCCGTCCCGCCGGCGGGACGGTGCTCCATGACGGGGTGAACGCGTTTTCACTCAGGCGGACGCAGCGCACCGCGCTGCGGCGGCGCATGGGCTTCGTCTTCCAGAGCCCCCTCTTTTTCGCCGCTTCGGTGGAAGCCAACCTCGTCTACCCGCTGCGGGTGCGCGGCATACGGCCGCGGCCGGAGGCGATCGACTCGGTGCTGCGGCAGGTCGGCCTGGCCGGCCGCGGGAAGGCCGACGCCCGGGCCCTCTCCGGCGGGGAGAGGCAGCGCCTGCAGCTCGGCCGCCTGCTGATCACCGACCCCGAGGTCTGCCTCTTCGACGAGCCGGCCGCCTCGCTCGACCCGGTTTCCAACCTCTGGTTCGAGCGCGAGATCCTGCGCCTGGCGGGGGAGGGCCGCACGGTGGTGCTGACCACCCACAACCTGGACCGCGCCTGGGTGGTCGGCGCGCGCATCCTCTACCTGCAGGACGGGGAACTGAAGCACGACGGCACGGCGGACGACTTCTTCTCGCGTCCCCAGTCCCTGGAAGCGGCCCTGTTCTCGACTTCCGCGAATCTCGTCGAGGGGCAGGTCTCACGGACGCCGGGCGGGCCGGCGCTCCTGGCCGCCGGGGCCATGCGCATCGAGCTGGCCGGCGACGTCCCCGCCGGCCCGGCGACCGTTCTGATCCGCCCCGAGGAGATCCTGCTGTCGAAGGCCCCGCTGGCCTCGTCGGCCCGAAACTGCCTCCCCGGCCGGGTGCTCGACATCCAGGCGGCCGGGCCGCTGGTCTGGGTCGTCTGCGACTGCGGCGGGCCGGCCCTGACCGCGCGCATCACCCGCCCCTCGGTCGAGGCGCTGGAACTGAGCCGGGGAACCCCCGTTTTTCTCAACTTCAAGGCCTCGGCCATCCACCACCTGCCGCCGGGGTGACTCCCGGGCGATCCGTCCCGGTGGGGCCTGCCATTTCACGTACCGACCCAGAGTTGATGGCATGCCGGTCCCCTCGGGTCGGAGACGAGAAACGGGCCGGGAAGAAAACCCGCGTGGCCGGCGGGGAAGGCTGGGACGCCGGCAGGCGCCCCAGCCGGGAAGTCCGGTTTACTTCGTGAACCAGGAGATGATTCGCTGCAGGAAGTCGCCGTACTTGACGATCAGGCCGGCGAACACGACCGACACCATGGACATCAGCTTGATGAGGATGTTCAGGGAGGGGCCGGAGGTGTCCTTGAACGGATCGCCCACCGTGTCGCCGATGACCGCCGCCGCGTGGTTGGGATTCTTGCCGCCGTCGGGCAACTTTTTGCCTCCGAGGTGCCCCTCTTCGATGAATTTCTTGGCGTTGTCCCAGCTCCCTCCGGCGTTGTTCAGGAACACCGCCGTTACGAACCCGGTGGTCAAACCGCCGGTCAGCAGTCCGATGACGCCGGCCACCCCGAACAGAAGCCCGATGGCCACCGGAGCCAGAATGGCGGTGAAGGCGGGAACGATCATTTCCTGTTGCGCCGCGCGGGTGCTGATTTCCACGCAACGGGCGTAATCCGGTTCGGCCTTGCCCTCCATGATGCCGGCGATCTCGCGGAACTGGCGGCGGACTTCCTCGACCATCCGCCCGGCGGCGCGGCCCACCGACTGCATGGTCATGGCGCAGAAGACGAAGACCATCATGGCGCCGATGAAGATGCCCACCAGAACTCTGGGGTTGAGCAGGGTGATGTTGTAGTAGCTGATCCAGTCGCCGATATGGGTTTCTTGGATGACCTTCTCGGCGCCGTTCACCAGGATGGTTTTCTGGCCCATATGCAGAAAGCCGATTTTCACTTCTTCGATGTAGGCGGCCAGCAGGGCCATCGCCGTCAGCGCCGCCGAACCGATGGCGAAGCCCTTGCCGGTGGCGGCCGTGGTGTTGCCCAGGGCGTCCAGGGCATCGGTGCGCTTGCGCACTTCGGGTTCCTGGCGGGTCATCTCGGCGTTGCCTCCCGCGTTGTCGGCGATCGGGCCGTAGGCGTCGGTGGCCAGGGTGATGCCCAGCGTGGAAAGCATGCCCACCGAGGCGAAGGAGATGCCGTACAGACCGAGGTTGATGGCGTTCGGATCGGAAGAGAAACCGCCGCTCAGGGCGTAGGAGATGATGATACCCGCGCCGATGATCAGCACCGGCAGCCCGGTCGACTGCATGCCGGTGGCGATGCCGGCGATGATGACCGTCGCCGGTCCGGTCTTGGACTGCTCCGACACGTAACGGGTCGGCTTGTATTCGTGGGAGGTGTAATACTCGGTGATCTTGCCGATCAGCCAGCCGGCGATGAGGCCGGTGATGACGGCGAAAAAGATCCCCACGTGTCGTCCCTGGAAGGAGTCGCGGAAGAGCACCAGGATGAAGAAGGAGGCAAGCAGGGTGAGAACGGTGCTGGCGTTGATGCCGCGGGCCAGGGCCTTGAGCAGCACGCGTTGGGTGGCGCTCTCTTCCGAGCGAACGAAATATACGCCGAGAATGGAGAACACCACGCCGACGCCGGCGATGACCATCGGCGCCAGCACGCCGCCCAATCCGTAGCCGGCGGCGACGCCCAGCGCCGCGGTGGCCAGGATGGAACCGGCATAGGACTCGTACAGGTCGGCTCCCATGCCGGCAACGTCGCCGACGTTGTCGCCGACGTTGTCGGCGATGGTGGCCGGGTTGCGGGGATCGTCCTCCGGAATGCCCGCTTCCACCTTGCCCACGAGATCGGCCCCGACGTCGGCCGACTTGGTGAAGATGCCGCCGCCGACGCGGGCGAACAACGCCTGGGTCGACGCCCCCATGCCGAAGGTCAGCATGGTGGTGGTGATGATGGCCAGCTGCGACGCATCCTCGGGAATGAACGCGCGCAGGATGATGAACCATAGCGAGATATCGAGAAGCGCCAATCCCACCACCACCAGCCCCATCACCGCCCCGGAACGGAAGGCGACCTGCAGGCCCTGGTTCAACGATTTCCGGGCGCCGGCCGTCGTGCGATTGGAGGCGAGGGTGGCCGTGCGCATGCCCAAGAAGCCGGCCAGTCCGGAGAAGAACCCCCCGGTGATGAAGGCGAACGGAACCCAGCGGTTCTGGGTGTGGAGAACGAAGGCCATGAAGGCGAAGAGCACGAAGATGGCCAGGAACACGAAGGTCACCACCCGGTACTGCTGCTTCAGGTAGGCCATGGCGCCGCGCTGGACGTAGCCGGCGATCCGTTGCATGTCCTCGCTTCCCGGGTCCTGCCGTTTCATGCTCCGGTAGAAGATGAAGGCGAATACGAGGGCCAGGATCGATCCAATTGGCGCGAGTAGGAAAAGGGTTTGGACGTTCATGAGAGAACTCCTGAGTTCATTCTTTTTTCCCTGTCGTCATGGGAGAATGAGAGGGCCCTATTTTATCGGACTCCCCCGGGTTTGTCAAATCAGGGCGTTGTCTCACGAATTGAGGCGGCGACGAGGAGGCGCCCGCCGAACCACCCGAGCCCGCGACGGACGCACGATGTCACCCCCATGCACTGGACCACCACGCGTTCATACTTTGCGCTCGCACGGCCATCGCTCTTTCACGGTGAGGCAATCAGGAGCAAGTGGGCGCCGGGGTCAGCCCCCGCCGGTCGGGGCGGCGAGATAGGGATTGGACGCCCGCTCCCGGCCCACCGTCGTCTGTGGTCCGTGGCCCGGGAACACGCGCGTGGACCCGGGGAGCGTGGCCAGCAACCGGCGCAGGCCGTCGAGCTGCAGGCGCATGCCGGCTTCTCGCTCCCGGGTGTTGCTGCCGGACGGCTTGCCGACGCTGCCGGCGAAGAGGGCGTCGCCGCTGAAGAGGCAGTCGCCGATCCGGAGGCAGACGCTGCCCGGGGTGTGGCCCGGGAGCGGCAAAACCTCGACGTCCATCCCGCCCAGCGTCAGAACTCCTCCGTCGGGGAAAAAGCGGTCGGGCCGGTTGGCCCGGTTCTTCCCCCCGTAGAGCGCCGTGTCGGCGCGCGGTCCGTGGACCGCCACGTTCAGGCGGCGGCTCCAGGCGCGGTTGCCGCCGCTGTGGTCGGGGTGGCCATGGGTGTTGAGGATGGCCTGCACGCGCAGCCCCTGCCCGGCCAGGTAGGCGGCCAGTTGAGGGTCGGCGGCGGCGGGATCGATGACGATGGCCCGCCGGCTGGGGCGGTCGGCCACCACGTAGCAGTTGGTGATGATGACGGCCCCAGCGGGCCCCCGCCAGGACATGGGCAGGCAGCGAACCTGCGGCGAGGCGTCGCCGTCGCTGAAGAAGTCCTGCGCCGCCGTCCGGGCGGCGGCCAGGATCAGGGCGAGCGGCAGCAGGAGGGCCATGAATCGCGGCATGCCGCGGTTGTAGCATGGGCGCCGGCCGGGGTCAAGCCGCGCGTGCGGCCCGTGGTGCTCCCGGGCGGAGTTTGTAGTACAATGTCCTCTTTTTAAGGGAGGGAACATGACCCCGATTCGACGCGCCGTGGTTTGGCTGGTTGCCGGCTCTGGCCTGGCCCTTTGTCTCTGCGCTCAGACCGGAAGCGCGGACGACCAGGACCTGAAGTACCTGCTGAAGCTGAAACAGGCCCAGCCGGCGCTGGAGAAGGGAATCGACCGCTACACCGCCGGCGACCGCGCCGGCGCCCGCAGGCAGATGGAGAAGTGCCTGCAGGCGCTGCCCCTGCACCACCAGGCCCGTTTCATGCTGGCGCAGATCAGCTACGACGAGAAGGGCTACGACGCCGCCCTGGGGCACATCGCCGACGCCGAGACCGGCTTCCAGCGCTTCCGGGCCGTGATGGCCAACCAGGAGCAGATCCTGCGCAAGGTCCGCGACGGCAAGCAGCAGGAGATGACCGATTTCACCAACGCCCTCTTCCAGCGGGCTGCGAGCGCCTGCAACCCGGACTTCTGGAAGCGCGAGAGCCGGGCCCTGGAGACCCAGGCCAGCGCCGAGCGCAACCAGAATACGGACGTGAAGGAGGATCTCCTGCAGGTTCCCGCCGAGTACTCGTACCTGCACGGCAACATTCTCTTCCGCCTGCAGCGCCTCTCCGAGGCCGAAGCGTTTTACATCCACGCCATCGACGCCAACCCCCAGCACGCCGCCTCGTACAACAACCTGATCAACCTCCATTTCGTCTCGCGCCGCTTCGAAGAGGCGCGGCGCTGGGTCGCCCGGGCCGAGGCGAACCAGGTGGAGTTGAACCGGGCGCTGGTCGAGGCGCTGGGCCGGGCCGGATGACCGCGGCCGTTCGGTCGCGAAGCGGGGACCGGCGGGGCGCTCGGGGCCCCGGCACGACCCCGCAGCCGGAAGCGGGCGGGGCTCCGGGCCGACCTCAGGGTACCCGGTTCTCGCGGCGCAGCCGGGCGGCCCGGCGACGTCCCCAGCCGAAATAGAGCACCATCCCCAGGGCCATCCAGGCGACCAGCCGCAGCCAGGTGTCCCGCGGCAGCCCGGCCATCAGGTAGAGGCAGGAGACGATCCCCAGCACCGGCACCACCGGCACCCAGGGCGTGCGGAAGGGGCGGGGCAGCTCGGGCCGGGTGCGGCGCAGCACCAGGATGCCGGCGCAGACGATGGCGAAGGCCAGCAGGGTGCCGATGGAGACCAGCTCGCCGACGATGCCGATGGGAAGCAGCGCGGCGGCCACGGAAATCAGCGTGCCGGTCACCAGGGTGGTCACCCAGGGGGTGCGATAGCGCGGGTGCACGCGCGCCGCGGCAGGCGGCAGCAGGCCGTCGTGGGCCATGGCGAAGAAGATGCGCGGCTGGCCCAGCAGCTGCACCAGGATGACCGAGGTGAGGCCGGCGATGGCGCCGATCTTGACCAGCAGCTGCAGCCACGGCAGCTTCATGGCGTCGATGGCCACCGCCACCGGGGCGGCGACGTTGAGCGCCGAGTAGTGGACCACGCCGGTCATCACCAACGACACCACGATGTAGAGGACGGTGCAGACGGCCAGCGAGCCGAGGATGCCGATGGGCATGTCGCGCTGCGGGTTGCGCGCCTCCTGGGCGGTGGTGGAGACGGCGTCGAAGCCGAGGTAGGCGAAAAAGATGACGCCGGCGCCGCGCAGCACTCCGCTCAGCCCGAAAAAGCCGAAGCGGCCGCTGTTGGCCGGCACGAACGGCTTCCAGAGCTCGGGTTTCAGGAAGGAGAGGCCGGCCACGATGAAGACCAGGATGACCGCCACCTTGACCGCCACGAAGAAGGTGTTGACCCCGGCCGACTCCCGGATGCCCACCACCAGCACGGCGGTGATGGCCAGCACCACCAGGGCCGCCGGCAGGTTGAACAGGGCGCCGGTGGCCGTCCACTGGTGGGTCTCGGGGTTGTAGGCGAAGGGGGCGGAGGCCAGCGCCGCCGGCACCGCCAGGCCGAGGTCCTTCAGGAAGCTGCCCATGTAGCCCGACCAGCCGATGGCCACGGCGGTGGCGCCGAGCGAGTATTCCAGGATCAGGTCCCAGCCGATGATCCAGGCCACGAACTCGCCCAGGGTGGCGTAGGCGTAGGTGTAGGCGGAGCCGGCCACCGGGATCATCGAGGCGAACTCGGCGTAGCAGAGCCCGGCGAAGGCGCAGGCCAGGCCGGCCAGCACGAAGGAGAGCACGATGGCCGGGCCGGCGTACTGGGCGGCGGCGTGGCCGGTGAGCACGAAGATGCCGGCGCCGATGATCGCGCCGACGCCGAGCAGGGTGAGCTGGAACGGACCGAGCACCCGCTTCAGGCCGTCGCGCTGCGCCTGGCGGTGGAGCTCGGCGATGTCCTTGGTGGCCAGCAGGGAAGCCATCGCGGTTCCTTCGGTTGCGGTTTTTCATTATAGGGGGATTGCCGGCCCCGGTCAACGGCAACCGGTTTGCATTTTTTCTGTTGATTCATTACAATCTGCACTCGGACACATCGCCGCACGCAGGGAACCGGACAGGAGGGCGTCGACATGGGCCAAGGCATGGGCACGTGGGGCTGGATCTTCTTCTCCATCGGCTGGGGCTGCATCATCGCCTTGTCGGTCTGGTGCTTCAGCCGCGTCCTGCTGATCAAGAAGAAGAAAACGGCCGGCGTCCCGGTCGGCAAGCGCGAGCAGTGGGCCTCGCGAATCGGCCTGATCCTGGCCATGGCCGGCAACGCCATCGGCCTGGGCAACTTCCTGCGCTTCCCGGCCAAGGCGGCGGCCAACGGCGGCGGCGCCTTCATGATCCCCTACTTCCTGGCGCTCATCTTCCTGGGCATCCCGCTGATGTGGGTGGAGTGGACCATCGGCCGCCACGGCGGCGCCCACGGCCACGGATCCGCCCCGGGCATGTTCCAACTCCTGTGGAAGCACCGCAGCGCCAAGTACATCGGCGCCCTGGGCATCGCCCTGCCCTTCGCCATCGTGGTCTACTACAACTTCATCGAGACCTGGACCCTCGGCTACGCCTGGTTCTCGGCCACCGGCCGGTACTTCGGCCACGCCAACCGCGAGGCCATGAACGCCTTCCTGAAGGGGTTCCAGGGCGTGGAAAGCAACCAGTTTTTCCACTCCCCCCTGCCGGTGCTGGTCTTCCTGGGAATCACCCTGAGCATCAACTATTTCTTCCTGCGCCGCGGCATCTCCAAGGGCATCGAGGTGCTGGCCAAGATCGGCATGCCGGTGCTCTTCGTCTTCGGCATCGTGCTCGCGGTGCGGGTGCTCACCCTGGGCGCCCCCGACCCGGCGATGCCGGAGCAGAACGTGATGAGCGGCCTGGCCTACATCTGGAACCCCGACTTCAGCCGCCTCGGCCAGGCGGAGGTGTGGCTGGTGGCCGCCGGCCAGATCTTCTTCACCCTCTCCCTGGGCCAGGGCATCATCCACACCTACGCCTCCTACGTGCGCGAGCACGACGACGTCACTCTCAACGGGCTGACCACCTCCTCGACCAACGAGTTCGCCGAGGTGGTGCTGGGCGGCACCATCGCCATCCCGCTGGCCGTCGCCTTCTTCGGCCTGGCCGCCACCCAGCAGATCGCCCGGGAGGGAGCCTTCAACCTGGGGTTCGTCTCCCTGCCGGTCATCTTCCAGCAGCTGCCGCTGGGCGAGCTGTTCGGATTCATGTGGTTCATCCTGCTGTTCATCGCCGGCATCACCTCCTCGGTGGCCATGACCTCGCCGGCCATCGCCTTCCTGGAGGACGAGTTCAAGTGGCAGCGCCACAAGGCGGTCAACGCCGCGTTCGCGGTGCTGGCCTCCTGCACCCTGCTGCTGGTGGCCTTTTTCCGGCACGGCTTCCTGGACGAGCTCGACTACTGGGCCGGCACCTTCGGCCTGGTGGTCTTCGCGGTGATCGAGATCGTGCTCTTCTCTTGGGTCTTCGGGGTCAAGAAGGGCTGGCAGGAATTGCACAAGGGGGCCGACTTGCGGGTGCCTCGGGTGTTCAAGTTCATCGTCCACTATGTCACGCCGGTCTACCTGCTGGTGCTGCTGGGCGTGTGGACCTACCAGGAGGCGATCGGCAAGTTCCTGATGAAGGGCGAGGAGGCCTCCCGCCACCCCTACCTGTGGGGGGCGCGCGGGATGTTCCTGGCCCTCATCCTGCTGACGATGTGGTTGGTGCGCCTGGCCTGGAAGCGCAACCGCCTGAAGCCGGACGAGGCATGAGGCGGCGCATGCCGGGCGGGGAGACGCAACTCGGGCAACGGCCGCCCGCCTAAGGAGGAGCGACAGCCATGTTGGCGATTATCGGCATCGTGGTGGTTCTCGGATCGATCCTCGGCGGCTACATCATGGAGAAGGGCAACCCCTCGATCCTGCTCCAGCCGGCCGAGCTGGTCATCATCGGCGGGGCGTCCATCGGTGCCCTGATCGTCGGCTCCGGAAAGAAAATCGGCCTGGTCATGAAGAGCTTCGGCCGGGTTTTCAGCGGCGGCCACGTCGACAAGGCCTCCTTCATGCAGCTGCTGATGCTGCTCAACAGCATCTTCTCCAAGGCACAACGCGAGGGGCTGATCGCCCTCGAGTCGCACCTCGACAACCCCGCCAAGAGCGACATCTTCTCCAAGTACCCGCTGCTCATGAACAACCCCAACATCATGGCCTACATCACCGACAACATGCGGCTGATCATCACCGCCTCGATGTCGGCCAACGACCTGGACAACCTGCTGGAGATCGACATCGAGACCCAGAAGCACGAGGCCCAGTACGCCCCCGGCGAGATGACCCGCATGGCCGACGCGCTCCCCGGCATGGGCATCGTGGCGGCCGTGCTGGGGGTCACCCTGGCCATGGGCAAGATCGACGCCGAGCCGGCCGAGCTGGGCCACACGGTGGCGGCCGCCCTGGTCGGCACCTTCCTGGGCATCCTGCTGTCGTACGGCATCGTCGGCCCGATGGCCGCCAACCTGAGCCACCAGAACAGCGAGAAGAGCATCTACCTGGTGGCCATCAAGATGGCCCTCATCGCCTTCTCCGAGGGCTCGCACCCGCTGCTGGCGGTCGAGGCCGGGCGGCGGGCCATCCCCCTGGAGTACCGGCCCACCTTCATGGAAGTGGACGCGGAGATCCGAAAATGGAAGGAGAAAAAGTAATCGTCAAGAAGGTGCGCCGCGGCGGCGGGCACGGCGGCCACCACGGCGGCTCCTGGAAGGTGGCCTACGCCGATTTCGTCACCGCCATGATGGCCTTCTTCCTGCTGATGTGGCTGCTCACCGCCTTGAAGGCCAAGCAGAAGATGGAGATGGCGGTCTACTTCAAGGAGTACAACGCCCTGAAGGGGAAGAAGGACATCGAGCAGAAGATCGACATGAAAATGAGGGCCGTCATGGAACCGCAGAAGCCGGATGGCCAGGGCAAGGGCGACCTCGGCGTCATCGATTCCGGCCTGACCGTCGAGCGCGACCAGTTCATGCAGGCGATGCGGAACGAGATCGAAATGCGCCTGAACGAGGTCCAGGGCCAGGTGCTGGTCGACGTGACCCCCGACGGCGCGGTGCGCATCCAGCTGGTGGACCTGGAGGGCAGCCCGATGTTCCTCTCCGGCTCGCCGGAGATGACGCCGGTGGCCAAGAGGATCCTGGCGGTCATCACCGAGCGCATCCGCAACGCCGACGTGCACATCGCCGTCGAGGGCCACACCGACGCCTACGCCTACAGCAGCGGCGGCCTGACCAACTGGGAGCTCTCCACCCAGCGCGCCTCGGCGGCCCGCCGCGAACTGGAGGCCGACGGTTTCAGCCCCGACCGGCTGCTGCGCGTCACCGGCCTGGCGGCCACCCAGCCGCTGGTGGGCGACAACCCGTTCGACCCGCGCAACCGCCGCATCAGCATCCTGGTCTACTACCGCTGAGGCGGCGGGCGATGGCAGCCGATCCGATCCCCCCGTTCCGCGGCTTCCGCCGCGAGACGGTGGCCTTCCTGGGCGGGCTGAAGAAGCACAACCAGCGCGACTGGTTCGAGAACCACCGCCGGGACTACGAGGAGCACGTGATGGCCCCGGCGCGCGCCTTCGTGGTGGCCCTGGGCGAGCGGCTGAACGCCATCACCCCCGGGGTGCAGGCCGATCCCCGGGTGAACGGCTCGCTCTTCCGCATCCACCGGGACATTCGCTTCAGCGCCGACAAGACGCCCTACAAGACCCACGTCGGCATCCTCTTCTGGCACGGGCGGGACCGGATGGCGGGCGGAGGATACTACGTGCACATCGAGCCGCCCGCCCTCGGCCTGGGGGCGGGGGTGTACGTCTTTCCGCCCCCGCGCCTCAAGGAATTCCGCCAGGCGGCGGTGCATCCCGAGCACGGCTACGATCTCTACGACATCCGCACCGCCCTGCTCGGCCGGCCGGGCTTCGAGCTCGGCGGCCGCCACTACAAGCGCGTCCCGGCCGGGTTCGACGCCGGGCACCCCAACGCCGACCTGCTGCTCCACAACGGGCTCTACGCCTGGCACGAGGCCCCGATCCCCGGCGAGTTCTTCTCCGGGCAACTGGTCGAGTACTGCATGGACCGTTTCCGCCACACCGCCCCCCTCTTCCACTGGCTGGTGGAGCTGCTGGCGGGTCGGTTCCGCGATTGAGCGTCGTGACCCAAGACCCCGGGATCTTCCCGGAGGAGAGGAGGAAACCGTGAAACGAGCCATCATCGGTTGTGTCCTCGCCGCCGCCCTGGCCGGCCTGCAGTTCGCCGCCGGAGCCGGCAGGCGAGCCTTCACCATCGCCGACCTCTACCGCGTCCGCGGCGTCGGCGACCTGCAGCTGTCGCCCGACGGCCGCTGGCTGCTCTTCACCGTCGGCTCCAGCGACCTGGCCCGCGGCCGCCAGAACAGCGACATCTACCGCCTGGACCTGGCCGGCGGCGATTGCCGCCCGCTGACCTTCACGGAAAAATCCGAGACCAGCCCGTGCTGGTCCGCCGACGGCCGGACGGTCTACTTCCTGTCGGACCGGGACGGGGAGACCCAGCTCTACGCCATGGCCGCCGGCGGCGGCGAGGCGCGCCGGCTGACGTCGTTCCCTCCCGGGGTCGCCGACCCGCTGCCGATACCGGGCGGGAAGGAGGTGCTCTTCAGCGCCGCCGTCTTCCCGGAGCACGGCGCCGACGGGGAGGCCCAGCGCCGGGCGGCCGACCAGCTCGCCAAGGGGCCGGTTCAAGCCCACCTGGCCGACGCGCTCCTCTACCGACACTGGACGGCCTACCGCGACTTCCGCGCCAGCCACCTCTTCGTCGCCGACGGCGGCGGCCCGGTGCGGGCGCTCACCTCGGGGCCGACCGACTTCCCGGCCTACAACCATGGCCTCGGCCGCGGGTACGATGTCGCCCCCGACGGCGGTGAAATCTGCGTGGTGGCCGACGTCTCCTCCGACGCCGCCCACTCGACCAACGGGGATCTCTGGCTCGTCGATCCCGCCGGGCGGCGGGAGCCGCGCAACATCACCGCCGCCAACCCGGCCTTCGACGGCGACCCGCAGTATTCGCCCGACGGCCGCTGGATCGCCTTCCGCACCCAGAAAGTCCCGGGGTACGAGGCCGACCGTTTCCGGCTGGCGCTCTACGAGCGGTCCAGCGGCCGGGTCCGGGTCCTGACCGAGGCGCTGGACAACTGGGTCGACCGCTTCCAGTGGGCGCCCGATTCGCGCTCCATCTACTTCCTGCTGCAGGAGCGGGGCCGCACGCCGCTGTACCGCCTGCGACTGCATGCGGGCGATGCCGAGAAGGTTCTGGAGTGCGCCACCATCCGGGAGTTCCGGCTTCTGCCGGACGGCTCCGGGGCGGTGCTGGTGCGTACCGCCGTGCACGAGCCGGCGGAAGTCTACTCCTACCGTTTCTCGTCCCGGCGCCTGCAGCGGATGACGTTTCTCAACCAGGAGCTGGAGCGGGAGGTCGACCTGCGCCCGGCCGAGGAGGCGTGGGTGACCGGGGCCGGCGGCGACCGCGTGCACCTCTTCCTGGTCAAGCCGCACGGCTTCGACCCCGCGCGGAAGTACCCGCTCATCCTCAACATCCACGGCGGGCCGCAGATGCAGTGGGCCGACGCCCTGCGCGGCGACTGGCAGGTCTACCCGGGCGCCGGCTACGTGGTGGCCTTCGCCAACCCCCACGGTTCGACCGGATACGGACAGGCGTTCACCGAGGCCATCTCCGGCGACTGGGACGGCCAGGTGATGGAGGACCTGCGCCGGGTGAGCGACTACCTGGCCGGACTGCCCTACGTGGACCCGGAGCGCATGGGGGCGATGGGCTGGTCGTGGGGCGGCTACGCGGTCATGTGGCTGGAGGGCCAACCGCACCGCTTCAAGGCCCTGGCGGCGATGATGGGGGTCTACGACCTTCCCGGCATGCACGGCGCCACCGAAGAGCTATGGTTCCCGGAGTGGGACCTGAGGGGCACCCCCTGGACCAACCCCGAGGGGTACGCGAAGCCGTCGCCCTCGAACTACGTGAAGAACTTCAAGACCCCGTGCCTGGTCATCACCGGGGAGAGGGACTACCGCGTGCCCTACACCCAGAGCCTGCACTTCTTCACCGGCCTGCAGATGATGGGCGTGCCCTCCCGGCTCATCGTCTTCAGCAACGACGGGCACTGGCCCAGCAACGTGAAGTCGATGCCGGTCTACTACAACGCCCACCTGGAGTGGTTCCACCGCTTCCTGGGCGGCGCCGCGGCGCCCTGGGACACCGAGAAGATGATCCGCAACGACCCCACGGTCTACGGTCCGGCGCCGGCGGGGGAAAAGAAATGACGGATTCCGGTTGTGCGGGGAGCGACTCCATGAACGGAGCAAACCGGACGAGAGAGCCTCGACGACCGGCAGGACCAGGTGCCCCGGTCAGGAGGTCTGTCCGGAGACCCCATCGGCCCGGCGCCGCTTGCGCTCCCAGTAGAGGTAGCCGGGGATGCCGGCGGCCACCAGGGCGATGGCGAAGAGCGAGTTGATCAGGGGGGCCCGCCCGGCCAGGTAGTTCTGCACGTCGGAGTAGATGGTGAAGACCACGTAGACCATCGAGAAGAGGATGAACAGGACCGGCACCACCGGGTAGCCCCAGACCCGGTAGGGCCGCTCGGCGTCGGGCATCTTCCGGCGCAGCACGATCACCGCCAGGGCGGCGGCGGCGTAGAAGATCCAGGAGACCAGGATCAGCATGTCGGTCAGCTGGTCGAAGGTCCCGGACAGGATCAGCACCGCGGTCCAGAATCCCTGGGCCCAGAGCGATTTTCCCGGGGTGAGGAAGCGGGGGTGGACGTCCTTGAGCCGGGAGAAGAAGTGGCCGTCCTTGGACATGGCGTAGGTGACGCGCGCCGAGAGCATGATGGTGCCGTTGACCGTGCCGAACGTGGAGATCATGATGGCCAGGGCGATGAGCGCGCCGCCGCCGTTGCGCCAGATGCGGCTGGCCACGTCGGTGGCCACCAGGTAGGACTGTCCGGAGGAGTCGGCCGCCACGTACTTGGCGGCCATCTCCCCGGCGGGGATGACGTAGAAATAGGCCAGGTTCATCAGCAGGTAGACGACGATGTAGATGACCGAGGCGATGGCCAGCGCCCGGGGCAGGTTGCGCTGCGCCTGCTTGATCTCTCCCGCGATGTAGGTGACGTTGATCCAGCCGTCGTAGGCCCAGAAGGCCCCGGACATGGCGATGATGAAGGCCAGGAACACGGAGGTGTGGTTGGCGGTGAGCGGCGAGGTGCTGTGCAGGAAATTTTCCGGGCTGCCCCCGCCCAGGGTCAGGGCGAAGACCACGATCAGGCCGATGGCCGCCAGCTTCAGGGCGGTGAAAAGCACCTGCACCGCGCCGCCCAGCCTCACCCCGAGCCAGTTGACGAGGGTGAGCGAAAGGACCAGGGCGATGGTGCAGAGCTTCAGCCCCATGAACTTGAAGGGGGTGATGTCCCCCAGGAAGGGGACGTGGAGGGCGAACGATTCCCATGCCTCGGGCAGCCGGAAGAAGCGGAAGAAGTAGCCCAGGGAGTCGGAGAAGACGTAGGCGATGGAGGCGATCGAGCCGGTCTGGATCACCACGAAGACCGCCCAGCCGTACAGGTAGCCGATCAGCCGGCCGTAGGAGCGGTTGAAATAGACGTACAGGCCGCCCGACTGGGTGAACATGCCGGATGTCTCGGCCACGCTCAGGGCGCCGAAGAGGGTCATCACCCCGGCCACCACCCAGACCAGGAGGAGCAGCAGCGGGGAGCCGAGCTGGGAGGCCATCAAGGCCGGCTTCTTGAAGATGCCCGAGCCGATGACCGAGCCCACCGCGTAGGCGATGGCGGTGACGAGGCCGATTTGGCGGAGCAGGTCCGCCGCTTTGCCGTTGCCGGGACTGCCGTTCATGCGTGCACCTCGCGGGCGATGGGAAGTTGGATTATATCAGCCGTTGAACGAAATGCAAGCGCAACCGGTGGCGGGCCGCATCCCTCCGGGGTCAGCGGACGAAGCGGATGGCGATGGCCACCAGCATGCGGTCGCTGTAGACGCGAGACCAGACCTGGCTGCCCGGCTCGACGACGGGTTCACCCCAGACATCGTCGCGCACCACCAGCAGCCCGTCGGCGCCGATGCGGGCCGCCTTCCGGCGCAGGCGGCGCTCCGCCTCGGCCCGCTCCGTCCCCGGCTTCACCCGGAAGACGATCTGGGCGAAGCGCAGGTGCGGCCGCGCCGGCAGGCGACGGAACAGGGTCACCCGGCCCGGCGCGGAAACCGGGAAACCGCGCGGTGCGTCGTCGAGGTAACTCACCCGCAGGGCCGGCGCGCAGGCGATTCCGGCGACGAGGAGCGGGCCAAGGAGCGCAAACCGGGCCCGACCCGGCAACGGACTCGCGGCCATGGGCCTAGTAGCCCATGGCGCAGCCGTCCTTGCGCGATTCGGAGGCGCCGATGAGTACTCCGCGGGCGGTGTCGATCCAGATCCCCTGGTAACCGCCGAACTCTCCGCCGGAGCGCGAAACGCGGTGGCCTCGCCCGAGCAGGCCGCGCACCACCTCGGGCACGATGCCGCTTTCCACGAACACCGTGCCGCCGTCGGTCATCACCGACCCGTCCGGCTCCGAGGAGCCGGCGTGGCGCACCCGCGGGGCGTCGCCCGCTTCCTGCACGTTCATGCCGAAGTCGATGACGTTGAGCAACACCTGCACCTGCCCCTGGGGCTGGATGTCGCCGCCCATGACCCCGAACGAGAATTCAGGCCGGCCGTCGCGGGTGACGAAGCCGGGGATGATGGTGTGGAACGGGCGCTTGCCGCCGGCCAGGGCGTTGGCGTGGCCCTCCTGCAGGCTGAAGGAGCAACCGCGGTCCTGCAGGGTGAAGCCGAGGCCGTCGGGGCACATGCCCGAGCCGAAGCCGTAGTAGTTGCTCTGGATGAGGGAGACGGCGTTGCCCTCGCCATCGACGACGGTCATGTAGACGGTATCCGGGCTCTCCGGGGCTCCCGGCGGCTGGGTGCGCGCCGCCCGGGCGGGGTCGAGCCGCTGCAGGCGCTGGCCGGTGTAGGCGTCGGAGATGAGCGCCTGAACGGGGACTCGGGCGAAGCGCGGGTCCGCGTAGAAGCGGGCGCGGTCTTCGTAGACGATCTTCTTCACCTCGATCAGGGTGTGCAGGTAGTCGGTCGAGTTGTGGCCCATCGCCCGCAGGTCGAAGCGCTCCAGCATCTTCAGCATCTGCAGCACGGCCAGGCCCTGGCCGTTGGGCGGCAGCTGCCAGACGTCGTGCCCGCGGTAGCGGACGCTGACCGGCTCCACCCACTCCGGTTGGAAGCCGGCGAAATCGTTCTCCTGGAAGAAGCCTCCGACCTTCCCGGAGTAGGCGGTGATGCGCCGGGCGATCTCGCCGCGGTAGAAGGCGCGGGCGCCGCCGCGGGCGATGAGGCGGAGGGTGGCCGCCAACTGGGGGTTGCGGAACACGTCGCCCTTCTCCGGGACGCGCCCCCCCGGGGCGTACAGCTCGAGGAAGTTCCTGAACTGCGGGTCGTTCTGCCCCGCCAGGCTCTCGCAGGTTCGCCGCCAGGAGCTGGCGATGAGCTCGGAGAGGGGGAACCCCTCCTCGGCGTAACGGATGGCCGGGGCCAGCAGGTCGGCCAGCGGCAGGCGCCCGAATCGGGCGTGCAGCTCGCCCCAGCCGGCCACGCAGCCGGGGACGGTCCAAGGCATCGGCCCCAGCTGGGGCACGGACTGGAGTCCGCGGCGGCGGTACTCGGCGAGGCTGGCCGCCCGAGGCGCCGGGCCGCTGGCGTTGAGCCCGAACAGCTTGCCGGACTTCGCGTCCCAGACCAGGGCGAAGAGGTCGCCGCCGATGCCGCTGCCGGTCGGCTCCATCAGGCCGGTGGCGGCGTTGACGGCGATGGCCGCGTCAACCGCCGACCCGCCCCGCTTCAGCACGTCGACGCCGACCTGCACCGCCAGCGGCTGGGAGGTGGCCACCATGCCGTGACGGGCGATCACCTCGGAGCGGGTGGCGGACATGCGGCCGGTCAGGCGGTCACCGCCGGGAAGCGGGGCAAAAAAAAAGAGCAGCAGCGCGGCAACCGCAGCGGCAGCCGGGGTTCGCAGGGAGCAGGCCATGGTTCACCTCGATAGGGGAAATCATTCTCCGCCGCCGGCGAATTCCGGGCGGAAATCGACCGGGACGTTGCCCAGGCGGGCGAGCAGCGCGACCGCGTCCGCGTCCATCCGGCCGTGGGCGGCGACCAGGCGGGCGGCGCGTTCGCGGTCCGCGTCCGCAACGATGGCCGACAGCTCGGCCGCCAGCTCATCCAGGGCGCCGGCCATGCGGCGGGAATCCAGATGCGCCCGGGCGGCGGCCGGGTCGATGGCCAGGGCGCCCTGCGCACGAAGGTAATTGAACTGCAGGACGCCGGCTTCGCCGTGGGGGTCGAAGCGGCCAAAGCGCATGCTGCGCAGGAGGCCGGCCAGGTAGGTGGCGTACAGGTCCTCGGCCGGCAGTGCGGGCGGAAAGGCGTTGAGCTGGTGGAGCTGCAGCTGGAGCCAGAGCCCCAGCGTGTCCGCCCGGGCCTCCTCGATCAGCGGGTACAGCTCCCGGAGGTCGCGCCCGGCCGGCGGCCCGCCGGAGGATGCCGGCTCCAGGGAGCGGGCCAGCTCGCGCAGCAGCGTGTGCTGGAAGCTGGCGGCGAACGAGACCCGGCGGAACAGGTCGGGGGCGAGCAGGCGGCGGGCGACGGGCATCTGGATGGTCCGGAACTTGGCGGTGATCACGTTGCGCAGCATGAGCTGGCGGCTGCCGAGGCGGCGGCGGACCGTCACGTCGTTGGGTAGGTCGCACGCGATGACCTGCGCCCCGGCGCGCGCATCGCCGGCACAGAACACCTCGTCGGCGACCACGACGCGCGGGGGAGGCGCCCCGGCGGGGCGGAGGGCGGGGCCGCCCGGCAGGCGGCTGGCGATCTCGGGCAGCCGGGCGGCGATTCGTTCCAGGCGGCGGCTCTCTTCGCGGTCGACGCGGGCGACGATGGCCCCGAACGCCGCCTTGGTGGCCAGCAACCGGTCCTCGTAGACTTCGGCGGGGCCGATGACCACGTCGATGTCGTGCTCACCCAGGGAGAGCCAGTCGGCGTCGCTCGGGCCGTAGTCGTTGTCGCGGAAGGCGCGGGCGCGAGAATTCAGGAATGCGCGGAGCGGGGGATGGGCCGTGAGCCCGGCCGCCTGTTCCAGAAGCGTGGCGGCGCGCGGCAGGTCGTCGCGGTAGGCGTCGGAGTAGGGGATCGCCACCAGCCGCCCCGCCCGCCTTCGGATGACGGTGTAGGGGGAGGTGAAGGCCGGCGCGTCGGCCGGGTGCTCCTGCAGGTGGGCGGCGAACTCGTCGCGGGTCATGTCGTCGGGGTAGAAGGCGGCGCCCGCCGGCTTGCTGCGGCACACGTTGATGAACGGCGCGTTCCCGTGCAGCCGGGCGAAGGGGCCGGCGTTGGCCTGGAAGTAGGCATAGAGCGGCATGTACACCTTCGGCTCGCGGCGGATCAGGCCCTTCAGGGCGATGCGGATCTGCTCGTTGCCGGAGTAAGCCTGCTTCAGGAAGAGGGTGTCCATGACCCGCGCCGCCCGCACGATGAAGCTCAGCGCCTGCTGTTCGGCGGCGGGCAGGTCGCCGGTGGCCACGTTCAGGGTGATCGGCGGCAGCTGCTCCAGCCGCTGGCGGACCGTGTCCAGGAGGGCGTGGTCGCGAATGGCGGAGGGAGCGGCTGCGGCGGGGGCCGGCTGGGGAGCCGGCCGCGCCGGGCGCCGCTTGCAACCGGCCGCGGGCAGCAGGAACAGCAGCGCCAGGGCCGGCCACGCGCACCAAGCCGCACGTCGGGTGGGTCGGTTTGCCATGCCTTCATTCTATGGGGTCCGCCGGAGCAAGTCAAACCGCCGCGTGGGATAGCCCGCGTGGGTGAATTTGACTCCCCCCGCCGCTGTGTTATATTTCCCGTAGAAGCCGGCCGTTTCGCCGCCGGCGGGAGGGGCTCATGAACCATCGATGGAAGGCGATGACCGCCGTCCTGTCTCTCGCGGTGGCTGCGCTCGTGGCCTGCGCCGTGAACCCGGTTTCCGGCAAGAAAGAGCTCATGCTGTTCTCCGAGAAGCAGGAGATCGCCATGGGCGTGGATGTCGACAAGGAGATCCATGGCCAGTTCGGCCTCTACGCCAGCTCGCGGTTGAACGACTACGTCGAGCGGGTCGGCCGCAGCCTGGTGCCCCACACCCATCGCCCCGGCCTGACCTACCACTTCGCCGTTCTCGACTCCCCGGTGGTCAACGCTTTCGCCGCTCCCGGGGGCTATATTTATGTGACCCGCGGCATTCTCGCCCTGATGAACAGCGAGGCCGAGCTGGCCGTGGTGCTGGGCCACGAGCTCGGGCACGTCAACGCCCGCCACTCGATGAAGCGCCTGAGCGGCCAGATGCTGGCCACCATCGGCCTGGCCATCGGCAGCGTCCTGAACAAGAACGTCGCCCGCATCGCCGGCGTGGCCGGTATCGGCTTCCAGCTGTTGTTCCTGAAATACAGCCGGGACGACGAGTACCAGGCCGACGAGCTGGGGCTCCTCTACTGCCGCCAGGCCGGCTACAACCCGCGCGAGATGGTGCGCTTCTTCTCCTCCCTGGAGCAGATGTCCGAGGAGAGCGGCGGCCACAGCCTGCCCAACTTCCTCTCCACCCACCCGTTGACCAAGAAGCGCATCGAGCGCGCCGAAAGCCTGGTCCAGCCGGGAGACGCCGCCCTGGCGCGAAACCCGGAAGCCTACTTCGGCGAGATCGACGGCCTGGTGTACGGTGAAAACCCGCGCCAGGGATTCGTCGAGGGCGGCGTGTTTTACCACCCCGACATGGCCTTCCAGCTTCTCGTCCCCGGCGGCTGGCAGGTGCAGAACACTCCCCAGCAGCTGGTGTTGGCCGAAAAGGACGGCAAGGCGGCGCTGCAGCTGCAGGCCGAGGCCAGCTCCCAGGACCTCGACGCCTACCTCGACGCCCGGGCCAAGAGCCTGGCCAACGCCACCGCCCTGGGCCGGCTGGCGATGGCCATCAACGGGCTGCAGGCGGTGCAGGCCGCCTACCGGCTGCCGCAGGAGGACGGTACGCAGCTGATGACGCAGCTGACCTGCGTGCGCATCGGCCGCTTCGTGGTCTCCATGCTGGCGGCTGCGCCCGAGGGCCAGTTCGACGCCTTCGCCGCCGACTTCCGCCGCAGCGTGCGCTCCTTCGCCTCGCTCACCGACCGCGACAAGCTGGCGCGCCGCTCGCTCCGGCTGCGGGTGGTTCGCGCGGGCGGCCGCGAATCGCTCCAGGAGATGTTGCGCCGTGCCGGCGTGGCCCCGTCGCTCTGGAAGACGCTGGCCCTCTACAACGGCCGGGCGCTCGACAGCATCCCTCCTGCCGGGGAGCGCGTCAAGATGGTGGACAACGGCCAACCCTGAAGCCCCGCGCAGTTGATTTTTGACCCCCGATATGATAGCGTATCGCTTTGTTCCAAGGAGACTGCATGAAAAAAACCAAGATCAACGAAGCGCATTATATCCTGAAAGGGAAAATGGTCGAATTCGTCGGCTGGGACTTGCCCGTGCAGTACTCCGGCCTGAACACCGAGCACATCGCCGTGCGCACCACCGGAGGCCTGTTCGACGTCTCGCACATGGGCGAGGTCTTCTTCCGCGGCCGCGAGGCGCTGAAAGCGGTGCAGCACCTGACCTGCAACGACGCCTCCAAGCTGGTGCCGGGAAAAATCCAGTACTCCGGGCTGATGACCGAGAACGGCTGCTTCGTCGACGACCTCCTGGTCTACATGATCTCCGAAACCGAGTACCTGCTGGTGGTCAACGCCGCCAACCTGGATAAGGACTTCGCCTGGATGCGCAAGCACGCCGGCCACTTCGACGTGCGCATCGAGAACGAGAGCGACGAGTACTCGCAGATCGCCCTGCAGGGGCCGGTCGCCGAAAAGTGGCTGCAGGAGTTCACCGCCACCGACCTGGCGCCTATCCCGTACTACCACTTCGTGCGCGGCCGGGTCATGGACATCGACGCCATCATCTCGCGCACCGGGTACACGGGGGAGGACGGCTTCGAGATCTACTTCAAGTCGGACGAGAAGGCGGCGGCGCGGATGTTCCTGGAGCTGGCCGGCAAAGGGGAGAAGTACGACGCGCTGCCCGCCGGGCTGGGCGCCCGGGACACCCTGCGCCTGGAGGCCAAGATGGCCCTCTACGGCAACGACATCGACGACCGGCACAGCGTGCTGGAGGCCGATCTCGGCTGGATCCTCAAGCTCAAGAAGCCCGAGCCGTTCATCGGCCAGGCGGCGCTGCAGAAGCAGAAGGACGAAGGGCTGGCGCGCAAGCTGGTGGGCTTCGAGATGGTCGGGCGCGGCATCGCCCGCCACGGGTACCCGGTCTTCCTCGACGGCCGCGAGATCGGCCCGGTCACATCGGGCACCCATGCGCCGTTCCTGAAAAAGGCCATCGGCATGACCTATCTGCCGGTCGACCGCCTCTCCGTGGGCACCGAATTCGAGGTCGGGATCCGCGACAACCGGGTGCTGGCCCGGGTCGTCGAGACCCCGTTTTATAAACGCGCCAAGACGAGTTAGGAGGACGCATGTCTGCTGAAAACCTGAAGTTTTCCAAGGAACACGAGTGGATCATGGTTTCCGGTGACGAGGCGACGGTCGGCGTGACCGACTACGCGCAGCACGAGCTGGGCGACATCGTGTACGTGGAGCTGCCGGCGACCGGCAAGACCGTCAAGAAAGGCGACCCCTGTGCCAACATCGAGTCGGTGAAGGCCGTGTCCGACGTGTACAGCCCGGTGGCCGGCACCGTCAGCGCCGTCAACGGCGGGCTGGCCGACCACCCCGAGCTGGTCAACCAGGCGCCCCAGGGCGACGGCTGGCTGTTCCGGATCAAGATGTCCCACCCCGCCGACCTCGACGAGCTGATGGACAAGGCGAAGTACGACGAGTACCTGAAGGGCATTGCCGGGGAGTGACCGATGCACTACCTGCCGCTGACGGAAGCTGACCGGGAGGAGATGCGCCGGTTTTTGGGCATCGGCTCGACCCGCGAGCTGTTCCGCTGCACGGCGACCGGCGCCTGCGACGCCCCCGTGGACGGGTTGCCGAAGGCGCTGGCGGAGAGCGAGCTGCTGCGGCGCTTCAGGGAATACGCCGCCCGCAACCGCTTCGACCGCTGCCTCAGCTTCCTCGGCGGTGGGGTGTACGCCCACTTCATCCCGGAAGTGGTCAATCACCTCAGCGCCAAGGGCGAGTTCGTCACCCCCTACACGCCCTACCAGCCGGAGGTCTCGCAGGGGAACCTGCAGGCCATGTTCGAGTACCAGACGATGATGGTCCAGCTCACCGGCCTGGACGTGGCCAACGCGTCGCTTTATGACGGCGGCTCCGCCGCCGCCGAAGGCGCCCTGCTGGCGGTGCGCAAGTCGGGCCGCCGCCGGCTGCTGGCCGCCGCCAGCCTCCATCCCGAGCACCTGGAGATCGTGCGCGCCTACATCCAGCACCTGGGGGTCGAGCTGGAGACGGTGGCCTGGGACCCGGCCAGCGGCCGCATCGACGCGGGAGACCTGGCGGCCAAGCTGAACGGGGAAACGGCGGCGCTGCTGCTGCAGTCCCCCAACTTCTTCGGCGTGGTCGAGGACGTCGCCGCCGCCGCGGCGGCCGTCCACGGCAGCGGCGCGGCCCTGGTGCAAGTCGTGGCCGAGGCGATGTCGCTGGCCATGCTGACCCCACCCGGGGCCAACGGCGTCGACATCGCGGTGGGCGAGGCGCAGAGCTTCGGACTGCCGGTGGGCTTCGGCGGGCCGCTGCTGGGCTTTCTGGCGGCGCGCGCCGATTTCCTTCGCCAGCTGCCCGGGCGCATCGTGGGCCAGACCGTCGACGTCGACGGCAAGCGCGGCTACGTGCTGACCCTCTCCACCCGGGAGCAGCACATCAAGCGCGAGAAGGCCACGTCCAACATCTGCACCAACCAGGCGTGGTGCGCGGTACGCGCCGGCATGTACCTGGCCGTCATGGGCAAGGGCGGCCTGCGGCAGGCGGCCCGCGCCAGCCACCTCAACGCCGCCTACTTCGCCGAGCGGGTGCGCTCCACCCCAGGCGTCGCGGTGCGCTTCCCGCGAGGGTTCTTCAACGAGGTGGTGCTGGACGTGACCAAGGGGACGGCCGCCGCCCTGCAGAAGAAGCTGCAGAAGCAGGGCATCCTGGCCGGGGTGCCCCTGGGCTGGTTTTTCCCCCGGATGAAGAACGCCCTGCTGCTGGCGTTCACCGAGCAGCACCGGCGGGAGGACATCGACCGCCTGGTGGCGGCCATCGGAGGCCGGTCATGAAGCGACTCCTGCCCGAACCGATCTTCACCGTCTCCCGTCCCGGCAAGTGCGGGGTCGCCCTGGCGCCGACCGGCACCGAGGCGCAGGCCCCGGCGCTGGACGCCGCCTGGCTGCGCGGCGACATTCCCGATTTTCCCGAGATCTCCGAGGTCGAAGCGGTCCGTCACTACACCGCCTTGGCGCACCTCAACTACTCGGTCGACGAGGGGTTCTACCCGCTGGGCTCGTGTACCATGAAGTACAATCCGAAGGTCAACGAGAAACTCGCCGCCGACGAGGCCTTCAACGCCCACCCCTATACCCCCCACGAACTGGTGCAGGGCAACCTGGCGATCATTCACGACCTGGGCCGCCTGCTGACGGAGATCACCGGCATGGCCGGCGTCACCCTGGCCCCGGCCGCCGGCGCCCACGGGGAATTCACGGGCATGCTGGTCATCCGCCGCTGCCTGCAGGCCCGCGGGGACGCCCGGAAGATCGTGCTGATCCCCGACTCGGCCCACGGTACCAACCCGGCATCGGCCCACTTCTCCGGCTACGAGGTGAAGCAGGTCCCCTCCAACAGCGAGGGCATCCTCGACGTGGCCACCCTGAAGCAGCACCTGACTCCCGACGTGGCCGCGTTGATGGTCACCAACCCCAACACCCTCGGCGTCTTCGAGACGCACATCCGGGAATGCGCCGAGTTGCTGCATGCCAACGGCTCCCTGCTCTACATGGACGGGGCCAACCTGAACGCCCTGCTCGGGGTGGTGCGGCCCGGTGACCTGGGCGTGGACGTACTGCACATCAACCTGCACAAGACGTTCTCCACCCCGCACGGCGGTGGCGGGCCGGGCGCCGGGCCGGTCGCCGTGGCCGCCCACCTGCTGCCCTTCCTGCCGCCACCCGACATCCGCCCGGAGGGCGACGGCTTCGCGGTCACCTACCACAAGCCGGACACCGTCGGCCGGATCAAGAATTTCTACGGCCAGTTCGGCGTGATGATCCGCGCCCTGGCCTACATCCTCACCCTCGGCCGGGAGAATCTGCACCGGGTGGCGGAGGACGCCGTGCTCAACGCCAACTACCTGCGCAAGCAGCTGGAGCCGGTGCTCGACCTGCCCTACGCCTCGGCCACCCTGCACGAGGTGGTCTTCTCCGACAAGAACCTCAGGGTCAGGACGCTCGACATCGCCAAGCGGCTGCTGGACTACGGCTTTCACCCCTTCACCATCTACTTCCCGCTGATCGTGCACGGGGCGATGATGATCGAGCCCACCGAAACCGAGAGCAAGGCCACGCTGGACGCGTTCGTGGCCGCCATGAAGGCCATCCTGCGCGAAGCGGAGGAGGCCCCCGAGAGGCTGCAGCAGGCCCCGCACACCACGCCGGTGCGCCGGCTGGACGAAACCCTGGCCGCGCGCCAGCTGAAGCTGTCGTGGCGCCGAGAGGACAAACCTTGAGCGTTCAGAAAGTCATCCTGAAACTGCAGGAATTCTGGGCCGAGAAGGGCTGCACCATCGCCTCCGGCTACGACAGCGAAGTGGGGGCCGGCACCATGACCCCCGACACCTTCTTCCGGGTGCTGGGCCGGAAGCCGTGGCAGGTGGCCTACTGGCAGCCGTCGCGCCGCCCGGACGACGGCCGCTACGCGCAGAACCCCAACCGGGTCCAGAAGCACAACCAGTTCCAGGTGATCCTCAAGCCGGTGCCCAGCGACGGCCAGCTGCTCTACCTCGACTCGCTGATCTACCTGGGCGTGGACATCCGCATCCACGACATCCGCTTCGACGAGGACAACTGGGCGTCGCCCTCGCTGGGAGCCTGGGGGGTCGGCTGGCAGGTGATGTGCGACGGCATGGAGATCACCCAGTTCACCTACTTCCAGCAGGCCGGGGGCATCGATCTCAACCCCAACTCGCTGGAAATCACCTACGGCGTCGAACGGCTGGCCATGTTCCTGGACAACCGCCCCAACCTGTTCGAGCTGGAGTGGGGGCCGCGGGTCTCCTACGCCGACCTCAAGCGCGAGGAGGAGCGGCAGTTCTCGGTTTACAACTTCGAAAAGGCGGATATCGCCATGCTGCGCCAGACGTTCGCCCTCTGCCAGAAGGAGGCTGCGACGCTGGTCGCCCAGGGACTCTACCTGCCGGCGTTCGACTACGTGCTGAAGTGCTCGCACGCCTTCAACATCCTGGACGCGCGCAAGGCCATCTCGGTGGCCGAGCGCACCTCGCTCATGGCGGCGATGCGCACGCTGGCCGAGCAGGTGGCCCACAAGTACGTGGAGCTGAGCGAAGGGGAAATCCATGGCTGACCTGCTGTTCGAGCTGGGTGTGGAGGAGATGCCGGCGGCGGTGGTGCGCCCGACGCTGGCGCAGCTCAAGGACGGGCTGACCGAGCGGCTGACCGCCGCCGGCGTGGTCTACTCCACGGTGGAGGCCGCCGCCACCAACCGCCGGCTGATGCTCTACGTCCAGCGCATCGGCGAGCGCACCGAAATCAAGCAGGAGACCGTCCTCGGCCCGGCCAAGAAGATCGCCCTCAACGAAATGGGCCAGCCGACCATGGCGCTGCAGAAATTCATGGAACTGCACGGCGTGCGCCTCGGCGACATCCTGGAGATCGAGACCCCCAAGGGCGTCTACCTGGGCGTGGTCAAGACGACGGGCGGCGACGAGACGGCGGACATCCTGAAGCGCATCGTTCCCGAGGTCCTGGCCGCGCTGACCTTCCCCAAGACGATGGTCTGGAACGAGTCGCGGGTCCCCTTCGTGCGCCCGGTCAAGACCATCCTGCTGCTCCTGGGCAACAAGCCGGTGGACGTGGAGTTCGCCGGGGTGAAGTCGGGCCGGCACACCCAGGGCCACCTGCTGCTGTCCACCGAGATGCTGGAAATCGGCTCCTACAAGGAGTACATCGAGCAGTTGAGCCGCAATTTCATCCTGATCCACGAGGAGGAGCGCCGCGAGAAGATCCTGGCGGAGGTGCGCGACATCGAGGAGGACATCGGCGGCACCGTGCAGATCCCGTCGGACATGCTCGATTACTTCGTTTTCACCAACGAGTACCCGGTGGTCTTCAGCGGCCGCTTCGACAAGCGCTACCTGGGGCTGCCCGCGGAGATCATCGGCGCCTTCATGACCCACGAGAAGAAGCTGCTGCCGGTGCACGACGCCGCCGGCCGCCTGCTCGACCAGTTCGTGGGCGTGGCCAACATTCCCGACGAGAACAAGAAGGTGAGCCAGGGCAACGAGAAGGTCGTCCAGGCCACGTTCGAGGATGCCCAGTTCTTCTGGGAAACCGACCGCAAGGAGGATTTCCTGGCCCTCCGACAGGGGCTGAAGAACGTCATGTTCCAGCGCGAGCTCGGCACCTACTGGGACAAGACCGAGCGCCTGGCCGGACTGGTCGACTTCCTGGTCCGGGAGACGGGGCACACCGACCTGCGCCAGGTTCTGCAGAAGGCCGCCTTCTGCTGCAAGAACGACCTGCTGACGCGCATGGTGCGCGAGTTTCCGTCCCTGCAGGGGGTCATGGGCGGGCTGTATCTCAAGCAGGCGGGCGAGGAGGAGCGCGTCTGGAGGGCGGTCTACGACCACTACCTGCCGCGCGGCCTGGCCGACGAGAAACTGCCCAACCTCGAGGCCGGGATGTTGTCTGCGGCCGACCGCATCGACAACCTGGCCGGCTTCTTCTCCAAGGGCATCAAGGTGTCCGGATCGAAGGACCCGTACGGCATCCGCCGCGACGCCAATGCGGTCCTGAAGATCCTCGTCGACTTCGAACTGGACGTCGACCTGGGGGCCATGCTGCGACTGGCCGCCATTCCCTTCGCCCGCGACGACGCCCACCTCAGCCAGGTGTGCCAGGGACTCCGGGAGTTCCTGCGCGGCCGCCTGGAGGCATACCTGAAGGACGTGCTGGGTTACCGCTACGACGTCGTCAATGCGGTGATGGCTCCGCTGCGGGAAATCCGGGCCCTGAAGGCGGCCAAGCGGGCCGCCGCCGTGAGCGAGATGGCCCACAGCGACTCCATCGCCGTCCTGGTCGCCCTGCACAAGCGCCTGAAGAACATCATCAAGAAAGCCGAGCACGCGTCACTGTCCGAGGGGCTGCTGGAACAGCCGGAGGAGAGGCTCCTGTTCGAGGTGCTGCGCGAGACCAAGACCCGCACCGACGGCCTGCTGCTGAAGGACGAATACCTGGCCGCCGGGTCGCAGATCCTGGAGATGAAGCCGGTCATCGACGGTTTCTTCGACAAGGTGCTGGTCATGGCCGAGGATGCCAGCCTGCGCCGCAACCGCATCGCCCTGCTGCAGCGCATCGAGGAGATGCTCTCCGCGCTCGCCGATTTTTCCCTGATCGTCTGACCGACCCGGCGGCTTCCCCGGGAGCGGCCCCGGGAGGCTTGCGCATTCTGATGAATTGTGCTAAATAGAAACCATTTCTATTTGGCATGGACTCCCATCTCGGCAAGCTGAAGGCGCATGGACTGAAGCTGACCTCGCGGCGGCGGGCGGTGATCGCCCTGTTCGCCGCCGCCGGGAGGCGCTTGGCCCCGGCCGACGTCCACCGCTCGCTGCGGCGCACCCTGCCCAGCCTGGGGCTGCCGACGGTCTACCGCATCCTGGAGGAGCTGGAAGACGCCGGCGTGCTGATCCGGCTGCGCGACGACGACCGCCGGCTCCACTACGCCCTGTGCCGGTCCGCCGCCCGCCACCACCACCACTTCGTGTGCCGCGTCTGCCAGCGGGTGGAGGAGGTCGAGTATTGCGCCTTTCCGGAGGTGGCGGCCCACCTGCAGGCGGCCCTCGGCGCGTCCTGCCACTCGCTCTCCATGCAGATCGAGGGGACCTGCGCCGCCTGCCGCCGAATGAAGAAGGAGGCCCCGTGAACCGCTTGACCCGTGCGGCCCTGCTGCTGTGGCTGGTGATCGCTGTGACGCTTTCGGGAGACGAACAGAAGGAGCAGCCGCCGGGCGACAAATCGCCGATGCTGCACGAACACGTGCTGGTCACCGCCACCCTGCAGGAGCGCCGCGCCCGCGACCTCTCGGCCGCGGTGTCGGTGGTGGAGCGCGACGAACTGATCGCCTCGGGGGCAAGCAATGCGCTGGCCGCGGCGAGCGGCGTTCCCGGTCTTTTCGTCCACGGCAACGGCGACTTCGGCCGGGCCGACGTGGACATCCGCGGTCTGGGAGGGAACGGCCAGAAGATCGGCGTGCTGGTCGACGGCCGTCCGGAGAAGATGGCCTTGTTCGGCTGTGTGGTGTCGCCCACCTTCCCGCTCCTCAACGTCGAGCGCATCGAGGTCGTAAAGGGACCGGCGTCGGTCCTATACGGTTCCGACGCCCTGGCCGGCGTGGTCAACATCATCACCCGGCGACCGGAAAGAAAGGCGGCCGCCGGCATCGTCGCCGCCTACGGCGCCTACGACACGCTGCAGTTGAACCTCCACGCCTCGGGACGCAGCGGTGCGTTCGCCTGGCAGGCCGCCTGGGATCGCCGCCGCAGCGATGGCCATGTCGCCAATTCCCAGTACCGCGGAGATGTGGCCGGCGCCCGCCTGGAATGGCGGGCCGGGGCCGGCCTGGAACTGGCCCTGCTGGGCAAGTACTACGACGGCCTGAAGCACGAGGCCGGGGCCGTCGATCGGCCGCTGCCCGACTTCTGGAACGACTACCGCCGTGGGGCCATCGAATTGAGGCTGACCCGCGAGCGGGGTCGCGGCCGGCTGAATGCGCAGCTGTTCCGGAACTTCGGCCGCCACGTCTTCTCCGACGGCTGGAATTCGCGCGATTTCTCCGACGGCCTGCTGCTGAACTGGGTCGGCGACGACCGGCGCGGTAGACGGCTGACCTTGGGCCTCGACTTGCGCCGGTTTTCCGGCACGCGCGTCAGCCTGCCGGGAGGCTCCTGGAGCAAGACGGAAGCCGCCCTGTTCGCCATGGCCGAGGTCCGCCCGGCCGCGGTCCTGACCCTGGCGGCCGGGGCCCGAGTGCAAACCGACTCGGTGTTCGGCACCGCGCTGGTCCCGCAGGGCGGGGCGGTGCTGCAGCTCGGCCGGCGCACCGACCTGCGCCTCCACGCCGCCGCCGGCCTCCGCTCTCCGCAGATCAACGAGCTGTTCCTGTTTCCCTCGTCCAACCCCGATCTGCGGCCGGAGCGGCTGTGGACCCTTGAAGCCGGCGTGGAACATCGCTTCGGAGACCGGCTGCGCCTTTCGGCCGCCCTGTTCCGCCTGAACGGCAGCCAGTTCATCGAACTGGCCCCCGCTCCCGGGCAGATGCCGCCGTTCCGCTTCCAGAACACCGGCGCCTTGACGTTCTGGGGATATGAAGTCGGCGTCGACGCCCTGGCCGGGCGGTCGTGGAACGCGCGCGCTTTCTACTCCCGCCTCCACCCGGGAGAGCGAACCCGGGGCCGCCCCGGCAACAAGCTCGACACCCGGCTGGGGTGGAAATCGGGGCGGCTCTCCGCGTCCGCCTCCGGCCAGTGGGTCTCCGACTACTTCGCCCGGGACGGCTCGCAGGGACGCCTGCCCGCCTACGTGCTGGTCGACGGGCGAGCCGCCTGGAGGGTGGAACGGCGGGTGGAGCTGTTCGTCGAGGTGAAAAACCTGCTCGACGAGCAGTACCTCTCCTTTCTCGACCTCCCCGGGAGCGAGGGGGGCGCTTACCGCATGCCGGGCCGCCACGCCAACATCGGAGTGAGCGTCACGTTCTAGCGTTCCCCTGCACACCCATGCACACCTGGCGGACCTTCCGCCTGGTGTGCTGGTCATTCCCCCCGGGTCGTGGTATAATGGCCCGTCACGCCGGATTCAAAACGAATTCCCTTCCGAACCGGACGCAAGGAGGATTCATGAAGGATATCCTGAGCGAGAACCTGCGCAACGTGGCCGTGGTCGGCCATGCCCAAACCGGCAAGACCAGCATGGTGTCGGCGCTGCTGTTCGACGGCAAAATGGTCAACCGCCTGGGGCGTGTCGACCAGGGCAATACCGTAACCGATTTCGATGACGAGGAGATCGCCCGCAAGATCTCCATCCAGTCCGCGCTGGCCTACGTGGTGCGGGACAAATACAAGATCAACCTGGTCGATACCCCCGGGTTCTCCAATTTCGTTTGGGAGGCCAAGGTCGCCCTGCGCGCCGTGGAGACCGGACTGATGATGGTCTGCGCCCAGGAAGGCGTTCAGGTGCAGACCGAGAAGCTGTTCGATTGGCTGGCCGAACAGAACCGGGCCGTCGTCTTCGTGGCCAACAAGATGACCAAGGAACTGGCCGACTTCGACAAGACCTACGAGTCCCTGCAGCAGACGTTCGGCAAGGACGTCATGGCCGTGCAGCTGCCGATCGGCCGGGGCCCCGGTTTCAAGGGGCTGGTCGACCTGCTGCAGATGAAAGCCTACGAGTTCGGCCTCGACGACAAGGGCGAGTTCAAGGAAGTGGCCATCCCGGCCGACATGCAGGCCGCGGTCAAGAGCGGCCGCGAGTCGCTGCTGGAGAAGATCGCCGAGAACGACGAGAACCTGATGAACAAGTACCTGGAGAGCAACGACCTGGGGGCCGACGAGATACAGGCCGGCCTGAAGAGCGCCTTGAACAAGCGGCAGATCTTCCCGGTGCTGGTCAGCGACGCTCTGGGCAACAAGGGCGTGCCCCAGGTGCTCGATTTCCTGCTGGCCTATGCGCCGTCCCCGATCGACGCGGGAGAGGTCGAAGCGGTCTCCGGCAGGGTCAAGCCGGACAAAGCCGCCCCGGTCAGCGCCATGGTCTTCAAGACGCTGTCGGACCCCTTCACCGGGAAAATCTCCATATTCCGCGTCTATTCCGGCGTGTTCAAGCCCGACACCTTCTACTTCAACTCCAGCAAGAGCGCCGAGGAGCGGGTGGCCGGGCTCTTCCTGCTGCAGGGGAAAGCCCAGGAGTCGGCCGGCGAAGTCCGCGCCGGCGACATCGTGGCCGTGGCCAAGCTGAAGGAGACCCAGACCGGGGACACCCTCACCACCAAGGCCGACAAGATCCAGTTCCCCGAAATCAAGTTCCCCGTGCCGTCCATCTCTTTCGCCATCGAGCCCAAGGCGCGCGCCGACGAGGGCAAAATCTCCACCTCCCTGCAGCGCATCCAGGAAGAGGATCCCACCATCCACACCCAGCGCGACCCGCAAACCAAGGAGCTGCTCATTTCCGGCAACGGCCAGTTGCACGTGGAGATGGTGGTCAACAAGCTGAAGAAGAAGTATGGCGTCGAAGTGGGCATGAAGCCGCCCAAGATCGCCTACCGGGAGACCATCCAGGGCAAGGCCGACGTCGAGAAGAAATACAAGAAGCAGACCGGCGGCCGCGGCCAGTACGCGCACATCTACATCCGCATGGAGCCCCTGCCGCGCGGATCGGAGATGGAGTTCGTCAACTCGCTCGTCGGCATGTCCATCCCGCGCAACTTCGTGCCCTCGGTCGAAAAGGGCATCATGGACGCCAAGAACGCCGGCGTGCTGGCCGGCTACCCGGTGGTCGACTTCAAGGTCGAGCTGTACGACGGCTCTCACCACGAGGTCGACTCCTCCGACATGGCCTTCAAGATCTGCTCGTCGATGGCCTTCAAGATGGCCATGAAGCAGGCCAAGCCGACGCTGCTCGAGCCGGTGATGAAGGTCGAAGTCGTGCTTCCGGCCGAGAACATGGGCGAGATCAACGGCTACCTCAGCGGGCGGCGGGGCCGCATCCAGGGCATGGAGACCAAGGGCAAGAACCACGTGGTGCTGGCCCTGGTGCCGATGTCCGAGATGCTCGACTTCGAGCCCACCCTGACCTCGATCACCGGCGGCCGCGGTTCGTACTTCATGGAGTTCTCGCACTACGAAGAGGTGCCGGGCCACGTGCAGAAGAAGATCATCGAGGAGGCCGTCAAGGAGGGCCGGGTCAAGGAGGAGGAGGAGTAGCCTCCGCCTGCCCGACGCGGCGCCCGGGTGCGTCTCGACGAATTCGATTTTCACCTGCCGCCCGAGCGCATCGCCCGCCAGCCCGCCCCGGAGCGCGACGGTTCCCGGCTGATGGTCGTCACCCGCGGCGACGGCCTCATCCGCCACGCCCATTTCGCCGACCTGCCGGGTTTCCTCGATCCCGGCCACTTCCTGGTGATCAACGACAGCCGGGTGGTGCCGGCGCGGATGCTGGGGCGCATCGCCTCCCGGCCGGTCGAGCTCCTGCTGGTCCGTTTCCTGGCGGACGGAACGGCCGAGGCGCTCTGCCAGCCGGCCCGCCATTTCCGCCCCGGGACGGAGGTCGAATTCGGGACCGGGCTGCAGGCCGTGGTGGTCTCCGCCGGAGCGCGTGGGCGCCGTTTCCTGCGGTTCAACCAACCGGCCGGCGAGGTGCGCCGTTTCGGCTATGCGCCGCTGCCGCCCTACATCAAGCGCCGCCGCGGCGGCGAGGCGGAGCGGCTGCGAGATTTCGACCTGCAGCGATACCAGACGGTCTACGCCGGCGACCCCGGCTCGATCGCCGCGCCCACCGCCGGACTCCACTTCACCCCGGAGCTGCTGGCGCGGCTCGGGGCGGAGCATGAGATCGTCCGCCTCACCCTGGACGTGGGGGAGGCCACCTTCCAGTCGATCGAAGCCGAGGAGATCGGAAACCACCGCATGGGCGTGGAACGCGTGCGGCTGGAGAACGACGCGCGGCAGCGGATCACCGCCCTGAAAGCCGACGGCAGGAAACTCGTCGCCGTCGGCACCACCTCGGTGCGGGCGCTGGAGTCATGGGCCGCGCTCCAGCCGGTCGAGGATGAGTTCGAAACCGACCTCTTCATCACTCCCGGGTATCCCTTCCGCCTGGTCGACGCCATGGTCACCAACTTCCACCTGCCGCGCTCCTCGCTATTCATCCTGGTCTCGGCCTTCGCCGGGCTGGAACTGATGCGGGAGGCCTACCGCGTCGCGGTGGCGGAAGAATACCGCTTCTTCTCCTACGGCGACGCCATGCTGATCCTGTAGGGATCGCGGGTCAGTCCCCCGTCAGGGTGAAAGCGGAGTCGCTCGTGTCGCTGGCCGTGTTGTCGGATGAGATGATCTTGATCCGGTAGTCGCTCCCCGGAACCGCCGTACCGCCCGAGTAGGCTCCGGCGCTCCAGCCGTAGCTGCCGGCGGAGGCGGCGATGCCGCTGGCGATGGTGCCCAGCTTGGTGCCGCCGCGGTAGAGCACGAGGCGCACGTTGCCGGTGATCCCGGCCGCCTTCCAGGTGACGGTCCGGGCGCTGCCGATGGCCCAGGACTCCCCGCCGTTGGGGGAGGTGAGCCGCAGGCCGGCCAGGGTGAAGGGGGCGTCGCTGAAGTCGGAGAGAGTCCCGGAGTTGGTGACGAGGCGCAGGCGGTAGGCGCTGCCGGGGGCGACGGTGGTGCCGTTGGCCAGCAGGCCGGCGGTCCAGGAGTAGGTGCCGCCGCCGGCGGAGAGCCCGCCTGCGACCTGGCCCACCTTGGTGCCGCCGGTGAAGAGCACCAGGCGCAGCGGCTCTGTGACGTTTCGCGCCTGCCAAGTGACGGCATGAGCGGTCCCGGGAAGCCAGTTTTCGCCGCCGTTCGGGGTGGAGAGGATCAGGGAAGGCTCCGGTCCGAGTTTGGCCACGAAGGAATCCCAAACGTTGCCTGCCGTGCGATCGAAGAGCAGGCCAGGGCCCGCTCGCACCGGGAATGTATCTTCGTCCTGGTCCGTATCGCCGACCAGGTACGCGAAGCCTTGGGCATCGACGGCGATGTCACGGAACCAGGTGGACTTGTCGCCTGTGAAAATCCGGGAGTCATCGAACCCGGAACCGTCTGGTTTGAGCCGGACGATGCAGGCGTCGTACGCAGTCCGGGCGCTCTCGTAACGGAGCCCGATCAGCAGGGCGCGCCCCTGGCCATCGACGGCCACGCGGGTGAAACGAAAGGGGAAATCGAGATAGGAATAGCTGTACTCGAGGGCGGGAGAATCGCCGGGAGAGTACTTCCTGACGTGGAAGCCGTCGAACGTGTACACGTGGTTCTCGGAATCCACGCAGATCCCGTTGCCGGCCCCGGCGAAATCCTCCTCCGCCTCGAAGTGGATCCGGGCACCGCTGGCGCCGCGCACCTTGGCCCACCAGGCCCAGCGGCCGTCGCTCCAGCCGGAACCGCACACGTAGGCATCTCCGTTCCCGTCCACCGCGATTTCGGAGCTTTCTCCGCCCGTGAGAAGGCTTGTCGATTCGATGCCCATGTAGCCGCAGAAGGTCAGCGAACTTCCGGTCGAGTCCACTTTCGCGATCCAGGCGTCCCCATGGGTGCCTGCGTATTCGAGGACAGGCCCGTTCTTTACCGGGAACGTCTCCTCGCCGGATGTCGTCCAGCCGCCCACGAGAGCGTTGCCGTCACCGTCCAGGGCCACTGCCTGGGCGAGCTCGGCGCCCTCGCCGCCGATGAAACCGCAATAGATGATGTCCGTTCCCAGTGGGTCGAGCCGGGTGATGAATGCGTCCCAGGACCCGCCGTTGTGGGTCAGGTCGGGGCCGCCCTGCACGGGCAGGCCGGCCGTTTCGGTCGCCATGCCGACGATGGTCGCGCGGTTGGAGGAGTCGACGGCCACGTCGTTCACCGTGATCCCGGGGCCGAAGAAGACTACGTATTCCAGTGACCGGCCATCGGCCGACACCTTGGCCAGAAAGCTCTGCAGGACCGGGGGCGAATAATAGGTGGGCTGCGCATAGCCGTTCCCGGTCACGTAGGCGCAGCCGTTCCCGTCTACGGCGATCCCGCCGCCGCAATCGTACGCCTGGCTTCCGGGGAGGTAGCCGCAATAGGAGATCTCCAGAGTCTCCCCGGCTACCGCCGCAGGGCCCGATCCGCTCCCGGCGCTTGTCCTGCCCGTGGCGATCGGCTTCGTTCCGATCCCGACCGGTTTCCCTCCCGGAGGGCCTCCTTTCCAGGAGAGCCGGGGGAGGGGTGAGGAGACACCCGGGCGAACGACGAACCGGGCGGAGAGCCTCTCCTGGTTTCCGGAAAAAACCAGGTCGATGCCCGGTTTCAGGTCGCGGTAGACCACGCGGGTATAAGCGTCCTGCCCGCCTCCCCGCTTCATTCCTTCCCCGAACCAGGTGACTCGCGTGGCGGCCCGCTCTTCGCCGACAGGCGTCACGGGACGGTCCGTGCCGATGATTTCCAGCAACGCGTCTTCCCTGCCGTCATGGAAGCGGACGGTGACCCCGCCTTCATGAAAGAGGAAGGAGGCGTCCCGGCCGGTCAGGGTAAGGAGATCCGGACGCTCCGGGGCGCCGGGCCCCTTCAGGAACAGGGCGGGAATCGTCAACCGGTGCATCGCCGGGAGGGTGGTTGCGCCGTGAGCAAGAAAAGGGACAGCGAGAACGAGCAGTGGAAAAACGACTGGCCAGACGCATCGTCTCTTCACGATTCACCTCCCATCTGCAGGAATCACCAGGCCGGACCGACTCGATCTTCCCCGTGGCGTCCGCGGATGGGCGTACAAGGGGAGGATCGCGCCTGCGCTGATCAAGGTCAGAACGAGCATGCCGCCGATCGTCGTCGCGCTCCCGGCATGCCGATTCCGATTGTGGTTGGCATTCAGACGGATCCGCATGGTGCCTCCTCCATTTCCGAATTTCGCCCGGTTGTGATGGAAACCTGTATACGAGCAAGGCTGCCCGCGCGGCCTGGCAACCAACAGATGGAATCGCGATTTGAAGCGGCGGGGTTTTTGGGCCGGATTCCGGCACCGATCAGAAGTCCTTCCATATTCCTATACGTCTCCTCATCTATGAAACGTTTATCCGAGGAAATTGTTACGCGCCACCGGTCTTTTCGCGGGGTGGATCCTCTGCGGCAGTCCCCGCGGATCTCATCGTTTGCTTCCGGCTTTCGGCTCTTCAGCCTCCGCTCAGGCTAAATGTGGCGTCGCTCACGTCGCCGGCGCTGTTGTCGGATGCGGCGATCTTGATCCGGTAGTCGCCCCCCGGAACCGCCGTACCGCCCGAGTATGAACCTGCAGTCCAGCTGTAGCTGCCGGCGGAGGCGGCGATGCCGCTGGCGATGGTGCCCAGCTTGGTGCCGCCGCGGTAGAGCACGAGGCGCACGTTGCCGGTGATCCCGGCCGCCTTCCAGGTGACGGTCCGGGCGCTGCCGATGGCCCAGGACTCCCCGCCGTTGGGGGAGGTGAGCCGCAGGCCGGCCAGGGTGAAGGGGGCGTCGCTGAAGTCGGAGAGAGTCCCGGAGCTGGTGACGAGGCGCAGGCGGTAGTTGGTTCCGGGGGCCGCCAGGGCGCCGCCGGCCAGCGAGCCCGCGTTCCAGGCGTACGTGCCGGAGGCGGCGGCCAGGCCGGAGGCGACCTGACCCACCTTGACCCCGCCGTCGAAGAGAACCAGCCGCAGCGGTTCCGTGACGTTTCGCGCCTGCCAGGTGACCGGGCGGACGGAACCCAGGGACCATATCTCCCCGCCGTCGGGGGATACCAGGGCGAGTCCGGGCTGGGATGAGCCGAACGCGGCCACGAAGGCGTCGCTCGTGCCGCCGTTGTAGGTCAGGTCGGGGCCAACGAGAACCGGGAACGAGCCCTGGTCGGATCCCGTGATTCCGGCCAGGTAGACCGCTCCCAGCGCGTCGAGTGCGATTCCGTTGCCGTAATCGTGTCCCGATCCGCCGATGAAGCCGCAGGAGTCGAGCCCGGCGCCGCCTGCGCCCACCCGGGCGATGAACGCATCGAGCCCGCCGTTGGCGGTCAGGTCCGGCCCGCCCGACACCGGGAAGGTGGATTCGGAGGAGTCGGTGAAACCGCAGACCCACGCGTTCCCCGATTTGTCGACGGCGATCCCCTCGCCGCAGTCGCTTCCCGAGCCGCCGATGAAGCCGCAGTAGAGGAGGCCGGTCCCGTCGGCGCGGACCTTGGCAACGAACGCTTCCCTGCTTCCGTTGGCGCTGAGATCGGGTCCCGTGGTCACGGGGAATCCGCCTGTTTCGGTGCATGACGTGTCGCCGGTGACATAGGCGCATCCCTTCGCATCGACGGCGATGGCCCGGGCCGTCTCCCAGTCGCCGTCGCCGCCGCCGATCCAGCCGCTGAAGACGAAACCGGAGCCGTCGGACTTCACCTTGGCCACGAAGCCGTCGGTGTCCTCGCCGTTGTAGGTCAGGTCGGGGCCGACGATCTCCGGGATGCCGCCGGTCGATTCCCCGCACAGGTAGGCGCAGCCGGCGGCGTCCACCGCGATGCCGTAGACGGAGGTGTGCCAGCCGGGAACGTAGCCGCAATAGTCGAGAGAGGAGCCGTCGTTTCTCACCCGGGCCACGAAACCGGCGCCGGACCAGGGGGCCATGGCCAGTGCCGGCCCGATGCGCACCGGGAACGTCGAGGGGCCAGACCCGGTCGCGCCGCCCAGATAGACGTTGCCGGCGGCATCCAGGGCCAGGCAGGCGGCATAGTCGTTCCCGTCGCCGCCGATGAAGCCAGCGAAATCGATACCCGAGCCCGACGCCGACAGCCGGGCCACGAAGGCGTCGGTGGAGCCCCCGTTGTAGGTCAGGTCGGGGCCGATGCTCACCGGAAGATCGTTCTCCGGATGCACCGTCCCGGCCACCACCAGGCGCCCGGTAGCGTCCACGGCGATGGTCCGGACGAAGACCCCGGATCCGATCACCGCGTAATAATCCAGCCCGGAGCCGTCCGCGCGGATCTTCGCCGCGAAGGCGCTGTTCACCGGTCCGGAAGGGGAGGTGGCGGTGATTCCGGCGATGTACAGGCTCCCGTCCGGGCCGACCGCCATGGCGACGTCGTTTTCCGGTTCCGCTCCACCCACGTAGCCGCAGTACCGGGCCGTCAACGGGGGGATCTGGGCATTCAGGGGGAGAGACGTGCCGGCCAGCCCCGCCAGAAGCAGGAGCAGGGCGCCGGCCGAAGCGGTGAACCGGGGGTTGGGCATGAAACGACGAAGAGACGTCAGACAATTTTGCATGGGACCTCCTCCGGTCCTGCCCCTCCCACGGAAGTTGGATCTGAAAACGGGGCCAAACAGCGGCTTCTATGGAATGAAATCCTTGGACCGGGCTGGCCATAACTTGGAATAGAAGTTCTTCCCGCTGGCTGTATATACCATATATATACAGTATGGTGATTGTTTTTATTTGTCAACTTTTCATTTGGGATTGTTTCTGCGCAACTGAAAGCCCATGCATCAGTCACTTGAAACCAGACATCTCCCATCCATTGAAAGACGCTCGATCCGCACGAAGAGTTGCATTCATCTGACCCGCGGATAACCATCCCCGTACAATCGCTCCGGCCGGGCTTCGCCTCATCGTATCGGCTTGATCCCAGACTCTTTCGAAGCCGGGGTGCGTTGCCCGCGCAAGAGGGAAGCCGTCTATAATCCGACCTCTTCGGATCTTGCCAGGATCTCGTCCATCAGGCCCCGCGCCTCCACCCGGTAGGTGCTGGTGCCGCTTTGCGGCAGGGTGTTGTCCAGGAATGTGTGGACGCCGCCGCTCAGGCCCGCCCCCGAAATTTCCTGGATGGAAACGAAATCTCCCGCACCGTCGCGGCGTTGCAGCACGTATCGCAGTACGGCCACGTAGGTGGGGTTATCGACGGTCAGCTGCAGTTCGCCGTACGCGTGCCGCGCCAGCCAGGAGAGGGATCGCTCGCGGGCGCCCGCCAGGGTGAGTTGGAAGGGGGTGAAGCGGGCGGTGATCTCCATGTCGGCGGCGACATCCGTGATGACGAGGGGGTTGGCGGTGGAGGAGAAACCGCCGCCGCCGGTCCAGAGGGTGAAGATGTGGCCGGGGTCGGGGAGGGCGCTGACCGGCGTGGTGGCCTCGCCGTCGATCACTTCCTGGGCATCGGACCCCTCCAGGCGGCCGCCGGCGGTGGCGTGGAACCTGACCTGGTGGAGCGGAGCCAGGCGGGCGACGAACGCGTCCCCCGTGTTTTCCGAGTCCCGGTCGTACATCAGGACCGGCCCGACCCGCACCGGGAAAGTGCTTTCGTCCGACTGGGTGGTTCCGGCCAGATAGACGTTGCCGCGGGAATCGGCGGCGATGGCCAGGCCATCGTCGTAGCCGGCGC
>CAYZNT010000015.1:0-76424 GCA_964479735.1 uncultured Clostridia bacterium
CAACCCGGCGAAAACCACTTCGTCTTCCGATTCGCCGTCGGACCTTCGTTCTATTAAATCCCATGCCATACACAAGGAGAACCGCATGAAAAAAGTGCTGATCGCGAGTGCGCTGCTGGTTGCCGCCAGCCTGTTCCTGGCCGCCGAGACCAAAATCGGCCTCATCAACCCGCCGGCCATCCTGCAGGGCTCGGTCAAGGGCAAGCAGGTCATCGAGAAGCTGCAGAACATGAACAAGGAGAAGCAGCAGCGCTACGACGCCATGCAGAAGGAGATCGACGCGCTGCAGAAAGAGGTGATGAACCCGGCCCTGGCCCCCGAGGCGCGCGAGCGCAAGAGCACCACCCTGCAGGCCAAGCAGACCGAGATCAAGCGCTTCGCCGAGGACGCCCAGAACGAGAGCATGAAGATGCAGCAGCAGGAGTTCAACGCCATGCAGGCCGAATTGCTGCCCATCGTCGAGCAGATCGCCAAGGAAAACGGCTACGCCCTCGTCTTCGACGTCACCCAGGCCGGCATCACCTTCGCCGACCCGGCCCTGGACATCACCCCGCTGGTCATCAAGGCCTACGACGCGAAGTTCGCCAAGCCGGCCGCCCCGGCGGCCGCCCCCCAGAAATGATGGACGAGCCGCTGACCTTCGAGGAGATCAAGAAGGTCCTGCCCCACCGCTACCCCTTCCTGCTGGTCGACCGGGTCACGGCGATCGACGGCATGAAGTCCATCCACGGCTACAAGAACCTCACCGGCAACGAAGAGTTTTTCAACGGCCATTTCCCGGGCAACCCGGTGATGCCCGGGGTGCTGATCCTGGAGGCGCTGGCCCAGCTGGGCGCCGTGCTGCTGCTGCGGCGCTTCCCGCCCGAGAAGCGCCTGGCGTACTTCGCCGGCATCGACAAGGCGCGCTTCAAGCGTCCGGTCGTGCCCGGCGACCGCCTCGACATGGAGATCCGGGTGATCCGGGACCGCGGCCAGTTCGCGGTCATGGCCGGCAAGGCGCTGGTCGACGGGCAGCTGGCCGCCGAGGCGGAGATGATGTCGGTGGTGCCCCGGTGAAAGCCGGGGCCCGCCGGGGCGGGGAGGGCCGATGAGCAAGCCGGTCATCCACCCCAGTGCCGTGATCAGCCCGCGGGCCGAGCTGGGCCGAAACGTGCGCGTCGGCGCCTACGCGGTCATCGGCGACGGGGTGACCGTCGGCGACGACACCGAGGTGATGCACCACGTGGTCATCGAGCGCAACACCGTCGTCGGCCGGCGCTGCCAGATCTTCCCCTTCTCCTCCATCGGCACCGACCCGCAGGACATCACCTTCCAGGGCGAGGAGACCTGGGTCCACATCGGCGACGGCACGGTCGTGCGCGAGTTCGCCACCATCAACCGCGGCACGGCCAAGGGCGGCGGCCACACCCGCATCGGCAGCGAGTGCTACTTCATGGCCTACGTCCACGTGGCCCACGACTGCCTGGTCGGAAACCGCGTCCAGCTCACCAACGGCGCCACCCTGGGCGGCCACGTCGAGGTGGAGGACAACGCCGTCATCAGCGCCTACACCTCGGTCCATCAATTCGTGCACATCGGCCGCAACGCCTACATCGGCGGCTACACGGTCGTCACCCAGGACATCCTGCCCTTCGCCAAGGTCGCCCAGACCCGCGAGCACTACAGCCTCTACGGGCCCAACTCCATCGGCATGATGCGCAACGGCATCAGCCGGGCGACCATCGAGAACGTCAAGGAGATGTTCCGCATCATCTTCCGCTCCGACCTCAACACCAGCCAAGCCGTGCAGCGGATCCAGGCCGAGTTCTCCGAAAAGGAGGAGGCGGCCGTCATCCTCGAGTTCCTGGCGCGCAGCCGGCGGGGCATCCTCAAGAACTTCGAAACCCATGGCTGACCCCGGCCCGCTCGGCGTCATCGCCGGCGAATCGCCGCTGCCGCGGCTGTCGCTCGAGCGGGCCCGGCGCCAGGGAATCGTCACCGTGGCGGCCGGCATCCGCGGCGCCTGCGATCCGCAGCTGGGCGACGCCGCCGACCACTTCCGCGAGTTCGGCCTCGGCCAGCTGGGGGGGGTGATCCGCTACTTCCGCCGCCACGGCGTGCACCGGGCCCTGATGATCGGCCGGGTGCGGCACGCGTCGGTCTTCTCGCTGGTGTCGGCCGACGCCGCCTTCCTGAAGCTGCTGGCCCGGCTGCGCGACCGCACCACCACCTCGCTGCTGGGGACGGTGGCCGACTTCCTGGCCGGCGAGGGGATCGAGATCATCGACTCCACCACCTACCTGGCCGACCTGCTGGTGGCCGAACGCCTCTACACGGCGAAGCGGCGCCTGGCCCCCCGCCTGCTGGCCGACATCGAGTTCGGCTGGCAGAAGGCCTGGGGCATCGCCGCCCTGGACATCGGCCAGACGGTCTGCGTCAAGAACCGGGCGGTGGTGGCGGTGGAGGCGATGGAGGGGACCGACCGGACCATCGCCCGCGGCGGCGAGCTCGCCCGGGGCGGGCTGACGGTGGTCAAGGTCAGCCGCCCGGGAGGCGACATGCGCTTCGACGTGCCGGTGATCGGGCCCACCACCGTGGAGGCGCTGCAGGCGGCCGGCGCCCGGGCTTTCGTCGTCGAGGCCGGGCGCACGCTGATGCTGGATCAGGAGCTGACGGTGCGGAGGGCGGAGAAGGCCGGCATCGTCCTGCTGGGGAAGAGGCAACCATGAAAATCGGAATCGTCGGAACCGGGGCCATGGGCCAGAACCACCTGCGGGTGGTGCACGGGCTGCCGGAATTGACCCTGGCCTGCGCCCTGGACACCGACCGCGACGCGCTGGCCCGGGCGACCGCCCCCTACGCCGTACCCGCGGCGGCCGGGCTGGAGGAGGTGGCCGCTGGCTGCGACGCGGTCATGATCGCCACCCCCACGGTGAGCCACCACGAGCTGGCGCGCTTCTTCCTGCAGCGCGGCCGGCACGTGCTGGTGGAAAAGCCGATCTGCGAGACGCTGGCCCAGGCCGACGAGCTCATCGCCATGGCCGCCGCCGAGCGGCGGGTGCTGGCCGTCGGGCACCTGGAGCGCTTCAACCCGGTGGTGCAGTTCGCCTGCCGCCACGTGGACCAGCCGCGCTTCATCGACGTGCAGCGCCTGGGGTCGTTTTCGCCGCGCTCGCTGGACATCGACGTCGTCCTGGACCTGATGATCCACGACCTGGACATCATCCGGCAATGGGACCGCAGCGGGGTGGCGGAGATCCGGGCCGTGGGCGTCCCGGTCATCTCGGAGCGCACCGACATCGCCAACGTGCGCCTGCAGTTCCGCTCCGGGCTGGTGGCCACCCTCACCGCCTCGCGGGTGTCGCAGCAAAAGACGCGCACCCTGCGGCTGTTCCAGCGCAACCTCTACCTGTCGCTGGACTACGTCAGCCGCCAGGCCAAGGTGCTGCGCCTGCAGGGCCGCGAGCTGCAGCAGGAGACGCCCCAGGTCGACCACACCGAGCCGCTGCGGCTCATGTGGCAGGCGTTCGCCGCCGCCGTCGGCGGCGGACCGGACCGCAGCGTTTCCGGCGCGGACGGCCGCGCCGCCCTGGCGCTGGCCCTGCAGATCACCGCCGCCATCGCCGCCGGCGAGCGGGCCGGCAGGGACGGGGGGCGTGCGGATTGACGCGCTCGTCCGGCGGCTGCTGGAGCGCGGCGACGTTCCGGGGCTGACCCTGCTGGTCGGCCGCCGCGGCCGGGTGCTGCACCGGACCGTGGCCGGCCAGCTGGCCCTGGAGCCGGCGCCCGAACCGCTCCCCGGCGACGCCATCTACGATCTGGCCTCGCTGACCAAGCCGCTGCTGACCGCCCTCCTGGCCGCCTCGCGGCTGGAACGGGGCGAGCTCGACCTGCGCCGACCGGTCGATCACTATTTTGCAAACCCGGTATGGCCGGCCCGCGTGGAGGAGCTGCTGACCCACACCGCCGGACTTCCGCCCTGGCACCCCTTCTACCTCTTTCCGGAGCCGTTCGCCGCCCAGCTCCGCCGCCTGCAGCCGGGCGCAACCCGACCGGGGCGTCGGGTCGTCTACTCCTGTGTCGGCTACATGCTGCTGAAGGAACTGCTGGAAAGAACGAGCGGCGCCTCCTTCCGCCTCCTGGCGGAGAGCGAGGTGCTCCGCCCGCTCCGGCTGGCCGACGCCTGCCTGGCCCCGGTGGCCACGGCAAAGCTGGCGAGGACGGCCCCCACCGAGCGCGGCAACGTCCACGAGCGCGGCATGTGCCGGGAAGCCCACGCCGCCGCCGCGGCCGCCTACCCGTGGCGCGCGGAGGTCATCCGCGGCCAGGTCCACGACGTCAATTCGCACCATTCCGGCGGCTGCGCCGGCAATGCCGGCTTGTTCGCCACCGCCGCCGACCTGCTGCGCCTGGCCATGGAGTTCTACCCGGCCACCGCCACCCGGCTGAAGGCGGAGACCCTGCGCCTCTTCTGGGAGCCGCGGGTCGGCCGCCCCGCCCACCGCCGCAGCGTCGGCTTTCGCCTCAACGCCCCCCGCTCCGGAGGCGGCCGCGCCCTCTCCGACCGGGCCATCGGGCACTCCGGCTTCACCGGCGTCTCGCTCTGGCTGGAGCCCGACGAGACCGTATGGATCGTGCTCGCCAACCGCGTCCACCCCCGGGTGCGCCCCCAGGCCTTCGACGCCGTGCGCCGCCGCCTGCACGCCGCCCTGCGCCTCGAGGTCGGCCCGGCCCGGACCCCATGAAGCGCCTCACCCTGCTGCTTTCCGTCGCCCTGCACACCCTGCTGCTGCTGCTCCTGGTGCGCATGCGCTTCGAGGCGCGCGTACGGCCGCCGGAGAAGGTGATCCAGGTGGTGCCGGTGCAGCCGGTGCTGCTGGCGCCGGCCCCGCCGTCCGGCAACCCGCCATCGCAGCCGAATCCGGCACAGCCCCAGCCGGCGCCCCAACCGCCCGCCGCCCAGGCCCAGCCGCCCGCCCCGCCGGGAGACGCTCCCATCGTGGTGCGCCCCTTCGTGCAGAAGGGCGGGGAGAAGGGCGAGGGGCGCGGCCAGCCGGAAGGCGAGGAAAACCAGGGGGGATCGGAGGCCCGGCCGCCGGAGCCGGTTCCGTCCAAGCCGACGCCCGCCCCCCCGCCGCCCCCCGAGCCGGTGGCGGAGGAGCCGGGCAGCCGGAGGCTGCATATCGACATCGACGCCATCAACCGCCGCCTGCGCGAGCTGGAGGCGGCGGAGCGGGACCAGGCCCCGCCCTTCGCCTCCCGGCAGCAGCCCCAGGGCGTGCCCTTCGGCACCCCGCGCGGCCTGCAGGACGAGTTCGGTGACGGCACCTCCTCCACGGCCATCGGCGGCTCCGCCTTCTTCGACGCCCGCGGCTACGACATCACCCCCTGGGCGCGGCGGGCGGTCTACGGGGTCAAGCGCAACTGGATCTTCCCCCCGGCGGGCGCCTACGGCCTCCCCGGGGTGGTCGGCGTCTACCTGGTGGTGGAGCGCGACGGCCGAGTCTCGACCCTGGCCGTGCGCAAGGCCTCGGGGGTCAAGCCCTACGACCAGGCGGCGGTCAACGCGGTGACCCTGGCCTCCCCCTTCCCGCCCCTGCCCCCCGACTTCCCCAACCCCAACCTCCCCGCCTACTTCGTCTTCCGGTACAATTGATCCGGGTACGGTGGATTCGACCGGTTCGGGACAGGGAGGGGACTAACGCAAGGTTCGCGGCCGGATCGGGGTGAAAGCCGCCGCCTGCTGCAGGAGGTCGCGGTGGCGCAGGTTGGGGGGCAGGAGGAGCAGGGTGGCGAACTGGTGGCGCAGGAGCAGGAGGTTGAGCATGCGCCCGTCGGGAAGGTAGAGGTAGGCCAGGAGGCGGCCCACCCGGTCGCGCGGCTGGTCGTCGAACTCCAGCCACACCTGCGAGCCGTAGCGCAGGAGGCGGCGCACCCAGCTCTGCGCCTGGCGGCCGATGGCCAGGACGGACGCCGGGGGGAGGCCGCGGCGCAGCGCCTCGATGTAGGTCTGGTCGTTGGCCACCGGCTCGGGCACCGAGACGCCGATCAGCTTCAGCTCCTGCCACTGGCCCTCGTAGAGTACGGTGAGGGTGTCGCCGGAGATGACCCGCACGACACGCGCCGGGCGCCGTCCGGCGGGTTCCGCCGCCGCCGCGACCGAACAGGCCAACAGGAGGAGAAGCCCGCAGCCAGCACGTCTCATCGCTCCATTATAGCGAAAAAACCCCCGCATTGCACTCCGGTGCGCCGGAAAACCGTTCGACCGCGGTTTTAGTATATAATGTATCAACGATCCTCCCACCCCCGGCCCCGACCGGCGCGGCGGGATAATACCGCGAGGTCGACACATGACGATCCGGATGGCGACGTGCCTGCTGGCGCTGGCCTCGGCCCTGGCCGCCGCCGGCGATGGGGAGTTGACCATGGAGACCGCGGTGCGCCGGGCGCTGGAGCGCAACGAGCGCTCCCGGGCCGCCTCGGAGCAGGCCCGCGCCGCCGACGCCCTGCTCGCCCAGGCGCGCGGATTCTTCTTCCCCGGCGTCACCGTGTCGGGCACCTACACCCGCCGCCCCTACGAGGTGTCGCGCACCGTCGGCGATTCCACCATCACCGTCCAGAAGCTGAACGCCCTGGCGGCCAGCGCCAACGCCTCGCTGACGATCTTCAGCGCCAGCAGCTTCCCGCTGCTGCGCAACGCCCTGTTCAGCGCCCGGGCCGCCCACGCCGGCCTGGCCGAGACCCGCCGGCTCCTGGCCTACGAGGTGTGCACCGCCTTCCTGGCCACTCTCGGCGCCGACCAGATGGTGGCGGCGGCGGATCACCGGCACCAGCTGGCCCTGCAGACCCTCGAAGCGGCCCGCGCCCGCCACGCCGCCGGCCTGGTTTCGGTGAACGACGTCACCCGCGCCGAGCTGGAGGCCGCCTCCGCCGAAAGCGCGCTGATCGCCGCCCGCGGCCAGGCCCAGGCCGCCTTCCTCAATCTCGGCTACCTGCTGGACCTCGACGTCCGCGGCCAGTCGCTGCGCGAGCCGGAGCCGCTGCTGGCCGAGGCCCGGCAGGCGCCGCCGGAGGGCCGGGAGCTGGCCCCGCAGGCGCGGCAGCTGCGCGCCGACATCGCCCGGCTGCGCTGGCTGGCCCGCGCCCGGCGCGCCCTGGTGCTGGAGCCGCAGCTGAAGTGGCTGCCCTCCCTCAACCTGGCCGGCCAGTACCGCTGGACCAACGAGGCCGGCCTGACCGGCAAGAGCACCAACTGGTCCGTGGGAATGAACCTCAACTGGACGATCTTCGACGGCTTCGCCCGCAACGGCCAGGCCCGCGAGCGCAGGGCGCTGGCGCGGGTGGCCGAGCTCGAGCTGGCCGCCGCCGAGCGCCAGGTCGAGGTGCAGCTGCAGGAGGCGATGGCCAACCTGGCCACCCGGCAGGCCGGCCTGCGCCAGGCGGAAGTGGCCCTGGAGGTCGCCCGCCGCAACGCGGATGAAAACGGCGAACTCTACCGCCAGGGGCTGACCGGCGCCCTGCAGGCGGCCGACGCCGTGGTGCGCCTCTATGAGGGCGAGGTGGCCCTGGTGCAGGCCCGCCACGACCTCTCCCTCTCGTTCCTCACCCTGCGCCTGGCGCAGGGGCTCGACCCGTTCGGCAAGGAGACCTTCCATGACTAGCAAGACCCTCCCCCTCTTCGTTCTGGCGGTTGCCTGCGCCTGGATCCTCACCGCCTGCGGAGGCAGCGGCGGCGCACCCCGTCCCGGTGCGGCCGGCCGCGGACGCATGCTCTTTCCGGTGGAGGTGGCGCGGGTGTCGCTGCGACCCGTCGTCTACCAGGTCTCGGCCGTGGGCTCGGTGACCGCCTACGAGACCGTGCAGGTGACGTCGCGGGTGCCGGGGGTGGTCGAGAGGGTGCGCTTCACCGAGGGCGACCGCCGCGCCGCCGGCGACGTGCTGGTCGAGATCGAGCCGCTGCGCTACAAGCTGGCGGTGGAGTCGGCGCAGGCCGCCCTGCAGAAGGCCGAGGCCGCCCAGGCGGACGCCCGGGCCGGGCTGCAGCGCCGCGAGGCGGTGGTGGCGCGCTCCCCGGGCCTGATCCCCCAGGAGGAGCTGGAGGTGTGGCGGACCAAGACCCTGACCTCGGCGGCCGAGGTGGAGCTGGCCCGGTCCGCCCTGAACCAGGCCAAGCTCAACCTGGAGGACGCGCTGGTCAAGGCGCCGGTCGGCGGGGTCATCCAGACCCGCTCGGTGCAGACCGGCCAGTACGTGCAGCCGGGGGCGGTGCTGGCCACGCTGCTGCGCCGCGACCCGCTGCTGCTTCACTTCAACGTGCCCGAGGCGGAGGCGGCGCAGCTCCAGCCGGGCATGAAGGCCGTCTTCCGCGTCGGCGGCCGCAACTCCCACCAGGCGCGCATCACCCTGGTGGCCGACGCCGCCGACGAGAGCACCCGCCTGGTGCGGGTCACCGCCGAGGTGCGCGACGACGGCTCGGCCGACCTGCGCCCCGGCTCCTTCGCCGAGGTCACGGTGCCGGTGGGCGGCAACCGCGAGGTGCCGGTCATCCCGCAGACCGCCATCCGCCCCTCGGAGCGCGGTTTCATCTCCTTCGTGGTCGAGAACGGCGTGGCCAAGGAGCGCATCCTGACCCTGGGCATGCGCACCGAGGACGGCCTGGTGGCGGTGCTCGACGGCGTCCGGGCCGGCGAGATGCTGGTGGTGCGGGGCGGAGAGGCCCTGAAGACCGGCTTCCCGGTGCGGGTCGCCACCGCCGGCGGCGCCCCCGCGGCCCAGGGAGCGCAGCCGGGCGCCGGCCGCTGACGGGGGTCTCATGAACCTCACCGACACCTGCGTCCGCAAGCCGGTGCTGGCCTGGATGCTGATGGCCGCCACGGTGGTCTTCGGCCTGGTCGCCGCCACCCGGATCGGCATATCGCAGTTCCCCGACGTCAACTTTCCGACCATCTCGGTCTCCATGAGCTGGGAGGGGGCGGCGCCGGAGGTCATCGAGAACGACGTGGTGGTCCCGCTGGAGGAGGCCCTGGTGCAGGTGGAGGGCATCCGGTCGATGAACTCCTCGTGCCGCTTCGGAGGCGGCTCGATCACCATCGAGCTCGACCTGGCGCGGGACGTCGACCTGGCGTTGCAGGACGTCCAGACCAAGGTGTCGCAGGCGCAGCGCCGCCTGCCCCGGGACATGGACCCGCCGACCATCGCCAAGAGCAACCCGGAAGACAACCCGATCATGATGGTCAGCATCTCGGGCCCCTACCCGCCGCGGGTGCTCAGCGACATGGCCCGCTACCGGCTGATGGAGCGGCTGCAGACGGTCCCCGGCGTCGGCGAGATCATGGTCTTCACCCAGGAGCGCAACGTGCGGGTCTGGCTCGACGCCTCCCGGCTGGACGAGCGCGGGCTGACGGTGCAGGACGTCATCGGCGCCCTGCAGCGCGAGCACATCGAGCTGCCCGCCGGCCGCCTGGAGACGCGCGGCCGCGAGGTGAACATCCGCGTGCTGGGCGAGGCGCTGGACCTCGCCACCCTGAGCCGGATCGTGCTCCGCGAAAGCGGCGGCGCCCCGGTCTACCTCTCCGACGTCGCCCTGATCGAGGACGGCTTCGAGGACATCCGCCGCGTCTCGCGCGTCAACGGCGTGCCCGCCCAGGGGCTGGGGGTCAAGAAGCAGCGCGGCGCCAACGCGGTGGCGGTGGCCGACGCGGTGAAGAAGATCCTGGTCGAGTTCAACAAGACGCTGCCCGCCGACATGACGGCCGACGTCAACTACGATTCCACCCGCTTCATCCGCGACTCGGTCAACGAGATCCAGTTCGAGCTGCTGCTGTCGGTCCTGCTCACCGCCCTGGTCTGCTGGCTCTTCCTCGGCTCGCTCTCCAGCACCCTGAACGTCATCCTGGCCATCCCCATGTCGCTGCTGGGCACGGTGGCGGTGATCTATTTCCTCGGCTTCACCTTCAACGTCTTCACCCTGCTGGCCCTGGCCCTGGCCGTGGGCATCGTGGTGGACGACGCCATCATGGTCATGGAGAACATCTTCCGCCACGCCGAGGGCGGCAAGACGCTGGTGCGCGCGGCGCTGGACGGCACCCACGAGATCGCCTTCGCCGCCCTGTCCGCCACCCTGGCGGTGGTGGCCATCTTCATCCCGGTGGTGTTCATGGAAGGCATCATCGGCCGCTACTTCCTGCAGTTCGGCATCACCCTCTGCCTGTGCGTGCTGCTCTCCTACGTGGAGGCGGTCACCCTGGCGCCGGCTCGCTGCTCGCAGTTCCTGCAGACGTCGCGCGAGGGGCGCAACCGGGTCGGCCAGGCGGTCGACCGCCTCTTCCGGCGCCTGGAGTCGCTGTACGCCCGGGTGCTGACCCGTTCCCTGAAGCGCCCGCGGCTGGTGCTCGGCCTGGCTGTGCTGCTGTTCGCCCTGGCCATGCTCGTCTTCAAGCTGCTGCCCAGCGAATTCACCCCCTCGCAGGACGTCTCGCTGCTGATGGTCCGCATGCAGACGGCGGTCGGCTCCGACCTGAACGAGACCGACCGGCTGATGAAGAAGGTCGAGGCCATCATGCAGGCCAAGCCCGAGGTGCAGCGCGTCTCCATGAACGTGGGCGGCTTCGGCGGCGGCGTCAACAGCGCCTCCATGTTCGTCACCCTGGTGCCCCCGCCGCAGCGCGGGCTGAGCCAGAACGACATCGCCGCCCGGCTGCGCCGCGAGCTGAACACCATCCCCGGGGTGCGCGCCGTCATCCAGGACCTGTCGCAGCAGGGTTTCACCGCCCAGCGCGGGTTCCCGGTGGAGTTCTCGGTTCGCGGCCCGGACTGGGACAAGCTGGTGGAGCTGTCGCAGGAGATGATGCGGAGGCTGGGGGCCACCGGGGCGGTGGTCGACCTGGACTCCGATTACCAGCTGGGCATGCCCGAGCTGCAGGTGCAGCCGGACCGCAGCCGCTCCGCCGACGTCGGCGTCTCGGTCGACGACGTGGCCACCACCCTCAACGCCCTGATCGGCGGGGTGCGGGTGGGCAAGTTCAGCAGCGGCGGGCGGCGCGTCGACGTTCGCCTCAAGCTGCTGGCGTCGCAGCGCACCCGCCCCGAGGACATCGCCCGGCTGAAGGTGCGCGCGCGCTCCGGCGCCCTGGTGCCGCTCTCCTCGCTGGTGCACACCCGCGAGCGGCCGGCGCTGCAGGGCATTTTCCGCCGCGACCGGGAGCGGGCCATCACCGTGTTCGCCAACGTCGCCCCGGGCCGCTCGCAGGACGAGGCGCTGAAGCTGGTCGAATCCCTCGGCCGGGGCCTGCCGGTCGGCTACCGGGTGGTGCTGGGCGGCGTGTCGAAGGCCTTCCGCGAATCGATGGGCAGCCTCCTCTTCGCCCTCTTCCTGGGCATCGTCGTGGCCTACATGATCCTCGGCTCGCAGTTCAACTCCTTCCTGCACCCGGTGACCGTGCTGACCATCCTGCCGCTGTCCATCGCCGGCGCCGCCTTCGCCCTGCTGCTCTTCGGCAAGAGCCTGAACATCTTCTCCATGATCGGCCTGCTGCTGCTGATGGGGATCGTCAAGAAAAACTCGATCATCCTGGTCGACTACGCCAACAACTTCCGCCAGCAGGGGCTCGACGCCGCCGAGTCGATGCGCCGCGCCGGGCCGATCCGCCTGCGGCCCATCCTGATGACCGCCACCGCCACCATGATGGCGGCCATCCCGCCCGCGCTCGGGCTGGGCTCGGGCTCGGAGATCCGCACCCCGATGGCCATCGCCGTCCTGGGCGGGCTGATCCTGTCGACCGTTCTTTCGCTGATCGTGGTGCCGGCGTTCTACGTGGTGGCCGACCGACTGCGCGGGCGGCGCCGGCCACAGCCGCCGCCCCCCGCCGCGACGGAGTGAGCGGGGCCCGGGGGTCTCAGTCTACCGGATCTCCCTCCGGGTAGCCGTCCACGATCTCGGCCGGCAGCTCGACGATGCTCTTCCAGCCGCCCCGGTTCTCGACCCCCGCCGGGGAGCCGATGAGGCAGCGGCGGCCGTTGCGCACCAGGTAGACCGGCCGGCCGGCGAACTTGCGGTCGACCATGATCATGCGGCCGTTGAAGGTCAGCTGGATGGGCGCGCCCACGGCCATGGTCTGCAGCGTCTCCTCCTCCACCTCCACCAAATGCTTCCAGGGGTTCTTGCCGCGATCGTTGGCGTAGTTGTAGCTGTACAGGCTCTCCAGCGAGGAGAAGGGGCGGCGTACGTAGGTGCCGGTGCCGCGGCGCTCGATCAGGTAGACCTGGTCGTCGGCGGCCTTGACGTACTTCAGGTGCAGGTAGGCGGGATTGCTGGCGTCCGGCCAGTCGGCGAAGGCCTCGTCGAGCTTCTCCAGCAGATCGCCGGAGTCGGCCAGTCCGTAGGTGCGCAGCCGCCCCTTCCGCATCGCCTCCTCCAGCTCGCTGAAGGAGCCCAGCAGGTAGGAGTAGGCGTTGAACAGGTTGGTGCGCAGCGCCCCGCCCTCGGCGTATCCCGAGCTGGCGGCGCCCAGGCGGGCGAACAGCCGGCAGCCGGAGGCGAAGGCCTCGATGCGGAACAGGATGGCCTGCTCCTCGACGGAGATCTCGTCGCGGCCGCCGCGGAGGCGCTCGAAGGTGTCGTTGGCCAGCGCGGTGGCCGATTGAGCCAGTTCCTCGCCCAGGCGGGCGATGGTCTGGCGCCTGGCGGAGGCGGCGGACAGCAGGCAGGCTCCGGCCAGCCAAACGGCGACGAACGTCGAAACGGATCTCTTCATGTCAGCCTCCCGGGTCATGGCCCGGTTATGGCACAACCGCGGCGGCTTTGCAAGCCCCCCGGCGGCGGGGCTCCTACTGGTTGAAGCCGAAGCGCAGGCCGAGCTGGATGGTGCGCGGGGCCGAGATGGCCAGCATCTGTCCCAGCGGCGTGGCGGTCTGGCTGGAGTCGGTCCAGACGGAGGTGGCCACCCCCTGGTTGAAGGCGTTGAACACGTCGGCGAAGAGGCTGATGGTCAGGGAATGGATGCGGAACGACTTCTCCAGCCTCAGGTCGAGGAGGTTGGCGGCCGGCAGCCGGCGCGCGCCCCGCTCCTCGGCGTTGATGGTGGTCGTGCCCTGGCGCAGCCGGAGCCCCAGCTGGCTCGAGGTGACGGTGCGCGTCCAGCGGTTGCCCGACAGGTAGCGGTAGTAGCCGCTGATCCGGAATCCCAGCGGGGCCCGGAGCATGGCCAGCACCTTGAGCTGGTGGGTGCAGTCCGGCTCGAGCAGGCCATCGGCGTTGGTGTGGGCGTTGGGGTCGGAGAAGAGGGTGGAGATGCCCAGCGACTGGGCGCTGCGGACGGTGTTGATCAGGCCGCTGGACTTGCCGTAGACGTAGGAGGCTTCGAGGCCCAGGGCCCGTCCCGGGCGCCGCGAGACGGTGAACTCCAGCCCGGTGTAGTCCCGGACCGCGCCGGGGGGGTTGATCAGGTGCTTGTCCGAGGCGCTGGCGTCGACGATGTTCCAGAACGTGAGCGGCTGGCCGGTGGCCGGGTCGGTCACCTGCACCGCCGTCCAGTTCCGGCTCCAGTCGAGGGTGCCGTCGGCCAGCAGCTTGTCCATGTCCAGCTGGGCGGCGTCCACCACGTGGATGAGGTTGCGGTCCTGCTTGCGGATGTAGCGTGCTCCCACCGACCAGTCGCGGCCGAGCTGGCGCTCCACGGCGAGCACCATCTCGTTGGTGGTGGGGGCCTTCAGCTTGAGGTCGCCGTAGCCGATGGCGACCGCTCCCGGCGCCGACCAGACCATGGCCAGGCCGCTGACCGGCGTGCCGTCGCTGGTGAAGTACTGCAGGTAGCCGAGCCAGGAGTTGGGATGGGCGGTGTTCACCCAGCCGACCTGGTTGGGGGCGATGGTGCGGGACCAGCCCGCCTTGAACAGGGTGACGCCGTCGCCGGCCAGGTCGAACACCAGGCCCAGGCGGGGGGATAGGGTGGTCCACTGCAGCGGCTTGATGGCCTCGGCGATGCCGCGGTCGTAGGTCCGGCCGAGCATAGTGAGCGCGCCCTCCGACTGGTTCTGGGCGGGCCAGACGACCGCGTCCCGCTGCAGCCGCAGCCCGAGGTTGAGGGTCAGGCGGCGGTTGACCGTCCAGGCGTCCTGGAGATACGCGTAGAGGTCGCTCTCGTTCTCGAGGCGGTCGAAGCCGTCGTTGACCAGGACCAGGCCGTAGTAGTAGCGGCTGCCCAGCATGACGTTGTAGGCGGCGCCGCTGGCGGCGTCGCGGGCCGTCTGCACCCGCCACTGCACCCGCGCCTGTTCCAGGCCCGCGCCCGCCTGCAGCTGGTGCGAGCCCATCGTCCCGTCGTTCACCAGGGTGGCGTCGGCCTGGAGGGCGAAGCGGTTGCGCACGTTCTCGTCCTGGTTGCGCCAGAACCCCCCGCGGATCCTCTGGGTGTTGAAATCCTGGTACTGCGGCTGCCCGCTCTTGGCGTTGAGGTCCATGCGGAAGCGCATCAGGCTGACCCGCAGCCCGGCCCACGCGGAGCCTCCCACCATCTGCGTCCACTGCAGGCCGACCGCGTGGGACAGGCTGTTCTGGTTCACCGTGCTCTCCTCGGTGGCGAACGCCGAGGCGTCGAGGTTGTCCTGGCGGGTGGCGCCGTAGGAGTAGAAGAGGGAGAGGCGGCTGGCCGGCGTGGCCTGCAGGGTGAGCCGCAGGAAGGCGCTCGGGCGGACGTCCTTGTTGGCCGCGCTGCCCGGGTCGTCGTAGGGGAAGCCGGCCACCTCGGTGGCGCGCTCCATGTAGGAGCCGCCGAAGGAGAACCAGAGGCGCTCCTTCAGCAGGCGCCCGCCCAGGGCGAAGGCGGGCTGGTAATCGTACTTGCTGCCGCTCTCCGCTCCTTCCAGCACGGTCCCCCGGGTGTTGTCGCCGCGGAAGCTCTTGTCGTTGAAATAGAAGGTGACGGCGCCGCTCACCGTCTCGCCGCCGCGGCGCGGCACCACCTGGATGACCGCGCCGCGGGCCTGGCCGTGTTCGGCGGCCAGGGCCCCGCTCTGCACGACCAGCTCGTCGGCGGCCTCCACGTTGAAGTCGAAGAACGGCACATAGGGCGTGGCGGTGACCGGGTCGACCATGGAGATCCCGTCCAGGTTGACGGAGTTGTCCATGGCTGACGAGCCGTGGGCCAGGCTGGTCTGGTCGGGGGCGGCGACCAGGCCGGGCGCCATGTTGACGAAGGCGGACAGGTCGCGGTAGCCCGGCAGCGCCGCCAGCCACTCGCGGGTCAGGGTGACGGTGCGCGCCACGCGCCGGCTGTCCGCCTGCGGCTCGTGGCCGCGCAGGACCACCATCTCCTCGGCCAGGTCACGGGGCAGCGGGCGCGGCACCAGGACAAACCAGCTGGCCGGGGGCGGCGGCGCGGTCAGCTCGCCGCTCAGGCCGGGCAGCGGGGCCAGCCCGGCGGGGGCGGGAAGCGAAGCCGGCACCGGCAGGAGGTCCATTGCGGAGGGCGGCTCCGTTCGGGCCCCGGCGCCGGCCTCGACCGGGACCAGGGAGGCGGCGGCCATGGCGGGCGCCTGCGGGACTTCCTCGACCAGCTCGGGCTCGGCCACCGGCTCGGCGGCCGGCGCGGCGAACTGCTCGCCGGCCGCGGGGGCCCCCGCCGCCGGGGCGGGGCGGGGGGCCAGGCGCACGTCCAGGGTGGTGGCACGCATGGCATGGACACGGATGCCGCGCATCAGGGTCCTGAAACCTTCGATCTGGAAGGTGACGTCATAGAGGCCGGGAGGCAGATCGGGAAAATGAAAAACGCCGTTCACGCCGCTGCGGGTGGCGACCTGGGGCAGGATCAGCGCCGCCGACTTGACCCTCACGGTCACCCCGGAAAGCGCCGACTGTCCGTCGGCGTCGCGGACCGTGCCGGTCAGGGTGCCGACTCCCAGCCGCTGGGCCGGGGCAACCAGCGCCAGCAGGCCCAGCAGGACTCCGAATACCACGAACTTCTTGCCCATCATGATCGACCTCCACGCCAGCTGGTTTCCACGCCTCTTCCGGTCCGGAACGGACGACGTTCCGGGCCGCAAACGGGGTCGGCTGCCCCCCGGACAGAAGGCTCCATGATACCCGAATCGGGCCGCCAATTCAAGGCGGCCGGGGCCGCTGCCGCCGAATTTTGTGATATAATACGATGCACCAAAGACAATAAGGAAAAGGTGAAACCGACCATGCCCGCTCCCCGGATCACACGCGGTTCGGTCTGCCGCCCGGCGGTTTTCCGCCTGGCGCTCGCCCTGCTCTTGCTGCTGGCCCACGGCGCCGGTTTTTCCCTTCCGCCTTCCGCCGCGGCCGACCCCCAGATGGTTCTGGCCCAGAAGTACCGGGAGTGGCTCGACCTGGTGTCCTACATCATCACCCCCCTGGAGCTGAAGGCCTTCCGGCAACTGACCAACGACCGCGACCGCGACGCCTTCATCAGCATCTTCTGGAGCCAGCGCGACCCCACCCGCGGCACCCCGGAGAACGAGTTCAAGGACGAGCACATCAAGCGCTGGGAGTACGCCAACCGCTACTACGGCTACACCTCGCCCCGGCCCGGCTGGAAGACCGACCGCGGCCGCATCCACATCCTGCTGGGGCCGCCGGCCAGCCGCAACGAGATCTTCAAGAGCCACCTCTACCCGCTCGAGATTTGGGAATACTACGGCGACCAGAAGAAGGGACTGCCGCTGATGTTCCGCGTCGTCTTCTACCGCAAGGACGGGGCCGGGGACTTCAAGCTCTACATCCCCGCCCAGGACGGCCCGGACAAGCTGATGGTCCGCTACATCGGCCAGGTCAGCTCCTACGACTACGCGGAAATATACAAGCAGATCCAGGAGATATCCCCCGAGGTGGCCGAGATCGCCTTCAGCCTGATCCCCGGCGAACGGACCATCAACTTCTCCCCCTCCATGCGCGACCTGCAGCTCATCGCCAAGATCGGCACGCTGCCGCTGGAGAACCTGAACACCACCTACGCCAGCCAGTTCCTGAACTACCGGGCCTACGTCACGGTGGAGGACTCGCTCGACTTCGTCAACAGCCGCCACCAGCTGGCGGTGCTGCCCGAGCCGCTGCTGGGCATGAACTTCGTCCACTTCGCCGTCTGGCCGGAGCGCGTCTCGGTCGACTACTCGGAGGACAAGAATCAGTACTACTGCGGGTACAAGCTGGTGGTCGACCTGAAGCAGAAGGGCCGCAGCATCTTCCAGTACACCAAGAACCTCCCCTACTCCTGCCCCCGGGACCAGTTGGACACCACCCTGGGCAACGGCCTGATCGTGGCCGACATGGTGCCGGTGATCGACGGCGAGTACGAGCTGACGGTGTTCCTGCAAAACGCCGTCAACAAGGAATTCACCTTTTTCGACGAGAAGGTGCGGACGGGGCCGCCCCCCGCCGGCCGCTGGGCGTTCTACGGCCCCCTGGCCACCCACCGCCTGGTCCGCGAGCCGCGCGCCGGGCGAAGCGCCTTCCAGCTGCTCGACCTGCAGGCCATGCCCGATCCCCAGCTCACCTTCGGCCAGCAGGAGGCGCCCCACGTGCTCTTCGCCGTCGACCGCGGCGCCTACCGCGGCAGGCTGCAGGGCGAGGTCGAAGTGAGCCGCGTGACCAGCCCGGGGGCCGAGCCCTTCCTGCGCACCATCGCCGCCGAGGCGGTCGGCGAATCGGCCCTGCAGGTCTTCCGCGCCGACCTGCAACCGCTGCCGCCCGGCTACTACCGGCTGCAGGCCCGCGCCCGCGACGACAACGGCACCGTGCGCGGCGACGGCGAGGTCTCCATCACCGTGTCGATGCAGCCGCGCCTGCCCCATCCGCCGGTGGCGGCGCCGCTGCTCTCGTCCGGCAAGGACTACGTCTTCCGCGGCATGCTGGCCAGCCAGTACGAGAACAGCGGCCGCCCCGCCGAGGCACAGCGCGCCTACGAGGCCGCCCTGGCGCAGAACGCCGCCGACCCGGCCCTGCGCATCGCCTACGCCCGTTTCCTGTTCGCCCAGAAGAAATATGACCCGCTGCTGGCCCTGGTCGCCCCGCTGCAGGGGCACGAGCCGTCGGCCTTCGACTATTTCGCCCTTCGCGGCCGGACGCTGTACCAGCTCGGCCGCTTCACCGAGGCGGTCGCCGACCTGCTCGAGGCCAACCGGCGCTACGACAGCGACGTTTCCGTGCTCAACACCCTGGGGCTCTCGTTTGTCAAGTTGAACAACCTGCCCGAGGCGCGCCGGGCGCTGAACGCCTCGCTCCGGGTGAACCCGCAGCAGCCCGAGATCGCCGCCCTGCTGAAACGCCTGGAGGCCCCATGACCCCCACCGTCCGCCGCCTGCCCGCCGTCTTCCTGGCCCTGGCCCTGCAGGTTGGGCTCTTCGTTCCGCCGCCCGCTTTCGCCGCCGCTCTCGACCCGGAGAGCGAGGCCTTCTACCGGCTGGCCCGCCACTTCATGACCGGCAGCGAGCGCAAGACCTTCCGACGCCTCTCCACGGCCGAGGTGCGCAAGGAGTTCATCACCGCCTTCTGGGAGATCCGCGACCCCGACCCGACCACCCGGGAGAACGAGTTCCGCGACGAAGTGGAAGCGCGTTTCGAGTTCGTCAACCGCTACTTCAACGAGCCCAGCCGCCCGGGCTGGAACACGGACCGCGGCATGGTCTACCTGGTGCTCGGCCCCCCCAACAGCGTCAACCAGGTCTCGTCGTTGAACGATCCCTCGCTCAGCGGCGTCATCCGCTGGTTCTACGGGAACATCGGCTTTTACGTGCAGTTCGTCGACCGCCAGGGGTACGGCATCTACGAGCTGGACATGGCCTACACCCCGCTCCAGCTCATGGACTACCTGGAAACGGGCAAGAACCGCCTGCTCTCCGGACCCGAAAAGGGCATCGCCGGCCGCTACCTCGATTTCTCGGTGCGCGGCGAACCCCAGCAGGACCGGTTGCTGGTCGACATCGCCCTTCGCAAGCTGACCTTCGAGAGCGGCGACGACGGCCGGCAGGTCGCCCGCGTGCAGCTGGGCGTCAACCTCTACCTGCCCGGCGGCACGATCACCACCCGCCGCGAAGAGCGCCGCCTGCCGATCGACGACGCCGTGCTGCAGGCCGGCAAGCTGACGCTGGTGATCGAGCTGCCCTTCGCCCGCGGCCGGAACCAGGTCGACCTGCTGGTGGTCGACCAGGTCGGCGGCAAGCTCAACCGTCGTCTGTTCAGCTTCAAGAAGAAATGAAACCGAAAGGAGGAAACCCCATGGACCACACCACCCGCGCCTGGCTCGCCGGCGCCCTGTTGCTCGCCGTGACCGCGCTGATGCCCGCCCAGGAAGGCCGGGGCGGCGGCCGCCTGACCGGCACCGTCGTCGACGAGCAGGGCAACGCGCTGGAGAACGTCACCATCACCCTGAAATACATGGAATTCACCAACGTCATGAAGACCGTCACCAACAAGAAGGGGCAGTGGGGCTTCCTGGGCATCGGCAAGGGCAGCGTCCAGGTGATCGCCGAGGCGGAGGGCTTTCCCTCGGCCACCACCCAGCTGCTGGTCTCCGGAGTCGCCCCCAACCCCGAGGTGCGCATCGTCATGAAGAAGGACCCCGCAGCCGGCGTCCAGGAGAGCCGCGACGCCATCGTGCGCGCCAACTCCCTGTTCGACAACCGCCAGTACGAGGAAGCGCTGGCCCTCTACCAGGAATTCGCCGCCAAGAACCCGGAAATGTTCAAGATCGGCATCTACATCGGCAACTGCAAGGCGGAGCTCCGCGACTACGAGGGCGCCCTGGCCGAGTACCAGAAGGTGCTGGACACGGTGTCCAGGGATACGCCCGACCTGAAGGGCAACGTCACCGCCGCCCAGGCCTACGCCGGCATCGGCGACGTCTTCCTGCGCCAGCAGAAGTTCAAGGAGGCGGAGCAGAACTTCCGCCGCTCCATCGACATCCAGCCCGGCGACCCCGCCCTGCCCTACAACGTGGCGGAGATCATGTTCGCCCAGAACAAGGTGGACGAGGCCGAGGCCTACTACCGGATGGCCGTGCAGGCCAAGCCGGAATGGCCGAAGCCCTACCTGAAGCTGGCCTACGTCGCCCTCAACAAGGGGCTGATGGACAAGGCGGTGGAGCACCTGAAGAAGTTCTGCGAAGTCGGCAAGGACGACCCGAAGCTGGCCGAAGCCCAGGCGCTCCTCGATTCGCTGCAGAAGAAGTAGCCGCCCCGTGCCCGGTTCGGATTCCCGCCGCCCCGGTCTGCGCGCGGCGGCGGCGCTGCTTCTCCTGATGGCCGCGGCCGGCGCCTGCCGCCGCGGCGGCGGGGTGCCCGACGCCGGCGCCGGCGGCGGTTACAATCTCCTGCTGGTCACCCTCGACACCACCCGCGCCGACCGCCTGGGCGCCTACGGCTTCGCCGCCGCCCACACCCCCACCCTGGACCGGCTCGCCCGCGAGGGCGTGCTCTTCTCCGCCTGCCGGACCCCGGTGCCGCTCACCCTGCCCGCCCACAGCACCCTGCTCACCGGCCGCGAGCCGCCCGCCCACCGCGTGCGCAACAACGGCACCTACACCCTGCCGGCGGACGAGGCGACGCTGGCCGAAGCCTTCCAGGGCGCCGGATACGAGACCCGGGCCATGATCGCCGCCTTCGTGCTGGAGGGCAAGTTCGGGCTGACGCGCGGCTTCGACGTCTACGACGACGTGCTGGAGGCGGGGGTCGAGGGCAGCTCGTTCGGTTCCCAGATTCCCGCCGACCGTGCCGCCGCCAAGGCGCTGCGCTGGCTGGAGAACCGGGACGGCGACCGGCCGTTCTTCGCCTGGCTCCATTTCTACGACCCGCACCAGCCCTTCGAGCCGCCGCAGCGCTGGGCCGAGAGATTCCCCCAGGACCTCTACAGCGGCGAGATCGCCTTCATGGACGAACAGCTCGGTGCCGTGGTCGAGGCGCTGCGCGCCCGCGGGTGGCTCGAGCGCACCGTGCTGCTGCTGGTCGGTGACCACGGGGAGGGGTTCCTCGAGCACGGCGAATACGGCCACGGCCTGCTCTGCTACGAAGAGACGCTGCACGTGCCGCTGATCGCCTGGCAGCCCAGCCTCTTCCGCGGCGGCCGCGCCGTCTCCCGGCCGGTGGGGCTGGCCGACATCATGCCGACCCTGCTCGAGATGTACCGGTTGCCGGCGCCGGCCGGGGTGCAGGGGCGCAGCTTCGCCCGGCTGCTGACCGGCGGCGGGAGCGAGGAACCGGAGCCCGCCTACTTCGAAAGCATGCAGGGCATGGAGGAGATGGGCTGGGCGCCGCTGACCGGGCTGCTGCGGGGGCCCTACAAGTACATCCGGCTGCCGCAACCGGAACTGTACGACCTGACCGCCGACCCGGGCGAGAAGCGAAACCTCTACCTGCAGAAGAACGTCCTGGCCAGGGAGATGGACCGCCTGCTGAGCAATCGGTTGCGCCTCATCACCTCCCAGCAGGAGGCGGCGCGGCAATCCCTGAGCGGCAGCGACCGCGAGAATCTCCGTGCCCTCGGCTACCTGGCCTCGCCGGCGCCGGCGCCCGATTCCGGCCCGCCCATGGACCCCAAGCAGGGGGTCACCATCCTGGCCCGGCTGGCCCGGGTGGAGCGGCACCTCCGATCCAAGGAGTTCGCCGCGGCCGAGCGGATCCTGGAGGAGCTGCGCGCCGAGGGCGTCGACCGCACCCTGCCCCGCTTCCACGACTACCTGTACGAGTTCCACCGGGCGAAGAGGGACATGCGGGCCTGCGAGCGGACGTTGCGCGAAGCCATCGACCGCTTCCCGAAGATCGTCCGCCTGCGCATGCTGCTGGCCACCCTGCTGCAGGGCCTGGGGCGCCCCGTTGAGGCCGAGAAGCTGGCCCGCGAGGTGATCGCCGCCGACCCGCTCACCACCCAGGCGCACGTCATGCTCGCCCAGATCGCCAAGAGGCGCAGCGACAAAACCACCGCCCTGGCCGAGATGCGCCAGGCCGGCCGGCTGGAGCCGGGAAACTCCCGGCTGCAACTGGAGCTCGCCGGGCTGGAAGAGGAGCTGGGCGAAGGCGGGGCGGCCCGAACCACCCTGCTGGCGCTGCTGGAGCGCGACCCGGACGGCGCCGCCCTGGACGGGGAGCACCTGCGCCAGGCCGCCGCCCTGCTTTCCCGCCTGGGCGAGGCGCGCCGCGCCACCGCTCTTTTGGCGGGACGCAGCGCGCAGAAGCCGGACGACGCCGCGACCCTCACCCAGCTCGGCCTGGCCCACCTGGACGCCGGCGAAGGGGAGGCGGCCCGCCGGGCCCTGGAGCGGGCGCTGCAGATCGACCCGCGCCAGCCGCTGGCCTTGAGCGGCATGGGCACCCTGCATCTCAACTCCTTCCGACGCGAGCGCCGCCCGGAGCAGCTGCAGCAGGCCGGCGACTTCTACCGGCGCGCCCTGGAAGCCGACCCCCGCCTGGTGACCGCCCTCAACGGCTTGGGCGTGATCCGCCTCTATGCCGGCGATCTCGACGGGGCCATCGCCGCCTGGCGCGAGGTGCAGCGCATCGACCCGCAGTTCGTCAACGCCTACTTCAACCTGGCCATCGCCCAGCTCGGGGCCGGCGGGCCGGCCGACGCCCGCCGCACCCTCCTGGAATTGCGCCGCCGCTGCGGCTCCAGGCTGAGCCCCGACGAAAACCGCCAGCTGGATTCGCTGCTGCGGGAGTGCGGCAACTGAGAGTCACGGCCTCCGTTCCAGGGCGGCGATGAGCTGTTCCCCCTCCCGGGTGAAGCGCTGCACGTTGGCCGGATCGCCCAGGGCCGCGTAGAGGTTGGTCAGCAGGTAATAGCCGAACAGGGTGTCCCGGTCGCGGGGCGGCACGGCGATGCCCTCCAGGCAGAGACGCACGGCTGCCGGCAGGTCTTCGCCCCGCTGCAGCATGATCTCCGCCAGGTGGAAGCGGGCCCGTTTCATTTCCGGTTGGGCGGCGACGACTTTCCGGTACCATTCCGCCGCCTCGGCCAGCTCACCCGACTGCTTCAACAGGTTGGCCAGATTGTAGGCGGCCTCCAGCTTGTCGGGGTTGCCCTGCAGCTCGAGCCGGTAGTTCTCGACGGCCGGGGCCCGTTCACCGCGCGCCTCGTGCACCTGCGCCAGCAGGTAATGGGTGTTGCGCGCCTGCGGGTTCTGGCGTAGACCCTGCCGCAGGGTCTCCAGGGCGGCATCGTGCCGCCCCTGGCGCAGCAGGGCCTCGCCGGCCAGGTTGTAAGCCTGCACGGCCCCGGGATCGGCGGTGTAGGCCCGCCGCAGGAGAGCGACGGCCTCGTCGTACCGCCCCTGCAGGAACCGGATATGCCCCTGGCTCTCCAGCAGCGCCGCGTCGCCGGGGAAGGCCCGGAGAAAGCGCTCGGACTCCTGCCAGGCCCCGCCGGGGTCGCCCATGTCGGTCATGACGGTCAGGATGTTGAGCATGACGAAATTGTTGTCCGGCTTGAGCTGCAGGGCGCGGCGATTGGCCTGCAGCGCCTCGGCGTGGCGGCCCAGGGCGTAGAGGGCGTTGCCCAGCGCGCTCCAGGCGTCGCCGAGCTCGGGCTCGGCGGCGGTGATGGAGCGCAACAGGGCCACCGCCTCCTCGTGTCGCCCCTGGTTGAGCAGGGCCGATGCCCGCAGCATGCGGTCGAAGACGTCGCGCTTGTCCTTGGGGTCGGGAAGCGGCCCGGCCCCGCTCACCTGCGCGGTGCCGCTGAGGTAGCCCAGCGCCGCCAGCCGCTGCCGGTCGGCCGGGCTCATGGCGCCGCCGCCCTCGCTGGCCAGGGCGCCGCGCGCGTGGCGGTCGGCGTAGGCCAGCAGCCGGGCGCGCAGGTCCCGGCGGCGCGGGTCGTCCTTCCGGTCGCGCGTCTCGCCGGGATCGTCGGCCAGGTCGTACAGCTCGTCGCGCGGGGCCAGGATGTACTTGTGCGGGCCGCTGGTCAGCGCCTGCAATGGCGCCCAGCCGAAATGCAGCCGAGGGTACCAGGTCTCGCTGTAGGCCTGTCCGAAGCGCCCGTCCGCCTCGCCCGCCAGCAGCCGGCGCAGGGAGCGCCCCTGCCACTGGCGCGGCGCCGGCACCCCCAGCAGGTCCACGATGGTGGGCGCCACATCGATGAGCTGGACGGTCTCGCTTACCCGGGTCGCGGCGAAGGCGACCGGGGCGCGGATGAGCAGCGGCACGCGCACCGTCGTCTCGTAGACGAAGAGGCCGTGCTCCGCCTCGCCGTGGTCGCCCAGCCCCTCGCCGTGGTCGGCGGCCACCACCAGCAGGGTGCGGTCGAACAAGCCTTTCTCCTTCAGGAAGTCGACGAACCGCCCCAGCTGGGCGTCGGTGTACTCCACTTCCCCCCGGTAACGGTCGTCGTTGCAGCGCTCGGCGAAGGGGGAGGGCGGGTCGTAGGGAGCATGGGGGTCATAGAGATGGATCCAGGCGAAGAAGGGCCGGTTGGCGGGACGCGCGGTCAGCCAGCCCCGGGCCTCCTCCAGCACCTCCGCGGCGCGCTTCTCGTTCTGCAGCGTGATGCGCCCGCCCTGAGCGATCCCGAAGCGGTCGGCATAGTGGTCGAACCCCTGGTTCAGCCCCCACTTGCCGTGCAGCACGTAGGCGCCGATGAAGGCGGCGGTGGCGAAGCCGCGCTCGCCGAGCACCTCGCTGAGCAGCTGCAGCCCCGCCGGCACGCGGAAACCGCCGTTGTCGCGCACCCGGTGGAAGAGCGGCTGGGTGGCCGAGAGCAGGCTGGTGTGAGACGGCAAGGTCAACGGCGCCGGGGCGATGCAGCGCTCGAAAAGGGCGCCGGAGGCGGCCAGCGCGTCCAAGGCCGGGGTGGCGGCCCGGCCGCCCCGGTAGGCGCCGACGTAGTCGGCGCGCAGCGTGTCGATGGTCACCAGGATGACGTTCAGGTCACGCGGCAGCCGGTCTCCGCCCGGCGAGCGGAAGGCGAGCCGCCACAGCAGAAAACCGAGAAGAACCGCCGCCGCGACCGCGGCGACGGGCAGCAGGCGGCGGAGCAGCGGGGATGTGGACGCGCGGGGGGCCATCGACCCATGATACCACGGCTGCCGCCGGGGCCGCAAACGGTCGGTCGGGTCTCAGCGACGCTCCAGGCCGGCGATCAGCTTCTCGCCTTCCCAGGTGTAGCGCTCGGCGCTGGCCGGGTCGCCCAGGGCCGTGTAGAGGTTGGTGAGCACGAAATAGCCGAACAGGGTCTCGCGGTCGCCCGGCGGGATGGCGATCCCCTTCAGGCAGAGCTCGACCGCGGCGGGCAGGTCCTCGCCCTTCAGGCGCATGATGTCGGCCAGGTGGAAGCGGGCCATCTTCAGGCCGTCGTTGGCCTGGAGGGCCTGCCGGTAGCAACGGGCGGCCTCCTCCAGCTGCCCGGCCTGCTTCAGCAGGTTGGCCAGGGAGACGGCCGCCTCGTAGCGGCCGGGGTCGAGCTCCAGGGCTCGGCGGTAGGCGGTGACCGCCTCCTGGAGTCTCCCCTGCGACTCCTCGATCCAGCCCAGCAGGTAGTGCCCGGAGGCGGCGCGGGGGTTCCGGACCAGCATTTCGCCGAGCAGCAGGCGCGCGTCGCCGAACTCCCGGCGGCCGACGAGCTGGGTCACGACCCGGGTGAGCGGGAGCTGGGCGGACGCGTCGGCGGCCAGGGCGCGGCGCAGTTCCTGCAGGGCCTCGGGGCGCCGGTTCTGCTGCAGGCGGATCTCGCCCAGCCCGACCCGCAGGGCGGCATCGTCCGGCGCCAGCTGCAGGGCGTGCTCCGCCGCGGCGGCCGCTTCGTCCAGGCGGCCGAGGGCCTGCAGCGCTCGCACCTCGTCGTGGCGCAGGAAGGAGTCGTCCGGCTTCAGGGCGATGGCCCGGCGATGGGCGGCCAACGCCTCCTCGTGCCGCCCCAGGCCGCGCAAGGCGCTGCCGATCAAGCTCCAGGCGTCGGCGAACTCCGGGTTGCCGGCGACGACCGCCCGGGCGGCGGCCAGAGCCTCCGCCCACTTCTCGAGGCCGAGCAGGGAGACGGCCCGGCCGAAGGCGGCGTAGTCGCCCAGCTTCTCCTTGGGGTCGGCCAGCGGGCCCTGCGGGGTCGCCTGGGCCGCGCCGGTCAGGTAACCGAGCGCCCCCAGCCGGCGCCGGTCGTCGGCGGTCAGGGCGGCGGGCCCCGGCACCAGCGCGCCGCGCGAAAGGCGCGAAACCAGGGCCAGCCCGCGGGCGCGCAGCCGCGATCGCCGCTCCGGCTCCCGGTTCGCCCGGTTGCGCGTCTCCCCGGGGTCGGCTTCCAGGTCGTACAGCTCCTCCTGCGGCGCCAGGACGTACTTGGAGCGCCCCTCGTAGAAGGCCTGCAGCGGCGCCCAGCCGAAGTGCAGGCGCGGGTACCAGGTCTCGCTGTAGGCGAAGCCGAAGGCGTCGTCGGTTTCTCCCGCCATCAGCCGGCGCAGGGAGCGCCCCTGCCAGGCGGCGGGGGCGGCGACGCCCAGCAGGTCGAGCACCGTCGGCGCCACGTCGACCAGCTGCACCGTCTGCGGCACCACCACCGGCCGGCGCGCCCCGGGAAGGCGGAAGATGAGCGGCACGTGCACGGTCGTCTCGTAGAGGAAGTAGCCGTGCTGCTGCTCGCCGTGGTCATCCAGGCCCTCGCCGTGGTCGGCGGCGACCACCAGCAGGGTGCGCTCGAAGAGCCCCGCCGCCTTCAGCGCGGCCACGAAGCGGCCCAGCTCGCTGTCGGTGTACTCGACCTCGCCGCGGTAGGGATCCTTCGGGTGCCGGGCGGCGAACGGCTCCGGCGGCGTATAGGGGAAATGGGGATCGTAGAGGTGGATCCAGGCGAAGAGCGGCTGGTCGTCGGGTTGCCCCTCCAGCCAGCGTTGGGCGTCGGCCAGCACCTCCGCCGCCGGCTTGTCGGCATCGAGCTTGAGCCGCTCGTCGCGGACCCGGTCGAAGCGGTCGGAGTAGTGGTCGAAGCCGCGGTTCAGCCCCCACTTGCCGTGCAGCACGTAGGCGCCGATGAAGGCCGCGGTGGCGTATCCCTCCGCTTTCAGGGCCTGGGAGAGGAGCGGCAGCTTTTCCGGCACGCGGAAGCCGCCGTTGTCGCGGACCCGGTGGTAGAAGGGGTAGGTGGCCGAGAGCAGGCTGGTGTGCGCCGGCAGGGTCAGCGGCGCCTGGGTGACGCAATGGGAGAATCGCACCCCTTCCGCGGCCAGGGCGTCCAGCGCCGGGGTGGAAGCGCGCCCCGCCCCCCAGGCGCCGACGTGGTCGGCGCGCAGGGTGTCGATGGTGATCAGGATGACGTTGCGCGCCTCCCGCGGCAGCTCGATTTTCCGGGAATCAGGCGCGCCGGAACGGAGCAGCAGCAGGGCGGCGGCTCCGGCCAGGATGGCGACGGCCGGGAGTAAAAGGCGGAAAACACGACTGGATGAGGTCTTTTCGGGGGTGGCCATTGCGGCCATGATACCACAGCCCGGGTTGGGGGACAAACGGTGGACATCGCTCGGGTCGCGGGGGGGAATGAAAAGGGGGGGCACTTTCGTGCCCCCCCTCGGTGATTCGCGTTGCCGGGCTTTCGCCCCGGTTACTTAAAACTCGAAGCGCGCACCAAGCTGGAACAGGCGCGGGTTGTTGATGGTCATCATGCGCTCGAAGGGCCAGGTGGGGTTGCTGGAGTTGGCCCAGACCGAGGTGGCCACGCCGCGGTTGAGGACGTTGAAGCAGTCGGCGAAGGCGCTCAGGGTGAGACCGCCGATCTTGAAGGCTTTCTCCAGGCGCAGGTCGAGCTGGGAGGTGGGCGGCAGGCGGCGCGAGCCGCGGGCTTCCGCCCAGATGGTGACCGCCGTCTGGTTGAGGGAGACGCCGAGGCGGGAGGAGGAGACGGTGCGGGCCCAGACGCCGCCGCTCAGGTAGCGGTAGTAGCCGGAGATGTTGATGCCCAGCGGGCCCTTCAGCAGGCCCTGCACCTTGAACTGGTGGCGGGCATCGAGGTCGAGGACGCCGTAGGCGTTGATGTGGGCGTTGGGGTCGGCGAAGAGGTTGGAGGTGCCCAGGGAGCCGCCGGTGCGGCCCTGGTCGATGAGGCCGGTGCCCTTGCCGTAGACGTAGGAGGTGTTGAGCGCCCAGCCCTTGGCGAAACGCTTGTTGAGGGTGATTTCAACGCCTTCGTAGTTGCGCTCGGCGCCGGGGGGGTTGACGATGTGCAGCTCGGTGGCCGAGACCAGGCGGTTGTAGAAGGTGACCGTCTTGTTGTCATAGGGGTCGACCGCGGTCTTGGTAGTGTAGGCCTTGCTCCAGTCGAGCTCGCCCGTGGCCATCAGCTTGTCGGCGTCGAGTTTCTTGGCGTCGATGGCGTGGATCAGGCGGCGGTCCCACTTCCTGAGGTAGCGGACGCTGGCCGACCAGTCGGTGAAGAGCTCGCGCTCGGCGCCCAGGGTCAGCTCGTCGACGTACGGGGCCTTGAGCTTGTACTCCGTGCCGTCGGCGGCGGTGTAGTCGACCTGGGTGGTGCTGGGCGACGCCCACATCCACTCGGAGCCGACCTGCGGCTCGCCGGTGATCGGGTCGAGCATGGTGAAGTAGCCGACCCAGCCGTTCTTGTGGGCCACGTTGACCCAGCCGACCTGGTTGGGCATGGTGTAGCGCGACCAGGAGGCCTTGAGCAGGGTCTTGGAGTCGCCGAACAGGTCGTAGATGAGGCCGACGCGCGGGGCCAGGGTGAGCCAGTCCATGACCTTCATGTTGGAGGTGATGGTGCGGTTGAAGGTGCGGTTGCTCAGGGCGCCGGGCAGGGTGATGTCGCCTTCGCCGGGGTTGCCCTGCTTGGGCCAGACGATCGAGTTGTACTCCAGGCGCAGGCCGAGGTTGAGGGTCAGGTGGCGGTTGACGCGCCAGGTGTCCTGCAAGAACATGAAGTAGTCGTCCATGTTGTCCTTGCGGTCGAAGCCCCCGTTGTAGAGCACGAGGCCGTACCACCAGTAGGGGCCGTAGAAGGTGTTCCAGTGGGCGCCGGTGACCGGGTCGGACTCGCCGTAGACGAGCCAGGAGGTGCGGCCGATCTGCGCCTCACCGCCGACCTTCAGTTCGTGGGTGCCCATGAAGTTGTCGATGAAGGTGGTGGCGTCCACGTTGGCGTTGTAGCGCTTGCGGATGTAGTGGTCGTTGGTGCGCCAGGCGCCGCCGTTGTCCAGGTACTGGAAGGTGAGGTACTGGTAGTAGACCGGCTTCACGCTGTTGGAGTCGAGCTTCATGGCGAAGTCGACGAAGCCGAGCTTGAAGTTGGCGTAGAGGTTGTTGCCGAAGTAGCGGGTCCACTGGGCGTTGATGGTCTTGGTCGGGGTGGTCTGCTTCACCGTGTTGTTCAGGGTGTGGTAGCGGTCGGCGAAGCGGTGGTCCAGCAGGCGGTCGTTGTAGTTCAGGGAGAAGACGAACTTGTTCTGCTGGTTGGGCTGGAAGGTCAGCTTGCCGAAGGGCATGGGGATCTTGGTCTTGATGGCGAACTTGCCCTGCGGGTTGTTGTAGGGGAAGCCCTCGGTGTAGACTTCGGAAATGTTGTAGGAGCCGGAGAGGAAGAACCAGAGCTTGTCCTTGATGATCGGGCCGCCGATGGAGAGGGCGGGCTCCAGTTCGCGGGCGACGCCGCTGTAGCTCTGGCCCTCGAGGACGGTGCCCTTCTTGTTGTCGCCCTGCAGGCTCTCGTGGTTGAAGTAGAAGGAGCCGGTGCCGGAGAACTTGTTGCCGCCCGACTTGGTGACCACGTTGACCATGGCGCCGCGCACCGAGCCGTACTCGGCCGAGAGGCCGCCGGTCTGCACGGAAATTTCGTCCATGATGTCCAGGCCGAAGGTGACGTTCTGCACGCCGGTGGCCGGGTCGATCACGTTGACGCCGTCGAGGTTGACGGAGTTGTCCATGGTGGCGCCGCCGTGGGCGGAGAGGCCGATCATGCCCGGCGACATGTTGACGAAGTTGTTCAGCTGGCGGGCGGCCGGGAGCGACTTCAGGAACTCGGTGTCCCAGTTGGCCGCGCGGGTCTGGCGCTGGGTGTCGACGGTCGGGCCCTTGCCGGTGACCACGATCGCTTCCTGGATCGCTTCCTGCCGCAGGCCCACGTTGATGGTGTAGGTCTGCATGGCGTTCACGCGCACATCCTTGCGGATGACGGTGCGGAAGCCTTCCAGCTGGAAGGTGATCTCGTAGACGCCGGGGGCCAGGTTGGTGAAGCGGAAGATGCCGTTCTCGTTGGTCACGGTCGTCAGCTTGCCGATGACGATCGCCGACGAGGCGGCGGTCACCGTCACGCCGGGAATGGTCGTGCCATCCTCGGCGGTGACCGTTCCGATCAGCGAACCGGTCTGGCTGGACTGCGCATACCCGACGGCCAGAACCGCGAGCATGAGCGTCAGCCACATGCATGCTTTCTTGAGCATGAAAACCTCCTGGTATTTTTTTGAGAATTTAACGGGTGTTCCTGGCTCGCGGAACCCGGAGACGGGACGGCCGTGAACCCGGCCGCCGCCACCCGAAATCCGGGAGCGGCCTGAGAGATCAGTGGAGACACCGGTCATGGCAAATCTCTAGCATATTCAATGCCAAAAGTAAACCCCGGGCGCCCCCCTCCCCGCCGGGAGAACGGCCATCCGAAACGCGCATGGTTCGACCATTGCCGCCCGCTCCGCCGCTCCGGGTCCGCGGCCGCGGTTCCAGGGTGCCCGGGCGATTCAATTATCCGAATTCGGGGTTCATAATAATGAATGAACGGGGCGGATCGAGGCGAGACCCGAGCCGAAAAAAAAGGCGGCGCCCGTCGGGCGCCGCCTTGGGGATGGGTCGGAACCTGCCGATTACTTCTTCTTGCCCCGGGCCGGCGGAGGCGGCGGGGGCGGGTTCTTTTCCTTGTCGAGGTTGGCCAGGAAGGCGTTGTAGTCGGCCAGGGCGGAGGAGGCCGGGAACTTCTCGATCAGCGTCTTGTACTGGGCGATGGCCTGGTCGAGGTCGCGCATGAGGTAGTAGTAGTTGCCCAGCAGGACGTAGGCGTCCTCGGTGTCGGCCTTGATGGACAGGGACTTCTGGGCCATCTCCTGGATGCGGTTGCGCGCCTTGGCCAGCTCCTGCACCCGGGCCCGCAGGTCGGTGACGCTCTTGTCGTTGCGCACCTTGGTGATCTCGCCGTCGAGCAGGGCGTAGTCATTCTTGGCCACCAGGTAGGCGGCGATGGCGGTGAACTGGCTGGGGGCATCGGCGGCGGTCAGCTCCAGGTACTTGAGCAGGTGGCCGTTCGACTCCTCGCTCTTGCCGAGCACGTTCAGGTTGATGCCGAGCATGTACTGCACCAGCACGAACTGCCGCTTGGCCTCCGCCTCGAAGCCGGGCATCGCCAGCAGCTTGGTGAAGGCCGCCACGGACTGGTCGAACTTCTGCGCCTGGAACGCGGAGATGCCCAGGTTGAAGGCGGCGTCCATGAGCATCGACTTCTGGACCGCATCCAGACCGGGGAGGTCGACGATGCGCTGGAAGTAGGGCATGGCCTTCTCCGGCTGGCCCTGGGCGCTCAGGTCGCGGCCGGTGGCATTGAGCACGTGGACGTACTCGTTGACCGCGGCGGCGTAGTCCGGCTGCAGCTGGACGGCCTTTTCCAGCATCGGCAGGGCCTGGTCGTTCTGCTTCTTCTGCAGGTGGATGTTGCCGCAGTAGTAGTAGGCCGGGGCGTAGGTGGGCTCGAGCTGGATGACTTCCTGGAACAGGGGCAGGGCCTTGTCGAGCTCCTTGTTCTTCCAGGCCTTCGAGGCCTTGTCCATCTTCTTGGCGGCTTCCTTGTTCACCGGCTTGACCAGCTTCTCCTGGGCGGCCAGGGTCGTCAGGCAGACGAACAGGCACAACGTCAAAATCACAACCACTTTCTTGGTCATGGGTTTGCTCTCCTTGACGGCTGATTTGCGAGGGTTCATTGTACACCATTCCGCGGAGCAACGCCAGCCTGCCGGCGCGGCCAGGCGCCGCCCGCTCCGGTCCCCGCGGCTTTCGGGCTCACTGCACCACGTGGCCGTCGCCGTCGACGACCCGGATCTCGCCGTAATCCAGCTCGCGGATGCGGGGCTCGATCCGGGCGCGGTCACCCACCACCACCCAGACCAGCGCCTCGGGGTGCAGCACCCGGGCGGCGGCCCGGCCCACGTCGTCCAACGTGAGCCCGGCCAGGGCGGACGGGTAGGTGCGGAAGAAGTCGTCGGCCAGGTTGAACTGCACCAGCTCGACCAGCGACCGCTCCACCGCCTGGGCGGTCTCCCAGCGGCCGGCCAGCTGCAGCACCTGGCCGCCGCGGGCGTTGGCGAACTCGTCGGCGCCGACCGGCCGGGCGCCGAGCATGCCGTCCAGCTCCTTGCGGATCTCGACCATGGTCTCCGCGGTCTTGTCCCCCTGCACCGGAGCGTAGACGATGAACGGCCGCTGGCCGCGGGCGGGGGAGAGCATGGAGCGGGCTCCGTAGCTCCAGCGCTTGTTCTCGCGGATGTTCAGGTTGATGCGCGAGACGAAGTCGCCGCCGAGGATCAGGTTCATCATGTCGATGGCCACCCGCTGCGGGTCGGCCGACCCGGGCGCCGCGTGGCCGGCCAGGACGATCGACTGCGGCGCCCCCGGCTTGTCCATGATGTAGACCGCCGGACGGGCCGCCAGCATCACCTCGCCCACGTTCTTGGCCGGCACGTCGCCGGGCCGCCAGGAGGCGAAGCGCTTTTCCAGGCGGGGGACGATCTCCTCCAGGGTGGCGTCGCCGACCACGACCAGGGTGGCGTGGTCGGGCCTGAACCAGGTCCGGTGGAACGCGACCAGGTCGGCGCGCCGGATCGAGGCCACGTCGGCCTCGAAGCCCGAGCCGGTCATCGGGTTGGCGTAGGCGTGGCCGGCCGGGTAGACGAGGCGGGGAAAGACGCGCAGGGCCATGGTCATGGGCGCCGACTTCTCCTGCTGGATGCGCGCCAGCTGCAGCCTCTGCAGGCGCGCGAAGTCGGCTTCCGGGAAGCTGGGGTTGAGGATGACGTCGGCGAAGAGGTCCAGCGACGGGTCCAGCTTCTCCTTGAGCGCGGAGAGGGAGACGAGCGAAACGTCCAGCTGGTTGCCGGTGCCCAGCTGGGCGCCGAGCAGCGCCAGCTCGTCGTTGATCTGCAGCGCGCTGCGCGCCGCCGTGCCCTCGTCCATCATGTCCATGGCCAGGGCGGCCGTGCCCGGCCGGGCGAACTGGTCGGCGGCCATGCCGGCGTCCACCACCAGGGAGAGACGCACCAGCGGCACGGCGTGGCGCTCGGCCAGCACCACCCGCAGGCCGTTGCTCAGGGTGGCGCGCCGCAACTCCGGGAACTGGGCGGCGGGGGCCGCCCCGACCTCGGGCAGGCGGGTGCGGTCGGCGCCGGAGGCGTCGGCCTTGAGGGCGGGGTAGGGCAGGATCTGCAGCACATAGACGCCATCGCTCAGCCACGCCTGGCCGGCCTTCTGCACGGCGGCCGCCGTGGCCTCGGCCAGCAGCCGGTTGTTCTCCATGTAGAAGTCGGGGCGGCCGGCGAAGGTCATGGAGCGCGCCAGCTGGTCCGACTTGCCGCCGAAACCGCCGATGCGTTCGACGCCGCGCAGGAAGCGGGCCCGGTACTGGGTCTTGGCCCGCTGCAGCTCCAGCGGGGTCGGGCCGCCGCGGAGCAGTTTCTGCAGCTCCTCGTCGACGGCCCTTTCCAGCCGGGCCAGGTCCGTGCCCGGCCGGGCGTCGGCCTGGATGATGAACTGGCCGCCGATCTCCAGGGCCTGGTTGAAGGCGCGCACCTCGGTGGCGACCTGTTCGTCGTAGACCAGCCGCTTGAAGAGGCGCGAGTTCTTGCCGTCGCTCAGCACGGCGGCCAGCAGCGTCAGGTACTGGGAATCGGGAGTGCCCCACTGCGGCACGTTCCACACCTTGATCAGCCGCGCCTGCGGCACCCGGTCCTGGACCGTCTGCCGCTGCTCCCCCGTGCGCTTGGCCACCCAGGCGCTGTGGCGGGCCACCGGCGGGCCGGGCGGGATGTCGCCGAAGTACTTCTTCACCTTCTCCAGCGCCGTCCGGGCGTCGATGTCGCCGGCGACGACCACCACCGCGTTGTTCGGACCGTAGTAGGTGGCGAACCAGTTCTGCACGTCCTCCAGCCGGGCGGCCTGCAGATCCTCCAGCGAGCCGATGACCGTCCACGAATACGGGTGGCCGGACGGGTAGCAGGCCTTGGCGATCAGCTCCTCGGCGACCGAGTAGGGCTCGTTGGCCCCCTGGCGCAGCTCGTTTTGCACGACGCCGCGCTGCTCGTCCAGCTTGGCCTGGCTGATCGCCCCCTTCAGGTGGCCCATGCGGTCGGACTCCATCCACAGCACCAGGTCGAGCGCCGACACGGGCACGTTCTCGAAGTAGTTGGTGCGGTCCTCGTTGGTGGTGCCGTTGAGGTCGGTGGCGCCCGCCTTCTGCAGCGGCTTGAAGTAGTCGTCGTCGTAGTGCTCGCTGCCGTTGAACATCAGGTGCTCGAACAGGTGGGCGAAGCCGGTCTTGCCCGGCGCCTCGTTCTTGGAACCGACGTGGTACCAGACGTTGAAGGCCACGATGGGGGCCTTGTGGTCCTCGTGGACGATCAGGGTCAGGCCGTTGTCCAGCCGGAACAGCTGGCAGGGGATGTCGGCGTCGGCGGCCGCCTGCGGCGCGGCCCCCAGGGTGGTCAGCAGGAAAAGAGAGAAGCCGGCGAACCAGGTCAGGGGTTTCATTCTCGCGTTCCTCCTTGTCCGTAACCTCTCTGTACGCAGGCCGGCGTCAAAAGGATATACCCGCGGCCGCGGCGGGCGGTTGGGGCCGGGGGACCGCCGCCGGCTTGCCGCCCCGACCGCCCGGCGGTATAATCCGGCCATGCGCATGCTTCCTCTCCTGCTGTTCTGCGCCGGGCTGGCCGCGGCCCCCCGCCCGGGGGCGACCGGCCACGTGGTCATCACCCACATGCTCCCCTTCCAGGGCCGGCTGGTGCTGGTCGGCCGCGACGACAACCAGCGCGTCGACTTCCGCTCCACCGCCATCATCTTCATCGCCAAGCGCGACGGACTGGTGGAGCGGACCCGAGGCTTCACCGCGGTGCGAGAGATCGGCGGCCGGCCGATTTACGAAATCGACGACCTGGAGGAAACGGCCGACGGCCTGCTGTTCTGGTCCGACCAGGAGCAGTACCGGCTGCGGGGCAACCGCTGGACCCGCCAGCCGCTGCCGCTGCCCCAGCAGCAGCTGCCCTACTGGAGCGAGAAGCTGAACCTGCCGGCCGACTTCAGCAGCGACCAGTTTCCGCCCTCGCTGGTGCGCCGGGACGTCCTCTCGGTTCTGGGCCACCGGGCCGTCGTCTGCGGCTATCGCCGCAACTGGCTGTCGGACCACCCGGCCGGCGTCCTCATGGTCGAAAAGCAGAGCAAGCGCTTCTACCGCCTGCCGCCCCTCGACCTGCAGGAGCTCAGGAAGCACCGGCCGCAGCGCTACGCCGCCATCCTCGACACCCTGCCCAAAAGCGCCCGCCCGCCGCAGCCCTCCCTCCTCCACCGGGCCACCCGCATCGACGTGCGCATCGGCGCCCATGCCCGGCTGGGCGACACCGTCTGGATCGCCACCGCGTTCCGCGACACCGACAAGACGACGGGAATCGGCGCCCTGGCCGCCTTCGACCTGCGCAGCCGCTCCTGGCGCATGGAGTACGTCCGCGAGCTGTCCGACTGGTCGACCTCGGCCATGCTGGCCGAGGAAGAGACCCTGTGGATCGGCCTGTGCCGCCACCTGCCCGAGGAGGTGGCCCCCGGCGGCCTGCTCCGCTACAACCTGAACAACGGCTCCTGCGACCACAACCCCCTGCCGGCGCGCATCTACCACATCGCCCGCCTGTTCGGCCGCCTGCACCTGGCCACCGAGAACGGGCTCTACGTGATGACCCCGGCCGGCACCCTGCACCTCGACTTCGGCCGCTTCGGCGCGCTGCCGCGCCGGGACCTCATCGCCGCCTTATAGCCCCGCCCCGGAGCCTGCGGGGCCGGTTCGCCTGGCGCCGGACACTTGACTTCGTTTCTCCGGGGACCATAGAATAACCGCAGCATCGAATGCGGGAGGAGCGGAAGCGAAAGGGACGCCGCGAGGAACGGGCGGTCGGGCCCGCACCGTCCCCGCATAGGACGGTAGTCATGAAACGGATGAATCTGGCCGCCAAGTTCTTTCTCCCGGTCGGGGCCGCGCTGCTCGTCATCCTGGTCGTCGTCGCCTGGTTTATCGGCTCCTCCACCACCGCCCAGGTCGAGGAGGCGTTCACCGAGAACCTGAACACCCTGGCCGTCAGCTCGCGCATGATGCTCCACTCCGCCGCCGAGGAGTACTGCCGCAGCCACGGCCTGGAGTTCCACCGCGTGCTGCCGGGCACGGGCGGCGCCGGAAGCGAGCAGGGCCGGTTCGAGCAGGAGTGCCTGCGGGCCTTCACCGCCGACCCCAAGCTGGAATCCCGCCGCGCCCGCCTGGTCGACGCCGAGGGCCGGCCCCGTCTCTACGTGCTGGCGCCGGCCCGGCTGCAGGACGAGTGCACGAACTGCCACGACGCCTACGGCGTCGACATGTTCAAGTCCCGCCAGAGCGGCGACCTGGTCGCCGCCTTCGGCGTCTCCGCCTCCACCGCCGGCATGCTGCGCCGCGAGCGCTCCATCCGCCTGCTGGCCGGCCTGGCCGTGCTGGGGGTGCTGGGGCTCATCAGCCTGGTCATCCACTTCTTCGTGCGCCGCACCATCATCCGCCCGCTCACCTCCCTGGGCCAGTCGATCGGCCGCCTGGCCGCCGGCGACCTGACCGTCGCCGTGGCGGTCGACAGCCGGGACGAGCTCGGCAGGCTGGGCGAATCGTTCAACCACATGGCCGGCCAGCTCAACCGGGCCATCGGCAAGGTGGAGGAGGCCACCGGGATCCTGGCCAGCTCCAGCACCCAGATCACGGCCAACCTCGGCCAGATGGCCACCGGCGCCGAAAAGCAGTCCGCCCAGGCCGCCGCCGTCTCCGAGGCCGTCGCGCAGCTCACCCGGGCCATCCACGACAGCGTGCAGAACGCCGGGCAGACGGGCGAGACGACAAACGCCGTGCAGGCCGCCGCCGAGAGCGGCGGCCAGGTCGTCGCCGACATGATCGAGCGCATCCAGCGCATCGCCGGGGTCGTACGGGACTCGGCCACCGTGCTGAACGGGCTGAGCGCGGCCAGCACCCAGATCGGGCAGATGGCCAACGTCATCAACGAGATCGCCGACCAGACCAACCTGCTGGCGCTCAACGCGGCCATCGAGGCGGCGCGCGCCGGGGAGCACGGCCGGGGATTCGCGGTGGTCGCCGACGAGGTGCGCAAGCTGGCCGAGCGCACCGCCAAGTCGACCCGCGAGATCCGGGAGACGATCGGCAGGATCCAGGCGGAGACCTCCCGCGCGGTCTCGTCCATGAACGCCGGGCTGGGCGAAGTCGCCCAGGGGGTGACCCTGGCCGACCGCGCGGGAGAAGCCCTGCGGCGCATCGTCGGCGTCGCCCGCGACGCCAACCAGATGGTCCAGCAGATCAGCCAGGCCAACCAGGAAGAGCTGCGGGCGGCCGAGCAGATCCGCCGCAACATGGAGGCCATCGACACCGTCACCCGGGAGTCCGCCCGCAGCACCGGCGAAATCCAGGCGGCCATCGAGGAGCTCGGCGTCCGCACCACGGAGATGCAGCAACTCGTGGCCGGGTTCAGGCTCAAGCGCTGAGCCGAACCCATGGACCTCCGAGATCACCCGGGCAGCGGCGCCGACCCGGCTCTCCCCCGGGCCGGCGGATCGTTCGCCGGCCGCTGCCTGTGGCCGTCCCTGGCCGTCGCCCTGACCCTCTGGCTGTTCGGGCCGGCGACCATCTACTTCACCAACCAGGCGGAATTCGGCTTCCTCTTCCAGTGGATCGCCGGCAGCCTGCTGGCCGCCGCCGGGATCAGCTGGCTGCTGCTGTCCGGGCTCCTGGCGCTGCTGCCGCACCGCTTCTCGGAGCGGGCCGCGGCGCTGCTGCTGGCCCTCGCCTTCCTGTTCTGGCTGCAGGGCAACTTTCTGGTGTGGCCGTACGGGCTCCTGGACGGCCACCCCATCCCGTGGGAACGGCTGGCCCTGCGCGGGGTCATCGACGGCCTGGCCTGGCTGGCCGTGCTCGGCCTGGCCGGCTGGCGGCCGCAGCGCCTGGTCCGGCACGCCGGCGCCCTGTGCCTGCTGCTGCTCCTGGTCCAGGCGGCCTGGATGGGAGTGGCGGCGGCGAGGGCGCCGGATGAAGACAACCGCAAGCATCTCGCCTTCGACGACCGCTCCAAATTCGAATTCTCGGGGCGGCGCAACGTCATCCTGCTGGTGCTGGACTCGATGCAGGCGGACGTCTTCGGGGAGCTGCTCCGCGAGCACCCCGGCCTGTCCCACGCCTTCCGCGGCTTCACCTGGTACCGCGACACCCTGGCCGCCGCCCACCGTACCCACCTGGCGGTGCCGGCCATCCTGACCGGCAAAAACTACGACAACTCCCGGCCGCTGCCGCAGTACCTCCAGGAGGCCTACCTCTCGCCCGCCTCGCTGCCGAAGGCGCTCCGGGAGCGGGGGTACCGCGTCGAGCTCTACCCGGCCCTCGACTACACCGTGCACTTCAGCCCGGCTGTGGCCTCCAACCTGAAGCCGCGAAGCGGCCGCCGGGCGGTCGCCGGCGAAGTCGGCCTGCTCCTGGACATCTCCCTCTTCCGCCAGCTGCCCCACGTTCTCAAGCCCCTGGTCTACCGGAACCAGAAGTGGCTGCTCAAGGGGCTGCTGGCCAGGACCGGAAGGGGCGACGCCCGGACCGAAGCGCCGGAAGCGGCCGTCGGCCGCCGTTTCTCCCCGGAAGCCCTGGCGCTGCCCGACGTGCAGTTCATCCGCCGCATGCTGGCCACCGCCCGGGCGGAGGGCGACACCCCGGTTTTCAAGTACTTCCACCTCAACGGCGCCCACACCCCGTTCCAACTGAACGAAAACCTCGACTTCCAACCGCTGCCCCACCAGGACCGGGAGAATTTCAAGACCCAGAGCCGGGCCGCCCTGGAGATCGCCCGCCTCTTTCTCGACAAGCTCCGCGCCATCAACCAGTACGCCCCCTCCCTGATCCTGGTCATGGGCGACCACGGCTCGACGGACTACGACGCCCCGGTCTCCCCGGACGGCGGCCCGCCGGAAACGGGCGGCGCCCCTGCGGTTCCGCCGAACTACCAGGCGGCCGGGCTGGCCCTGCTGCTGGCCAAGCCGGCCGGGGCCGACGGGGAACCGCTGCGCGTCTCCGACGCCCCCGTCTCCCTCACCGACGTCCCGCGCTCCGTGCTGGAGGGGCTGGGACTGGAGGCGGCCGGCGGCGGCGAGTCGATCTTCTCCATGAAACCCGACCGGCGCCGCAGGCGAACGTTTCACGTGTACTATTACCACGACGACGACTGGTCCCGGGATTTTTTGAAGAAGATCGACGTCTACGCCGTGACCGGCCACTCCTGGAGGAGCCGCTCGTGGCGACGGGAGAACGAGTTGCTTCCCCCGCGGGCAAGGACGAAGATGGACGACGCCTGCCGCTACACGCCCGGCACGGTTCTGGGCTTCGCGGCCGACGGGAACTCGGCCCCCCACCGCGGCGACGGCTGGTTTCCCGAGCCCGGCGCCGATTTCTCCTGGACCAGCCAGACCGTTGCCACCCTGCGCCTGCGCGTTCCCCCGCCCCGCTCCGACCTGGAACTGCGGATCCTCGCCTGGCCGTTCCTGCAGGGGACGCGAACGATGCAGAAGGTCTACGTCCACGTCAACGACCGCAGGGTCGGCCTGTGGCGGATGTTGGACCCCGCCCCGGCCCTCCACCGCATGACCATCCCGCGCGACCTGGTCACCGTTAACGGCTGGCTGGTCATCACCTTTCGCATTCCGACGGCCGTCGACATGTCGGCCGACGGAGGCGTCAAGGGGGTCGGCATGGCCGTGCGCAGCCTGGTGGTGCGGGAAACGCCGCGCGGATAGTCCGGCTGCCGGACCGGGTCGCCGCGGAGTGGGAATCACGGCCGCGGCGGGTTCCCCCGCCGCGGCCGCCCAACGTTATGGAGGTGACGCGGACAGTTTCTCCACGCCCCCGCGGAGCGGGAGCTATCCCTTCAATTCACTCTCGATGCGGGCCACGAATTTCTTGCCGTTCTCGTTGCCCGGGTTCAGCTCCAGGGACTTGCGGTAGAGCTTCAACGCCTTCTCCTTCTCGCCCTTCACGTAGAGCGCCTCGGCCAGGCTGTCCCAGGCGTTCCAGGCCCCCGGGAAGAGCTTGACGCTGAGCTCGAAGAGCCGGACGGCGCCGTCCACCTCCTTCATCTGGTTCAGCAGGAAGTAGCCGAGGCTGGTCAGTTCCCGCTCGGAATAGAAGTACTTCTCCGGGGACTTGAGGATGTCGTCCCGCAGCCCGGCGAACTCGGAGGCGAACGAACCGGCGTTGAACATCCTTTGCACCCGGTCGGACACGGAGATCTTGCCGGAAAAGACGGTGTAGAGGTGGGCGATGGACATCTGCTGGCCCTGCTCGGTCAGGCCGGGAGCGTTCACCAGGGCCGGGAAGCGGGCTTTCAGCGTGTTGGCGGCCGCGAACTGCCCGTAGTCGCCGCCCGATTTCACCAGCGCCTTCACGTCGCCGAGCATGGCGACCAGGTAGTCGAAGCGCTCCTTGAACCCGGACTGGCTCAGCTCGCCGTTCCAGTGGCCGGGGATGTAGTGCCGGATCTCCGCCTGGCGCCCCAGCAGCTCCTGCCAGTGTTTGACCAGCACGGGGTAGTCGGCCGCGGTGCCGGTGCGGATGGCGAAGGTGGCCAGGCAGCCGGGGGTGTTGGTGAGCCACTTGTCGGCCATCATGTCGCCGGTGAACAGGATGCCCTTCTGCGGCACCAGGATGAAGATGTCGCTGGGGGTGTGGGTGCCGCCGGCCTGGAACAGCTCGAGGGTGGTATCGCCGCAATCCAGGGTCATCTTGCCGGTGAACGTCCGGGTGGGGAAGGTGGGCGCGGGCGAGGAGTTCAGGAACTCCCCGGTCAGCTCGGTGACGATCAGCTGCTCCTTGGCGGCCGCCTTCTCCTCCTCCTTGACCTTGCCCTCCGCCAGCTGCGCCTTCTGCCTCTGCAGGGACTCCCGGTTCCATTCGATGCGCCGCGGCATGTCGCGGTAGGCCTCCTCCATCATCCCCCGGACGGCCTCGTGGGCGATGATCTGGCAGTCGGCGTAGACCCCGTTGCCGGCGACGTGGTCGGCGTGGCCGTGGGTGTTGATGAGGTAGCGGAAGTCGCTGCGCCCGAGTTCGCGGGCGATCACCTTCCGGAAGACCTTGTCCAGCACCGGGATGTTGGTGGTGTCGATCACCACGATGCCTTTCTCGGTGGCGACGGCGCAGACGGCCGTCGACGAGACATGGTCGCCCACCCAGAGCCGGATGGCCCCGGGGGCGATGCACTTCACGTGCAGGGGCAGGCCGGAAACCGTCTCGGCCGCCGCCGGCAGGGCCAGCAGCAGAGCCACCAGCACTACCAGGAACAGGACTCTCTTGGTCATGGGTTGCCTCCTTTTTCTATCTCGATCGTGTCGAGGATCCGGGATGGGTTGTTCCCCGGGATGCGGTCGAGCCGTTCCCGGGTGCAGGCGGGTTCAGCCGGGCCGCGTCGGCGTTTTCCGGCGCCACGGCGCGGGTCGCGAAAACCAGCAGCAGCAGGAGCAGGATGAAGAGCAGCCACTTTTTCATGTCGCCCTCCCCGCCGGAAACCGGCCGGGACGGATTGGCTGCCGGTCCCGGGCCGTTCGTGCCGGCCTTTCATGCGGCGGGAAAAATCCCCGCTTTTTTTGCATAGTCCCATCCTCCCATCGTGTGCCAAGCCTGCGGGATATATGTGAAAACTACTTGGGGAACGCGAACGCCTCGTAGCCGGAGTCGTTGAAGGCCACCACCCCGTCCGGGAAGGCGCGGAAAATGAAGGGCCGGATGGTGATGCGGAACCTGCGCTCCGCCACCACCCGTCCCTCCGGGTCGAGCTTGCGGAACCGCAGCTGGCCGTAGCGCGGGGACTCGACCAGCCACAGCGAGTCGCCGCGGGCGAAATAGTAGTGCGGCGAAACGCGCTCCGGCAGCGGCCGCGACGTGCCGGCCGCCAGGTCGATTCGCTGCGCCTGGTTTCCGAGGCGCACCAGGGCGAACGGCTGCTCGACCGGGGCCCAGGAGACGCTCATCTTGCGCGCCCGGCCGAGACGCTCCCACAGCAGCCGCGGATCGGCCCGCAGGTCGTAGAGCCGCAGCCCGTCGGGCTGGACGAGCAGCAGGCGCTCCCCCCAGGCGGAGTAGGAGATGGCCGGGCCCAGGTCCTGCACGTTCCCGGCGGCGGAGACCAGTCGGACGCGGTCGTTGCTCTCGGTCAGGAAGCGCAGCGGGGCCCCGACGGCGTGGACCAGGAACTCGTGGGAGCGCCCGACGCCCGGAAAGCGCAGCGACAGCTCGCGCACGCCGGCCTCGCTCACCTCCAGCACGCGGCACTCGCGGCTGCGGAAGTTCTGGAGCAGCAGGTACCAGTTGCCGCCCAGCACGCTCCCGGCCTCCATGAAGCGGCCGGAGTCGATGACCCAGCCGGCGTGCAGGTCGACAGGGAACAGCTTCCGCACCCGGCCGGCAGCGAAATCGACGGAGGCCAGCCAGGTGTGCCAGCGTCCCCGCTCGCGCGTCCGCCAGTCCACGTAGTAGCGGCCGCCCACCCGGCGCAGCACGTGGATGCAGGCCGGGAATCGCCGCCGCTCATCCCCGCGGATCCACTCGCTGGCCCGGCAGGAGTCGCAGGCCGAGCGCACCACCGCGCCGTCGGCCAGGATGAAGTGGCAGCGCCAGCGGTGGGCGTGGAGGACGTAGAGGGCGGCGGCCGCCGCGGCCACCACCAGCAGGGCGGCCGGCAGGAAGCGGCGGTTGAACCGGGCGGCGGGGCGCATGTCCAGGAAGCGGAAGCAGGCGGCAAACAGGAGCGGCAGAAGGAGCAGCGGCAGTCCGCCGCGGACGATGGCCTGCCCGTCGCTGAGCAGCGGGTCGAGCCACTTCACCTCCACCGCCAGGCCGAAGACGAGCATGGCCGACACCGCCCCGGCCGAGAAGAAGCTTTTCAGGGTGACGGAGAAGGAGAGCGAAGTCAGGAAGAGCAGGGAGGCGAGCAGGGCCAGCCCGGTCGGCGGCAGGTAGGAGGGGAGCTGGCCCAGGCGGTGCAGCCCGGCGTAGAGGGCCAGCACGGAAGCCAGGAAGAGAGCGCGCGGCAACGCCTTCAGGGCCAGCAGTCGCAGCCGCGGGGCGGGCAGGGCGAACAGCGCCTCCAGCGCTCCCTCCTGTCGCTCGCGGTCGAGCAGCGCCCAGCCGGTGAAGGAGGCGTAGAGCAGCAGGAATATCTCCAGCGCCGGGGCCAGGTAGGCGTCCTGGCGGGTGGCCAGGATGCCCGCCGCCAGCCCGGCCAGGAGGAGCAGCAGCACCGCTCCCTCCTGCAGCACGCGGCGCAGCTCAAGCCGGATCATAGTTCCCTCCCACCAGCGCGCGCAGGATGTCGGCCAGCGCCAGGTGTTCCACCCGCCCCGGCAGGCTCGCGCCGGCCGGTTTCGGGTAGACGTAGAATTCCTTGCCGCCCTGCCAGTCGCGGCGGAAGACCACCGGCACGCCCTCCGGCACCTCGTCGGCCAGCACCCGCACGAAGTCGCGCTTCAGGCTCTCGACCGTCGCGTCCAGCTGCAGGCGCCCCCCCGCCAGGATGATCAGCCGCTCGGCCAGGCCTTCGACCCCCTCGGCCGACTGCGCCGCCAGGATCACCCCCAGCCGGTCCTCTTCCATGCGCTGCAGGATGGAACGCAGGAAGGCCTCGCGCAGATGGGGGTCGAGGAAGTGCAGCACGTCGTCGATCAGCAGGAAGGCGGGCGAGGCGGAGAGGGCCAGCGACAGCAGGAAGAGGGTCCTCTCGCCGCGCGACAATCCGTGCACGCGCCGTGTCATGTCGAAGCGGTAGCCGGCCGCCGGCTGGAACTCGTAGTGCGGGTGGAAGGCCGCAACCAGGCGCACGGCCTCTTTCAGGCGCAGGCTGTCGTAGAAGCCGAGGGTGGAGGGCAGGTAGGCGACCCGCCGCCGCGAGCCGCCGACGGGCATGCCGCCGCCCAGGCGCAACCGGCCGCGGTCGGGAAACAGGGTCCCGGCCAGCACCCGCAGCAGGGTGGTCTTGCCCGCTCCGTTGGCCCCGGCCAGCAGCACGAACTCGCCGCGCGTCAGGCGCACGGAGAAATCGGTTAGGGCGGCCGTACGGCCGAAGTTCACCGAGAGCCCCTCGACCTCGATCATGTCTCCTCCCGGAAGAATTCATCCAGCACGCGCCGGAGGGCAAGCGGCGAAACACCCATGGACGCCGCCTTCTCCAACACCCGCAGGAGATCGTCCCGCAACAGCTGCAGCTTGGTCTCGTCGCCGCCCTGCCCGCCGGCGCTAACCCAGAACCCCTTGCCCGCCCGGCCTTCGATCACCCCCTCCTGGCTCAGCTCGCGAAAGGCGCGCACGACCGTGTTGGGATTGATCTTCAGGTAGGCGGCGAGCTCGCGGATGGAAGGGAGTTCCTCGCCCGGACGCAGGGCCCCCTGGGCCAGGGCCTGCTTGAGGCGGCGCTTGATCTGCTCGTAGATGGGCACCGGCGAGGCGAACTCGACGGACAGGATAGCGAGAAGCTCCGTTTTCACTGTATCTATATTATAGTACAGCGATACGGAATTTTCAACCTTTTTTTTGACTTGTTTGTTCGGTTCCGCTACCATTCTGGTAATATTTATTCCCTTCCGGAGGTGCGCGCATGGTCGACTCGAGTCTCGTGCTGACGGGGCAGACGGTCATCTACACCGTCTATGTCCTGCTGATCATGGCCCTGATGGCCTGGTTCGCCTACCACGTGGTCCGCGAGAAGGGCAGCAAGGCGGTGAAACCGGGCCTCTTCTACACGTTCGCCGGGCTGCTGGTCTTCATCGGCGTCTCGCTGCACCTCGTCACCTACAACACCATCCCGTGGGCGCCGCTGGATATGAACCGCGCCTCGATCCGGGCGGACAAGACGTTCGTCATCCACGTGGCCGACCACCGCTTTCAATTGCCGGCCGACAAGCTGCGCATCGACTGTCACGACCGGGTCCTCTTCCGCGTCACCTCCGGCGACCTCACCTACGGTTTCGGCCTCTTCCGGGCAGACCACTCGATGGTCCTCCAGATGCAGGTGGTGCCGGGCCACGTCAACGACATCCTGTGGCAATTCGACAAACCCGGTCTCTACACCATCCGCTCGACGGAGTACTCCGGGCCGGCCGGGCTGAACATGGACCTGAAGGACGCGGTGGAGGTGACCTGCCCCGGGGCCCAGGAAAGCGGTTCAGAGGAGATATGACCATGACGCTCATCCAGACGCTCATCCACGGCGGGCCGGAGGCGGCGGGGCGCAAGCCGCTGACCCCCATGCAGAAGATGATCCTGCGCTTCGTCGTCGTCGGCCTCGTCTTTTACGCCATCGCCCTGATCGAGGGCATGCTCATGCGCCTGCACGAGGTGACCCCGCTGCCGGGGATCGAGCCCCGGCAGTTCTTCGCCGTCATGACCGCCCACCCGCTGGTCGGCATCTTCGGCTCGACCTACTCGATTGTCTTCGGCGCCTTCCTCTTCCTCGTCCCGATGCTGATGAAGAAGCCGCTGTGGAACATCCGGCTGGCCAACTGGACCTGCGCCCTGCTCGGCACCGGCACCCTCACCTTCTGGGCGGCCGGCTTCTTCTCGGAGTATGCCCCGCTCTACACCCTCTACTGGCCGCTGCCGGCCGACTTCGCCCAGTTCAGCCTGGTGGGCGGCATCTTCTTCATCGCCGGCATCGCCCTGGCCATGGCGGGCACGGTCTTTTTCGTGGTCAACATCTTCAAGACCATCGCCTGGACACCGCCGGGCTGGCCGAAGCAGCCCGCCGGCGCCCTGCTCGGTTCGGCCCTTGGCTGGAGCGGCCTGCGCAACCTCTTCCGCAAAAAAAAGCAGGAGCATTTGGTGCCGCTGCCGGTGGCCGCCATCGCCCGCGGCACGGTGGACACGGCGCTCAACTCCGGGGTCATCCTCTTCACCGGCGTGCTGATCCTGGTCTACATGGTGGCCGCCCTCTTCGGGGTGGACCTGAAGCGCACCGCCGTCGACGCCCTGCTCTACAAGAACTGGTTCTGGTGGGGGCTGGACCTGATCGCCGACGGCCTGGTGCTGATCTTCGTGGCCGGCACCTGGTACCTGCTGGCCATGCTGATCACCGGCAAGAAGCTCTTCATGGAGAACGTCGCCCGCGCCCTCCTGCTGCTGGAGCTGGTGGTCTCCTGGACCGTCTGGTCCCACCACCTGATGTCCGACCAGGCGCAGCCGGGCATGCTGAAGCTGGTGTCGGGAGAGATGGTGACCGCCTTCGAGCTGATCACCCAGGGGCTGGCCTTCTTCATCACCCTGGCCACCCTGTGGAGCGCCCGGCCGCTGAAGATGACCCACCCCCTCAAGTTCCTGCTGGGCGGGCTGCTGGGCTTCGCCCTGGCCGTGCCGGCCGGCATCATGCAGGCCGACCTCGGGCTCAACCGCATCCTGCACAACACCCAGTGGGTGGTCGGGCCGCACGTGCACGTGGCCATCCTGGTCGGGCTGACCATGACCCTCTACGCGGCCATCTACTTCCTCTTCCCGCTGGTGACCAACGGCGCGAAACTGTTCAGCGACAAGCTGGCCAACCTCCACTTCTGGGCCCACCTGCTGGGCGGGATCGGCATGGGCGCCTTCATGGGCATGGCCGGCCTGCACGGCATGCTGCGCCGCTCCCTCTACACCGGCGGCGAGTTCCTGCCCTACATGGTCCTGGCCGCCCTGGCCGGCCTCCTCCTGGTGCTGGGCTTCGCGGTGTTCTTCTTCAACATCGTCATGAGCATCGGCCTGAAAGGGGTGATCGACATATTCCTCCCCTCCAAGCTCGAGACGAAAGAGCTGCTCCCCGAATAGTCGGCACCCGACGATATCAGCCGGAGCGCTCCCGGGGCGCTCCGGCTGTCATTTTCGAGACGCGTCCTTGATGCTCTCTGTTTTGGAAATGCCATCCCCCGGTTCTCCTCGCTTGAGATATTCGAGCGGGTCGCATAATTTTTGTATCAGCCGTCGAAACAATGGAGGGCGACATGGAGAGAAATGGGTATAGACAGACCCGCATCACCCTGGCTCTGATACTGGTCCCCTTTCTAACCCAGGCCGTGACAACCGCAAAAAAACCCCTGCCGGACCTGGCGATCGTCGAGTTCACCGGGCCGGCCGAAGCCGAACCGGGCCAGCGAGCAGAATTCCGGCTGCGGCTGGCAAACCGGGGAACGGTTGATGCCGCCGCCTTCAACGCCGCGATGACCCTCGAGCCGCCCGATGGCGTCACCCCCATCGCCTCGACAATGGTGTCCATCTCCAGGCTCACCGCCGGTGAGGAGCGGACGCTCAACCTCTCCGTTCTCGTCCGGGCAAGCGCGAAACCCGGAGAGGCGCGTGCGTACCTCTTGCTCGATCCCTTGAAAAAAGTGGCGGAGAGCGACGAAACGAACAACCGCGCCGAGATCGCCACCAGGATTCGAGACCGCCGTACCGTGGTGAACACGGCCCGGCCGTCCGGCCACCCCGACTTCGTCATCGCCAGTTTTGACATCCGGCTCGAACTCGGGCGGGGGAATGTGGCCAGAGCCCGGATCGAGAACCGGGGCCCGATCGGGGCATCGCCCTCGAGCTGCGCGTTTCAGGCAGCCAAGGGCGGCCGCACCTGGAGTTTCGGCGCGGTGAGCGTGCCCGGGCTCTCGCCCGGCCAAGTCTACGTCGCCGAGCTGCCGGGAATCGGCGCGGATCTCCTTCCGGGGAACTACCGGGTGGTGGCCACGGCCGATCCCGGCAACGAATTCGCGGAAACCGACGAGACCAACAACAGCCGGGAAACGGGCCTGCTCGTGAGCGGCCCCGACCTCGAGGTGAGCTCGCTCAGCGTGTCGCCGGGCGAAGCCGCAGCGCAAGCACGTTCCCTTATATCGGTTTCGTTCAGAATCGGCAATCGCGGCGCACCGGTGCCGGAAAGCGACAAGCATGGATGCGCAACCTTCTTTTACATCTCCTCGTCACGTTCGATGTCCGATCCCACCATGATCGGCGCCAAAACTCACCCTGAGCTCGTTGGCGCAACTCAAGCCTTCTTCACGGCAAGGGACGTCGCCCACATCCCGTCCCTTCCCGCCGGGACCTACTATATCCAGGCGGTCGCCGACCCCGAGAACCGCATTGCGGAGGAGAACGAGGGCAACAACACGGCGGGCCCGGTCCAGTTCACGATCCGCTGACCTCGCCGGAGGCAGCCGGAACGTTCCCCGGAAGCGGTCACTTCCCGGCGCTTCTGGCGCAGCGGAAGCCGAGGTTGAAGTCGACCCAGTAGACGGGAAGGGCGGTGCGGGCGTGGACCGCGTTGCAGGACTTGCCGGCGAACCACCCCCCGCCGCGGACCACCTTGAACTTCCCGGATGGCGGCCCCTGGGGATTGAGGCCCGGGCTGACCGCATAATAGTCCTTTTCGTAATAATCGCTCACCCACTCCCCCACGTTTCCGGCCATGTCGTGGAGGCCGTAGCCGTTGGGAGCGCAGCCGCCCACCTTCTCCGTTCCCTTGCATCCAGTGGCGAAGTTGGCGTCCTGAGCGGTGAGATCATCCCCATTGGGGAACGGTTTTTCCGCCAGGCCGCCCCGCGCCGCGTACTCCCACTCCGCCTCGGTCGGGAGCCGCATGCCGCGCCATTCCGCGTAGGCCTCGGCGTCGGCCCAGGTGACCCCGACCACCGGGTGGTCGGGAAAGTCTGGCCCGCAACGGAATTCCTTCATCCCCCAGAAGAAGGGAAGTTTCCGGCCCGTCGCCTGGCAGAAGCGCAGGTACTGGGCGTTGGTCACCTCGGTCTTGTCCAGGGTGAAGGAATCGACCCTCACCGTGTGGGCGGCGTTGTCCACGTAGCGCGCCGGGTCGTCGGCGGCGATCTTCCGGCCCATGACGAAATCGCCTCCGGGGACCAGGACCTGGGCCGGGCCCTGGTCGGCGCCGGCGGGCTTCGCAACCGGCTCCTGCGATCCGGCGTAGCCCGCGAGCAGCAGCACCCCGGCCGCCGGGATGACCCGCTTCAATACGGTGCCAATCTGCGTTCTCATTTCCCCCTCCCCGGTCATTTCATGCTTCCGCCGCTGCCCTCGGCGGGAAGAGTTTGGGCGAAGGCCCGGTGGCACTTCCATGAGCCGTCGGGCTGGCGCCGCAGGATGCGGAACAGCCGGGCCCTTTCGGACTCCTCCGGTCCGCCATCCTTCCGGTGGAAGCGGCCGGTGAACGTCCCCCACTCCCAGGCCCAGTCGCCCTGCACCCGGATCTCCTCGAAGTCGTGCCGGTACTCGGTGACCTCGTAGCGCTGCGCCTCGGGAAGCTGCCCCAGCAGGTATTCCCAGATGGCCTCCCGGCCGCGGATGGGCTCCAGCCCGGGCAGGATGAGCACGCCGTCCTCCGTCCACAGGGAGATCAGGGTGCGGATGTCGTGGACCCGGGCCGCCGCCTGGTCGGCCTGGTGCAGTCCCTCGATGGCGGCCCGGTCGGCGGGAGAAGGCTCCGACCCGCCGGTTTCGGAAGCCCCCGGGCTCACGACGCCTCGTCCCGGTGCACGGTCTGGGGCGAGAAGGCCGGCAGGCAGACGGCCACGTACTCGGCCCCGCCCGGATCCGGCGAGGAGTAGCGCACCCACTCGCCGCGCGGAGCGATGACCGCCTGGCCGGGGCCCACCTCGACGGTGCCGCCCTCCGATTCCACCCGCAGCATCCCCCTCAGCACCAGGGTGTACTCGTCGAACTCCGGCCGCTGGCCCGGCTCGACCCAGCCCGCCGGCGAGACCATGCGGGCGATGCTCACGCTCTCCGTCTTCGAGCTGACCCGTCCCACGTACTCCTCGATGCGCTTCGGCATGCTGCCGGCCGCCGCCACCACCGCGGGCCCATCGATGCGGTTGACCATCTGTCCCTCCCCTGCCCCGGAATTCCCATCATACCCCCGGCGGCGGCGGCGATCAACCGCGACCGGCGTTCAGAACCGGAGGAGGTAGCTGACCTTGAAGAAGAGGCTCTGGCGGGTCTGGTAGTAACGGCCGGGGGAGGCGACCGGGTCCCAGCCGCCTCCGGACCAGGCGAGCCGGTCGTGCAGCGAGCCGTAGCCGAGGTGGGCCACGGTGCCGGGGACCAGGGTGTAGGAGGCCAGCAGGTCGCTCAGCACCCGCTTGTAGTAGGAGTCGACCTGCACCAGGGCGCGCGCGAACAGCCGCCGGCTGAACTGGTAGGTGAGGTGGGTGCGCAGGATGTTCTCGAGGAAGACGCGTTCGCCGCCGGGGCGTCCGAGGCGGTTGAGAATGTAGTCGACGAGCAGGTTCAGGCTGCTGGTCGGCGACCAGTTGGCGTTGACGTGCCACTGCACGCGCTTGCCCAGGAACGGGTCGCTCTCGCTGTAGTAGATGGCGTCGCCCAGGTGCAGGCAGGAGTGCAGCTTGAGCTGCTTGACCGGCTGCAGGTTGGCGGAGGCGAACCAGGTGTTCTTTCGATACGCCCGGCCGGCCCAGCCCTCCTGGGCCGGCTCCCAGATGAAGGACAGGGAGCCCTGCAGCGGGAACTGGAACATCACCGACAGCTGCGCCGCCCAGTCGTCCAGGTGGGTGGCGGTGTCGTGCAGGAAGTAGGCGTAGGCGCCGGTGGTGACGGCGGTCAGCCAGCGGGTCTTGCGCGTGTCCACGGGGAAGGTCTGGCTGAACTGCATCGCCGCGGAGCCGAATCCGGTCCGGTTGTAGAACGCGCTGTCCATGCGGAAACCGCTCGAAGCGGCCTCGCCCATCACCCCGAGCCAGGTGTTGCCGGAACTGAAAATGTAGTGGGCGGTGGCGTGCGAGCCGCCGCCCCGGCCGGCGTCGCGGCTGCCGATCCAGGTGGCCAGCAGCTGGTGGCTCTTGCCGAAGCGAAGGGAGAGGTCGCCGGCCAGGGCGCGGCTGTAGTCGCCGGCGAATTCGCGGCCGCTGGTGAGCAGGCCCACGTAGTTGTCCCCGCCCAGGCCGACCTTGCCCCGCCCCACCCAGAAGGTGGCCTTGCGGCCGAGGTCGGGGTTGTCTCCCTCCTCCCAGGACCGGCCCGGCGCGCGGTCGGAGGCGGCCAGCAGGGCGAACGAAGCCCGCCCCTGCTCGCCGGTCAGGCGCAGCCCCCACTGCGGGTCGGCGATCAGGCGGGTGTGCACGGCGTGGCTCATGTTGGTCGGGCCGGTCAGGGCGGCCAGGCTGAAGCGGCCGCCGGCGTCCTGGAAAAAGGGCCTCTTCTCCGAGTAGAAAACCGGGTAGCGCTGGTTGACGGTCACCTGGAAGGCGTCGCTCTCCACCTGGCTGAAGTCGGGGTTGACCGTGGCCTCGGCGGTGATCTCGGAGGTGATGCCGAGGGTCATGCCGACGCCGAGCTTGAGGGCGTCGTCGGCCGCCGACCAGGAGACGGGCGAGAGCCGGTCCCAGGCGGACGCGTAGGTCAGCGCCGGCAGCAGCTCGCGCTTGCGCTGCGGGTCGAGGCGGCCGTAGACCACGGTGGCCATGGAGTTGAAGATCCCCTGGCCGGGGTCCAGCGCCGGCCAGGCCCCGCCCGTCTCCAGGCGGCCGATGCGGCGCAGGAAGGCGATGCCCAGCCCGCGGCGGCTGCCGCTGCGGAAGCGGATGCTGCGCAGCGGCAGGCGGATCTCCACGATGTAGCCGTCGGCGACCTTGCGCCCGGCGCTGTACCAGACCCAGTCGGGGGCCGCGGTCTCGTCGCGGCCGGTCATCTGCAGGTCCCCCTGCACGCCGAGCGGGTTGACCAGCAGCTCGTAGCAGCTCTGGCGGTTGCCGATGGCGTCCAGGGCCAGCCCGACGAAATCGTCGGCGAACATGGCGTCCCGCTTGGTCAGCACCGTCTTGATCCGGTCGGGCTCGGTGTCGTGGCAGTAGAAGGCGAAGTAGAGGTTGTCGGGATCGTAGGCCAGGTAGACGTCGGTCTGCTGGGGCATCGGCTCGCCGTTGGCCGGGCTGTGGGTGACCCAGCCGGGGGTGGCGGCCGGGCCTCCCCGCCACGCCTCGTCGTCGAGCACGGCGTCGATGCGCGGCGGCGTCCTGGCCAGCGGGGGCTCGAGCGGAACGGGCCGCGGGAGAGTCGCGGCGAACGCCGGGAGAACCGAAAAAGCAGCCAGTGCCAGGAGCCACCCCATCCGTCGGCGGGTCGTCTTCATTCTCCCTCCCGCGGGTTCATTCCGTCAGGAATTGATACTGGAAAGGACGGCGAAAGGTTATCCGGTTTCGCCAAGCGCCGGGGGGGGAACCGTTTTCAGCGGCTTTTCACCCAGGCGGCGATCTCCTCCAGCACCTCCGGCGCCAGGTTCGTCCCGCCGCGCATGTACTCGTCGGGCGATCCGGGCCCCCGGCCGGCGAAGAAGAGATGGTTGAGGGCCGGGTAGAAACGGAAGGTGACGTCCTTGCGGCCGTCGAGCGCCCGCTTCCAGTTGGCGAAGTCCCGCGCCGTCACCTGGTAGTCGCGGCCGCCCTGCAGCACCAGCAGCGGTTGCCGGATCGCTTTCGCCGCGACCGCCGGATCGTAGCCTCGCAGGTCGAGCCAGTAGGCGGGCGGCGCGGCGAGCAGGGCCTGGGCCGGCTGATCCGCTCCCGGCCGCAGGGCGCGGATGCGGGCCACTGCGGCGCGGACCTCCTCCAGTCTCGCCTTCTCCCAGGCGGTCACCGTGCCGTCCAGTTCGGCGAGGTAGGCCGTCTGCTCGAGGATCGTATCGTCGATCTTCCGCGTCAGCCCGGCCATGATGACGAAGCCGGCGATCTCCGTGCCGCCGGCGGCGGCGATGCGCGGCACCAGCATGCCGCCCAGGGAGTGGCCGAGGACGAAGATCCGCCGCGGGTCCACGGCCGGATCGCCCCGGAGCAGCCGCACCGCCGCCAGGGCGTCGTCCACCGTCTCCTCGCGCACGGTGAAGGAGGCGGACAGCGTCGGGTCGGCGACCAGCTTGGCCCCGTGGACCCGGGTGCGCTTCTCGTAGCGCAGCACGGCGACGCCGCGCGTCGCCAGCCCCCAGGCCAGGTCCTTGAAGGTCTTGTTGGGGCCGACCGTCTCGTCGCGGTCGTTGGGGCCGGAGCCGTGCACCAGCACCAGCGCGGGGAAGGGCCCGGCGCCGCGGGGCAGGGTCAGCGTCGCCGGCAGCGGCCAGTCGCCTCCGCCGACGGTGACTTCTTTCTCGCGGAAGAGGGCCGGGTCGGCGTAGGCCGGCGGCTGCCAGGGCGAGGCCGGCGGCACGAACTGGAAGCCGGCGATCTTCTTCTCCCGGTCGAAGACCACCCGGGCATCGAGCGTCTGGTCGGAGAACCGGCAGCTGATCAGGACGATGTCGTAGTCGCCCAGCTTCTCGCCCCGGGCGGCGCCCTGGGAGACGAAGTTCCCCAGCTGGGCCGGGGCCATCTTCCAGAACTCGGCCAGCTTCTCCGGGTTGGCCACCTGGCGCATGGTGGCGTCGAAGTCGCGGCAGGCGGCCTCGAAGTCGTCGGCCTGCAGCGCGGAGAGAAACTGCCTGGCCCTGGCCACCAACTCGCTTTCGGCGACGGGCGGGACCTCCTGCGCCGACGCGCCCAAGGCAGTCCACAGGAGCAGAACCGGAACCCATTTCCGCACGGCTCGTTTCATCGAAATATCCTCCCCGGAAAACCGCCCTCAGCCCGGACGGCAGTCGGCGTAGCGGGCCAGGAAACGCTCGAAGCGTGTGGAATCGGCTACCCGCCGCCCCGACTCGAAAAATGCGACGGTGCCGCTTCCCCCGCCGTTCCGGGCGCCGGGCAGGGCGGCGATCTGGCGCGCCAGCTGGCGCACCGTGCCCCGGTTGCCGTCGACGATGTCCAGGCCGGGGAAGAAGCGGCGGAAGTGGGGGAGAAAGTAGAGGAAGTGGGTGCAGCCGAGAACCAGCGTGCCGTACTCCTCCAGCGCCAGGCCGGCGGTCGCGCGCCGCAGGCAGGCGGCGACGGCCCGGGCGTTGAAACGGCCCTTCTCGGCGAAGTCGACCAGCTCCGGCAGCGGCAGCCGGTCGACGACCCCCTCCCCGTCGACCGCTTCCACCAGGCGGTTGAACTTCTCCTCGCGCAGGGTCAGCGGCGTGGCCGCCACCAGCACCCGCCGCCCCGGTCGGCGCGACACGGCCGGCTTCACCGCCGGCTCCATGCCGACCACCGGCAGGGCGAATCGCCGGCGCAGCTCCTCGATGGCCACCGCGGTGGCGGTGTTGCAGGCCACCAGCAGCGCCTGCATGCCGAGGCCGGCCAGCTGCCCGGCGGCTTCCAGCACCAGCCGCCGCACCTCGTCCTTGCCCTTGTCGCCATAGGGGACGTGCGCCGTGTCGGCATAGTAGAGATAGTCGTGGCCGGGCAGCAGCCGGCGCGCGTCGGCGAGCACGGTCAGCCCGCCCACCCCGGAATCGAAGACGGCGATCTTCATCGCCGCCATTCTATCCGGAAAGGGCCGCCCGCGCCAGTCGGCCCGCTCAGAACCCCAGCTCTTCGCCCACCAGCACCACCCGGATGCGGCCGGGCGCCATGCTGGCCTCGGTCACCACCAGCTGGCAGCAGATGCGGCGCGGCGGGCGGCAGTGGGGGTCCTGGCAGACGCCGGTGTGCGAGCAGGGGGTGTCGGCGCCCACCCGGATGGCGTTGCGCGGCGCGGCCACGAGCCGGATGCGCGTCCGCGCGTCGTCGAGGGTGGCCACCACCTTGTTCATGCCGGCCACCACGATCACCCGCTGGGGGCCGAAGACCAGGGCCGCCACCCGGTTGCCGGTTCCGTCCATGTTGACCAGTTGGCCGTCCAGGGTGACGGCGTTGCTGGAGGTGATGTAGACGTCCGCCTGCAGCCCGCGAACCCGCATCTCGTCCACCTCCGCCTTGCTCACCCCGGGGCGGTAGCGGTCCAGCAGGCGGATCTCCATGGCCCGCAGCGCCTGGATCAGGCCGCAGGTCACGATGGTCTCCGACCCGCCCAGCCCGACCAGCGAGCCGGCGGGAACGAGCCCGCACACGGCCTGCACCGCTTCCTCTCTGGTTTCGCAATAGGCGCCGTCCATGCCGCGCTTCCCCAGGGCCTGGATCACTTTCTCCGCCTGGAGGCGCCAGATGACGGCGCGCGGGCTGTTTTCGACGGGTTTGTCGGCCATGGCTTCCCTCCCCTGCAGGAGATACGCGGCGGGGGGATGCCGGGTTCTTGCAGGATGCGCCGGGCCCGGACTGCGCGGACGATTACATGCCCAGCGCGTAGCCGACTTTCAGGAAAAAGGTTCGCTGCCAGCGCCGCAGGCCGACGTCCGGCGCGTCGCCCCATCGGTCGGAGTAGCCGAGAAAGAGCATGGTCTGCGGGTTCAGCTTGTACGAAAAAAGGAATTGCGTGAACAGCCCTTGCGTGCGCCGCTCGACCAGTTCCGAGTACTGCTGCGGGTCGCGGAGGACGTCGCGGTACTGCACGACGGCGCGCACGTAACTGCGAACGCTGAAATTGTAGATGAGCCTGGCCTGAAACAGGTGGGCCGAGTAGACGCGGGCCCCGCCGCTGCGGAGTCGCTCCAGGTTGTGGTTCAGCCCCAGATTGACGTGCCGGCCCAGACCGGCATCCAGCACGGGGCCGATGCGCAACGCCTCGGCCGCCCGGGCATTGCCGTAGTCGATGGCCCCGGCGGGATTGATCTCCAGCCCGACGCTCAGGCCGCCGCGGGGCTTCAGCCCGAAAAAGAAATACAGGTCGCTGACGTCATACGTCACGCCGGCATAGCGCTCGCGGTTGGAACGGACGATGACCGTGGCCTGGCTCTGAAGCGGGCCGATGTAGGTTCCTCCCAGCGCCAGGCGCGAATCGGTCAGCTGGCCGGCGTGGTCCGTGATCCGGTAGCCGCGCACCCAGAAATTGAGCTCGTTGAACCCGGCGCCCGGCTTGCCCCAGAAGGTGTAGGTGAGCTGGTTGTCGAGCATGCGCAGGTCCACCCGGTTGATGAACCCGGCATCGGCGCGGAACCCCGGTCCGATATCGGTGATCGCGGCAAAATAGTTCAGGTTGCGGCTCAGGTGGGCGTACTCCGCGTACCAGGCGCCGCCGCCGAAGTCACCCCGCCGCTGGGCGAACTCGTCGGCCAGCGCATCGGGGTAGCGGGTGGTCGACCGGAGGTACTGAAAGCGAACCTGGTCTTTCCGCCCGAGCCGGAAAAAGCCGTCCACGCCGGCTGCGTGGTTGCGGTAGCTGCGTCCGACACGACCCGAATACAGCACACCCAGCGTGGACGTGTGGCCGACGTCGCGACGATAGCGAAGGACGCCGCTGAAAACGTCGTCGTCCAGGAAGGCCGGGTCGGATCCCAGGTTCGTCGGTATGACCAGGTTGTTGACGCGGTCCTGGGCGACGAAAAACCCGACGGCGCTGGCGCCGATCTTGCCGCTCAGCTTGGTGCCCCACACCGGGTCGGCCACCGTGCGCGTGAACACGGCCTGCAGCGGAGTCATGAAAAAGTCGGCCCCCTCGAGGAAAAAAGGACGCTTTTCCGGGAAATAGAGGGCGTAGCGGGTGTTCACGTCCAGTTGGGCGGCGTCGGCCTCGACCTGCGAAAAATCGGGGTTGAGCGCGGCGTTGAGGATCAGGTTCGAGGTGACCCCCCACTTCGCGCTGATGCCCGGCTCCACCTGCAGCTTGCCGGCGTGCAGCCCGCCGTCAGGCGCATCGGGATTGATGTCGTTGCGACGCGCGGTCAGGGTCGGATCGAACTCGAGATCGCGCCCCGGGGCGATCTCCCGCAGGCCGCTGATCCTGTTGATCTGGCAGAGCAGACAGTTGCGGTTGCGGTCGCGGGGGTGCGACTCCATGCGGTGGCGGTCGCTGCGCGGCCAGGAGCGGCTGGCCGAGAAGCCCCAGACCTGGAGGCCCGGATCCTTGGGAAAGCGCAGCTGATGGAAGGGGATGGCGATCTCCACCGTCCAGCCGGCATCGTCAATCCGAGCCGCGGATTCCCAGATGGCATCCCAGGAGAAGTCCTCGTAGCCGTCCTGCTCGCTGAAGAAGGCGTCGGCCTGCACTCCCAGGGCGTTGACCCGGAACTGGAAGGCCCGGCGCTGGTCGTTGAAGGGATCCAGCATGAAGCCGGCGTAGTCGTCCTGGATGAAGGTGTCAATGGCGTCGCGGTCCATCAGGTGGGCCCGGATCTGCCCGGGATCGGGGTCCAGGCAGCGGAAGGAGACGTACAAATTGTGCCGGTCGAAAGTCACCCGGCACTCGGTCTGCACCGGGGCCGGCACGTTATCCCCGGGCGTCCACTCGGTGGGCAACGGGATGACCTCGCACCCCTGCCAGGCGGGCTCGTCGATCCGGCCGTCGACGCGGATGGCCGTTTCCGCGGCACGCACCGAGAACCGGGCGGACGATCCCGCCGCCTCCGCCGCACGCCCCCCCGCTGCCCCCGCGCCCAGCCATCCGATCACCAGCATCGCGGCAACCACCCGCATGATTCCCTCCCTGCATCGCGTTTCCGGAAAGGGCACGTTGCGGCGGCGCCCCGTGCGGTCATACGAAAATCGCCGGGGAAACGGTTCGGGCCTGGATTCAGCCGCCGCCCGGCATCTCATTCCCCGCCCCCCGTCGGCGGGTGTCCAGCGAACGGGATCACCACCGGCCTCGACGGGGACACCGAGAGGCCGGCCTCGGCGGCCGGCCCTCGCAGGCCGTGCTTCTTGAGTTTCTCGAACAGGGCGGTGGGCTTGATCCCCAGGATGGCGGCGGCCCGGCGCTGGTTGCCCAGGGTCAGGCTCAGGCACGACTCGATCAGCCGGCGTTCGATGTCGTCCATGAACGACTTGAGCGGCATCCTCCCCCCCATGATGTTGGCGCCGACGTAGCGCACCACCAGGAGGTCCACCAGGCGTTCGACCGATTCTCCGCCGAATTCCGGAGCGGGCGGCTCCGGCTCCAGGCCGGGCAAGCCGGCCAGGGTCAGCCACGGATCGCCCGGAATCGGATTCCGACCGTATTCCATGTCCGCTCCTCAGGCCCCGGCCCGGGCGGGGGGAAAACCAGCGCGGAAGCGTCGCTCGCGTCCGATCCTGATCCGGGCCAAGTTCATGTTCGTTCTCCTTCGCGCACGGAACCGGCGCCCGGCCGGGCAATCCCGACAGGCATGCCGGCTGCCGCGCTTCCTGACGGGAATAACGCTCCCGGATGGCTGCGGATACTAGGAAAAAAGTCGGGTTTTTAAAAATCAGCCCGGGGTATGAGAGGGGCGGTCTCTTCCCGGTTCGCCGGCGCCCTTGCGCAGGGAGCCGGCGGCGGCGGAAGGGCGCGAAACGAATTTCTGGGCGGGGAGTCGCCCGGTGACGTATATGGAAGGAATGGCCCGAAAGGAACCCGCTTCTTTCCAGCCCCGGCCTCTCCCGACCGTCGCCCGGCTGCTGCCGCTCCTGGCACTGGCCGCCGGCCTGATCGCCGCCTCCGCGCCGACGGAATTGAGCTTCCAGGCCATCACCTCCCGCGAGGGCCTGGCCCAGAACTCGGTGCTGTCCATCCTGCAGGACCGGCAGGGCGTCCTCTGGTTCGGAACCGAGGGCGGCCTGAACCGCTACGACGGGCGCTCGTTCCAGCTGTTCCGGCACCGCCGGATGGACCCCGGCAGCCTGGCCAACAACATCGTCACCGCCCTGGCCGAGGCCCCGGGCGGCGCCCTCTGGATCGGAACCAACAACGGCCTGAGCCGCTTCGACCCGGTCACCGGGACCTTCCGCTCCTGGCGCCATCGACCCGGCTCGCCAGGCGGCCTTACCCACGGCTCCGTCACCTGCCTGGCCGCCCCCCGTGACGGCTCGGTGTGGATCGGCACCCGCGACGGCCGGGTGAACGTCCTGGATCCCGCCTCCGGCGCCTTCCGCCACCCGCTGGCCGGTTCCGACGGCCGGGGCGACCCGGTCCGGAGGATCGTCGAGGACCGCCTGGGGGCCGTCTGGATCAGCCTGGGCGCGGGCGGATTGGCCCGCTGCCGGGGAGGGCGGGTCACCTGGTTCCGCCGCGACGCGGCCGATCCCGGCACCCTGGCCGGCGACAGCGCCAGCGACCTGGCCCTGGGTCCCGACGGCCGGCTCTGGATCGGTCGGCCGGGCGGGCTGGACCGCTTCGACCCGGCGACCGGCCGGTTCGACCATTTTCCGCTCCCCCCGGAAGGCAAAACGCCCCTGCGCTGCGACCGCCTCGCCGCCGACCGCGGGGGCCGGCTCTGGATCTCGAGCGGACCGTCCCTCTACCGCTTCACCCCGGGCGCTCGCCGCCTGGAACGAATCCAGCTGCGAAACGCCGGGAACGGCGGCACCCCCCCGAGCGGCATCGTCTCCATGCTGGAGGATGCCGGCGGCCTCCTCTGGTTCGGCACCATCGCGCAGGGCGTGAAGAAGTGCAACCCGAGCCAGCTGAAGATCCGCCACCTCCGCCACGAGCCGGGGCGCACCGACTCGCTGGCGGGCAACCTGCTGCGCGCCGCCTGGCAAACCGACGACGGCGCCGTCTGGATCGGCACCGACGGCAAAGGCCTCGATCGCTGGGCTCCCGACGGCGACCGCTTCGATCACCTTCCCGTCGCCGCCAACGACGAGCGCGCCCTCAACGGGGCGTCCATCCTTTCCCTGATGGGCGATTCGCGGGGAGGCCTGTGGATCGGCTACCGGAGAGGCGGGCTGTCTCGCCTGGATCGGAGCAGCGGCCGGTTCCGCCACTTCCAACCGGATCGCGCCGACACCAACGCCCTCCGCCCCGGCCCGGTGAACGCCCTGCTCGAGCTGGAGCCGGGGACGATCCTGGTCGGCTCGAACGGGGGCGGACTGCACCTGCTTCCAGCCGGCGCCTCCCAGTTCATCCGGCTGAAGGGCGGCCCGGCCGGCGACGAGGTGACCGCCCTCTTCCGCGACCGGGCCGGGGCCGTCTGGGTGGGCACCCCCACCGGCCTCTTCCGCTTCGACCCGGCCACGCGCCTCCTGACCCCCGTGTTCGCCGACCGCCGCCACCCGGACTCCTGCGCCGACGACTACGTCAGCGCCCTGGCCGAGGACGGCAGCGGCACCCTGTGGATCGGGACCTACGGCGACGGCCTCAAGCGGCTCGACCCGTCGCGCCGCTCGCTCACCATCTACCGCGAGGCCGACGGCCTGTGCAACGACTCCATCTGCGCCCTGCGGGTCGACGGGAAGGGGCATGTCTGGATCAGCACCAACAACGGCCTCTCGTCGTTCGATCCGCTCACGAAGCGCTTCCGGACGTTTTCCGTCGGTGACGGGCTCCAGGACCAGGAGTTCACCGGGGGCGCGTCCGCCCGGCTGGGCGACGGTCGGCTGCTGTTCGGCGGCATCAACGGCCTCAACCTCATCACTCCGGGCCCGGACGGTTGCAACCCGCACCGCCCCCCGCTGGTCGTCTCCTCCATCCAGGTCGACAACCGCCCGCTGGCGCTGGCCCGGGTGTTCGCCGATCCCTCCCGGCAGGAGCCGGGCGGCCGCGTCCGCCTGGGCCCCGCTGACCGTTCGCTGCGAATCGAATTCGCCGCCCTCGATTTCCGGGCCCCGGAGATGAACCGGTACGCCTACCGGTTCTCTCCCGCGGACGGCTGGATCGACCTGGGAACGCAGCGCGCCCTCGTCTTCGGCCGCCTGGCCCCCGGCCGCTTCACCCTGGAAATTCGGGGCAGCAACAACGACGGCGTCTGGAGCGCCCCGCCGCTCCGCCTGCAGGTGGACATCCGGCCGTCTTGGTGGCAGACCGGCTGGTTCCAGCTGCTGGCAGCCTCCGCCCTGGTTTCCCTGGCCGTGCTGGCCTTGCGGCTGCGCCACCGCTTTCTGGCCCTCCAGCGCCGCGCCGAACCGCCCGACCTGGCCGCGGTCTGCTCGCGGCACGACATCTCGCGGCGCGAGCAGGAGGTCCTGCGGCTGGTCATCCAGGGCCGGAGCAACGCCGAGATCGAGCAAGAGCTTTTCATCTCCATCAAGACCGTCAAGTCCCACATGTACAGCATCTACCGGAAACTCGGCGTCTCCTCCCGCCTGCAGCTCATCAACTTCCTGCAGGGAAGGAAGCCGAAGTGACGGAGGCGGAAACGCTCAGTGGTGCCGCGGCAGGCGCCGCTTCAGGAAGTGGTCGGCGATGCCGGCGGAAACGAAGGCCAGGGCGGCGAAGAGCAGCAGGGGGGAGCGGCCGCCCAGCTGCAGCAGGGCTCCGGCGGGCTTGAGCAGGGCGGCCAGGGTGCCGCCCGCGGAGGAGAGGAGGCGCTCTCCCGCCTCGGCCAGGGGCCGGGGCGAGACGAAGAGGAAGGGAACCGCCAGCAGGGCGGCCCCGGCGGCGGCGAACAGGAAGCGGACCAGCGCGGGGCGGCGCGACCGGGGCATGCGCCGAAGCACGCGGTCGGCCAAACCGGGGGTCGGGGCCCAGGCGGGCTCCTCGTCCAGCATGGCGAACAGGGAGCGGTATTCCGCCACGGCCCGGCGGCACTCCGGGCAGGTCCGCAGGTGGGAAGCGTCGCCGGCGGCGTCCGCGCCGCCGGCGATCTCCTGGATCCGTTCGTCGCCGATGTGGATGTCGACCATCTCTAGTCTCCTTGCAGTTCGGGGGCCAGCCGCTCGCGCAACTGGCGCCGGGCCCGGAACAGCTGGCTCTTGACCGTGCCGGCGGGCAGGTCCAGCGCCTGCCCGATCTCCTCGTAGCTCAGGCCGGCCGAGTGGTAGAGCGCCAGGATGGCCCGGTAGCGGGGATCGAGCCGGGCCATCTCCCCCTCCAGCCGCTCGCGGCGGCTGGACGCCTCGTGGACCGCCTCCGGGGTGGCCGCGTCGCCGGCCAGCCGATCCTGGAACTCCCGGTCGTCGCTGTCCAGGTCGCTGAATGCGACCGGTCGGCGCCGGCGCAGGCGATTGATCGCCTCGTTGCAGGCGATGCGGCCGATCCAGGCGGAAAAACTGGCCTCGCTGCGGTAGGCGCCGATGGCCGCGAACACCTTCAGGAAGACGTCCTGGCAAACCTCTTCGCGATCCTCCCGGTTGCCGCACACGCGGCCGACGATCATCGCCACCAGCCGCCGGTAGGCCTCGACCAGCTCGCGGCAGGCGGCGCGCTCCCCCGCCTTCACCCGCTCGATGAGCGGGTCGGGCGGCAGCGGCGTCTCAGCGGGACCCGGGCGGCGCTCCATGGTTTCAGTCGGCCATCGCGAACCGTCTCTCATCTCCGGAAGTAGACAACCCATGATAGCAGAATGTTTCGGGCTCCGCGGAAAAATTTCTCCCGGTCCCGGAACATTTTCCGGCACCCCTCGTCTACTCCCTCGGACGGCGGTCGCGGAGGCCGCCGCGAAACGGAACGAACGGAGGTTCGACATGGAAGAATTCACACCCGTCCTGATCCTGGTTGTCATCTTCTACTTCGTCGTCGAGCTCGTGCGCACGGTCGCCGACAACAAGCTGCGGGCCAAGCTCATCGACAAGGGCATGGTCGACGAGAACGTGCAGAAGCTGTTCGCCGCCCGGCCCATGGGCGACGCCGGCTCCTCGCTGAAGTGGGGCATGGTGGCCGTGGGCGTGGGCACCGCGTTCCTGGTCGGCATGACTCCCTGGGTCAGCCGCGAATTCCGCGACGAAGTGACCATGGGCACCATGTTCCTGCTGGCCGGGCTCGGCCTCATCCTCTACTACTTCATCGCCCGCAAGAGCGGCAACTCGCCGCAGTGACCCCTCCGGGCCGGGCAGCGACCGCTCCCGGCCCGACCTTTCCTCACGGGTTCCGGGCCCAGAACGGGGCCCATTCCTTCGCCACCGCGTCCAGCCCCGGCCCCAGGTACAGCGCCAGACGGATTTCTCGCAGCAGCGTGTCCTGGCGGGCGGCGTAGAATTCGTGCACCGCGCCCAGGTAGGCGCGGGCGCAGACGGCGGGAGGCACGGAGAAGATGCCGGAGGAGACGGCCGGGAACGCCAGCGAGCGGAACTTCCACTGGTGGGCGATCCCGAAGGCCGTCCCCAGCGCCCGGACCAGCAGTTCCTCCTCGTTCCCCTCCCCGAGACGCGGGCCCACCGCGTGGATCACGCCCTTGAACGGCAGTCGGCCGGCCGAGGTGAGGGCGGCGCCGCCGGTGGGGATGCGGCCGCGGCGCCGCACGTAGTCGTGGCACTCCTCGTCGAAGTCGTCGCCGGCGGCCTCGGCGATGGCCGCCGCCACCCCGCCGCCATGGGCCAGCATGCCGTTGGCGGCGTTGACGATGGCCTCCACCGGCTGGTCCAGCAGGTCCCCCACCAGCACCCGGAACACGCGTCCGCCCGGAAACGGCCTTTCCAGCTTCATCGTGGTGGACATGGGTCATCGCCCCCCGTTCTCTTCCCGCCGCCGCAATCCTACTCCCAGGCCCGCAAAAAGGCAATGCCTCCCGTCGGCCCGGATTGGCGCCAAGGCCGAAATCGATTATAATCGGTTCGTGAACGCCGCGAACGCCTCCCCCGAGCGCAGTTGCCGGCCCATATTCCCGGCGCTCCTGCTGCTCCTGCTGCTGCCGGTTGCCGCCGGCCAGCCCGCGGCCGCCCCGGCAGACTCTCCGCTGCGCCGCGCCGAGAGCAGCATCAACCGCGCCCCGGCCCAGGCCCTGGACATCGCCCGGCGCCTGCTGGCCGCCGGCCCCGTCGACGTGGAAACCCGGGTGCGGGCACTCAACGTGCTGGCCCGCGCCAGCCTGAACCTCTTCGACCGGCAGGCGGCCATGGGCTACGCTCGCCAGGCGCTCGAGACCGCCGAAAAGAACCACCTGCCGGAGCAGACGGGGCAGGTGCTCCTCTCGCTGGCCCTCGTCCACAAGGAGTTCAGCGAGCCTCGCCAGGGCCTGGCGCTGGCCACGCGCAGCCACACCCTGTTCGTGGCGCTGGGCGACGAGCGCCTCGCCGCCGAGGCCCAGCTGACCATCGCCACCATGCACACCGACCTGGGCCAGTACGAGGAGGCCCTGCGCCACCTGCGCCAGGGACTGGCCGTGGCCCGCCGCCTGGGCGACGAGCGCCTCCTGGCCATCTCCTTCAACGGCCGCGGCAACACCTACTACTACATGGGGATGTACGACAAGGCCCTCGACGACTTTCTCCGCGGGCTGCGGCTGTACGAGAAAATGGGCGACGGCGACCGCGCCGCCGCCTGCCAGGGCAGCATCGGCCTGCTCTACATCTCCATGGGCGACTACGACCAGGCCCTGCAGTACCACGAACGCAGCCGCCGCACCCGCCAGCGGCTGGGGAACCGGCCCGGGCTGGCGCGCATCCTGAGCAACATCGCCTACACCTGCTGGCGCAAGGGCGACTGGGAGAACATGCTGGCCAACGCCCGAGACGCGCTGGCCATCTGCAACGAACTCGGCGATCAGGCATTGTCCCGCTTCCCGCTCATCAACATCGGGGTGGCCCTGCTGGAGAAGGGGGAGCTCGCCCGGGCCACGCCGTTTCTGGAACGCGGCCTGGCCATCTCGCGCCAGATGGGCGACCCGCGCAACGAGGCCATCTCCCTGAAGTTCCTGGCCCGAATCCGGCGCCAGGGCGGCCGCCCCGACGAGGCGCTGCCCCTGGCCCGTCAGGCGCTCTCCATCCTGCAGGCCATCAAGTCGCGCGACGAGGAGCGTCGGGTCCTGCGCGAGCTGACCCTGATCGCCGTCGCCCGCGGCGATTTCCGCTCCGCCTTCGGCTTCCAGCTGCAGGTCCAGGAAATCAGCGACGCGCTCAGCGCCCAGCACATCCAGAACCGCCTGGCCGGGCTGCGCCTGGTCCACGAGACGGCCAGCCGCGAAAGGGAGATCGAGCTGCTCAAGTCCTCCCGCTCCATCCAGGACATGGAGCTCCAGCGCCAGAAGCTGCTGCGCAACGGCATCCTCGCCGGCGCCCTGCTCCTGCTGGGCATCGTCGTGCTGCTGGTCTCCCGCTACCGCATGAAGCTGCGCATCAACGAGAGCCTGCAGGTGAGCCACCAGCGACTGCTCGACATCAGCCTGACCGACCCGCTGACGGGAATGAAGAACCGCCGCTTCCTGGCCCAGACCATCCCCGGCGACATCTCCCAGGCTCTGCGCCACCACACCTACCGCAACCGCGGCCAGACCGAGCCGCCGCCGCGGGAGATCGACATCGGCTTCCTGCTGCTCGACCTGGACCACTTCAAGACCGTCAACGACAACTTCGGCCAGGAGGCGGGCGACGTGGTGCTGATGCAGCTGCGCGACATCCTGGAGAAGGCCTGCCGCAAGTCGGACCTGCTGGTGCGCTGGGGCGGCGAAGAACTGCTGGTCGTGGCCCGCTTCACCATCCGCGAGGAGCTGCCGGCCATGGCCGAGCGCATCCGCCGCGCCGTGGCCGAGCACCGCTTCCTGCTCGCATCGGGCCGGGAGATCTATTGCACCGTGTCGATCGGCTTCGCCTCGTTCCCGTTCGTGCCCCAGCAGCCCGAGGCGGTGGGCTGGGAGCTGGTGGTGCTGGCCGCCGACCAGGCCCTGACGCTGGCCAAGGCGGATGGCCGCAACACCTGGTTCGGGCTGCAGGCCACCGCCACGACGCCGGTCGGGAACCTGGCCGGGCGCATCCGCAACGAACTGCCGGCCATGATCGAGGCGCAGGAGATCTCCGTGCTGCACCGTCTCGCCCGCACCGGGCCCCACGCGCTGGCGACGCCGCCGGCCCAGGGCTGAGCGGCCGTCGCCGCGGTTGCAGTTCCCGTTCCCATCCCCTACAATGAATGCCGCATGGAGTTGAATCACCGCCCCTCCTTCCGCCCGCTTGAGCGCCCCGCTTTCCGCTGGCCGGCGTTCGTCTCCTTCACCGCCGCCCTCTTTCTGATGGGGGCGGCCGGGTTCCTCTTCTTCCGCCTGCTGATGCTGCTGGCCAACCTCGGCCGCCTGTCGGCCATCCCGCCGGCGGCGCGGGGCGGCGTGCTGCTGCGCGCCTTCCTCACCGGGCTGCGCTTCGATGCGGCCGTGCTCGGCTACCTGCTGTTGCTGCCGCTGCTGGCGGTGGGCGCGCTGGCCCTGGCCAGGCGGGACGGCCCCGGCGCCTACCGCGCCGCCTTCACCGCCTTCGCCCTCCTGCTCACGCTGGCCTTCGGGGTCTGCGCCGCCGACATTCCCTACTACCGCCAGTTCGCGGCCCGCTTCTCCACCGCCGCCTTCCGCTGGCTCGACACGCCGGGCATCGTGGCCGGCATGATCCTGCAGGAGGTGCGCTACTGGATCTGGGCGCTGCCGCTGGCCCTGGCCACGGCGCTGCTCTGGTGGCGGGGAGCGCGGCTGGCGCGTCGCTGCACGGCCGCCCGCGCGCCTTGGAACGGACCCGCCTGGCGGGCCGCCGCCGCCCTGCCGCTGCTGGCCGTGCTGCTGCTGCTGGGCATCCGCGGCCGGTTGGCGATCAAGGCCCCGCTGCAGGTGGGCACCGCCTTCTTCAGCGAGTACGCCTTCGCCAACCAGCTGGGCCTCAACCCCGTGTTCACCCTGCTGCGCAGCCTCCTCGACGACCTCTCCGCGCGCAACCGCCGCCTGCGCCTGCTGCCCGACGACGTGGCCGTCGCCCGGGCCTGCCGCACCCTCGGGGCGGCGGGGGTCGCGGGCTACGACTCGCCCCTGGCCCGCCACGGCGGCGCCTCGATCCCCGGCGCCCGGCCGGCCAACGTGATCATCGTCATCATGGAGAGCATGGCCTCGAGCAAGCTGGCCCGCTACGGAAACCGCGACCGACTGACGCCGCGCCTCGACGCCCTCGCCGCCGGCGGCTGGTCGTTCGACAACGTCTACACCTCCGGGGTGCACACCTACAGCGGCATCTACTCCTGCCTGCAGTCGTTCCCGGTGCTGCTCAAGCAGCACCCGCTCAAGCGCGTGCCCATCCTGCGCTATGAAGGCCTGGCGGCCATCCTCGGCCGGCGCGGCTACCAGACCGCCTTCTTCACCACCCACGACGACCAGTTCGACAACATGGCCGGCTTCCTCCGCCACAACGGCTTCCAGCGCGTGATCGCCCAGGACGACTACCCGGCCGCCCAGGCGCGCAGCGCCCTCGGCGTGCCCGACCACGTGATGTTCGACCGCGCCCTGCGGGAGCTGAACGGGCTGCATCGCTCCGCCCGGCCGTTCCTGGGCGTGCTGCTCACCGCCAGCGACCACGGCCCCTACGTCATCCCCGCCGACATCCCGTTCCGCCCGCGCCAGCCGGCCGCCGGCCGGGCGATCGTGGAGTACGCGGACTGGGCCATCGGCCGTTTCGTCGACGCCTGCGCCCGCCAGCCTTGGTTCGACGACACCCTGTTCGCCTTCGTCGCCGACCACGGCAGCCTGGCCGACGAGGAGATCTTCGAGATGCCGCTCTCGCTGCACCGCACTCCGCTGGTGTTCTACGCCCCGGCCCGGCTCGGCGCGCCCCGCTCCTTTTCCTGCCTGGGGGGCCAGATCGACGTCGCCCCCACCCTGCTGGGGCTGCTCGGCCAACCCTACGTCAACGTCACCCCGGGCGTCGACCTGCTGGGCCCGGAGCGGCCCTGCATCTACTTCTGCGACGACGAGCACATCGGCTGCTTCGACGGACGCTATTTCCTGGTGGTGCGCGGGCTCCAACGGCGGCTCTACGACACCGCGGCCAACCGCGCCGTCGACCAGCTGCCCGCCCAGCCGGCGCGGGCGTCCGCCCTGTGGGACTACGCCGCCGCCATGCTGCAGGCCAGCCAGTGGATGGTCGACCGGGGACGGGTCGGCCGCCAGGAGTGACTCCCGGGAGGAGACCATGCGCATCATCCGCTTCGTGGACGAGTGGGGGCAGCCGCGCACGGGAGCCGCCGAGGGCGATTCGCCCCGGCCGCGGCGCGCCCGGCTGATCTGCGGCGACCTGTTCCGCGAGTGGGGGCTGGACCGGCAGACGGCGCGGGTGACCCGGCTGCTGGCGCCGCTGGAGCCGCCGCTGGTGGTGGCGGTCGGCTTGAACTACCGCCAGCACGCCGCCGAGACCGGCGCCCGGCTGCCCGAGCAGCCGCTGCTGTTTCTCAAGGCCCCCGGCTGCGTCGTCGGCCCGGGGGCGGACATCGTGCTGCCCGCCGCCGGGCCCGACGAGGTGGACTACGAGGGCGAGCTGGCCGTCATCATCGGCCGCCCGGCGCGCGACGTGTCGGCGGACCGGGCGCCCGACTACGTGCTCGGCTACGCCTGCGCCAACGACGTGTCGGCGCGCGACTGGCAGCTGCGCCGGCAGGGGCGCCAATGGGCCCGCGGCAAAAGTTTCGACACCTTCTGCCCGCTCGGCCCCTGGCTGGTGACCGCCGACGAGATCCCCGATCCCGGCGCCCTTCCGATCCGCACGGAGCTGAACGGCCGCGTCATGCAGGATTCCAGCACCGCCGACATGATCTTCCCGGTCGCCGAGCTGGTCGCCGACCTGAGCCGCTCGCTGACCCTCCCCGCCGGCACGGTCATCCTCACCGGCACGCCCGCCGGCGTCGGTTTCACCCGCCAGCCCCCGGTGTTCCTGCGTCCCGGCGACCGGGTGTCGGTGACCATCGGCGGCATCGGAACCCTGGAAAACGGCGTGAGAACGGAAGCGTGAACCGGCCCCGGAGACGGGAGCCACGGAGGTGCCCATCATGAAAACCCGCGTCATCATCCTCCCCCTGCTGGCGGCCTGCCTGCTGGCGGCGTGCGCCGGCGGCGGCAAGCCGGGCCCCGCGTCGCGCGCGCCCAACCGGCCGCCGATCGTGGAATCGACCATCGCCGCCCTGCAGGAGGGCATGGGCGCCGGCCGTTTCAGCGCCGCCGGACTGGCCGCCGCCTTCCTGGATCGCGTCGAGGCCATCGACCGGCGCGGACCGCGCCTGAACTCGCTCATCGAGATCAACCCCGACGCCATGGCCATCGCCCGGCAGCTCGACCGCGAGCGGGCTCGCAGCGGGCCGCGCGGCCCGCTGCACGGCATCCCGCTGCTCCTCAAGGACAACATCGACACCGCCGACCGCATGGAGACCAGCGCCGGCTCGCTGGCCCTGGTGGGGGCGAAACCGGCGCGGGACGCCTTCGTGGTGCGCCGCCTTCGCCTGGCCGGCGCGGTGATCATCGGCAAGACCAACCTCAGCGAATGGGCCAACTTCCGTTCCACCCGCTCCACCAGCGGCTGGAGCGGGCGCGGCGGGCAGACGCGCAACCCCTATGCCCTGGACCGCAATCCGTCGGGATCGAGCTCGGGCTCGGCCGTCGCCGTCTCCGCCTCGCTGGCCGCGGCGGCGCTGGGCACCGAAACGGACGGCTCCATCGTCTCCCCCGCCTCCGTCTGCGGAATCGTCGGCATCAAGCCGACGGTCGGCCTGGTGTCCCGATCCGGCATCGTGCCCATCGCCCACTCCCAGGACACGGCCGGGCCGATGGCCCGCACGGTGGCCGACGCCGCCCTGCTGCTGGGGGCGATCGCCGGTCCGGACGCCGACGACCCGGTGACCGCCCAGGGCGCCGCCCACGCCGCCGCCGACTACTCCGCGTTCCTCGACCCCGCCGGGCTGCGCGGGGCGCGCCTGGGAGTGGTGCGCGCCAAGGCGTTCCGCTTCAGCCCCGCGAGCGAGGGAATTCTCGACGCCGCCGTGGCCGCGGCGCGGCGGCTGGGCGCCGAGATCGTCGATCCCGTCGAGATCCCCAACCTGGGCAAGACCGACGACTCGGAGCTGGAGGTGCTGCTCTACGAATTCAAGTCCGACCTGGCCGCCTACCTGGCCTCCCGGCCCGCCGCCGCCCTCCGCACCCTGACCGACCTCATCGCCTTCAACCGCTCCCACGCCGGCGCCGAGATGCCCTGGTTCGGCCAGGAACTGTTCGAAATGGCCGACGCCAAGGGGCCGCTCAGCGACCCGGCCTATCTCGCGGCGCTGCAGAAGAACCGCGCCCTGATGGGCCGGGGCGGCATCGACGCGGCGCTGGACCGAGACCGGCTCGACGCCCTGCTGGCCGTGACCAACGGGCCGGCCCACCTCACCGACCCGGTCAACGGCGATTCCTTCAGCGGTTCCAGTTCCTCGCCGGCGGCGGTGGCCGGCTATCCGTCGATCACCGTGCCGGCCGGCTTCGTGCACGATCTGCCGGTCGGCGTCTCCTTTTTCGGCCGGGCCTGGAGCGAGCCCACCCTGATCCGCCTCGCCTACGCCTTCGAGCAGGGGACGCGGGCGCGCCGCCCTCCGCGTCTCCTGGCCACGATCGGGGCAGCCGCCCCGAAACCGGAGTGACCGGAGGAGGCGCCGGCCCCCGCTACTCCCCGTCGAGCGGCAGGGTGCAGGGCAGCCCCGCCTGCACCCGCTCGTCGGGGCCCTGCGAGACCCCGCCGTCGGCCAGCACCTGGAAGGCGCTGCGGCCGTCGCTGACGATGGTGATGGCGCCGACGCAGTAGCCGGCGGTGCTGGTTTCGGGGCCGACGGGCGCCCCCTCCTCCGTCTGCAGCACCAGGGCCGGGGAGGCGGTAACCGCCTCGGCCCCGGCCAGCAGGACGTTTTCCACCACGTCGCGGCGGGGATGGTTCCAGGAACTCGCCTGCCCGGCGCCGACGGCGATGCAGGCGACCCGCGGCGAGAGACCGTTCATGAAGGCGGAGTTGGTGGAGCTTTCGCTGCCGTGGTGGGCGACGTGCATCACCTCGACGCCGCCGGCGGAGAGCAGCGGCCAGGCGCCTCCCGGCAGGATGGCCCGCACCAGGGGCGTCTCGAGGTCCGCCTGGGAGGTGTAGCGCTCGGTGGATTCCTCCGATCCGCCGCCCAGGTCGGCGGTGACGATGTAGTCGAACGAGCCGTACTGCACCAGCAGCCCCACCGAGCGGTCGTTCTCGTTCTCCAGGGCCCCGGCCACCGGGCCGTGGCCGAGAACCTGGCCGTTCACCGCCACGCAGGTGGCCCGCGCCCCCTCGCCGAGGTCGATCTGGTAATCGACCGGCATGGGCTCGATCGGCAGCGCCGCCAGCCGCGCGTCGTTGTAGGCCTTGTCGCTGCCGTTGTCGAGGAGGTGGCCGAAGCTCCAGCCCGCCGCCAGCAGCTCGGCGACGCCGCGGTAGTGGTCGGCGTCGCGGTGGGAGATGACCACGAAATCGATGTGCGAAGGGCAACCGAGGCCGCGCAGGAAGGAAGCCACCGCCCCGCTGCCCTTGCCGGAGTCGCCGCCGTCCAGCAGCACGGTGACGCCCCCCGGGCCCTGGATGAAGATGCTCTGCCCCTGCTGCACGTTGATGTAGTGGATCTTCAGGTTCGGCCGGGGGGTGGTGCGCGCGGCGATGAAGTCCAGCCCGGCCGTGGCCGCGGCCACCTCCGAAACGAACCGGCTCTCGGGCGTGAACTGGTACCCCGGCAGAGAGGGGGTGATCGTGCCCGACCAGCGGAAGGGGACTTCGCGGACATAGTTCCCCTCCGCGCCGGTCGCCGTCGAGGCCACCCCGCCCGAAAAGGCGATCGTCACTCCGGCCAGCGGCAGCGAGTCCTCGGTGACCCTTCCGGAAACCGGGTAGGCGGTCGTCCCCTCGGCGGCGAAGCCGGCCGTGACCGTCATGTCGGCGGTTACGTGGGCCAGGACCAGCGGGTTCTCGTTTCCCTCGTGGTCCCCGCTCCAGCCGCTGAAGCGGAATCCCGAGTCGGCCACCGCGGTGACCGGCGAGGTGCTGCCGCCGGCGGGAACGGTCTGGGTCAGAACCCCCGCGAGCGTCCCCCCGCTGCCGGCCAGAAAGCGAACGGTGCAGAGAGACTGCGGTCCGGGGTCCGGCGAACCGGGCTGGCAAAAGGAGCAGGCGAGGGCGAACGCGAGCGGCAGGCCGAGGCGGCGGATCACGGGACCGCCTCCCCGGGCAAGACGGCCGGGATCGCGGCGGGGTCCATGCCCCCAGTGTACCACAACGCCCGCCGCCGGGGAGCGGTCCCTTGACCTTTTTTTCGCCCGCGCTTATGTTTCATTCACAGGGGGAAACATGAAGAAACACAAATGGTGGATCGTCCTGTCGGCGGTCGCCCTGGTGGTGCTGGCCATGCTCCTCTTCGCACGCGGACTCTGGGGGGGCGACGACCAGGACGCGGAAAAGATCGCGAAGGCGCTGGCCGACCGCCTGGGGGGCAAGCTGGGGTTCGAGGGGAAGGGGGCGGCCAGCGGGGACTCCGGGTTCATCGTCAAGTGCCGGGGCGGCCAGGTGCCGGTCCGGATCGTCTTCATCCACCGCGGCGACGGCCGGGTGGTGCCCGCGGCGGTGCTGTCGTTCCGGCGGGGATGGCGGGCCGCGGGGTTGAAAGGAGAGCACCTTCTTCCCGGGGAGTGCGCCTGGATCGACCGCGGCCTGCGGCCGGACGAGCACCCCAACGTCCTGCTCTACGGGTTCGACACCCAGGTCTCGTTCACGCCCCAGCCCGGAGGCGGGGGCTACCGGGTGGACGTGGACGCCCGCTCGTCCCGTCCCGGCGCGAAGCGGCCCTGGCAGCGGAATTTCTTCCACAATTTCGCCCGCGGCGATTTCGTGACCGAGTTCCGGGTGCACCGCCGCGGCAACTACCTGGTGTGCGGGGAAGAGTACTAGGCATTGAATTGGCCGAAGACACCACGTACCATATTCCCATGGCGGAAGCGGAGCGAGGGATCCCGGAGCGGGCGGCGCCGATGCCGTTCCGAGCCTTCTACCTCAGGCTCGAAGAGGCGCTGGCGCAGATCGCGCAGCTGGAGGACGTCTCGCAGTTCCTGGAGCTCGCGCTCGGGACGCTGCTCGACCGCTTCCATGACGAGCTCGGCTTCGAGGGCGGGCGGATCTACACCCGGGAGGGTGAGGACTTCGTGCTCTCGGCCGGAGTCGGCTCCTCGCGCCACGCCCCGCTCGGCATCCGCGTCCCCCGCGGCTACCCGCCCCATCTCCGCACCCTGGAAGAGGGCGTGACCTTCATGCGCCGCAGCGAGGCCGGAATCGACGGCGCCTTCGAGACGGCGGTCGGAGTCGGGCCGATGTTCGCGGCCATCGCCGTGGGCAAGGGGAACAGCCACGTGATCGCCTTCTCGGTGACCGACGACGCCAACGAGGAACAGATCGTCTTCTCGCTGACGGCGGTCCGCCACGTCATCAGCCTGAAACTGCAGCAGATGGAGTTCTCCGGCATGCTGCAGGAGTCCCGGGCCGTCCAGGACACGATCCTGCCGGCGGCGGCCCCGCCCTTCCCCGGCTACGAGATGCACGGCAAATCGCGGCCCGCCGACCTCATCGGCGGGGACGTGTTCGACTTCCTGCCCCTTTCGGACCGCCTCATGGGCATCGCCGTGGCCGACTCCTCCGGCCACAACCTGCCCTCCGCCCTGCTGGCGCGGGACGTGATCACCGGGCTGCGCATGGGGGCGGGGCTGCACCTGGAGCCGGCGGCCCTGGTCGATCGGCTTAACCGGGTGATCAACCGCGCCGCCCTGGCCACCAAGTTCGTCTCGCTCTTCTACGGAGAGCTCTCCGCGGGCGGCGAGTTCCACTACTGCAACGCCGGCCACAACCTGCCCCTGCTGCTCCGGGAGCGCTCCTTCCTGAGGCTGCACAAGGGAGGCGTGGTGCTCGGGCTGTTATCCAACGCCTCCTATTCGAGCGCGGGGGTGCGCCTGCTCTCCGGCGACCTGCTGTTTCTCTACACCGACGGCGTGACCGAGCGCGAGGACGGCCACGGCGTGCCCTTCGGGGTCGAGCGCCTGCAGGCGGCTCTTCTGGAGCGCCGGGGGGAGAGCGCCGCGGCCATCGTCGACGCCGTGCTGCAGGCGGTCGACCGCCATGGCGGCGGAACGCCCGCCGAGGACGACATGACCGTGCTGGCCGTGCGCCGGCTGTGACGGCCGGGCTCAGAGCCGCACCCGCCCCGGCACGAGGTAGATCTCGGCTTCCTCCAGGGAAGTCAGGGCGTTGGGGGTGACCGCCCCGGACACCACGACCTCCTCCCCTCCCCGGCCCACGGGGAACTCTCCGATCCGCACGGTCCCCTCCTGGCGGTAGCCCTTCATCGTGGAAACCAGGCGGACGTTGTACTCGGTCCGCACCCGGGTCCGGTACTCCAGCGGCGGCGGGTTGGAGATGTCCCCCAGGACGCCCAGGTCCTCCTCGAAGGCCACCCGCCCCCCGATCCTCCCCGAAACCCGACAGCGCAAGCCGATATGGTACGCGCATCCCGAGACCAGGGCCTTGTACCGCATGTAGCAGAGCAGGGGCCCCGCCTCCCCGGGAGTGAAACGCAGCTCGAACCCGCCCCCCGGGCCGACCACCGCCCGGGCCAGCCGCGCCTCCATGTGGAGGCGGAACTTCCGCTCCGCCCGGCGGAAGATCCAGACCAGCGCGGCACCGCACGCCACCGCGACCAAGGCCTCCACCCACCAGCGTTCCGGTCCCACTCCCCGATCTCCTTTTCCCTCCACTGTATGTCCGAACCGCGCGCGAGTCAATCCCGCCCGGCATGAACCGCCTCGGAGTCGGGTCTTGCATTCCCGCACTCGATGATCCATGAGCCCTGCTTATCGGCACATGCATGAATCCAAGACCTGACCATCGTCCGTTTCGGGAGAGGGGGATGAAGGCGATTCCAGGAGAGATGACGGAGAACCGTCTTCAGTTTTTCCGGAGGACGTTCAGCCGGCAGATGGAGCGGTAGCGGAAGTGGTCGAACGCGACTCCCGCCTCCCGGGCCCGGCGGGCGGTGAGCTCGCGGCCCCGGGCCAGGATCTCCTCCCGGCGCCCCTCGGGCTCGGAGTGCTCGACCAGGGCGCGGAAATCGGCGAAGGAGCGTTCGAAGAAGAAGAACTCCTCCCCCTCCAGGGCCAGGCCTGGGGCCTCCCGGATCGCCCGGTAGGCCTGCCTCTGGGCCTCGGCCTCCTCCCCGGCCAGGCGGGCCAGCTCGCAGTAGGCCCCCTCCTGCTGGACCGGCTCCAGGATCAGGGCCCGGCCCGAGGGCCTCAGCACCCGCCGGTACTCCTCCAGGGCGACGCCCCATTCCCCCTCCGGCACGTGATGGAGGCTGGCCATGTAGAGCACCAGGTCGGCCCAGCCGTCTTCCAGGGGCAGCCGGGCCCCGAAAACCAGCGAATAGGTCTCCTCCCCGGCCCGGGGAAGGCTTTCCGCCCGGGCCACCATCCCGGCCACGTCCAGGCCCTTCACCTCCGCGCCCTGCCCGGCCAGCCAGCGCACCAGCGCCCCCGACCCGCAGCCCACGTCAACCACCCGCTTGCCCCGGAACGGGGCCTCGCCCGCGATCACCTCGTGGTCAGACAGAAGCCGTCTCATTCCTCTCCGCTCAGACCGTATCGCCTTTCATCCCCGGAAAGGAGGCTTCCGGCCCCGGTCACGATTCGTGGGCTTTCTTCCCGTACACCCGCTCGTAGGCCTTGCAGTAGGGGCACAGGCCGCCCTCGATGTGCTTCACGAACCAGAAGGCGATCCCTGATTGCTTCTTCCGGGCGCGCTTGCACACCGGACAGTTCACGCACTGCAGGGCCATTTCGCGGTCTTTTTCGGACAGGTCCATGTCGGCTCTCCTCGCCTGCCACACTACCACCCTGGAAGAGAAATCTCAAATTCTCACCAGGTTTCCGGGATCCAGGGCCCCGGACTTCAACCGGGGGTCCGTGGTCAGATCCGGGCATTGCGCCGTATATGAATGCGAGGCATGCACCCCGGTTTTGGATTCTTCAAGTCGAGAAAACGGCTGGAGTGGGTTGACCTCTCGGAATCGCAGGTCGTTGAGCCCCGAGAACCTCTTCGACACCAGGGCTCTTGAAAGGCATCCTCCCGGATGGGAGAATCCAATCAGAACAGAACGAGGCGAATGGCAATGAACGGATCATTTGGGAAGTCCCGGTTCCAACGTGCGATCGGTGGTGAGAATGCGGGGCGATACGACAAAAAAGGATCGAACGTGACAAGCCTGGAAACAACCGGCACATGGTGAAGATAGTAAAAATCGTCGAAAACAAGAAACGGTTCCTGGACTTGTTGTTGCTGGCAGACGAGCAGGAAAACATGATTGACAAGTACTTGCCGAGTGGAGACTTGTTCGCTTTATATGACGATGATTTGAAGAGTGTTTGCGTTGTAGTGCCGATAAATGGCGAAACCTGCGAGTTGAAAAACATAGCGACATACGAGAAATATCAAGGCCGGGGGTACGGCAGAGTATTGATGAATTTCATTTTTTTATTTCTACAAAACCGACTACCGGACAATGCTGGTCGGGACAGGCGAAACGCCGGCGATCCTGTCGTTTTATGAAAGTTGCGGGTTTGAAA
>CAYZNT010000016.1:0-17422 GCA_964479735.1 uncultured Clostridia bacterium
GCCGGCCCACGCCGGCCGGCCGGAGGTCCCGCGGCCGCCGTTCTGGGGGCCCAGCAAGATCGCCAGCCTGCCGCTGGCCGACCTGCTGGCCGGCATCGACCGCAACGCCCTTTACCGGGTCTCGTGGGGCGGCGGCGGCAAGGCCGGCCCGGAGTGGCAGGCCCTGCACGCGGAGTTCGAGGAGAGGCTGGGGCGCATGGCAGCCCAGGCTGCCCACGAGCGCTGGTTCGCCCCCCAGGCCCTCTACGGCTACTGGCCGGTCCAGGCGGACGGCGACGAGCTCGTCGTCTTCGACCCGGCCGCCCCGGGCCGAGAGCTGCTGCGCTTCGCCTGCCCGCGCCAGGCGGGCGGCGCGCGGCTGTGCCTGGCCGACTGGTTCGCCCCGGCTGCGGCCGGGGTGCGCGACGTGGTGGCGCTGCAGCTGGTCACCGTCGGCCGCAGTGCCTCGAAGGTGTTCGAGTCGCTGGACGAGCACAACCAGTACACGGAGGCCTACTACTTCCACGGTCTGGCGTCGCAGCTGGCCGAGGCGGCGGCCGCCTGGACGCACCGCCGCATCCGCCGCGAGCTCGGCCTGGAGGAAACCCGAGGCCTGCGCTTCGCCTGGGGCTACCCGGGGCTGCCCGACGTCGGCGAGCACCGCAAGCTGTTCACGCTGCTTCCGGCCGAGGGCGAGCTGGGCATGAGCCTGACCGTCGCCGGGCAGCTGATCCCCGAGCACTCGACCGCCGCCCTGGTGGTGCACCACCCGGCGGCGCGCTATTTCGGCGCCCGGTAGGGGCGGACCCGCGTGTCCGCCCGAAAAATGGATGGCCAGGCCATCGGCGCGGGATGGTGAATGGGCGGGGACTGGGGTACAATCTGGGCGCGGGATGGTGCATGGGGCAGGGACAGGTTTGAAACCTGTCCCTGCAGATGGGAAATGCAGGAGATTGCCATGAGACTGGTTCTGTTCGCCGTCGCCACGTTGCTGCTGCTCTGGCCGGGCCTCGCCCAGGACAACCGCACCGACTGCCTGCCCATCGGCCTCTCGCCGCAGCGGCTGCAGCTGGCGCGGCTGGAACCGGGCCGGCTGCTGGACACCGCCTCGGGCCGCGAAACCGACCTGGCGGCGGTGGTGGCCAAGGCGCTGCAGGCAGACCTGATCGTCATCGGCGAGCACCACGACTCGCTCGCCTGCCACCGCTTCCAGCGCGATTTTCTCGATGCGCTGGCGGCGCGTGATCCCCGGCTGCTCATCGGTTTCGAATTTTTCGAGCCGACCGACGACCCGGCTCTCGACCTCTACCGAAGCGGCAACATCGACGCCGGTGAGCTGGTCACCCGCACCGCCTGGTACCGGAGGTCGGCGCTGAATTTCGGCTACACCCAGTCGGTGCTGGAGGCCGCCCGCCTCCACCGGGTCCCCTGCGTCGGGCTCAACGTTCCCCGCGACCTGGTGCACAAGGTGGCCGGCGGCGGGCTGGCGGCGCTGGCCCCCGGGCAGGCGGCGCTCTTCCCCGGAGTGGATCGACGCGACCCCGACCACGAGTACTACATCCGTTCCATCTTCTCGCCGCTCTCCCTGCTGGCTCCGGCCTGGTTCGAGAACGTCTACGCCGCCCAGCGCTGCTGGGACACGGTGATGGTCGAGTCCATGCGCCGGGCGCTGCGTCGCCCCGGCATGGGCAAGCGCCGCGGGGTGATCGTGGCCGGCTCGGCCCACGTGGCCTACGGCCTGGGCATCCCCTGGCGCTACCGCCGGGCCGATCCGCGGGCGCGCCTGCTGACCATCGTGCCGGTGGCCGTCCCGGAAAAAAAGGAAGAAGGCGAGGAGAACCCGATGCTCAAGGCGCTGGCCGCCAACGCCGTCCCGGCGGCGGTCTTCTCCCGGGGCATCGCCGACGTGGTGCTGGCCGTGCCGGAGAAGGAGGAGGGGCGCTTCCCGGTCATCGGACTGAGCGGCAAGATGGAGGAGGGGGCGGGCTACCGGGTGACGGCCGTGAGCAAGGGCAGCCTGGCCGAGGTCCACGGGCTGCGTCCCGGGGACCTGGTGCTGGCCGTGGAGGGCAAACCGGTGGCCTCGCAGGAAGACCTGCGCCGCCGCCTGGCGGAGAAGAAGTGGGGCGAACCCCTCTCCCTCGACGTCCGCCGCAACGCCGACCTGAAGGAGCCCAAACCGGAGTCGAAGTAGGGGCGGACCTGCGTGTCCGCCCATTTCGCATCGACATGACGTAACGGGGCAGGGGCGGGTTCGAAACCTGCCCCTACGCGCATCTGCGCGCCTTCCGTCACACCGACGGCCCGCCCTCCTCATCCTTTCCCGGGAAGAGGCGCTGGACCAGTTCCAGCAGCCCGTAGAAGAGGGCCATGAAGACGAAGAGCCCGCCCATGCCCGCCGCGGTCACGCGCAAAGCCTCCTTGACGTTGGTCCAGGTTTCGGGGGTCATCGTCCGCCTCCTATTTGACCAGGGCCAGGATCATGCCGCCGGCCAGCACCGAGCCGATCTGGCCGCCCACGTTGGCCGAGACCGCGTACATCAGCAGGAAGTTGAAGGGGTCTTCCTTCAGCCCCATGGTGTGGATGACGCGCGCCGACATCGGAAAGGCGGAGATGCCGCAGGCACCCACCATCGGGTTGATCTTCTGCTTCAGGAAGAGGTTGAAGAACTTGGCGAACAGCACGCCGCCGGCGGTGTCGAAGACGAAGGCCAGCAGCCCCATGCCGATGATCAGCAGGGTGGCGGGGCGCAGGAACTGCTCGGCGGTCATGGTGGCGGCGATGGTGATGCCCAGCAGCAGGGTGACCAGCGAGGCCAGCTCGTTCTGCGCGGCCAGGGACAGTTTCTTCAGCACGCCGCACTCGCGGACCAGGTTGCCGAACATCAGGAAGCCGATCAGGGCCGTGGAGATGGGGGCGATGAAGCCGGCCAGCACGGTGACCACGATCGGGAAGAGGATCAGCACGGTGCGCGATACCGGCCGCGCCTTGCTCTCCATGCGGATGAGCCGCTCCGCGCGGGTGGTCAGCAGCCGCACCACCGGCGGCTGGATGATGGGCACCAGCGACATGTAGGAGTAGGCGGCCACCGAGATGGGGCCCAGCAGGTTGCGGGCGAAGCGCGAGGCGACATAGATCGAGGTGGGGCCATCGGCCGAGCCGATGATGCCGATGGAGGCCGCCTCCTTGATGTCGAAGCCGAACAGGGTGGCCAGCAGCATGGTGAAAAAGATGCCGAACTGGGCGGCGGCCCCGAACAGCAGCAGGATCGGCTTGCGGAACAGGGGGCTGAAGTCGATCATCGCCCCGATGGCGATGAAGATCAGCAGCGGGAAGATCTCGGTCAGGATGCCGGCGCGGAAGAAGATCGACAGCACGCCTTCGGCCCCGGGCTGGTCGAGCACCGAGGTGAAGGGGATGTTGACCAGGATGGCGCCGAAGCCCATCGGCAGCAGCAGGGTCGGCTCGTACTCCTTCTTGATGGCCAGGTAGATGAGGATGGCGCCCACCCCGATCATCACCCCCTGCTTCCAGGTGATGCCCAGCAGGCCGGCGAACATGCCGTCCATCATTCACCTCCGGCGGATGGCGCGCCGGCCACCGCTTCCTTCTTCGGCAGCAGCAGGGAGCCGACGACCGAGGCCACCAGGATGAAGGCCACCGTGCCCAGTGCCCAGCCGATGGGCACCGAGACGTGGACGATCTCGTGGAGGAGCATCTTGACGCCCACGAACACCAGGATGGCCGACAGGCCGTAGTGCAGGTAGTGGAAGAGCTGCATCACCCCGGCCAGGGCGAAGAAGATGGCGCGCAGGCCGAGGATGGCGAAGATGTTGGAGGAGTATACGATGAAGGCGTGCTGGGTGATGCCGAGGATGGCCGGGATGGAGTCCATGGCGAAGACGATGTCGGTGGTCTCCACCACCAGCAGCACCACCAGCAGCGGCGTGAACATGCGCTTGCCGTCCACGTGCAGGGTGAAGCGGCCCTGCTCGTCGTAGTCCCGGGTGATCGGCAGCAGCGCCCGCGCCAGGCGCAGCACCGGGTTCTTCTCGGGGTGCACCTCCTCGTCCTTCTTGAAGAACATCTTCACGCCGGAGATGATCAGGATGGCGCCCAGCACCAGGAACATCCAGCGAAAGCGGTTGACCAGGGCGATGCCGGCCAGGATGAAGGTCATGCGCATGACGATGGCGCCGACGATGCCCCAGAAGAGCACCTTGTGCTGGAACTCCTTGGGCACGCGGAAGTAGCCGAAGATGAGCAGGAAAACGAACAGGTTGTCCACGCTCAGCGACTCCTCGATCAGGTAGCCGGTCAGGAACTCGGCCGCGGCCTTGGGCCCGAGCCAGAAATAGACGACCACGTTGAAGGCGATGGCCAGGGAGATCCAAAAGCCGGCCATCAGCAGCGCTTCGCGGATGCGGATGGCGTGGGCCCGGCGCTGCATGATGCCCAGGTCGAGCATCAGCATGGCCAGCACGAAGGCGTTGAAGGCGATCCAGATCCAGGGTGGGGTGTGCATGTCGGTTTACCTCGCAGGTCCCGGGAAAAATAGTTCGAATTCAAATTATATCCCGGAGGCGCCTCGATGTCAACGGGGCCGGCGCTCCATTGACGGACCCCGTCCGACGTGTTAAAATGTAAATTAAATTTCCGGAGGACACATGGCGCTGGAGAAGAAACTGCTCGACCTGGTCAACCGCAAGGAGAAGGGTCGGCTCGGCGGCGGCGAGAAGCGGCAGCAGCAGCAGCACGAGCGCGGCAAGCTGACCGCCCGCGAGCGGATCGACAAACTGCTCGACCCCGGCTCGTTCGAGGAGTTCGACCTGTTCGTGACCCACCGCTGCGCCGACTTCGACATGGACAAGAACCGGCCGCTGACCGACGGCGTGGTGACCGGCTACGGCACCGTCAACGGCCGGCTGGTGTTCGTCTTCTCCCAGGACTTCACCATCTTCGGCGGCTCGCTGTCCAAGGCGTACGCCGAGAAGATCGTCAAGGTGATGGAGGCCGCGGCCAAGGTGGGAGCGCCGGTGGTGGGCATCAACGACTCGGGCGGCGCCCGCATCCAGGAGGGCGTCGACTCGCTGGCCGGCTACGCCGACATCTTCCTGCGCAACGTCCTCTACTCCGGGGTGGTGCCCCAGATCTCCCTGGTGCTTGGCCCCTGCGCGGGAGGCGCCGTCTACTCCCCGGCCATCACCGATTTCGTGCTGATGGTCGAGAAGACCTCCTACATGTTCCTGACCGGCCCCAAGGTGGTCAAGCAGGTCACCCAGGAGGAGGTCACCGCCGACCAGCTGGGCGGCCCGGAAGTCCATGCCGCCCGGAGCGGCGTGGCCCACCTCACCTATGCCGACGAGGAGAGTGTGTTTGTCGGCGTCAAGAAGCTGCTCTCCTTCCTGCCCCAGAACAACGCCTCCGCCGCGCCGCCGCTGGCCGCCGAAGACCCGCCGGACCGCCACGAGCCGCGCCTCAACGCCCTGGTGCCCGACAACCCCAACCGGCCCTACGACGTGAAGGAGGTGCTGCGGGCGGTGGTCGACGGCGGCGACTTCTTCGAGATCCAGCCGCGCTTCGCCGCCAACCTGGTGGTCGGTTTCGCCCGCCTCAACGGCCGCGCCGTCGGCATCGTGGCCAACCAGCCCAACGTCATGGCCGGCGTGCTGGACAACAACGCCTCGATCAAGGGGGCGCGCTTCGTGCGCTTCTGCGACTGCTTCAACATCCCGCTGCTGGTCTTCGAGGACGTTCCCGGATTCATGCCCGGCACCGCCCAGGAATACAACGGCATCATCCGCAACGGGGCCAAGCTGCTGTTCGCCTTCGCCGAGGCCACCGTGCCCAAGATCACGGTCATCCTGCGCAAGGCCTACGGCGGCGCCTACTGCGTGATGAGCTCCAAGCACATCCGCGGCGACGTCAACCTGGCCTGGCCGACGGCCGAGATCGCGGTGATGGGCCCGGACGGCGCGGTGGAGATCATCTACAGCGACGAGCTGAAGAATGCCGCCGACCCCGGGGCGCGCCGCGAGGAGCTCAAGGAGCGGTACCGCGAGCTTTTTGCCAACCCCTACGCGGCGGCGCGCAAAGGGTACATCGACGACGTCATCGAGCCCGCCGCCACCCGGCTGCGGCTGTGCAAGGCCCTGGAGATGCTGGCCTCGAAGCGCGACGCCAACCCGCCCAAGAAGCACAGCAACATCCCGCTGTGACCGGAGCGCGACCATGACCACTCAACCGAAAGCGGCGGTTCCCCGGCGCAACGAGCGCCCGCGGCCGGTCGCCCCCGAGATCATCGCGGTCATTGCCGCCCTGCTGGAGACCGAGTTGAAGCTCAACCTGGTCGCCGGTTCGGCCTGGACCTTCCCGCAGACGGCATCCGCCGGCCACGGCTGGAGCGAGACGGGGCGGCAGCTCGTCGCCCGTTACGAGAGAGGAACGAAGCCATGAGCGAATACATCTTTGCCATCAACGGCCGCGAGTACCGGGCCGAGCTGCTCGAGCTGAGCGGGGAGCAGGCCACGGTGCGCGTCGACGGCCAGGAGTTCTGCGTCGGACTGAAGCAGTTCGGCACCAGCCGCCTGGCCTCCCTGGAGCTGAAGCGCGCCGAGGCCGCCCCGGTTTCGCCGGGAGGGCCGGCTCCGGCCGCCGCGACGCGGGCCCCGGGCGCCCCCCCGAGGACCGGACCCGCCGTTCCGCCGGGCGAGGCGGTCACGGCCGTCAAGGCGCCGCTGCCGGGGCTGCTCACCGCCATCGGCGTCCAGGTCGGCGACTCGGTGCGCGCGGGCCAGAACGTGGCGGTCATGGAAGCGATGAAGATGGAGAACCAGATCCAGGCCCCCTGCGACGGCACGGTGAGCAAGGTGTACGTCAAGAAGGGCGACAACGTGGCCGAGGGCAGCCCGCTGCTGGAGATCGCCCGCTCGGCCATTTCCACCCTCTGAGCCGGGGCCCGCGAAGGAGACGCCATGAACAAGATCATCTCGATGGTTCCCAATGTCTGCGAGGGCCGCGACCCCCAGGTCATCGACGGGCTGGTGGCCCGCCTGAACGAGGTTCGGGAGCTGGTCATCCTCGACGTGTCGCGCGACATCGACCGCAACCGCACCGTGCTTTCGCTGGCCGGTCCCCGCGACGCCATGTTCGCGGGGGGCAAGACGCTCTACCGCGAGGCGCTGCAGCGCATCGACATGCGCCGCCATCAGGGCGAGTATCCGCGCATCGGCGCCGTCGACGTCGTCCCCTTCGTGCCGCTGCGCGGGGCCACCATCGCCGAGGCGGTGGAGTGGGCCGCCGAATTCGCCGCCCAGGTGGCCGCCGAGTTCGCCGTCCCGGTCTACCTCTACGGCGAGGCGGCGCGCACCCCGCAGCGCCGCAACATCGAGGACATCCGCGAGGGCGAGTACGAGGGGCTGGCGGAGAAGCTGAAGGACCCGTTGTGGAAGCCCGACTTCGGTCCCGGCACCTTCCGCCCCGAGTTCGGCGCCACGGCCATCGGGGCGCGCTACCCCCAGGTCTCCTTCAAGGTCATGCTCAACAGCGGCGACGAGACGGTGGCCGAGGCGCTGGCGCTGGCCGTGCACGAGGCCCACAGCGGCCTCAACCACGTCAAGGCCTACGCCGGGGTCGATTTCGAAAGCCGAAACATCCAGCTCACCGTCTCCATCACCAACTACCGGGTGACGCCGATGTACAAGGTGATCGAGGCCCTCCGCATGGAGGCCCGGCGCTACGGCCTGAGCCTGCTGGCGGTGGAGATGATCGGCCTGGTTCCCGAGGCCGCCATCTTCGAGTCGGCCGCCTATTACATGAACATCGCCGACTTTTCCGCCGACCGCCTGCTGGAGAACCGCGTCGAGAAGCAGTTGAAGGAGACGCTCAACGGCTGACGGCGGCGGGGTCAGAAAACCAGGCGGTTCTCGTCGGGCGAGAACCGGACCGTGACGTTGCGCTGCTCCCGGGAGGTCAGGGCCTCGAACTTGCCGATCTTCAGCAGCACCTTGGGGTAGACCATCTCCTTGATGACGATCTTGGCCGAGTAGTCGTACATCAGGTCTTCCAGCAGCCGGAGGGCGCTGTTGACCTCGCGGATCTCCTCCTTCAGCCGGTCCCACGTTTCCAGGTCCTTGGAGGCGCGGTCGGCGATGCCGCGCGGGATGGAGCGGTTTTCCAGCATGGCCCGACCGTAGCGGCGCTCGATCTGGCGCGCCTCCTGGATCTTGGCCTCGAGGGTCGCCTTGACCTTCAGGTACTCTCCTTCCTTGTCGGTGTGGATGCCGGTGATCAGCTTGGTGTTGACGCTGTAGGGGGAGCCGGCGACGAAGGTGCTGATGCCGCGGCCGGCGATGATGGTGCTCTCGACGATGCGCGACGACTTGGCCTCGGTGGCGAAGTAGTCGTGGCAATGGGCCTCGGAGCCCATGATGCCATTGCGCACCGCGATGTCGTTCTGGGCGAACAGGCGGGCATTCTCGGCGAAGGCGACGGCGATGCTGCGCTGGGACCGGATCTCGGCCCGGCTCTTGCCGATGATGCCGCCGCGGATGTCGATCTCGTCCCCGGCGCGGATGCGGCAGGCGATGGCCGACCCCCAGATGCTCACCTTGCCGGTGGCCTCGACGCTGAAGTCGGCCAGCACGTCGCGGCCGATCTTGACGTCCCCGTCGAAATGGATGTTGCCGACCGAGAAGTCGACGTCGCTCTCGATGTCGAGCACGGGCTGCACCGACAGGATGTGCTTGTCGAACTTGACCGCGCCGTCGATCTTGGCGCGGAAGACGATCTCGGTCTCGCCCTCCTCGCGAAGGATGTTGGCGCCGGGAATGAGCGGGATGTCCTCGATGACCGGGAAGGTGACCGGCTTGCCGGTGACGGTGATGCCGTTGACCGGCGGGCGCATCTTTTTCTTCACCGCCAGCACGTCGCCGGCGCGGCAGGCGACGACCCGCGACATCTCGCGGTAGTTGATGTGCCCGGAGGGGTCCTCCTTGGGCTTGCTGGAGAACTCGAATTTCATCTCGATGTCCGGGCGGGTCCCGGCCTGGGGGCGCACTCCCTCGGCCACCCGGAGGCGATCGAGCGGCCGGCCGGCATTGTAGCTCTCGATGGTCCGGGCCAGGGCCTCCTCCAGCAGTCCGTAGACGATGCCCTGGGACTTGAGGACGAAGCGCAGCTTGGTGGGGTTCAGCGGCAGCGGCGCGGGGCGGGCGGGGAGGGAGACGTACGCCTCGTACTCGTCGCTGGAGAAATCGACCTGCAGCCCCTCGTCTATGGCCATGGCCTCCCCATTATAGGAAAATCCCGGGAGGATTTCAATCCGCGACCGCAGCCGCCGTTTGACACCCCGGCGGGGGGCCGGTATAATGGCCCCTGCACCCAACGCCACGCGAGGAGACACTCATGAGCCAAGGCTTCAAGTCGTTCGTTCCCGCGGAGACCAACCTGAAGGAATTCACCCTGCGCGGACTGCTGATCGGCCTCTTCCTGGCCGTTCTGCTCGGCGCGGCCAACGCCTATCTCGGCCTGAAGGCCGGCATGACCATCGCCGCCACCTACCCCGCCGCGGTGCTGGGCATGGCCGCCCTGCGCCTGTTCCGGGACCACAACATCATCGAGGAGAACTTCACCCGAACCGTCGGCTCGATCGGCGAGTCGGTGGCCGCGGGGGCCATCTTCACCCTGCCGGCCTTTCTCATCGCCGGCGTCTGGAAGCCCGAGTTCTTCGGCTCCTTCGAGGGCTGGCTGCGCTCCTCGGTCATCATGCTGGTCGGCGGCGTGCTCGGCATCATGTTCGTCACCCTGCTGCGCCGGGTGATGGTCGACGATCCCGAACTCCCCTTCCCCGAGTCGGTGGCCGCCTCCGAGATCCACAAGGCGGGCCGCGGCGGCCAGACCGGCGCCAAGTACCTCTTCTACGCCATGGGCGTCGGCGGCCTGATCCAGCTGCTCAAGGGCTTCGGCTTCCTGGCCGAGAAGTGGGAGCGTTTCAGCGCCTTCCTCAAGAAAGTCGTTCCCGGCACGGCCATCGGCGGCTCGGCGGAGTCGTTCGGCGGCGTGGCCACCGGCGGCGGCTTCATGTGGAAGACGCCGGCCCTGTCACCGGCCTTTCTCGGTGTCGGCTACATCATCGGTCCGCGCCTGGCGGCGCTCAACTTCGCCGGCGGCGTGCTGGCCTGGGGCCTGTTCGTGCCGCTGCTGATGCTGCTGCTGGCGCCCCAGTTCGCCTCCGTGGTCGACAGCGGCGCCATTTCCTGGGCGGGCGTCACCGGAGTCATCTTCCAGCGCATCGTCAAGCCGGTGGCCATCGGCGGCATGCTGATGAGCGCGGCCTTCACCCTCTTCCGGATGCGCAAGAGCCTGGCCGGCGGCATCAAGCGATCCATCTCCGACGTCCGGAAGGCCGCCTCGGCCCAGGAGACGACGCTGCGCACCGACCGGGACATCAACATCAAGGTGGTCTTCACCACGCTGCTCGGCCTGGCCGCGGTGACGTTCGTCGTCTACTGGTGGTTCATGGGCTTCTCCCCCGACGCCATCCTGCCGGCGCTGCTGGCCGCCCTGGTGATGCTGCTGGCGGGCTTCTTCTTTGCCGCCGTCTCCGGCTACCTGGTCGGGCTGATCGGCTCCTCCAACAACCCCATCTCGGGGCTGACCATCTCCACCCTGGTGGTGGCCGCCATCCTGATGGTGGTGCTGGGGGTGAAAGGCACGCCGGGCGTCTCCACCGTGCTGGCGGTGGCCGGAGTCATGTGCGTGGCCGTGGCCGTGGCCGGCGAGATGCTGCAGGACCTCAAGGTGGGCCACATCCTGGGCGGCACGCCGTGGCGCATGCAGGCCGGCGACCTGGTCGGCGTGGTGGTGTCGGCGCTGCTGCTCTGGTTCCCGCTGGTCATCCTCAACGGCGGCGACCTCAAGATGGCCGCGGTCAAGGGCTACACCGGCGGCTTCGGCGGCGACGTTCTCGGTGCGCCGCAGGCCGGGCTGATGGCCAACCTCTCCCGGGGCATCGTCGGCGGCGAGATGGTCTGGCCGCTGATCGTGGTCGGCATGCTGATGGCGGTCGGCTTCATCCTGGTGCAGGTGAAGAGCCCGATGCTGGTCTGCGTCGGCATGTACCTGTCGTTCGACACGGTGGCGGCCATCTTCGTCGGCGGCGTCATCCGCTGGGTCATCGACACGGTCATCGCCCGGCGCAAGTTCAACGAAAACCAGAAGTCGCGCATCGACAACCGGGGCGTGCTGCTGGCCTCCGGCCTGATCGCCGGCGAGGCGCTGGTCGGCCTGGTCTTCGCGGCCATCGCCTTTTTCAACGACGGCGTGGTGCCCAACCTGGGCGAGAGGCTCCTCGGCGTGACGCAGCCCAACTTCCTCTTCAGCGTGGGCGTCTTCGTGGCCCTGGGCTACCTGCTGGTCAAGGTGCCGCTGGGCAACGCCGGCGACCCGAACGAACCGGCCGCCCCGGCGGTCATGTAATCCGCGCCCGGCCCCGTTCGGATTCTCCGGGCGGAACCGGGCCGCGTCCCCGCGAATGAAAACGAGCGACGAACAGCTGCTGGCCGCCGTGCCGGTGCACGCCTCCCGCTGGCAGGCCGACGAGGGGGGGCGGGTGCAGCTGATCCAGGAACGGGTGCGCCATCGCCTGCTCAAGAAGCTGGTGGCGGCGCTGGGGCGCAGCGACGATTTTCACATCCGCCTCGACGAGGTCGGTTCCGCCGCCTGGCTGGCCTGCGACGGGGAGCAGAGCGTGGCCGCCATCGCCGCCTCCCTGCGCGCCCGTTTCGGCGCCGCCGTGGAGCCGGCCGAGCGGCGCACGGCCACCTTCTTCGTGCAGCTGCAGCGCAACCGCTTCGTCACCCTGCTCGTGCCCGCGCCTCCCCCCGCCCCTTGACAGCGTCTCCAATTTGGTGTTAGCGTGTAAACGAAATCGGGCGAAACGCCGCACCCACCGAGGAGGGGCACATGGCAGCGAAGAAATTCGACCTGAAACTGGCCAACCTGAACGACCTGTTCCCGAAGGAATTCACCGAGGAGCAACGGGCCAAGGCCAAGACCGTATTCCTGAAGGAACTGGCCTACACCAGCCACAAGTTCTACGGCGGCAAGATCATGACCATGCCCAAGGCCGGCATCTACGGCTTCAACTGGTTCAACGTCTGGTACACGCCGGGCGTCTCCAAGGTGTCGACCACCATCCGCGACAACCACGACGCCTCGTTCGAGCTGACCAACCGCGGCAACCTGGTGGCCGTGGTGTCCGACTCCACCCGCGTGCTGGGGGACGGCGACTGCACTCCCTCCGGCGGCCTGGGGGTCATGGAAGGCAAGGCCTTCCTGATGAAGTACCTGGGCGGCGTCGACGGCGTGGCGCTGTGCGTCAACTCCTACAACCGGCAGGGCAAGCACGACCCGGACAAGATCATCGACTTCGTCAAGATGGCCGAGCCCAGCTTCGGCGCGGTCAATCTCGAGGACATATCGCAGCCCAACTGCTACAAGGTGCTCGACACCCTGCGCGAGGAGTGCAACATCCCGGTCTGGCACGATGATGCCCAGGGGACGGGCTCGGTCACCCTGGCCGGGCTGATCAACGCCCTGCGCGTGGCGGGCAAGGAACTGAAGGATGTCCGCATCGTCTACAACGGCGCCGGCGCCTCCAACACCACCATCGCCCGCCTGATCATCCAGGCCGGCGGCGATCCGGCCAAGATGATCATGTTCGACACCCAGGGCACGCTGCACAGCGGCCGCGATGACATCCAGGCCGACCCCGCCTTCTACCGCAAGTGGGAGCTGTGCCAGAAGACCAACCCCGACCGCATCAACGATATCGAGCGGGCGCTCACCGGGGCCGACGTGCTCATCGCCCTGAGCAAGCCGGGCCCCGACACCATCAAGCCGGCCTGGATCAGCCGGATGGCCCCCAAGGCGATCGTCTTCGCCTGCGCCAATCCCGTGCCCGAGATCTACCCCTACGCGGCCAAGGAGGCGGGCGCCTTCATCGTGGCCACCGGCCGCGGCGATTTCCCCAACCAGGTCAACAACTCCCTCGGCTTCCCCGGCATCCTCAAGGGGGCGCTGGTGGTGCGGGCGCGGAAAATCACCGACGAGATGGCCATTGCCGCCGCGTATTCCATGGCCAATTTCGCCCAGAAGAAGGGCATCGGCCCCGACTACATCATGCCCACCATGGACGAGACCGAGGTCTTCGCCCAGGAAGCGGCCGACGTGGCGATGCAGGCCATCAAGGACGGCGTGGCGCGCATCACCAAGACCTGGGACGAGGTCTTCCAGCAGACCCTGACCGACATCCAGGCGGCCCGCGAGGCCATGGCCGTGCTGATGAAGCAGAACTTCATCCCCAAGCCCGACCTCAAGCTCCTCGAGGACGCGGTGCAGAAGGCCGTCGACGCGGTGAAATAGGGCGGGCTCCATTCCCCCCCCTTCCCCCTCCAGGGGAAGGGGAGGAGAAGTTCGGAAGAACGAGGGAATCTCCCCCTCTCCTCCAGGAGAGGGGGCGGGGGGTGAGGCTCGGATACCACATGCAACACCCACCCCGGTGTTCTTGATGAGGTCATTTTTGCGAAGGGGTGATATACTATTCCCGCCGAGCTGGAGGTGACGGGGTGAAACAGGGGAAATCGCCCAAGCGGGCGGTCTATGCCGGGAGTTTCGATCCGCCGACCCGCGGGCACGTCTGGATGATCGAGCAGGGGGCGGAGATCTTCCACGAGCTGGTGGTGGCGGTGGGGGTCAACCCGGAGAAGAAGACCGCCTTCACCCTGGAGGAGCGGCTGGAGATGCTGCGGCGCTCCACCCGGCGCTTCGCCAACGTGCGCATCGCCTCGTTCGCCAACATGTTCCTGGTGCGCTTCGCCGCCAGCGTGCAGGCCGACTGCATCGTGCGCGGCATACGAAATTCCGGGGACTACGAGTTCGAGCGCTCCATGCGCCAGACCAACGAGGACCTTGGCCCCGGCGTGCTGACCGTGTTCCTGATCCCCCCGCGCGACATCTCCGAGCTGAGCTCCAGCATGGTCAAGGGGTTGATCGGCCCGGAGGGCTGGGAGGACGCCGTCGCTCCGTATGTCCCCGGGGCGGTCTACGACCGGCTGCTGGAGCGGCACCTGGGGCTGCTGGCGCGGCTGGAATCGCTGTGGCGGCGCCTCGGCCTCGGCGGCGACGCCCGAGCCGTCTACCGTTTCCTGCTGGAGCGCCACATCGTGCCCGAGCGCTACTACCACACCCTGGGCCACGTCGCCGGCTGCCTGCGCGAGCTCGACGCCGCCCGCTCCCAGGCGCAGGACGCCGACGCCATCGAGGCCGCCATCTGGTTCCACGACGCCGTCTACGTCCCGGGCAAGCCCGACAACGAAAGCCGAAGCGCGGCCATGGCGGAAGAGACGTTGGCCGGGGCCGGGATGGACGCGGCCCGGCTGCGGTGCGTGCGCGGCCTGGTGTTGGCCACCCGCCACACCCAGCCGCCGGAGAGCGCGGACGAGCGCCTGATCGCCGACATCGACCTGGCGGTGTTCGGCCAGCCGCCCTGGGAGTACCTGGAGTACGAGCAGGCGGTGCGCGACGAGTACGGCGCCCTGACGGAGCAGGATTTTTCGCGGGGCCGGTTCCGCTTCCTGCAGGGGATCCTGCAGCGCCCCGCCATCTACCACACCCCCGATTTCCGGGAACGGTACGAGGCCCAGGCGCGGCGCAATCTGGAGGCGTCGCTGCCCCGCTGGGCGGATTGAGGGGCGCGCAGCCGGCCCTTGACTGAAGCCGGGAAACGCGCTACAGTGTGGCCTCGCAACCGAGGAGATGGGGCAGACCATGAAAACGATCAAACTGTCTGACGTCAAGGAGAAGGTCCGCAAGGCGGTCCAGGACGCGAATTTCCTCATCGACCCGCACCTGAAGAAGCTGCTGCAGGAGTTCCGCAAGAACGAGCCGGCGCCGGCCGGGCAGGAGATCCTGAGCCAGATCCTGAAGAACTCGGACATCGCCCGCGACGAGTTGCTGGCCCTCTGTCAGGACACCGGGCTGGCGGTCTTCTTCGTCGAGCTGGGCGAGCAGGTGACCCTGCAGGCCGACGGCTTCGGCTCGCTGCGCGAGGCCATCACCGCCGGCGCCATCGAGGGCTACAAGGAAGGCTACCTGCGCAAGTCGGTCTGCGACCCCATCAGCCGCGCCAACACCAACGACAACGCCCCGGTGTTCATCCACTGGGAAGTGGTTCCCGGCGACGCCTTCCGCATCACGTTCATGGCCAAGGGCGGCGGCTCGGAGAACATGAGCGCCCTGAAGATGATGGCCCCCTCGGCGGGGGTCAAGGGCATCGAGGAGTTCGTGGCCGACACCGTCTCCAAGGCCGGGCCCAACCCCTGCCCGCCGATCGTGGTCGGCGTCGGCATCGGCGGCAACTTCGACACCTCGGCCCTGCTGGCCAAGAAGGCCCTGCTGCGCCAGCCGGTCGGCGCTCCCGCCCCCGAGCCGGTCTACGCCGAGATGGAGAAGCGGCTGCTGGAGCGCCTCAACAAGCTGGGCATCGGGCCGATGGGGCTGGGCGGCCGCACCACGGTGCTGGCGGTGCACGTTCTCGCCCACCCCTGCCACATCGCCTCGTTCCCGGTGGCCGTGAACATCAACTGCCACTCCCACCGCATCGCCGAGATCGACTTCTGACGCCGGGCAACCGGCCGGGGGTTCAGAGTTTCTTCAGGTTGGCGAGGATCTTCTGGAAAGCGGTCTCGTACTGGCGCGAGACGGCCGCCTCGTTGCCGCCGACGAACATGACGATGGCCGTCTGGGACGAGACGATGGCCACGTCGACGTCCCATTGCTGGCCGTCGCGGGTGGCCTTGCCCTGCACGATATACGCGTCCAGGCCGTTGAGGGCCCCCTTCTTCGGCTCGGCCTCGGGACTGAAGCCGTCGAAGTAGTCGCTCACCACCTCGGTGTAGATCTCCAGGGCGGAGTCGAGGTCGGTCTCCTCCTCCAGCACTTCCAGGGCGCAGTAGACCGCCCCGTCGGGCGACTCGGCCGTCAACGACCCCTCGTCGTCGCTCACCGTCCAGTCGTCGGGAAACCAGATCTGCACGCCGCCACTGACGCTTCGGTGGAAACCGGCCGACAGCGAGATGGCCAGGGCAAACAGCAATACGGCAAACAGGGCTCTTTTCATCCCATCCTCCTTCGGCCACACCTGCATCCGATTATACAACAGGTGCCCGTTTCGAGCATAGAAATTTTTCGCGGAACCAAGTATTATGCCGAGCCGTATATATGGTATGACAAAGTACCAGGGCGAAGACATCGAGAACAAGGTCACCCAGTTGCGCAAGGGGATCGTCGAACTCGCCATCCTCTCGGCGCTGCGCCATGCGAGCCATTACGGCTACTCGCTGGTTCGCCTGCTGACCGCCGCCGGCGCCGCCGAGATGAAGGAGGGGACCATCTACCCCATCCTCGGGCGGCTGGCCAAGGAGGGGCTGGTGCGATCGGAGTGGGCCGAGTCGAGCCAGGGGCCGCCGCGAAAGTACTACGCCCTGACCGATCCCGGCCGTCAGACGTGCGATGCGTTGAGCGGTGAGTTCGGCCGGCTCGTGCAGCTGGTCGCATCCGCCAGCCGGCCCGCCGCCGCCCCGGAAGCGAAAAAGATCATCGTGGGGAGAAAAGAGCATGACTAACCTGTTTCCGCCGTCCGTCGAGAAAATCGTAACCGATTACCTGGAGCGCCTCGAAACGAGCCTGAGGGGCATGCCCGAACCCGATCGCCGGGAACTGGCCGACGAGATCCGTTCCCATATCTTCGAATCCTACAGCCACGAGCCGGGCGACGACGAGATCGGGCGAATTCTGGCGGTGCTGCGCCGGCTCGGTGAGCCGGCCAAGGTCGTCTCCAGCCGCATTCCCGGGGCCATGGTCCGCGTCGCCCGGGAGCGCAGGGCCCCGCTCTACATCCTGGCCGGCATCCTGATCGCCCTCTTCGGCATGCCGCTCGGCCTCGGCGCGGTGGGAATCCTGGCCGGGCTGCTGGCCGCCCTGGTGGGCCTGCTGATCGGCTACTTCGCCGCCGCCGTCTCGATGGTCGTGGGCGGCTTCGTGTCGGCGCTGGTCTTTTTCATCTTCATCGCCTCCCCCGACTTCTACCAGCACGTCTGCGAGCTGGTCGGCCAGCCGCTCATCGAGCCGTGGTTCCTTCGTATCGACTCCCAGCTGGCGGGGGTCATCGGGTTGATCGGCTCGCTTCTCCTGGCCGGGCTGGGGCTGCTCATGCTCTGGTCGGGCAAGCACGTCTGGCGCGGCATGCGCCTGGTGGCCCACCTGATCTCCGCCAGGGTGAAGCGCATCTTCGCCCGCCGCAACGGCCATACCGCGGGCTGACGGCTCCGAAAGCACGCGCTGGCCCGGCCAATCGGGTACACGCGCCGGCCGGGCCGCCGC
>CAYZNT010000016.1:17522-74617 GCA_964479735.1 uncultured Clostridia bacterium
CCGAAAGCACGCGCTGGCCCGGCCAATCGGGTACACGCGCCGGCCGGGCCGCCGCAAACGCTCACCCACGCCGGTTCCGGCTGCCACGATTGAGGCCCCGTGCCAGTCGTCCCGGCGTCCCGGGTTCGCGCGCCGGCCGGGCCGCCGCCCCCCTGTACCCTGGCCGGTCAGAGCCGCCGCGACTGAAGCCTCGCGCCGGCTGGCCCGGCCAATCGGGTACACGCGCCGGCCGTTTTCGTGTATCATGGACCGGGGTGAACTGATATGAGAGCCATCTTCATCGCCGTGGGCAGCGAGATGCTGGACTTGGACCGCCTGGATACCAATTCGCTCTACGTCGCCCGCAGGTTGCGCGAGAAGGGCATCCTGACCGACATGAAGGTGGTGGTCGGCGACAACCGCGACTACCTCCAGTGGATCCTGCGCAAGGCGTTCGGCCGCGCCCAGCTGGTGGTCGTCTCGGGCGGACTGGGGCCGACGGAGGATGACGTCACCCGCGAGGCGGCGGCGTCCGCCGCCAAGCGCGAGCTGGTCTTCCAGGAGGAGCTGCTGCTGCCGATCCGCGAGCTGTTCCGGAAGCGCGGCATCGCCATGCCCGACACCAACGCCCGCCAGGCCTTCGTCATCGCCGGCGCCGAGGTGGTTCCCAACCCGGTCGGCACGGCGCCGGGGCAGTACGTGGAGCTCGAGGGCTGCAAGCTGCTGCTGCTGCCCGGTGTGCCGTTCGAGCTGAAGCCGATGTTCGACGACGTTCTGGAGCGGAAGCTGGCGGCGCTCTGCAGCCACCGCGTGGTGACCCGCTCGCTGATGCTGGCCGGCATCACGGAGTCGGAGACCGACAGCCGCATCGCGGACCTCTACCACCGTTCCGATCGGGTGCAGACCACCATACTGGCCTCTCCCGGGCGCATCGAGCTGCACCTGCTGGGGCGCGCCCGCCTGGACGCCGCCGAGGTGCAGGCGACGGTGGACGAGCTGGTCACGGAGCTGCGCGCACGACTGGGAGAGCACGTCTACGCCGAGGAGGAAATCACCCTGGAGGAGTTCGTGGTGGGGGAGTTGCGCCGTCGCGGCCTCACCCTGGCGGTCGCCGAAAGCTGCAGCGGCGGGCTGCTGGGAGACCGCCTGACCTCCGTGCCGGGTGCTTCTCAGGCCTTCCTCGGCGGGGTGATCGCCTATGACAACGGGCTGAAGCAAAAGCTCCTGGGGGTGACTCCGGCCACCCTGGAGGCGCACGGCGCGGTGTCGGCCCAGACGGCCGCCGAAATGGCCCGCGGCGTGCGCGAGGCCAGCGGCGCCGCCATCGGGGTCGCCCTGACCGGCATCGCCGGCCCCGGCGGGGCCGCGCCGCGCAAGCCGGTCGGCCTGGTCCATGCCCACCTGAGCTCGGCGGCGTCGGAGACGGGGTGCTATCGCGTGTTCGGCGGCGACCGCCAGACGAACAAGCTGCGCGCCGCCTACCTGGCGCTGCAGCTGCTATGGGAACACCTGCGCAAGACGGCGGAGTGATGACTCCGGCCGCCGGCGCGGACCATACCCGAGACACCTTCTTCCATGGCCGGGTGGTCATTTTCCAGGAACGGAAGGGGTATCGCTTCTCCGTTGACGCGCCCTTGCTGGCCCATTTCCTGCCTCGCTGCTCCGGTCCCGTCCTGGAGGTGGGCTGCGGCAGCGGGGTGGTCTCGCTGCTGGCATTGAGCCTGGGCCGCTTCGGAAAAGTCACCGCCCTGGAGATCCAGCCCGGCCTGGCCGCCCTGGCGGAGCGCAACGCCCGGGAGAACGGGCTCCAGGATAAATTGCGGGTGGTTGGGGGAGATTTTCGGGAGCGTCGCACCGATTATTTGGGGACGGAGCTTGTATTTTCGAACCCGCCCTTTCTGGAGCCCCATCGCGGCCGCCTCAGCGCAGACCCGCAGGTGCGCCAGGCCAAGTTCGAAGTGACCCTGGGACCGGTTGAACTGGTGCGCCTCTCCTCCGCCATTCTCGCCCCGAACGGTGCCCTCTGCCTGATCGTTCCGCAGCGGCGCGAGAAGGATGTCGCCGCCGCCGCGGCCGCCGCCGGACTGGCGCCCGCCCGCCGCCGCCTGGTGCATCCCTTCGCCGGCCAGCCGCCCAACCGTTTGCTCCTCGACCTGCGCCGCGCCCCGGTCTCTCGCATCGATCTCCCGCCGCTGGCCCTCTTCCGCGAGCCGGGCGTCTACACGCCGGAGATGGAGGCCATCTTCGCCGGGTCGGCGCCGTCCGACCCGCCCCGGTCGGGGTGAGCGCCGGCCTCAGCGCTCCTTCGCCTTCACGGATTCGGCCAGGAGTTGCATGCGGGCCACCGCTTCCGCCAGCCCGGGCGGACCGGCGAGGAGGCGCTGCAGACGATCGTTGAGAGGAAAGCGACGACGCTCCGCGAGCGCCACCCGCTGGAAGGCGCAATTGAAACTGGATTCGCGGTCCGGGTCCTCGTTGCCGGGGACGAAAGCGGAAGCCGCCGGGCAGAGCGCGCAGAGCGCGGCGTGCGGGCAGTCGCCACAGCGGCCGTGAACGGAATGGCGCCGCTCCAGGTTGTCGATGAGGCCGCTGCGGCGCACGGCGCCCGGGAGCCCTTTCCAGCGCGCCGCGAAGCCGGGAGCGCGGATGTCGCCCAGCTCCAGCTCGCGCCATCGGCGTTGCAGCCCGCTTCCGGCCCCGCGGCGGTACGACCCGGCCAGCAGCGGGCATCCGTACCCGCGGCCGTCGGCATCGACCGTCAGCCAGTCGCCCCGCGGCAGGCTGCAGCCCGAGCGCCCGGTGCGCCCCAACTCTTCGCCCTCGCGGCGGTCGCGGAAGAGCGCCAGCGGAACGTCTCCGCTCTGCTTCCAGTATTCCAGGCTGCTCTCGAATACCCGCCCGAAAGCCTCCTCCAGGCCGGAGATCCCCTCTGCCCGCCAGGCGTCGTCGCACCGGATGGCCGGGGCGATCAGCAGGTCGGGCCCTCCCCGGTCCAGGAAATAGTCGACCGAGGCGGGCAGGAGAGGGACGGTCGCCGGGGTCACGGTGATGCAGAAGCTGACCCGCCGCCGCAGGAACTCCGGGTGGCGGCTGCGCAGCTGCCCGAACAGCCGGTCGAGAATGGGGAAGGTCCCGGGGGCGCGGCTCTCCTGGGCGGCGGCCGCCCCGTCGAAGGAAATGCGGGTGGAGACCTCGTGCGCTTCCAGGAAGGCGAGCGCCTTCTCGTCGAGCAGAGTGCCGTTGCTGGTCAGGTGGAACCGGCAGCTCCGGCCCGCCGGCATCCGGCGGGAGACGAATCCGACCGTCCGGCGCAGGAGGGGAAACTCCAGCAGGGGCTCGCCTCCCAGAAAATGGAGGTCCAGGACCGGGGAATCGCTCTCCATCAGCAACCGCAGCGCCGCTTCGGCGACCGGCCATCCCATGCGCCTCGGTCTCTTGCCGTCCTGGTAGCAGTAGGCGCAGCGCAGATTGCACTGGGCGGTGAGGATCAGGGTGAGGGCGTTCATCTTCCCGAACCGGGGGACCGCCGGCGCGCCCCTCCGGGGCCGGGGGTCAGGCCTGCGGCAGGGCGCTCTGCAGGATCGACTGGAAATGGCCTATCCAGGCGCGAACCCGGGTGAGCGGCTCCTCGACGTTGCCGATCTTCAGCTCCGTCGGCGGCTCGTAGACCATGCTGAAGCAGCCGTGGTAGGTGGGCGGGATCGGATCGGGATTGGGGCCGGTCAGCCTGAAGCTGACCTCTTGCAGCTCCTTGACCTGGTTCAGGAGCACTCCCATCAGCTCGTTGATCTGGGCGATCTGGTTCAGCATGTTCTGGATCTGCGCTTCGTTTCCTTCCGGCATGGTTTGCCTCCTGTAAGTTCTCTTCTGTTTCCTTCCCCCGGGCGCTCCTCGCCGCCTTCCCCCACGTCTTCCCGCGAGGTGGTGACGGGAGAGAACCGTCAGGCCCTGGGGGCCGTGCGGATGATGGTTTCGAAATAGCGGATCCACTCCAGGAACTGTTCGAGCGGCGGCGTGAGCTGGCCCAGGGTCGGGGGAGCCGGCGGATTGAACGCCCGGATCCCGCATCCCCCCCCGAAGGTGGGGGGAATGGGCGTCGGGTGGGGGCCGGGGATGCCCAGCGGCACCCCCTCCTGCCCGGCCATCATCTCCAGGAGCTTCGCGAGTTCATTCCGGACCCGCCCGATCTGTTCCTGTACGTCGACTACCTGTTCTCCCATATTGGTCCTCCTTGGGGGTGGGTCGCCTCACCCCCCGCTTCCCTCTCCCGGAGGAGAGAGGGTGAAATGAACGAGTCGGTGTGCTGGTTCTCTGATCGCGCCCCTTCGCCTTCATGGGAAGGGGACGGGGGATGGGACCGATGGTTCTCATCCTAGAACGTCCCCTTTTCCGCCTCGAGCAGCCAGATGCCGCCGCGGACGTTTTCCCGCGGCAGGAGGAGATAGCGTCCGTCGGCGGTGATGTCGAAGAGGGCCATCGTTCCCGGCGGGCCCAGCAGGATCGGCGGGGAGAAGGGGGTGGCGGCGCCGCTGACGGGATCGACTCGGCGCAGGCTATAGCGGTTTTCCCCCCAGGTGCCGGTGACCAGCAGCTCGCCGCCGTCGGGGTGCCAGCGGACGTGGAAGACGTCGGCCCCGGAAGTGACCCGGCGGGCGGGCGCCTCCCCGGCCACATCCATGACCCAGGCTTCGTTGGCGCTTTCCGTGCAGCCGACGAGTGCGATGCGCGTCCCGTCGGGCGACCAGTTGGGCTCCAGCGCGGTCGGCAGGCCGGGAATGGGCCGGCAGCGGGCCTGGCCGGCTGCCCGCCCGTCGCGGACGGGGAGGAGCCAGATCTGCTGGCGGCCGCCGCGGTCGGAGACGAAGGCCAGGGTGCGGCCGTCGGGCGACCAGGCGGGCTGGATGTCGGGCGCCGGATCGTCGGTGACGCGCACCGGCTCGCCGCCGTCGGCGCGGACAACGAAAATGTCGCGCTGGTCGCCGTCGATGCTGTAGTAGGCGATCCACCTCCCGTCCCGGGTGAAGGCCGGGCACGAGGCGGTGCCGGGTTCGCGGGTCAGCCGGTAGGCCTGGCCAACCGGGGTCCCTTCCCGCAGCGGCTGGATCCACAGGTCGCAGCTCCGGCCGCCGCGCTCATCGGCGTAGACCGCGCGGCTGCCGTCCGCCGCCAGGGCCGCCAGGCAGTGCTCCTGCAGCCCGGGCAGCCGGGTCTCCCGTCCCGACGCCAGGTCGCGCACGACCATCGCGTTCTGGGAGACCAAGGTGGAATAGGCGAGACGGGAGCCGTCCCGGGCCACGGAAGCGTGGTGCTCGCTGCCGCTGCCGGTCGTCAGCCCCTCCGGCCGGCCGCCGCCGGAGGCGATGCGCCACAGCGCCAGGGCGCCGCCCCGCCACGACGAGAAATAGACGAAGCGCCCGTCGCCCGACCAGGACGGGGCCGCGTCGGCGCGGCCGTTGACCGCCAGCGGCCGCGGCCGCCCTCCATCAGGCGAGACCAGCCATAGCTCGTTGTGGGCGTCGTAGCAGATGGTTTTCCCGTCCGGCGACCAGGTGGGGTGGCGGTGGTTCCACAGGCCGTCGCCCGCCCCGGTGAGCAGGCGCCGCTTCGCCGGGTCGTCGAGAGGCGCCACCCCGATGCGCAGGTAGCCGTCGGCGCCGGGCGCGGCGAAGGCCATGCGGTTGCCGTCGGGAGAGACGGCCGGGTCGATGGCCTCCGGCAGAAGCAGCGTCGCCCCGCCGCCCAATTGCCCGATTTTCCAGATGCCCATGGCCCCGCCGCCCTCGGCGGCGAAGGCCAGCGCGCCGCCGTCCGGGAACCAGGCCGGGGCGTGGTCGCTGGTGGGAGTCTCGGTCAGGCGCAGCGGGTTGCCGCCCAGCAGGTCGGTGACCATGAGGTCGCGGTTGCCGTCGATGTCGGCGGCGTAGGCGATGCGCGTGCCGTCGGGCGAAAGGGCCGGTTCGCCCAGCCACGAGTCGCCGGCGACCACCTGGCGCGAGGCCCCGACCGGCAGCGGCGGGCGCGCCCGCAGGCCGGCCACGGCGCGCCAGGCGACCGCCAGGGCGGCGACGAGCACGGCCAGCGCCGCCAGGCCGACCAGCCAGCGGGTCGCCCGGGCGTGGGGCGCTCGGCGGACGGCCGGGGCGGAGGCCACCGCCTGGAGGTCGGACAGCAGCGCCCGGGCGTGCGGGTAGCGGTGCCCAGGCGCCTTCTGCAGGCAGCGGGCGACGATGAGCTGGAGCGCTTCGGGGGCATCCGGGCGGCCGCAGCCAAGCGGCTCCGGCTCGCTGTTGAGAATCGAGTAGATGACCGCCTGTTCGTACTCGCCCCGGAAGGGCGGGCGGCCGGTGAGCATCTCGTAGAGCACCACCCCCATGGACCAGATGTCGGTGCGGGGATCGACCTCCCGACCCATGGCCTGCTCCGGGGACATGTAGCGCGCCGTCCCCCAGGTGGAATTCTCCCCGGTGAGCTGCGCCTCGCCGGCCAGCTTGGCCAGTCCGAAATCGAGGATCTTCACCTGCCCCTCCGGGTCGACCATGATGTTTCCCGGCTTGATGTCGCGGTGCACCACCCCCGCCTCGTGGGCGGCCTGCAGCCCGGCGGCGATCTGGGAGGCGATGGAAATGACCGTGTCGATGGGCAGGGGGATATGGCCACGCGTTTCTACGGCATGGGGGCCTGGTTCCGGGCGGAGACGCAGGTCCGCCCCATCGGATATGATCTCCTTCAACGTCCTCCCCCCCACGTATTCCATGGCGATGTAGAGGCGCCCGGCGTGCTCCCCGATGTCGTGAATGGCGACGATGTGCGCGTGGCTGCGGGCGGCGGCCACCCGGGCCTCGCGCCGGAAGCGCTCGCGCGCCTCCGGGTCCCCGCTCAGGCGCCAGGGCAGGAACTTCAGGGCCACCACCCGGCCCAGCCTGGTGTCCTCCGCCTGGTAGACCTCGCCCATGCCCCCGGAGCCGATCTTCTCCAGGACGCGGTAATGGGAAACGGTCTGGTCGATCATCTCATTTTCCCTTCTGCAGGCGGGCCAACCTGGCCTTGGCATCGATGTATTCCGGCATATCCTCGTCCGCGTTCTTCCACTGGTCCACTGCGAGTTGATAATATTCAGCGGCCCGGGTTCGGTCCCCGCTCCTTTCGTAAAGCCTGGCAATCCGGTATTTCATGGTCGATCGTATCTGCCAGTAATCAAAAAAATCCCCCCCCTGCCCGGGAAAGGTCGTTTCCCAATCGTCGAATAGGTCATCACAGGCGCGCCTCGCTCGTTCGACCTCCCCCTGCGATTCGAAAATTTTGGCGGCGAGCAAACGGCAGCGTGGAAAACTGGTCTTGATGAAGGGACAGATCTGGTTGAAACGGAACGAGGCCTTCGCTGCATGACCGGTTTGGATGTCGATCTCGGCCAGCAGCAGGTGGTGAAAACCCATGAGGATCTCATCGCACCGGTTTGTCCTGATGAATTCACTGATCCGTTCTGCAGCGGCCCTGCACTCATCGAACCGGCCATCGGCCAGCGCGGCCAACCCCCAGTAGAAATCGGCCCGGATCAGCCACGTATTGCACGAATCGCTCTGAGCTTGGACGGACAATTTCTTCACTTCCGAAAACTGTTCAATGGCATCCTTGAATATTCTTCGCTCGCCCTGGAACCGCCCCAGGACCAGCCGCTCCTCCATTTCGTCGCCGGCAAGTTTTTGTTCCCGAGTCATCCGGATGGCGGATTTGAATCCGGATTCAGCCTGATGGTGTCTCCCCTCATGCAAAGCGAAACAGCCCAGGTCGTTTACCCGGCTCCACGTGGAACCGGGTCGAATCTCCGTCAGCAGCCGGTTCTTTTCGCGGGCGCGATCGCTTTCGCCCCGGATCAGATGAATGTAGCTCTGACGGTGAATGAAACGGGTCCAATCCGGGTTGACTCTCAGCGCCTCGTCACAAACCCGGTAGGCTTGGTCATACATTCCGGACCGTAAATAGATATCGCACGCCGAGTCATAGCTGTTCTGCACATCGGGCAGCAAGGCCATGTATTTTTTTATGGCCGAGATCGCCTTTTCGTGCTCGTTCATCCGCGAGTGGGTGTAGGCCAGAACCAGGTGCCCGTTGGCGGAATCCGGATCGGTTTCGATCAGCTTTTCCAGGGATTGGATCGCCGCCTGGCCGTTTCCGGTCCGTGAAAAGTAGAAGCCCAGCAACCAACGAGATGTATGGTCGTCGGGATTTTTTCCGGTGACTTCCTCCAGAACGCTTTTCAGGGACGTGAAATCACGGTTTATCATCGCGTCGACGGTATGGAGAAGATCGCGTTCCCGGCTACTGATGCCTGATTCGGACTGTTTGGCCAGACGCATGGAACTCCGCGCCCGCGACAGGTCGGAGAACGGATCCCAGATTTTGAATACATTTTCTGAAAAAGCCAAGTAGACATGAGCCATGGCGAACGTGTCGTCGATGCGGATCGCCTCCCGGAGTTCTTCGCCGGCACCGCGAAAATTGAAGCGCCTGAGCTGCTCCTGTCCTTTTTGATAGTGCCTGTAGGCCTCATAGGAATGCGTGGTGACGTCGTTGATTCTGAGCGCCGGGCCGTCACCTGGCACGGATATCCCCATCAACCGGATGGTGTCATCGGACAGCCGGTTGACCATTTCGTAGATGTCTTCCACCCGATAGCCTTTTGCCTGGGCAGGGCCGATCACGCTGCCTGTGTTCACGTTGCAGAGTTGGGCGTTGACGTTGAATGTGGCGCCGATCCTGTCGATGCTGCCCAGCAGCATGGCCCCGACCCGGGCGTTCCTGGCGATATCCGTGGCCATGCTCCGGCTGATGGTTCCGGAGTCCACGATTCTCATCTTTTTCTGGATATTGAACAGGTGCTCGCTGCTGACCACTTCGATCTCTTTGCACCTGGACAGATTGGATATCAGCATCTCGGCGAGAATCTTGCCGAAATTCTCTTCGCCGGAGCGGTCTTCAAAGTACATCACGGCGATGGAATTCTTTCGGGGCGGTGACGTTTCCGGGCCACCACGGGATCGCTTCAAGGCGAAAAAGCCAAGGACGGCGAAGACCACCACGACGGCTGCGCCGACGGCGATCCAATACGGTTTCCATCTTCTATCGGCCATCCCGGTGTTTACGGTGGATGGGATTCCCTTCGACCGTACTGACGGGACTCGGTTCGTGGACCGCTCCAACAGCGTCAACTGGTTCACGAGGCTCCCGGTATTTGGATACCGGTCCTCTGGTTTTTTTGCCAGTAGGCAGTTCAGGACATGTGACCATTCCGGGCAGAGATCTGGCCGTGATGCCCGGGCCGGTTCAGGCTCTTCATTCAGAATCGCATAGGCTACCGCCTGCTCGTATTCCCCCTTGAAGGGCAGTTTTCCGGTGATCAACTCGTAGAGCACCACCCCCAGGGACCAGATGTCGCTGCGCCCGTCCACCTCCTTCCCCATGGTCTGTTCCGGAGACATGTAGTGGACCGTACCCAGGGTGGACGCCTCCTTCGTCAGCTGGGAGACGCCTTTGAGTTTGGCCAGGCCGAAGTCGAGGATTTTTACCCTGTTCTCTTTGTCGACGAGGATGTTCTGGGGCTTGACGTCGCGGTGCACGATCCCCTTGGCGTGGGCGGCGGCCAGGCCCTCGGCGATCTGGATGGCGATGGAAATGATTCGGCCCATGGGTAGGGGCGAGGTCATATCGCCCGTACGCGAATCCGAAATCATCTCTTTCAATGTTTTCCCCGCCGCGTATTCCATGGCGATGAAGACCTGGCCCTCGTGCTCGCCGATCTCATAGATGGTGACGATGTTGGGGTGGTTGAGGGCCGCGGTGGCCTGGGCCTCCCTTTCGAAGCGTTCCCTGGCTTCATGGTCCCGGGTGAGAGGCTTGGGGAGGAATTTCAAAGCGACCTGGCGCTTGAGCTTCGTGTCCTCGGCCAGATATACATCTCCCATGCCCCCGGAGCCGATCTTCTCCAGGACGCGGTAATGGGAAACGGTGGTGCCGATCACGGGTGGTTCCGCTTGGCGGCGGGCGCGTCGCGGTCGAAGCCGCAGACCGGCTGGTAGAGGGTGACGGTCACGTCCTCGCTGGTGCGCACCTGGGCGGCGAACTCCTTCTGGAGCTCCATCTTCCAGCGCGAGAGGCCGCTCAGGGTGTGGACGATGAGGTCGAGGAGCAGGGAAAACTCGCCCGTCTCCTCGTAGCGGCGGATGTCCTGGGGCCGTTCCCACCAGGTGAAGGAGGCCATCTCGGGGGGCTGGGAGACTCCCTCCAGGAGGAAGGCGCGGCAGCAGCCGCGGGTGCGCTCCAGGGCGGGGATGATGCGCTGGACGTAGATGTGCTTGAACTCGGCTTCCTGACCGGGCCTGAGCAGCAGGGAGAGGCGGCGCACGTTCATGGCGGAGGGGTTTCCGCTGCAGGATTCCTTCAGCACCTGCTGCAGGGCGACGGTGTAGCCGTGCACCAGGGGCTCCTCGCGGGCGGGGGTGCTCCGGAGCTGCAGGTCCTCGGTCAGCTTCACCTGCCAGCCGGCGGCATCGGCCAAAAACGGGGCCAGCTGGCCCATGACGCGCCGGAAGGCCGGCCCGGCGGCGAAGTCGTCGGCCGCCTGGCGGTCAGCCCAGATGGCCAGCGACAGCAGCTCGTCATCGCGCAGCTGGCTCTTCAGCAGGCAGGCGGAGCGGCAGGCGGAGATCTCCTGCAGGTTGGTGAGCACCTGGGACTCGTACTGCTCGCAGAGGATGGGGCGCATTTCCGGCCTGACCCGGAACTGGATGGTTCTGGCGAACATGGTCACCCCCAGCCGCCTCGGTCGGTTTCAGCGGCAGCGCCGGATCACCACCAGCGTCATGTCGTCGTACTGCGGCGCCCGGCCGGCGTGCCGGCGCACCTCCGCCAGGATCCCGTCGACCAGCCCGGCGGCCATCGGTTCCGCCCCGGCGGCGGCCGCCCGGCCGGCGGCGGCGCGCAGCCATTCATCCAGGCGGGGCTCGCCGAACTCCCGGTCCTCCTCGTCGAGGGCCTCGCTGATGCCGTCCGAGAAGGCCAGCAGCAGGTCGCCCGGCTCCAGGGCCACCGTTTCCTCGTCGAAGCAGGACTCCTCCAGGCAGCCGAGCAGCAGCCCCCCGTCCCCCAGGCGCCGGACGCGACCGTCCGCCGAGGCCAGCAGCGGCGGGTTGTGCCCGGCGTTGCCGAAACAGAGGCGGTGAGCCTGGCCGTCCAGAATGCCGTAGAAGAGGGAGGCGAACTTTTCCGGGGCGGTGTTGTGGAAGAGCAGCGCGTTGACCTGGCGCAGGTTTTCGGCGCAGCCCCGCCCCCGCGGCGTCTGGCCGCGGACCGCCGCCTGCAGGTTGGCCATCAGCAGCGCCGCCGGCAGTCCCTTGCCCGACACGTCGCCGATGCAGAAGGCCAGCCGGTCGCCGGGGAGCGCGATGAAGTCGAAGTAGTCGCCGCCGATCTCCTTGGCCGGGACGCTGCGCCCGCAGATGTCGTACCCGGGCAGCTTCGGCATCGCCTCCGGCAGCAGGCGCGCCTGGATGTCGCGGGCCATGCCCAGCTCCTCGCGGATGCGGGCCAGCTTCTGCTCTTCCTCGTGCAGGCGCACGTTCTCGATCACCTGCGCGGACTGGGTGGCGATGATCGACAGCAGGCGCTGGTCGCCGGCGGCGAAGCCGGCGGCGCCCTTGCGGTTGAAGAGGGCCACCAGTCCGGTCATCTGCCCCTTCAGCTGCAGCGGCACCAGCAGCAGCGAGCGGATGGGCAGGGCCGCCCCGCCTCCCGCCGCGCCGCGGAAGCGCTCGTCGGCGGCGAAGTCGTTGCTCAGCAGGGCGGTGCGGTGGAGGAGCATCCAGCCGGCCAGCTGGTCGTTCAGGCGGAACGGCAGGTGGGGCTGCGAGGCGTCGCGGCGGATGACGGTCTGAAACGGCTTGCCCGGTTCCTGCTCGAGCAGCATCACCGCCGCCTGCTCCACCCCGAAGTGCTTCAGGCACTTCTGCACGATGAGGTCGAGGATGCGCTCCAGCGACAGGGTGGAATTGATGGCGGTGGAGATTTCGTTCAGAATGGACAACTCGGCGACCGCCTGCTCCAGGCGCTCGCGTTCCTGGCGCAGCCTCGCCAGCTCGTCCGCCGTGCTTTGCTTTCCTTCCCCCATGAGCGTCTTCCGCCCATGCGCCGCCGCGGTGGCCGCTCCCGCCGCCGGTGGTCTCCGTGGCCTCATTGTGGGCCGGTCGAAAATGAAAGTCAAGTTCCGGATCGAGGCCCCGGCCGATTCCGGCCAACCCCGAAATGGGGTATAATGGCGGACCAGGCCTCGATGATCACACGACTGAAGGAACTCCTGCGCCACCGCCAGCTGATCGCCACCCTCGTGTCGCGCGAGCTCAAGTCGCGCTACCGGGGCACGGTGCTGGGGTTTCTGTGGAGCCTCTTCAACCCGCTGTTGCTGATGATCGTGTACACCGTCGTCTTCGGCTTCATCGTCGGCGGCGGCCGCGGCGCCGCCTTCGCCGGCAACAAGTGGCTCTACTCCCTCTTCCTGTTCAACGGCCTGCTGCCCTGGACCTGGTTCTCGGCCTCCATGCTGGAGTCGGCCAACGTGCTGATGGTGCACGGCCCGCTGATCAAGAAGATCAAGTTCCCCATCGAGGTGCTGCCCACCATGGTGGTGGTGACCAACATGGTGCACTTCGTGCTGGCCCTGCCGGTGCTGCTCTTCTTCCACCTGCTGTTCGGCCAGCCGATCACTCCCTGGGTGCTCTTCCTGCCGGTCTCGATGGCGGTGCAGCTGGTCTTCACCCTCGGCCTCTGCTTCCTGGTGTCGGCCCTGACCGTCCACTTCCGCGACATCCGCGACATCCTGGCCAACCTGCTGACCCTCTGGTTCTTCGCCACCCCGATCATCTACACCTACGACGAGGTGCCCAAGGCGCTGCAGCTGGTGCTCGACCTCAACCCCATGACCCACCTGGTGGAGTCCTACCACTACGCCTTCTTCTTCGGCTCGCTGCCGCACTGGAAGCGCATGTCGGTCACCGTGCTGGCCGGCCTGTTCTTCTTCTGGCTCGGCTACCTGGTGTTCGACAAGCTGCGCGACACCTTCGTCGAGGAGGTGTGAGGTGAACGCCGTCGAGGCCCGCGGCCTCTGCAAGTACTACCGCAAGTACGCCGACCGGCACAAGTTCCTGACCATCAAGAGCGCCCTGGTCAACCGCACCCTGTTCGCCGAGCTCAGCCCCGGCGAGCGCTTCGAGGCGCTGCAGGGGGTCTCGTTTGACGTGCCGCCCGGCCAGACCCTGGGCATCATCGGCGAGAACGGGTCGGGCAAGAGCACGCTGCTCAAGATTTTGGCCGGCATCTCGCGGCCGACGAAGGGCGACCTGCGGGTGAACGGCCGCGTGTCGGCGCTGATCGAGCTGGGCGCCGGCTTCCACCCCGAGATCTCCGGGCGCGAGAACATCTTCATCAACGGCATCATCCTCGGCCTGAGCCGCCGCCAGATCCAGGAGCGCTACGACGACATCGTCGACTTCGCCGAGCTGCGCGACTTCATCGACAACCCGGTCAAGAGCTACTCCTCGGGCATGTTCATGCGCCTCGGCTTCTCCATCGCCATCAACGTCGACCCCGACATCCTGCTCATCGACGAGGTGCTGGCGGTGGGCGACGCCACCTTCGTGCCCAAGTGCCTCGACAAGATCAGCGAGTTTCGCCGCCGAGGCAAGACCATCATCTTCGTCTCGCACGACCTGGCCACGGTCGAGCGCGTCTGCGACGAGGTGGTCTGGATGCGCCACGGGCGCATCGAGACCAAGGGCTACCCCAAGCGGGTGGTCGACGCCTACCTGGAGTACGTGGGGCGGCGCGACGAGGTCCAGGCGGCGGAGCAGCACCGCCGCGAGGAGACGGCGGCCGGCCGCGAGCCCGAGAAGCGCTGGGGCACGCGCGACGTGGAAATCGCCAACGTGCGCATGTTCGACCATGCGGGGCGCGAGACCTACCAGTTCGACGCCCACCAGCCGCTGGTGGTGCGCTTCGACGTCGAGGCCCGCCAACCCCAGGCCGACTTCGTCTTCGGCATCGGGGTCTACAACGCCGACGGCATCCTCTGTTACGGTTCCAACACCGAGCTGGAGGAGTTCGTTCCCGAGCTCCTGGAGGGCCGCGGCCAGGTGGAGCTGCGGGTGCCGGCGCTGGGGCTGGTCGACGGCACCTACTACCTGGACGTGGCCGTGCACAAGCGCGACGGCTTCCCGTTCGACTACCACCACTTCCAGTACACCTTCCGCGTCCACTCCGGCAGCAAGGAGGTGGGCGTGGCGCGCATCCCCCACGCCTGGCACTTCAGCCCGGCCATCCGCATCCGCCCCGCCGATGATCGTTGAGGACCGCGCCGAGCTGGACCTGCTCCTCAAGCGTGAGCCCAAGAGCCACAAAATCGTCTTCACCAACGGCGTCTTCGACCTGATCCACCCCGGCCACGTGGAACTCCTCGAGTTTGCCCGCGCCCTGGGCGACCGGCTGGTGGTGGGCGTCAACGACGACGACTCGGTGCGCCGCCTCAAGGGCCCGGCGCGCCCGATCTTCCCCCTGGCGGAGCGGATGGAGGTGCTCGACGCCTTCGCCTGCGTCGACTTCGTGGTTCCCTTCGGCGAAGACACCCCGCTCGAACTGATCCGCTCCCTCCTCCGGGTGGACGTCCTGGTCAAGGGCGGCGACTATCGGCCGGATCAGGTGGTGGGGCGCGAGGAGGTCGAGGGATCCGGGGGCCGGCTGGTGATCTATCCTCTCAAGAGCGGCTATTCCACCAGCGCGATCATCGACCGGATCCGCAGCGCGCCCGAAACGAAGTGAGCCGGCTCAATCCCGGCTTCGCCACCTTTTGAAGGCCTTCACCCCGGCATAGGCGGCCAACAGCAGAAACAGCATTCCTCCCAGCAGCCAGGGTGCGGGGACTCTCCCGGAGCGCAGGTACCCCTTCCAGGCTACGATCAGGAGGAACATGGCCAGCAGGTTGAACAGGGAGTCGTTCTCCTTGAGCACCACCCGCTTCAGGTCGAAGGGCCGGGCGGGGGGGCACCCTCCCCTCCGTTTGGGCAGCCAGCGCGGAACGCGCCAGCAGTACCCCTCGTAGACCGGCCCGTGGCGGGCGATCAGGTACGACTCCTCGGCGCGCACCACCAGCGCGTACTGCAGCGACAAGGCGGCCAGCACCAGCAGCAGGGCCAGGGGGTGTCCCCAGGCCGCCAGCAGCCCGGCGTAGATCAGCAGGTTCCCGAGGTAGAGGGGGTTGCGCACCAGCGAGTAGAGCCCGGTGGTGTTCAGGTCGTCGGCGCGAAGGTAGCTCTCCCTCCCCGAGGTGCCCGAGGCGGCGTGCCCCACCGCGACCACCCGCACCGCCTCCCCGGCCAGGGCGATCCCCAGCCCGGCGAACAGGAGCGGCAGGTTCCAGCCCCCGAGATCGGGCGGGCGGAAGAGCAGCAGGGAGAGGACGATCAGCGGCAGCGGGGTGAGGCTGCGGTGGCGGAATAGCCAAGCGCCAACGCGGATGCTCCATGTCTGTTCGGGCAAAGGGAACCTCTTCGTGCCCCCGATTATATCAGAATTCTCCCGGGGATGGGCAACCGGCGGAAGAAGACGGGCACCACGGCCTTGAAATGGAAATCCGCTTCCGGTACAATTCCACTCCATGACACGGACGTTGGGCTGGGCGGGCGCGATGCTGGCTCTGGTCGCGATGGCGGGGTGCAACTCCGGCAAGCCGGCGGGCGGGGAGCGGCGCCTGACCCTCGCCATCACCAGCCGGTTCGAGGCCAACTTCGATCCCTACCGCGACCAGATCATGACCTTCCAGCCGCTGCACTCCCTGATGTTCGATTGCCTGTTCAAGATGGACTCCGCCATGCAGCCGCGGCCGTGGCTGGTGGAGCGCACGGAGCGGGACGGGAGGGCGGTGCTCTTTACCCTGAAGCCGAACCTGCGCTTCAGCGACGGCCGGCCCCTCACCGCCTCCGACGTGGCCGCCTCGATCACCGGAAGCCTGCGTGGGTCGCCCACGCCCAACCCCATCTACCGCGACATCGCGGGAGGCGAGGAGTTCATGACGGGGCGCGCCGACAGGGTGGCCGGGTTGCAGGTGCTCTCGCCGGTCTCGTTCCGCATCGAGTTCCGCTCCGAGAACACCGAGTACCCCTACTACCTGGCCTCGCTGAACTTCGCCATCCGGCCGGCCGACTGGAGCGTGAAGAACCCGGTGGGCTCCGGCGCCTTCCGTGTGGACAGCCTTCGCTACGACGGGACGAAGGCGCTCATCCGCCTGCGCCGCAACCCCCACTACCATTCCGCCGACGACCCGGGGATCGACGAACTCGTTTTCGAATACTTCACCCGGGACACCGACTTCGTCTCCGCCGTGCGCGGCGAGAAAGTGGACGCCTACTTCAATTTCCTGAGCCTCGCGCTCACCGAGGTGCCGGTCTCCTACCGGCCGCACCGCATGCCGATACTCGGCGGATTCTACGTCGGCCTCAACCCCGGCGCCGCCGAAACGGCCGATCCCGGCTTCCGTCGCTGGCTGGCCAACCGCTTCGACTTCGACGGCCTGCTGAGCCGCAAGAAGTGGGACATCGTGTCGCCGTCGCACCGCGTGCTGCCCTATGGCATGGCGGAGTATTTCCTGTTCCGGCCGATCGTGCGCCAGCCCGAGGAGGAGCGGTACTTCCCGCAGCCGAAGCGCCTCCGCGCGGTGAACATGCAGAGCAGCATCCGGCCCGAGCTGCTGGCCTTCATGCGGGAGGAGCTGGCCAGGAACAACGTGCGGCTCGACCTGGAATGGGGCAGTTACCAGGAGGTTGAAGCGCGCAAGGGGCGCGGCGACTACAACCTGACCAGCTTTTTCTACCTGACCGACGTGCCGCTGGCCATTCACTTCTACGAACTGCTTTTCACCCCCGGGCTCGAACTCAATCCCGGGTACACGGTGCCCGAGGCGCTGCGGCTCCTGGCCGACTACCGGGGGGAGCGCGACGGGAGGCGCCGCCTGGAGATCCTGCTGCGCCTGGAGGAGATCGCCCGCGCGGAGTGCTTCCAGATCCCGGTGTGCAACCCGGTCACCACCCTGGGCTTCCGCCGGCCGATCGGCCGCCTGCGCCTGAACTACCTGCTGCAGTTCGACCTGTCGCGGGACAAGCCATGAAGCCGAAATCCATCCGCCACAAGCTGACCCTGACCCTGGTCGGGCTGGTGGCGGTGGTCTTCGCCCTTTTCCTGTGGCTGCTGAACCGCAACCTGCGCGACCTGTCCGGGCGCCAGGTGGAGGAATCGATCGCCGTCGTCGGACGCAATGCCGCCGCGGCCGCCCGTTCGCCCCTCTTCTACCGCGACCACACGCTGCTGGCCAGCACCCTCGAGCCGCTGGTGCTGGCCGGTTTCGACTACTTTTTCGTCTATGACAGGGCGACGCGGAACCTCGCCTACCAGGCCGTGCGCAGCGGCATGGCCGAGGCGGTGGCCGCGCGGGTGCGCGCCTCGGTGGCCGACGGCGAGGCGGAGGCCGACAGCCGCGTGGAAACCGGCGGCGTCCGCTACCGCCAGTTCGCCTTCGAGGTCCGTTTCGGCCGCCTGGAGGAGCCGTCGGGGCTGGTGATCATCGGCATCTCCGAGGCGAACATCCGCGACCGCACGGCCGGCATCACCCGCCTCGTGCTGATCTACAGCCTGACGGCGCTGCTGCTGATCATCCTCGTGGTCTGGACCACCGCCGCGCGGCTGAGCCGGCCGATCGCCGCCCTGAGCAAGACCATCGGCGCCTTCTCCGCCGGCGATTACGGGGCCCGGGCCGACATCCGCAGCGGGGACGAGATCCAGACGCTGGGCGAGGCATTCAACGGCATGGCCCAGCGCATCGTGGAGCAGATCGCCTCGATCGAAAGCAGCAGCCGCAACCTGGAGAAGATGGTCGAGGCCCGCTCGATCAGCCTGCAGCGGGCCATGAGCGAGCTGAACCGCAAGGAGAAGGAACTGCTGCAGACCGAGAAGCTGCGCGGCCTGCGCGCCCTGGTCTCTTCCATCGCCCACGAGATCAACAATCCCATGACCGTCATCTACGGCAACCTGCAGCTGCTGGAGGGGGAGGCGGGGGGCGCCGCCGCGTCGCGCTTCCCGGTCATCTACTCCGCCGTGGACCGGATCAACCGGCTCATCGACGACATCACGTTCTTCTCCGGCATCCGCGAGGTCACCATGGGCCCGGTGGACGTCGGGCAGCAGGTGCAGGACGCGGTGCGCGAGACCCTGCCGGCGAAGGGGATCGATGTCGAGTACAGCGTCCCGGACAGCGGCCCGGTCACCCTGGCCAACCTGGAACTGCTGCGGCGCAGCCTCGTCAACGTGCTGGAAAACGCGGTCCAGGTCCTGGAGCGGAGGCCGCCGCCGCGCCGGATGCGCGTCGCCGTGGCCACCGCCGGCAATGAGGTCACCATCGAGGTGGAGGACAACGGGGGCGGGTTCGTGGAGATCGGGCGCGTTTTCGAGCCGTTCTACACCACCCACCCCGAGCGTCGCGGCCTGGGCCTGGCCTTCGCCCAGCACATCGTGCAGCTGCACGGCGGCCGCATCGAAGCCGCCAACACCGAATCCGGAGCGCGGCTGACCATCCGCCTGCCGCGCGCGGTCTGAAACACCGCTGCCGGCCGGAGGAGGGCCGATCATGGACTGGGGGCTCGTCGTGTTCGCGCTGACCTATCTCGGCGTGGCCGTGGGCGGCATTCCCGGCCTGGCCCTGGACCGCACCGGGATCGCCCTGCTGGGAGCCATCGCCCTGGTGGTGCTGCGGGTGCTGACGCCCGCCCAGGCGCTCGCGGCCATCGACCTGCCGACCATGCTGCTGCTCTACGGGTTGATGGTCGTCTCGGCGCAGCTGCACCTGTCGGGGCTCTACGGCTGGATGGCCCTGCGCGTCACCCGCCTGCTGCGCCGGCCGCGCCTCTTCCTGCTGGCGCTGATGGGCGTCACCGCCGCCCTGTCGGCGCTGCTCACCAACGACATCATCTGCCTGGCCTTCACCCCGGTGCTCTGCGCCGCCCTGATGGGCGCCGGGCTCGACCCGCTGCCGCACTTGGTGGGGCTGGCGGTGGCGACCAACATCGGCTCGGCCGCCACCCTGGTGGGCAATCCGCAGGTCATGCTGCTCGGGCAGGTGGGGCGGCTGCCGTTCGCCCGCTACTCCCAGTGGGCGCTTGCCCCGGTGCTGCTCTCCTTGGCGGTCGCCTATCTCCTGCTGTTGCTGGCTTACCGCAGGCGGTTGGCTTCCGGCGCCCCGGCCGCCACGACGCCACCGGCCGCCGGCCGCCGCGCGGAAGAGACGCTGAACCGCCGCCAGGCGGTGAAGGGGGGCGTCGTGTTGCTGGCGGCAGTCGTCTTCTTCTTCACCCGGGTTCCGCGCGAGCTGACGGTCATGGTATTGGCCGGGCTGCTGCTGCTCTCCCGCCACATGCGCACGCGGTCTCTGCTGGGCCGGGTCGACTGGCACCTGCTGACCCTCTTCGTCTCCCTTTTTGTGGTCGTCCATGGCGTCGAGGTGCTGCGCCTGCCGGAGAATCTGCTCGAGGTGCTGGCGGCGCGCGGCTTCACCCTGCAGACGCCCTCCACCCTGATCGTCGTCTCGGCGTCTCTCTCCAACCTGGTTTCCAACGTGCCGGCCACGATGCTGCTGGTGAAGTTCCTGCCCGCCTCCCAGCCCGTCACCTGGTTCGTCGTCGCCTTGGCGACGACCTTCGCCGGCAACCTGGTCACCATCGGCTCCATCGCCAACCTGATCGTCATCGAGAGTGCGGCCGAGCGGGGAGTGGCCATCCGCTTTCGGGACCACGCCCGGGCGGGAGTGCCGGTGACCATCGTGTCGCTCTTGATTCTATGGGCCTGGACCGCAATCTCGTTTTGATTTATAGTTGACAATGATATGCTAAGAAAATTTTGATATTATAGTTTTGCCCTGTTGACAAACCGCAATTTTGGTTTTATTATTAATTCTCGGAAATTCCAAGAATTCTAACACGTAAAAGGAGGTTTGTATGAAGATTCAGCCGCTGGATGACAGAGTTTTGGTCGAGCCTATCGAGGAAGAGGAGCGCGTCGGCTCCATCATCATCCCCGACACCGCCAAGGAGAAGCCCCAGGTCGGCATGATCCGCGCGGTGGGTACCGACAAGGAGCTCAAAGAGCTGGTCAAGGAAGGGGACAAGGTTCTCTTCGGCAAGTATTCCGGCCAGGAGATCAAGATCGACGGCAAGAAGCACTTGGTGATCAAGCGCGACGAGCTGCTGGCCGTGGTCAAGTAATCGTTTCCATACAGGAGAAAACATTATGGCCAAGAACATCATTCTGGGTGAAGAGGCCCGCCAGGCGCTGCTTCGCGGCGTGAACCAGCTGGCCAACACCGTCAAGGCCACGCTGGGTCCGCGCGGCCGCAACATCGTTCTGGAAAAGAAGTTCGGTTCGCCGACCATCACCAAGGACGGCGTCACCGTCGCCAAGGAAATCGAGCTGCCCGATCCGCTGGAGAACATGGGCGCGCAGATGGTGAAGGAAGTCGCCTCCAAGACCTCCGACATCGCGGGAGACGGCACCACCACCGCCACCGTGCTGGCCCAGGCCATCTACACCGAGGGCCTGAAGATGGTCGCCGCCGGCTCCAACCCGACGCTCATCAAGAAGGGCATCGACAACGGCGTCGAGAAGGTGATCGAAGAGCTGAAGGCCATCTCGCAGTCCGTTTCCGGCAAGATGATCGCCCAGGTCGGCGCCATCTCCGCCAACAACGACGTCTCCATCGGCGAGATCATCGCCGAGGCCATGGACAAGGTCGGCAAGGACGGCGTCATCACCGTCGAGGAAGCCAAGTCGCTCGATACCACGCTGGAGCTGGTCGAGGGCATGCAGTTCGACCGCGGCTACATCTCGGCCTACTTCGTCACCGACGCCGAGAAGATGGTCGCCAACATCGAGAACCCCTACATCCTGATCCACGAGAAGAAGATCTCCAACCTGCGCGAGATGCTGCCGCTGCTGGAGAACGTGGCCAAGTCGGGCCGGCCCCTGCTGATCATCGCCGAGGACATCGAGGGCGAGGCGCTGGCCACCCTGGTCTACAACAAGATCCGCGGCCTGCTCAACGTCTGCGCCGTCAAGGCGCCCGGATTCGGCGATCGCCGCAAGGCCATGCTCGAGGATATCGCCATCCTGACCGGCGGCAAGGTCGTCTCCGAGGAGATCGGCGTCAAGCTGGAAACCGTGGGCGTCGACTGGATGGGCACGGCCAAGAAGGTGACGGTGGACAAGGACAACACCACCATCGTCGAGGGCGCCGGCACCGACCACGACATCAAGGGGCGCATCGCCCAGATCAAGCGCCAGATCGAGGACACCACCTCCGATTACGACCGCGAGAAGCTGCAGGAGCGGCTGGCCAAGCTGGCCGGCGGCGTCGCGGTGATCAAGGTGGGCGCGGCGACCGAGACCGAGATGAAGGAGAAGAAGGCCCGCGTGGAGGACGCCATGCACGCCACCAAGGCGGCCGTCGAAGAGGGCATCGTGCCCGGCGGCGGAGTGGCCCTGCTGCGGGCCTCGCAGACCCTTCGCAAGATCAAGCTGGACGGCGACGCCCAGTTCGGCATCGACATCCTGCTGAAGTCCCTCGAGATGCCCCTCAAGCAGATCGCCGACAACGCCGGCTACGAGGGCGCCATCGTGGTGGAGAAGGTGCGTACGGCCCGCGACAAGGACCACGGCTTCGACGCGCTGAACGAGAAGTACACCGACATGATCGGCGCCGGCATCATCGACCCGACCAAGGTGGTGCGCACCGCGCTGCAGAACGCCGCCTCGGTGGCCGGGCTGCTGCTGACCACCCAGGGCCTGGTGACGGAGATCAAGGAAGAGGAAAAGACCCCCGCGCCGCACATGCCCCACGGCGGCGACATGTATTAAGCTCCATCCATACTGCAAGAGAACGAGGCCCCGCTCCGGCGGGGCCTCTTCATTTTCCCCCCTTTCATTAATCCAACCGCCGGTCTATACTGGGGAAAACGGTTCCGGGAGGCAGACATGCGAGGGACGGGGTGCGGACGTTTCGCGGCGGTTGTGGGGGTGCTGTTTGCGGCGGCTCTGCTCGCCCACGGCGCGGAGGACGCCGTTTCGCTCCACACCGGCTGGGTGTTCACCGCCGGCGACAGCCCGGAGTACGCCCGGGTGGACTTCGACGACTCGAAATGGACGGCCATCCGCGTGGACCGGATCTGGGAAGAGCAGGGCCACGAGAAGCTGGACGGCTACGCCTGGTTCCGGCTGAAGGTGACCATCCCCCTCGCCCTGCGCGACCGGGCCTACATCCGGGACGGCCTGCGCCTCTTCCTGGGCAAGATCAACAACTTCGACCAGACCTTCCTGAACGGCCAGCTGGTCGGCGTCAACGGCCAGGCGGTCGCGGCCGGCACGGCGCCGGACGACTCCTTCATCCGCGCCGCCACCGCGATGTGGGACGCGGAGCGGGCCTACGTGCTGGCGCCCGACGACCCGCGCGTCCGCTGGGGCGGGGAAAACGTGCTGGCGGTGCGCGTCTACGACGAGGGCGGCCAGGGCGGCATGTGGAGCGGCGGCCAGCACCTGCGCATGGTGCGCCTCGGCGACTACCTGTCCTGGGACAACGGCGGCCGGCCGTTCTCCTTCCGCGGCCGCGACGTGGGCAAGAGCTTCCGCCTGGCCAACACCTCCCCCTCGAGAACCCTGGAGGGCACCCTGCGCATCGATGCCCGGCGCAAGCTCGACGACCGGCCTGTCGCCAAGCGGACCTACGGAGTCTCCCTGGCCCCGGGAGCCGGCCGCGAGTTTTCGGTGGTCCTGCCCGATCCCGACGGTTCCTGCCGCATCGTCTACGCCTTCACCTTCGCCGGCTCCGGCGAGGTCGTGTCGGTCGTCGAGGAGAGCCCCTGCATCCTCACCCCGCCGGCGGGGATGAAGCCGCGCATCAACGGCCCGACGATCTACGGCGCCCGGCCGCACCGGCCCTTCCTCTTCCAGGTGGCGGCCACCGGGCGGCGGCCGCTGGCCTTCCGCGCCGAGGGGCTGCCGCGGGGCCTGGCGCTCGACCCGCAGACGGGCATCATCTCGGGCACCGCCCCGGACGCGGGGGAGTACGTGGTGGTGCTGGAGGCGGGCAACGGCCTGGGCACCGCCCGCCGCGCGCTTCGACTGGTCATCGGCGAGCGCATCGCCCTCACCCCGCCCCTGGGCTGGAATTCCTGGAACTGCTGGGGCCTGGCGGTCGACCAGCAGAAGGTGCTGGCCTCGGCCCGCGCCTTCGTCGCCGGGGGACTGCGCGACCATGGCTGGTGCTACGTCAACATCGACGACGGCTGGGAGATCCGGGGCGATTCCGAGGAGCCGAAGCGCGACCACCGCGGCGCCCTGCGAACCAACGAGAAGTTCCCGGACATGAAGGCGCTGGCCGACCAGATCCACGCCCTGGGACTGAAGCTGGGCATCTACAGCTCGCCCGGCTTCTGGACCTGTGGCGGCTACGCCGCCTCCTGGGGGGCCGAGGAACAGGACGCCCGCGCCTGGGCCGAGTGGGGCATCGACTACCTGAAGTACGACTGGTGCTCCTACGAGAAGATCGCCCGGGACGGATCCCGGCCCGAGCTGACGAAGCCCTACCGGGTGATGCGCCGCGCCCTGGACCGGGTGGACCGCGACATCGTCTTCTCCCTCTGCCAGTACGGCATGGGCAACGTCTGGGAGTGGGGCGCCGAGGTGGGCGGCAACCTGTGGCGCACCACGGGCGACATCACCGACACCTGGGAGAGCATGAGCGGCATCGGGTTCTCCCAGCTGGCCAACGCCCCGTTCGCCGGCCCCGGCCGCTGGAACGATCCCGACATGCTGGTGGTCGGCTGGGTCGGCTGGGGCCCCAGCCTGCGCCCCACCCGGCTCACTCCCGACGAGCAGTACACCCACATCTCCCTCTGGTGCCTGCTCTCCGCCCCGCTGCTCATCGGCTGCGACCTGGAGCGGCTCGACCCCTTCACCCTCTCCCTGCTGACCAATGACGAGGTGCTGGCCCTCGACCAGGATCCGCTGGGCAGTCCGGCGACTCCCCGGCTGACGAAGGGGGAGGTCCAGGTGTGGGTGAAGAACCTGGCCGACGGAACCAGGGCCCTGGGCATTTTCAACCTCGGCGCGGCCACCGCCCGCTTCCCGCTTCGCCTCGCCGACGTCGGCCTGGAGGGCCGGGTGAGGCTGCGCGACCTGTGGCGCCAGAAGGACCTCGGCTCCCATGCAGGCACCTACGGCGCCGCCGTTCCCGCCCACGGGGTGGTGCTGCTGAAAACGGTGAAGTAGGACGGGGAGGGGCGACCCGGGCGCCCGGCGCTATTCCCTGATCTCCAGTTCCGTGGACACCTCGAAGAAGCGGTAGTTCTTGTATTCGATGTCGATGCGGGACAGTTCGAGCTCGTGGTACTCCCGGGTGATCACCGGCGGCCGGGAACCCGGCACCCGGTAGACATCTCCTTCACGAGTCCAGCGGTAGGTGTCCCGGAAGGCAGGGCTCTTGTCGAACTTGTACAACTCCCGGAAGAGTGTCGCGCTGGGGAAGCGTACCCCCCCTTTCTCCACCCCGTACCAGTGGAGGTCGCGAACCTCCAGGCGCGCGCCCATGCGCCGGGCCGTGTCCCGCAACGCCTCGATCCCCCGGATGGCCGGGGTGGCCAGCTCGATCTTGAGCACCGAGCCGTCCCAGCGGTCGATCCACAGGCGAGTGGCGCCCTGGACGTCGGGGTCGCCCTGGCGGGGAGTGGCCTCCACGACCAGGCAGCGGCGCTTGCCGATTTTTTCGTCGCCGGAGAGCCGGTAGTCGAACTTGTCCCGGTTCTCGCGGGCCAGGAAGGTCACGGGCATGAAGAAGCCGTAGAGCGAAACGACCCTCGTTTTCGGGGCGGCGTCCTCCTCGCGCGTGGTGCGGGCGTTCTCGCGCAGCAGCGTCCGCTTCTCGTGGAGGGTCTGCTCCCGGCCGACGATTTGGTAGTCGTACACCCAGCGGTTGATCTGCCGGTCCAATCCTCGCCGCATGGGGTCGCGCACCAGCAGCGCCTCCTGGACCTGCTCGTCGCATACGAAGCGGAAGGCGCTGCGCTTCAGCTTCTCGCAGTAGTGGCCCGCCTTCTCCAGCGCATCCAGCAGGCGGAGGCCGGAGGCCGAATGGGCCGGAGCACGTCCGCGGGCGGTCGCGGCCACGGTGGCCGGGGCGCCGGCGCTGACCTCGATCTCCTCTTCGGCCCGCGCCCTGCGGCCGCTGTTCAGGTCGGTCAGGCCGACGTTCAGGTTGTACCTCCCCGGGGCGGGCAGTCCCAGGCGCAGCGATACGGTCACCCGCTCACCGGTCAGGTCCAGTTCGCGGTTCCACTCCATGACCCCGTCCCCCGGGCCGCGGGCGAGGATCTCGAGGGCGACCCGGCCGGCAAGCCGTTCGTTTGCATAGAGGAGCTGGTAACCGGCCAGGTCGAGTTCGAGCACTGGTTCCCGGAAGCGCACGGCACCGATGGACAGCGGGAAGGTCTCCCGGACCTTGATCCGGTCGGCGAAAACCACCCGCATCCCCGGTTGGTTGACCTCCAGCTTCAGCCGGCGCCCGGCATCGCCGCCCTCGGCCGGGGCGAAGGTCATCACGTAGTGAATGTCCTCTTTCTCCGCCACCTGTTCCATCGCCTGGCGCAGATCGCCGCTGTCCACCACGGTGCCGCCGCTGTCACGGCTCATGTCGCGGCAGAGCGCCTCCCAGTTGGAGGTGCCCTCCAGGCGGGTGACGTACTCGGAGTTCAAATTGTTTTTCTCCTTCGAATCCAGCAGCAGGAGGTGAAACGTGGCCCGGGCGGAGATCACGCCGCTGCGGAACCGGGCGATGTAGGAGGGCAGGTCGCGCGGCGTCCGGAAGCGCCGCTCGGCCTCGGTGAACAGCTCACCCATCTCCCCGGCCAAGCCGAATTTGCCGGCCGTTTCCGCCAGCTTGCCGTCGGGCCGGTACATGGGCGGCGCCTCGCGCTGGCTGAACACGAGCACCCACTTCTCGGCGTCGATGCCGCGCAGCGACTCGACGAAACTCGCCAGTTTCGCTTCGTTGGCGTTGAGGTACTGCCAGCGGAACTCGGTGAGGTAGGAGAGGTAACGGGCGCGCAGGTCCATGAAGCAGGCGGCAAGGTGCCCCGAAGCCGCCTCCTTGAGCTGCACCTGTTTCAGCCGGTCGGTGAAATCCTGGCCGGTCAACTCCAGCTCGGCGATCATTCGCTCGCGACGATGGCGCTGGCCGATGAGGTGCTCGTTGAACCGTTTCGTGAAGCTGGACATCGCCGCGTCGCGGCCCGGCGAGTCCTGGAAATCGAACTTCTCGTCGCCATAGGCCAGGATCACCCGGTCGCCCGGACGCCAAACCTGGCTGAAGAAGTGGTCGAGCGCTTCGGCCCACTGCACCTGCGGCTCGAAGAGCCAGAAATAGAGGATGAAGAGACGGCCCGGGCGGAGGGCGGGAGCTTCCGACTCGCTTTCCGGTTGCGGCGGAGGGATCGCTTTCATCCGCTGGCGTACCTCCCGGAATCCATTGATGTCCGTTTTCACCCCGTTTTCGTACAGGACGAAATCCTCCTTCTTCAGCCCGCCGAGTGACCGGCCGTTGGCGAAGACCCGGGCTACGATCTCCACGTTGACCACCTCGACGGACTCGCTGATCTTCTCCTGGCCGGAAGCCAACAGCCATGGCAGAAGAAGGATGACGATTGCGGTTATTGCGATGGGCGACAAATTGGTTTTCATTTTTTCTCCATGTCGCTGGGTAAGCATTCATCATGCCACAATTTCTGCCCCGCGATGTCTCCTGCGGGGGACAGTCCCGATTTTTCGGCCCGAACCGGGTGACAGTCCGATGCGGTCGATTTCCTGCTCCTTCTCGATCGGGATTATGATCGATCCGGTCACCTGCGGCAAGAGCGTCGGATCGCGGGAGCCTGTTCGGGTCCAGACCCGAATCACCTGCATCAAAAAATCTTCTGCTAACGGTCTTTTTGAAAAGCGTTCGGACCATGGCCCGAATATTCGGACTGAGGCCCGAATTCTGGAAGACCGATGCAAGTTGAAAACGATCCGAAAGTCCCAAAGATAAAGGAAAATTCTGTTGTTTGCGATTTGGCACGGGGAATGCCTCTTCCTGCCCAGGAGGATGCCATGAGGAGAGTTTTCTTTTTTCATCTGATTTCCATTCTGGTCTGCTCCATGCCGACCCTGGCCGCCAAACCGACGGTGACGTTCTCCGCTTCGCCCGCAGCCATCGTCAGGGGGAGTTCGTCGACGTTGTCCTGGACCGTTTCCGGTGCCGCCTCGATTTCCATCAACAACGGGATCGGCACGGTCGGCGCCAGCGGGAGCCGGGCCGTCGTCCCTTCCTCCACCACCATCTATACCCTGACCGCCAGGAACTCGAGCGGCACGACCAGCCGGAAGGCGACCGTCACCGTCACCGTCCCGCCGCCGACCGTCGCCGTCTCCGCTTCGCCGCAGCAGGTCGAGGCCGGCCACCCTTCCGTCCTGGCCTGGGTCTCCACCGACGCCACCTCGGTCGAGATCGACAACGGGGTCGGGGTCGTCGATGGTTCCGGGTCCCTGGCGGTGAACGTCGCGGAGACCACCTGCTTCACGATCCAGGCAGGCGGCCCCGGTGGAACGGCCAGCGCCTCGGTCACCGTGACGGTCGTTCTGCCGCCGCCGGCCATCTCCCTCGTCGCCGACCCGAACCCGATCGCTCCCGGCGAGGCTGCCGTTCTTTCCTGGCAGGCCACCCACGCGGACGCGGTGCAGATCGACAATGGAATCGGCGGCGTCGCTTCCGGCGGAAGCTGCCGGGTGACGCCAACGTCCACGACGACCTATTCCGCCACCGCCACCGGCAACGGGCAGACGGCGACGGCGGCGGTCACGGTCACGGTCGACAGTTCCCTTCTTCCAGGTCCGGCATTGTTTGCCAGGCCGCGCATCGCCAAGGCGGGGAGCTCCGCGCGACTCTCCTGGATCGCCGGTCATTCCGCCTGGGCGGAGATGGACAACGGCATCGGCCGGGTCGACCCCGGCGGCGGCGCCGTGGCGGTGACCCCGCCCGCCACCTGCGGTTACGGGCTCCTGGCCGGCAACGAGGCCGGCACGAGGCGGGCCGATGCCGCCGTGACGGTGCGCTCCGCGCCGCTGGTCTACGCGTTCATTCCCTGCAACACGAGCCACACGCTCGCCGTGATCAATACCGCCAGCCGGCAGGTGGTGAAGTCCATCGCCGTGGGCAGCGCCCCGCAATGCGCGGTGGCCGCCCCCGACGGCACGCGGGTCTATGTGCTTCGCTCCGGCGGCGTCGACGTGATCGACACCGGCCGCCTGGCGGTGACGGGATCCATCGTGGTGGCCGGCGCCGGCCTCTGCATGGCCGTCCACCCGGACGGAAGGAGGCTTTACGTGGAATGCGAGGAGGGGGCGGTCGGCTCAAAGATCCATTCCATCGCCAAGGTCGACACCGAACTCGGCGCCGAGACCGGGCGCGTGACCCTCGAAGGGGACGGCAAGGGGCTCACCGTCCACCCGGCGGGCGCCTTCCTCTACTCCGTGCAGTGGACTCCGGGGCGGCTGCTGGTTCTTGATCCCGGCACACTGGAAATCCTCCGCAGCGTCCCCCTGGTGACCTCCTACCCCAAGGACCTGGTTTCTTCACCCGACGGGCGCCGCCTGTACGTGATCAGTGACGATTACACCCACACCGGATCCTGGCTCCAGGTGATCGACACCATCGGCTTTTCCACCGCGGCCACCCTGCAGTTGAAGGCTCCCTCGGGATCCTGGGACACGTTCAACGGCGTCGCCATCTCCCCGGACGGGGCCAGGGTCTGTCTCAGCCGGGCGGGATACCGGATCACCTCGATCGACGCCGGGAGCTGCACGGTGCTCACCACCGCCACCCTGAGCGGCGCCCTGCTCAACGACATGGCCTTCCTTCCCGATGGGGCAGGCCTCTACGTCGTCTCCACCGGCATGGTCCGCGTGCTCAATCCCCTCACTCTCGCACTGCTCGGCGATATCGGATCGCTCCCGGGCGCCCGCGGGTACGGCGGCTCGTTCATCTCCGCCCGGGCCGACCCGGTATCGGGCAAGGTCACCCGGAGCGACTCCGGCGCGGGAGGGGTCACTCTCACCGCCCGCGGAACGCCCACCGGCGGCGATGAGGAAATTGTCCGGACCGCCCTGACCGACTCCACCGGAGCCTACACTCTCGCCCTTCCCGACGGCACCTTCACTCTCCGTCCCTCCCTCGGCGCCGACTACTTCTCTCCCGGACAGCGCCGGGTGGAGGTCCACGGTTCTCTCAGCAGCCTCGATTTCCTCGTCTCTTCCACCCCCTTCCCGCCCACCGCCTCCCTCTCCGCCGACCCCGCCGCCATCGACGCAGGCCAGATCTCCACCCTCGCCTGGGAGACCGACAACGCCACTTCCGCCAGCCTGGACAACGGGATCGGCCCCATCCCGCTTTCCGGCTCCATGACCGTCACCCCGGCCGTGACCACCACGTTCACCCTCTGCGCCACGGGGGAGGGAGGGACGGCCAGCGCCCAGGCCAAGGTCTCCATCTACTTCCCGCCCCCGACCGCGCTGTTCGGCGCCTCCCCGGGAACCATCCTTCGCGGCGAGTCCAGTACGCTTTCCTGGAGCACGACGGGTGCCGAGGCGGTCACGATCGACCCCGGCATCGGAGCGGTGGACTCCGCCGGCGCGCGCGCCGTCCAGCCGGATGAAACCACCACCTACACCCTCCGGGCGACCGGGGCCGGGGGCACCATCACCCCCACCGTGACCGTGGAGGTGAGGGAACCCCCCCCACGGGTCTCCCACTTCACGGCCACCCCCGAGGCGATCCCCCCGGGCGGCTCGGCGATCCTCTCCTGGCAGGTGACGGGAGCCGACACGGTCACCATCGACCATGAGATCGGTCCGGTCCCGGCCTCCGGCTCCGCCCCGATTGCCCCCGCGGAGGAGACCGTATATACTCTGACCGCATCCGGCCCCGGCGGCACGGCCACTACCCAGGTGACGGTGCGCATGCTGGACCAGGTGCTGAGGGGAGTGTGGGAGGGGATGAGAGGCGCTCTTTTTAATCGGGATATTGAGACTGCAGTAAACCACTTCTCCGAAGAATCCAAACTGCGTTATCAGGAGCTATTCAGTAACCTGCTGCCTTCTCTTCCACTTATCGCGGAAACCATGCATGACATAGAAGCGGTAGCGTTTGATGAAGGTGGGGCGCAGTTCAGGATAAAAAGAACTGAAGTCCTGGCGGGTCAGGAGTTCGAGATCGCGTACATCATCTATTTCGTTCACGAAGAGGATGGAACATGGAAAATTTTAAAACTTTAATCGACTCAGGCAAAGAAGTGAGCGTGAGGAGCAAGCGAGGAATCAAAACACACATCGCGTTTTCCCTATTATTGTTTTTTCTCCAGTTTTTTGTGTATTGTGCACCCCGCTGGCAGACCAGTGTGGTCAGCTGCTTGATCGCCATTCTTCCGCTCGCGGTGATCTCCTTTCTGGCTGGAGAGCTGGTTTCGGCGAGACAAACCGGGAAAAGCAAATGGCGTTATTTGATTGAGTTGTTGGCCGTCAGCCAGGTCGCCGCCCTCATCCTTCCGTTCCGTCTTTCCCCATCAACCATCGTTGCCCTGTTCCTTCTCGTGTATGTGCTGTCCGTCTCCATCCTGTTGCCGATGGTGGTTTTCAAACAGCGAAGTCATGGGGGGTTCAAGACGCTGGTGAAGACTGTGGCTGTTGGAGCGCTTTCCGGCCTTCATTCCTATTTCACCCTGTCGGTTTTCAGGCAAAGATGCCCAGGCCTTCTCGGCAGCGAACCAGGCGTCGGATCGCTTGTGCTGGCGATGATGCTGGGAATCGCATTGTTGTCTGTCGTGGCTCAAATCACCCGCTCCCTCTATCAAAAGGACCGAGCCAATGAAACCGGAAGAGTGGCCGGGAAAACGGCTGGGTTGGTCGTTTTACTCCTTGTCGCTCACCCTCTTCACCCGTGGGGGGCGAAGACGCATCAACGGTTGACAGAATACTCTGTCCGCTATTCCGTGTTATGGGGATCGGAGCTGTTGAATAAAATGGGGATCGATCGGGGAATCGAGGAAAACGGATTCTCCTTCAACGGTGAAGAGAAAAGTGTTCTGGAACTTTTCGCCTGGGGGGCGATCCGCGAAGACATGAGTCTCGGGGACAGCAATATGGATCAATCCCGATCCGGTAACCACTTCCACAATCCGCTGGCGTCAGCCTGGAATGACGCTGGGTTGACCGATCTGCGTACACCGCTGGATCCGACTCCTCTCTGTGCGCCTCTATGGGCGCTTGACGGTCCTCGGCAATCCAGTTTTCCCGAAGGTGATAACTCGTGGGGACGAATTCGTGAAAACTTCTATCGTGGTCTGCTGTCGAATGAGAATAGATTCCTCTTCTTCTCTTCGGTGTTCAAGGGGTTGGGGCACCAACTCCATCTGATCCAGGACATGTCCGTGCCTGATCATGTAAGGAATGACTCGCATCCGCTGGGAGGGATTCTTTTCGGATTGTTTGAAAAACGGTTTGGCTGGCACTATCGTTGCATCGAGGGGTGGGCGGAACACAACCTGGCAAAAATTGACTCCTTCCTGGGCGATCGGAGCAAGCTCGTTTTTCCGAACGTAGGATTGGAAATCGCCGGGTCCGATTCGCTCACGCCCATCGTGAAATTGACCGATTGCAATGTATACGACGGTAGCGAACCAAGAGCCATAACGGAGCAGGGGCTTGCTGAGTACACAAACGGCAACTTTGTGAGCGAAGACACGATTTTCACCGAGAATTTTACAGCCCCCCATGTTCACGGGTTCCCATACCCCAGGCGTGAAAGTACGGACTTGATGGAAGTCGTGTTACGTAACAAATTGCCGGAGATTGTTTCGCCCGCAGATGGCTTGAACGGGTTTTCTTCCTATATCTCGAAAACGGGCGATGGCGAAATGGTGAACCATTTTTTGAAATTGGGGTATTTCTCGATGTATTGCACGAGTCCTGAATTGCAACCTCAATTTGTGAAAACGCTGATGCATGATGAGTTGTGCCATCAGGATTATGCGTCGATGTTGATACCCAGGGGCGTTGGATACGGGATCAGTCTGATCAATTATTTTTTTCGCGGCGAGATCGAGCTTTCCATTCCGGAGACCACGCTGAACGCGGACGGTTCTCTCCCCTCGTCTCCGCTCCTGGACGGGGCCTATTCCTTCACGAATGACGCTGCCCGGGGGTTCGAGCGGATGTCGCTCATGGCCAGAAACGTGACCGCGGGCGGGGAGGAGATGGCCAACGGGACGGTTTCCCTGGTCGTGAGTTATCGCCTGGGGGCCGGTTCACCCTTCGTGCTGAACCCGCCCGTGCCGGGAGAGAAAAGACACTTCAAGGTGTTCCCGTGCCCCGGGGTGACCTCCATCCCGCGTGAGAGCCCGGCCCGGATCGACGTGGACATGGGAGCGGACCCGCTGCCCGTGGAAGCGGTGGACCTGACCCTCTCCCTCGTGTTCAAGGGCGACCTGGGGGGCGAGAAAGGGTGCGCGGTGGCCGTCGGCTTCCGGGACATTTCCGAGCCGACCCCGATCGATCTGTTCAACGGCACGGACATGGCCTGCTTCAATGGGGACCGGGTGAGCTACGCCGACCCGGTGGTGGTGCAGGCCGCGGACCTGAACGGGAATGGAGTCATCGATTATTGCGATGATGAGCCCAACATCATTCCCCGCTTTCTGAAGCCGGTCTGCCTCAGCTTCAACGGGTATCGGTCGAACGACGAGGGAGAAACGAATTACTACTACCATTTCCCGGGGGGTGACCAGGCGCTTGAGATCGCCCCGGTCAGCTCCCATCGCCTGTTCGTTCTGGGGGACAGCTATCCCGCGGTGATCCGCCTGAGCGTTCACACGCACGAAAAAAACGTCGACCCGGGAGACTCCCTGGTTCCCTACGGCGGGAGCTGCCTGGGCTCCTTCCATTCCAACCAGGTCCATGAGTTCAATCCCTACACCAACGTCCTGCTGTGGGGCGGGGAGAGCGCGGGCTATTTTCCGCTCCACTCCGATTTGAGCACCTATCGCGGCCACCCCTTCTTCAACATGCTTCTCTTCGACGGGGTCTCGATACCGGTCGAGTCCTCCTGTGGCGCCCCTTCCGTGCCCTCCCTTTTCCGGGATCCGGGCGAAGCGCGGGAACGGGGGGCGAAAGGGGTCGGAGAGCCGGTCATACGCCGGATTCGGGAGTAGAGGGTATTCGGAGACGATTCGCCTCTCCCCGCGCATTTCCCCGGGGATAGACGCTTCGGATGGGATTGTGCGGGGAGGTGGCGGACGTGACGGCGTTGGGCTGACTCTGCCGCTGCGCCGGGAGTGAATCCGGAAGGAGGAACGCCCCCTTTCGGGGCAGATCGGTTGCCTCCGCGCGAATCCCGTAAACCATGCCCGTTGCGGTCGCGATCTTCGGGAATTCCGGGGAGAGAGCACGGCGAATTGCAGGCGGATGGATGCTCGCTTCGGCGGAGAATCCGGAAACCGGGGCAAATCGGACCGGATGGATCTTCGGTTTTCGCCAGCGCCATCCTCCGCCGGCCGCCGTTGCATTGTGTCTCTCCTCTCTTTATAATGGCCCCATTCCGGTGCGGGGTGCGGACACGATGCCGAGCGGAGCGGGAACGACGGGGGCGCGGCGGTGATCGGCTCGCCCGACTACCTGCTCTTTCTCCTCGGGCTCGCCTGCCTGATGCTGGGAGTCAGGCTGCTCGCCGGCTGCCGCTGGCCGTTGTACCCTCATTTCCGGTTCTGGGCGGGCCTCGCGCTGATGCCGGCGTGGGGTGCAACCTGGCTGGAAGTGCTGGAGCGGTGCCAAGTCTTCCCGCCCGGGGAGGGGTGGATTTGGCATGGCTCGGCCCTGGGGACCGCCGTCGCCCTCGTGCTGTCCGCCACGACCTGGAAGCGGGAGCCGGCCGGCCTCCGGGGTGAACGTCGCCGGTTGCTGGCCTCCGCCGCCGTCGCCCTGGGTGCGATGCTGCGCAGGTTCCTGGCTCCCGGAAGCGTCCCGGTCGTCGTCCTGCTGGCCGCATGTGCTTTCGCCGTGCTGGCCGCGTTCTGGCTCGACCGGACGCGGTCGCTTGCTGCCGGCCGCCGGGAGAGGATGCGCCGCTGGCTCTACCCGCTGGTCGTCGTGCTGCTCCTGGCTGCCGGCGGCTGGATTTCCGGGGCGAGCAGCCGCGCGGTCGCCGCAGACCTGCGCCAGGGGGCGATCGCCCAGGCGGCGACCATCAGCCAGACCATCTATCGCGACCGCATCACGACTCTCGCCTTCGCGCCCAAGGACGTCGCCGCCGCCCACTCCAGGCGGCTGCAGTCCCAACTGGACTTTTTCGCCCGTGCACTCGGATTGCGGGGAATCGTTTCGTACGCCCGCGACGGGAAGACGATCTCGGTCGGAGCGTCGGGCACCAGGGGCCGGTTCGAGGCCGTCCGGGAACCCATTCCGGAGGCCACGAAACGACTCGTCGCCGGGGTATTCGACTCCGGGCAGGCGGTGGTCCTGACGCCGGGGACCGGGGGCGGCGAGCGGCTGCTGCGCAGTTTCACTCCGATGATCGATCCGATCGGCGGAACGGTGCAGATGGTCATCCAGGCCGACGTCGACGCCGTTCCGCACGACCGCCTGGCCGCCCGCAGCCGGCTGCTGCCCATGCTGTTCACGGCGACCCTGCTGATGCTGCTGCTCGCCGGAAGCAACGCCATGCGCCTGCGTGCCCAGGCAGCCGTCACCGGAGCGATCGGCCGCTTCCGCTACGCCGAGTCCCTGCTGGCCGGTTCCATCGCTTTCATCCTGACCGTCGGTGTGGCCCTGACGGCACACAGCAACGCCGGGCGCGCCCGCCGGCACATTTTCACCCAGCTGGCCGACACGCAGGCGGCGCGGGTGAGCGAGTCGATCCGCGACATCCGCGAGTACCAGGTCATCGGCATCATCCGCTTCTTCGACGGCAGCGACAACGTCACCCGCACCGATTTCCGCGTCTACACCCTGCCCATGACCAGCACCACCATCGTCCACGGGGTGGGCTGGGCGCCCTGGCTGGACCTGGGCGACAGGCCCCGCACCGAGTGGTTCTTGGGCTCGCAGGATTCGCCCGGGTTCACCATCCGGGAGCGCCTGGCCGACGGCCGGCTGGTTCCGGTCGAGGCGCCACGCGTCTGCTTCCCGCTCCTGTACGTCGAGCCGAGCGGTTCTCCCTTTCTGCCGCTCGGCTATGACCTGGGGTCGGACCCGCGTATCCGGCCGGCCATCGACGAGGCGGTCCGCTCCGGGCTGGTGACGGCCACCGACCCGATGCTCATGCCCGGAGACACGGAGCCAGTCCTCCTGCTGGTCGCGCCCATTTTCGCCACGGTGACCGAGCCGGAGCGTCCCAACTTGCCCCGCGCCGACGGTCACCCGCTGCGCGGCGTGCTGCAGGTGGCCATACACCTCGATTTCCTGCTGCGCGAGACCATCAGCGACTCGCTGTCCGGCCAGCCTCACCTCGGGCTGCACCTCTTCCGCTTGCACGAGGCCGGGCGGTCCCCGGAGCTCAGCGCCTCCTGGCCGGCGCCCCAGGCCCCGGTTTTCCGAAACCTCGACCCGCTGGCCGGCGGGGACCGCTCCGCCCTGATCTCCACCTACCCGCTCAACATCGCCGGCAAACCGTATCTGCTGGTCATCCGTCCCGGGCCGGGGTTCCGGGCGAACGATCCGCGCCACGCCTTCTGGCAGACGCTGCTCATCGGCATGTTGCTGGCGCTGCTGCTGGCCTATTTCGTGGCCGGGCTCACCAACCGCCGTTTGGTGCTGGAACGGGCGGTTCGCGAGCGCGCCGGTGAGTTGCAGGCCAGCGAAGCCCGGTTCCGAGGCTTGTTCGAGAACACCCTGACCGGGATCGCCCTGCACCGGATCGTCCGCGACGGAAGCGGCCAAGCCGTCGATTACATCATCCTGAGCGCCAATCCCGCCTTCGAGCGCGGCCTGGGGATGGCGATGAGCGACTTTTCAAACCGGCGTTTCGGCGAGCTGCTTTCCGATGGGGCCGAGCCGCCTTTCCTGTCGGTCTTCGACCAGGTCGTGCGCACCCGGCAGCCGGAGACTTTCGAGGGGCACATCGGCTCCCCGGGCCGGCACTTCCTCATCCACGCCTACTGGATGGGAGAGGACCAGTTCGCCACCGTCATGCTGGACATCACCGAGCGGCGCCGCGCGGAACAGGCAAGGCTGCAGCTGGAAGAGCAGCTCGAGCAGGCCCGGCGGTTCGAGGCGATCGGGCACCTGGCAGGCGGCATGGCCCACGACCTGAACAACCTGCTGACGCCCATCCAGGGCTACGCGGAAATGCTGGAGTCGGGCCTGCCGGTGGGGCACGGCCAGCGGAAGTACCCCGCCCAGATCATCCGGGCGGCCACCCGCGCCCGCGACCTCGTGCGCCAGTTGCTGGCCGCTGCCCGCAAGCAGACCCTGGAGATGAAACCGCTCGACCTCAACACCGTCGTTTCCGAATACGCGTCCACGCTGACCCGCGCCCTCGGCGAGAACGTGGACCTGCAGCTCCGGTTGCTGGCCGGGCCGGCCGTGATCGAAGGCGACCGCAGCCAGATTGAGCAGATCCTGCTGCAGTTGGCGATCCATGCCCAGGACGCCATGCCGGCCGGCGGCGTGCTGGTCATCGAGACCGGCAACGCGGCGCCCGATCCTGGTGTTTCCGGGGCGCTGGTGGCCCTGCAGGTGAGTGATAACGGAGCGGCCCTCGACGAGGAGACTCTGGCCCATCTCTTCGACCCGTTCTTCTCCCCGCGCGGGCGCGTCCGCCGGGGCGGGCTCGGCCTGGCCGCCGTCTACGGCATCGTCACCCAGCACAACGGCCGCATCGCCGTTCACAGCGAACCGGGTCGGGGCACCACCTTCCGGATGACGCTGCCGGCGGCCTCCCGGCCGGCGGAGGTTCCCGCCGGCGTCGCCGGGATGCCCCGGGGCCGGGAGACCCTGCTGGTGGCCGAGGACCAGGAGCAGGTTCGGGAGATGGTCTGCTCCGTCCTGCTGCAGCAGGGCTACACGGTGCTCGGTGCCGCCAGCGGGGAGGAAGCGCTGCAGCTGGCGGCACAGACCGACGCGCCCATCCACCTGCTGGTCAGCGACGTCATCATGACCGGCATCGACGGCAACACGCTGTTACGCCGGCTCGCCGCCACCCGGCCGGGGCTGCGCGTCCTGTTCATGTCGGGATACACCGAGAACGTGATCGAACACCACGGCGTTCTCGACGCCGGTGTCGAGTTCATCCGCAAGCCCTTCGCCATCAGCGAGTTCTGCCGGAAAGTCCGGGAGGTGCTGGACCGGGCCCCGGCCCCGTAGCCCCCTTCCCGGCTCACTCCAGGTCGCGCCAGGCGTGCAGGAGCGGCAGGATCCAGGCCGTGTCGACCAGCAGCACCACCAGGGCGGAGGTGACCGCCGCCAGGCCGGCCAGATACGGAGTGAAGGCGGTCAGCACACCCAGGGCCAGCGCGGTGCGAGCCGCCGCCCGGGTACGGCCGTGGCGGAAAGCGAGGGCGCTGAGCAGAAAGAGGAGGCACAGGAGCGTGTGAACGGCCCCGTGGATGATGATGCGGGCCGGCGCGGAGTGGCCCCAGAGGGTGAACGCCATGATCCAGCCGCCAACCATCTGGGCGAGACCGAGAACGACCATGGCGTGCGCGGCCAGCCGCGCGGAGGCGGATCGGTCGCGGGGAGCGGCGGCGGACGCCCCGGCGATGGCCACCTCCTGGGATTCGCTCAGTGGCGGGGGCGGGGGCGGAGTTCTACGGACCGGCTGGTCCCAGGGCAGCGGCCGCACGGCGGTGCGCCCCGTTTCCTCTTTCGGTGCGCCGGTGGCCGGTGGTGGAGGCGGCGGCACCGGGGGCCGGGCCGCCGGGCGCCGCGTCTCGTCCAGGTAGGAATCGACCATGGTCACCAGGATGTCCCCGCTCTGCACTCGCCGCTCACGGTCGCGGGACATCAGGGCGTCCACCAGGGGCTGGTAGCGGAGCAGCGTCTCCGGCAGGCGCGGGACCGGGTCGTGCAGGTGCTTGACCGCGACGGCGATGGGATCGGGGGCGTCGTAGGGGACCTTGCCGCTGAGCAGTTGGAACAGCATCACCCCGAGGCTGTAGAGGTCGGAGCGGGCGTCCACCGGCTCTCCCCGCACCTGTTCCGGGCTCATGTACCACGGGGTGCCGATGGACGTGCCCAGCTGGGTGTACTGGGTGGAGGAGTCGGTGGCCCGGGCGATGCCGAAATCGACCAGCACCGGGGTGCCGTCGGTGCGGAACATGACGTTCTCGGGCTTGATGTCGCGGTGGATGGTCCCGTGCCGGTGGGCGTGCGCCAGTGCCAGCGCGATCTTGCGGACGATGAGCAGCGCCGCCCGCGGTTCCATGCCGCCGGCTCCGTTGCGGGGCAGGCGGTCGAGCAGGTTGCCGCCCTCCAGGAGCTCCATGACCATGTAGCTGTGATCGCCGTAGCGGCCGGCGTCGTAGACCGTGATGATGTTCGGGTGGACCAGCTTGGCCGACGTCTTGGCCTCTTTCAGGAAGCGTGCCGTGGCGTCCGGGATCTCGGACATGGAGGACTTCAGCACCTTGAGCGCCACGTAGCGCTCCAGCTTTTCCTGGTAGGCCAGGAAGACGCGGGCCATTCCGCCCTGGCCCAGTTCGCGCTCGATGTTGAAGCCGGGGATGGTCGGGAACTCATTCATGGGGCATGCCCCCTCTGTGACGTGCCGGGGACGGCGGGTTGCGGCGTCGGTCGCGCCTCATGCCGCGATGGTACCAAGTGGCGGGAAAAAATTCAAATGGACGCAGCGGCGGCCGCGAAACCGAAACGCCTCCTGCTGCGTTCAATGAACATCACCACCAAAGGAGGTTTGCATGCGTGCTTTCACCGGACGTGGGCTCTTTTTTCTCCTGGGATTGCTGGCGTTCCTGCCGCTGCGGGGCGGTGAGGCCCCCCTGTGGCTGCGGTACCCGGCCATCTCTCCCGATGGCCAGACCATCCTGTTCTGCTACCAGGGCGACATCTATCGTGTCGCCGCCGCCGGCGGGCCGGCGGTGCCGTTGACCATCGGCGAGGCGGTCGACTACTCCCCGGTGTGGAGCCACGACGGTCGTCACGTCGCGTTCGCCTCGGATCGCTTCGGCAACTTCGACGTGTTCATCATGCCGGCGGCGGGCGGCGAGGCGCTGCGCCTCACCGGCCATTCCGCCCACGAGGTCCCCAGCAGCTTCAGCGCCGACGACCGGCGCGTGCTGTTCAGCGCCGTGCGACAGGACCCGGCCAGTCATGCCCAGTTCGGCGGCGGCACCTTCCCCGAGCTGTACAGCGTGCCGGCGGGCGGTGGCACGGTATCGCTGGAGCTGGCCCAGCCGGCGCTCGACGCCACGGTCAGCCCGGACGGCGGCAAGATCATCTACCACGACCAGAAGGGATACGAGGACAAGTGGCGCAAGCACCACACCTCCGCGGTGACCCGCGACATCTGGGTCTACGACCGATCGGCACGCGCCAGCAAACGGCTGACGACCCATGCCGGCGAGGACCGCAACCCGGTGTTCGACGGCAACGGCGACGACTTCTACTTCCTGAGCGAGCGAAACGGGTCGTTCAACATCTTCCGCTCTTCCTTGAGCCGTCCCGAGAAGGCCGTGGCCCTGACCACCTTTGCCCGTCACCCCGTCCGCTTCCTGACCCGCTCCCACGGCGGTGTCTTCTGCTTCGCCTATGACGGAGAGCTGTACACCCTGGCCGTCCCCGGTCAACCCCGCAAGGTCGAGGTGAGCGTCGCCCTCGACGGGAGGCGCACGCTGGCGCGGACCGTGCCGGTCAGCGGCGGCGTCACCGAGCTGGCGCTGGCCCCCTCCGGCAAGGAGGTGGCGCTGGTCTTCCGGGGCGAGGTCTTCGTGAGCAGCGTGGAGGGCGGCGTCACCCGGCGCATCACCACCACGCCGGGGCAGGAACGCAGCGTCTCCTTCAGCCCCGACGGACGCTCCCTGCTCTATGCGGCGGAGCGGGACAACAACTGGAACGTCTACCGCACGAGCCTGGCGCGCAAGGAGGAGCCTTACTTCTACGCCTCCACCCTGCTGCAGGAGGAGGCGGTGGTGGCCACCCCGGCCGAGGAGTTCCAACCGGCGTTTTCCCCGGACGGCAAGGAGGTGGCCTACCTGGAAGACCGGGTCGTCCTGCGGGTCGTCAACCTGGCCACGCGGCAGGCGCGGACGATCCTGCCAGCCGAGTATAACTATTCCTACGCCGACGGCGACCAGAGCTACCGCTGGAGCCCCGACGGCAAGTGGCTCCTGGTGCAGTACGGCCTGGTGCGCCTGTTCACCCCGGAGATCGGCTTGGTCTCCAGCGACGGCCAGGGCAAGGTAATCAATCTTACCCGCAGCGGGTTCGATGATTTCAGTCCCCGCTGGGCCATGGGCGGCAAGATGATGATCTGGGGCTGCAGCCGCGAGGGGAGCCGCAGCCTGGCCGGGAGCCCGTCCACCATCGACGTCTACGGGCTGTTTTTCACCCGGGCGGCCTACGACCGCTTCCGGCTGTCCAAGGAGGAGTTCGCCCTGCTGAAGGAGCAGGAGGAGAAGGCCGAGAAGGAAAAGGAGAAGGCGGCCGGCAAGGAGGCGGGCAAGGAGAAGAAGCCGGAAGCCGGCAAGGAGGTAGCCCAGCCCCTGGCGTTCGACTGGGACGACCTCACCGAGCGCAAGGTGCGCCTGACCATCCACTCGGCCGACATCGCCGACGCGGCCCTGGCCAAGGACGGCGCCAAGCTCTACTACCTGGCCCGGTTCGAGAAGGGCTACGACCTGTGGGTCAACGAGCTGCGTGACCGGGAGGTGAAGCTGCTGGCCAAGCTGGGGGCCGGGAACGCCGGCATGGAGATCACGGCGGACGGCAAGAGCCTCTTCGTGCTGGCCGACGGACGGGTGACCAAGATCGACGCCGAGAGCGGCAAAGCGGAACCGGTGGCGATCAGCGGCGAGATGGTGCTGGACGGCGCCAGCGAGCGGGCCGCCATTTTCGACCACATGTGGCGCCAGATGAAGCAGAAGTTCTACAAAACCGACCTGCACGGCGTCGATTGGGATTTCTACGGCACGGCCTACCGCCGTTTCCTGCCCCACCTCAGCAACAACTATGATTTCGCCGAAATGGCCTCGGAGATGCTGGGCGAGCTGAACGCCTCGCACACCGGTTGTCGCTACCGTCCGCCCCCGGCGCCCGGCGCCGACCAGACGGCCAGCCTGGGCATGTTCATCGACTACGGCCACACCGGCCCCGGGATGAAGGTGGCCGAAATCCTGCGCGGCGGTCCGCTCGACAAGGCCGGGTTGAAGATCCGCGCCGGCCACGTCATCGAGGCCATCGACGGCCGGGCCGTGGACGGCCAGGCGGATGCCGCCGCTTTCCTGAACCGCAAGGGAGGCAAGCCGACGCTGCTGGCGGTGGTCGACCCGGCCAGCGGGGCGCGTTGGCAGGAGACCGTGCGGCCGGTCTCGTCCGGTGAGGAGAACGGCTTGCTCTACCGGCGCTGGGTGCGCAACCGCCGCGAGGAGGTGGATCGCCTCTCCGGCGGCCGGCTCGGATACGTGCACGTGACCGATATGGACGACGACAGCTTCCGCACCGTGGTCGAGGAGGCGCTGGGCGAGTGCATCGGCAGGGAGGCGCTGATCGTCGACACCCGCTTCAACGGGGGCGGCAACCTGCATGAGCAGCTCTCCGACTTCCTGGCCGGCAAGAAGACCTTCGACATCGTGCCCCGGGGCCAGAGCGTCGGCTACGAGCCCTACGACAAGTGGATCAAGCCCTCCATCGTGCTGATGAGCGAGGGCAACTACTCCGACGCCCACCTCTTCCCGGTCCAGTACAAGCTCAAGGGCGTCGGCAAGACGCTGGGAATGCCGGTGCCCGGCACCGGCACCTTCGTCTGGTGGGAGCGGCAGATCGATCCGACCCTGGTGTTCGGCATCCCCCAGGGAGGCTGGCGCACCCCGGACGGGGCGCTCTGCGAGAACAACCAGCTGGAGCCCGACATCGTGGTCCGGAACGATCCCGACGTCCTGGCGATCGGCCGTGACCAGCAGATCGAAGCGGCCGTGAAGGAATTGCTGAAGAAGTAGCATCAACCGCCCGGGACAAGGCGGCCGCCGGACCGGCGGCCGCCCGTCTCGGGGGTTCCGGCAGGAAGGGGCCGGTGGCGCGGCCCCCTCGCTGCCTTCTCTCTATACCAGGATCTCCGTTTCTTTCCGAGTCAGTCGTAATGCACCCGCAGGGTGATTCGCTCCAGGACCATGACGCACTTCTTCTTGTCGCGCGGGTACTCCGGCGTCTGCAGCTCCTCCTGGCCGGTGATCACCAGGCCGTGGTTGCTGGACGGGTCGGCTAGCCAGCCCGCGACGAGGGCGGTCAGGTCGGCAGGGTCGACCTCGTCGGCCTGGATGGTGTGCAGCAGGGACGTGCTCTTGCCGTCCCACGGCGCGGTCAGAGCGTAGAACCGCCTGGCGGTGTAGGGACCGTTTTGGTCTGCCTGGGCGAGCTCATAGACGATGGAACAGGCGGTCGGTTTGCGGCCAGGCGGCAGCCGGCCGATGTCGAAGTGGATCCAGGCGCGGTAGCGGAAGTGCTCCTGCCGCGAGGTCGCGTCGTGCCAGTTGCAGAAGCCGACCAGCGCTTTGCCTGGCCCCGGGTCCGGGACTGGAGCTGGCGACCGGGCCGGCTCTCCTCCGCCCGGCCGCCAGGAATCGACCGGGGAGGTATGCGCGAAATGGCCGTTCATCGTCTCCGCGGCCAGTTCGAGCACCATTCCGGGAGCCGCTTCGCCGGTCCGAATCATTTTCCGGTTGTCTCCGCGGCCAGCCACGAGGGCCGTCGCCAGCGGCAGGGTGACGAGAAGAAACGACGCGTTGAGCATCTGTCGACGATCCTCCCTTTGACGGGTTCATTCAAATTGAAGCATTGGCAGTGCCAAGACAAGAAAGAAATCGCATTACGTCTAAAACAGCCATCAGTAAAGTGGATTCCAAGGTATGCGCTATGATGCATAAGTTGGCGTGGATTGATGGATTGTCGACTTTTGTATATATATATAAATTTCATTTTATAATTTGTTTTCAATGTTCGGTACATCTCCTATAATGCAGTCATGAATTACCTGATGTATGTGAAGGGCGGGGTGGTGCGGAAGTTTCCGCTGGCAGGGAGGGCGGCGCTGATCGGGCGTGATTCGTCCTGCGACATCGTGCTCGACGACCCGTCGGTTTCCAAGCGCCATTGCCGGATCGAGCCGGATGCCGCCGGCATCCGCGTCATCGACCTGAAATCTCGCAACGGGGTGTTCGTCGCCGACAAGCGCGTGAACGAGGCGCTCGTGCGCATCAACGGTTCGTTCGCCGCCGGCGACTGCGAGTTCTATTTCAAGCAGGGATCGGTGCGGGAGTTCGCCATCAGCCGCGAGCTGTCGGGCATGATCTCCGGACTGGCCCGGGCGAAGCGGCGCGACCTGAAGAGCGATTCCGACACCCAGGAGTCGCAGACCAAGTACAACCTGGTGCTGCCGCTGCTGGTGGAGAAGGCGATCGTCGAAAACGACCTCCGCTCCTTCCGCGCCGACCTGGACACGATCCTCCGGCCGATCCTGCCGCCGGGCGCGCTTCTCTATTTCCGTCACCGTGGCCAGTCGCTGCCGCTGCTGGCTGCCCGTTCCGGCGGGGCGGCGCCGGAGGCGGTCTTCCCGCCCGGCGACGATGGACCGGAAATCGCCGAGTGCACGCTGGGGGACGAGCCGCGGCCCATCTTCGTCCGGCGCATCGCCACCGAGGAGGAGGGAGATTGCCTGCTGTTCGGCTGCCCGGAGCGGCGATTTCTGGAGGAGAGGGCGCTCCTCGACTTCCTGGCCAAGCTCGGCGAGATCATCCACCTCCACCTGCGCATCGTCACCGGCGTCTCCTTCGACCCGAAGCCGGTCCCGGTGCTCTACGAGCAGGGCGACCTGGCCATCATCGGCTGCAGCCCGGCCATGAAGCGGCTGGTCGAGCTGGCCATCAAGATCGCCCCCCGGGCGACCTTCGTGCTGATCATGGGCGAATCGGGCACCGGCAAGGAGCTGTTCGCCCGGCTGATCCACCAGCTGTCGGGGCGCCGCGGCTACGTGGCCATCAACTGCGCCGCCATCCCCGGCACGCTGCTGGAGAGCGAGCTGTTCGGCCACGAGGCGGGCGCCTTCACCGATGCCCGCAAGCGGCGCACCGGCAAGATCGAGGAGTCGTCGGGGGGCACGCTGGTGCTCGACGAGATCGGCGACATGCCGCCGGAGACGCAGGCCAAGCTGCTGCGGGTGATCCAGGAGAAGACGGTCACCCGCCTGGGCTCCAACGAGCCGCTGCCGGTCGACCTGCGCATCGTGGCCATGACCAACCACGACCTCTACCGGCAGGTGGAGGAGGGGCGGTTCCGCGGCGATCTCTTCTTCCGGCTGCGCGTGCACGAGCTGGTGGTGCCGCCCCTGCACGAGCGGCGCGAGGACATTCCCGGCCTGGTGGTCCACTTCGCCCGCCGCTACGCCGCCCGAAGCGGCGTGCAGCCGGCCGGCTTTTCCGAGCCGGTCTCCGACTGCTTCGCCGCCTACGCCTGGCCGGGCAACGTGCGCGAACTGGAGAACGAGGTCATGAAAATCATGGAGATCGTCGACGACGGCGAGCTGATCGGGGCGCAGCACCTGACGCCCAGCATCGCCGCCGCCTGCGGCCGCAAAACCGAGCCGTCGCCGGAGGCCCTTCCCTTCCGCGAGTCGATGGAGCGACACGAACGGGAGGAGCTGCGCCGGCTGCTGGCCGGGCACGACGGCAACAAGTCGCGCGCCGCCCGGGCCATCGGCATGACCTACCAGGGGCTGCTGAAGAAGCTGAAGAAGGCCGGGCTGGAGTAGCGGGGCCGGTTTCCCGGCCCCGCCGTTGCCGGTTTCGGTTCTATTCGAAACGTACCTTCAGTACAAGCTGGTTGAGGTAGGCGATGTAGGAGTTGACGTTCTTCGGGTAGCCGGCCTGGACCTCCTCCTGGCCGGTGATGATCAGCCCGTAGTTCTTGGATGGATCGGCCATCCAGGCGGCGATGACCGAACGCAGGTCGTCGGGGTTCACTTCCGTCGCCGGTACGGAGAAGAGGGCCAGGGGATCCCCATCCCAGGGCGCGTTCAGGACGTAGAAGCGGATGGCGGAGAAGGGGCAGTTCTGGTGCACCACCTGGGCGACGGCGTGGTTCAGCCTGCACTCGAGCATGGTCCGGTTCTTGGGCAACGGGCCGATGTCGAAGCCGAGCCAGCTGCGGTAGAGGAAGTGGGCCGTGACGTCTCCTCCGCTGGAGACCCAGTTCTCGAAGCCGACGCGCGCCATGCCGGGCCCGGGATCCGGTTTTTCCTGGGGGCCATCGCTGTAGAAACCCGCTCCGCCGGCGTGCCAGTCGCGTTCGCGCACCTTGTTGACGGTGGTGGCCGGCAGGTCATACCGTTTCGTGGTATGCGCCTGGACGGGCACTCCGATCAGGAATCCCTCCGACGTATCGTAGACCCATTTGTTGGATGCCGAGTTCCAGGCGCGGATGAAAATCTTGTACCGGGGCTGGCCGTTCAGCGGGGGCACCTGACCGGGGAGAGCCCAGGTGAAGGAGCCACCGTTGGGGACCTGGTTGCCGATCATCAGGGATTTTCCCATCGGCCGATATTGCAGAAACAGGTCCACCTTGTCGGACATGGTGCCGGTTCGGGTCCAGGTGATGGTCGCTGTTCGGTTCAGCAGGAGGATCTCTCCGCCTGCCGGAAAGGTGATGGCGATCTTCGGCTTGACGGTGGCGAAGTTGTTGCCGACGGGAGTCGTGATGACGAGGCCGCCCCCCGCGCCCCCGCCCTGGATGGTGAAGGGATTGCTGTCGTCGGAGTAGACGCCGCCCTCCATGGACTTGACGCGGATCCGGTAGTCGGCGCCGGCCGGCGCCGTTCCGCCGACGTACTCGCCGACCTTCCAGCTGTATTGCTTGTGGGTCACGGGCACGTTGACCACGATCTCGCCGGTTTTGGTCGCACCCTTGAACAGGGCCAGGCGCACCAGGTTGGCGGCGGTCAGGTCGCCGGAGTGGGTCCAGCGGATCAAGAAGGTCGAGCCCAGGTTCAGTGATTCTCCTCCAGCCGGGGCGGTCACGGTGACGGTCGCGGCCTGGACCGCCAGGGCGGAGACCAGGAGCGCGATGCAGAGCGATGCTGTCTTTTTCATGATGCCTCCTCCCGGGAATTGCTCGGGAAGCAGTAACAAAGCACGGGTCGTGCCAATCTCATGAAAAATTTCAGAAGACCGGGGAATCGCTACAGATCAGCCTTTCGAGTCTTCTCCCCCTGGCTCTCGATCATTCCCGGATGGCCGGAAAGACCCGCCATCAACCGCAGTTTCTAGTCGGTGTGTTCCGGGTTCTCCGTTTCCGTCAACTGTCTCAGCTCCGCCAGCAGGGCGGCGGCGTCCGGGCGCTGCGCCGGGTCGCGGCGGATCGCCCGCATGATCAGGTCGCATGCCGCCGGCGGCAAACCGGGGCGGATTTCGGCGAGTGGAGGCGGGTCGGCGGCCAGGATCAGGCGGATGGTGTCGAGCGGCTCCGGGCCGCTGAACGGGTGGCGCAGGGCCAGCATCTCGTAGCCGATCAGCCCCAGGGCGTAGACGTCGCCGGCCGGCGTGCTCAGGGAGTGGGAGAACTGCTCCGGGGCCATGTACTGGATGGTGCCGAGCAGGCCGCCGCTGGCGGTGACCGTGGTCTGGAACTGGGTGCGGGCCACGCCGAAGTCGAGCACCTTGACCGACGGTACACCGTCGCCCGTCGGCACCAGGATGACGTTGGCCGGCTTCAGGTCGCGGTGGATGATGCCGTGGGCGTGGATCTTGACCAGAACGTCGGCCAGCTGCCGGAGGATGGCCAGGCTCTCGGCCGGGGTCAGCGGGGGCTCCGATCTCATCCGCTCCGCCAGGGTGTTCCCCGGCAGATACTCCATGGCGATGTACAGCCGCCCCTCGTGGGTGCCTCGCTCCAGGATGCGCACGATGTGCGGGTGGTCGAGCTGGTCGACGATCGCTCCCTCCTGGCGGAAGCGCTTCTGGCGCACCACGTCGAGCGCGTATTCCTCGCGCATCAGCTTCAGGGCCACGGGCGTTCCCCTGTTCAGGCGGCTTTCGGCCAGGTAGACGGTGGCCATGCCGCCCGTTCCCAGGGTGCGCGTGATGCGATAGGGGCCGATCTGGTGGCGCTTTTTCCAGAAGGCCAGGATGCGCACGTGGCGGCGGACGAGCAGGAAGAAGAGGTGCGCGAGCCAGGCGAACAGGGCCAGCAGCAGGCTGCGGAACCACCAGGTCATCCAGAAGGGCCGCGCGACGGTGAGGGCCAGCGCCGCTCCCTGGCGGTTCCAGACGCCGTCGCTGCTGCGGCCGACGACGCGGAAAGTGTAGTCTCCCGGCGGCACCCGGCCGTAGGCGGCGTAATTGTGGTTGCCCGCCTCGATCCAGTCCCGGTCGAAGCCCTCGAGCCGGTAGGCGCAGAGGTTCAGCTCCGGCCGGGTGTAGTCGAGGACGGCGAATTCGAACGAGAAGGCGTTCTGGTCCGGGGTGAGGCGAAAGCGCGGCGCCATGGCCGTCCGGGCGCACAACCGTCGGAGGGTTCTGCCCACGGCGAAGGCGCTGATGGCCACCGGCGGCGGGGGGGGCTCGGGCGCCACGTGGCCGGGGTCGATCACCGCGAACCCCTCCATGCAGGCCAGCAGGACCCGGCCGCGGCCGTCGAGGGCGGTGGTCTTGCCGCCGGGCGGTAGGCCGTCGTCTTCCCCGAAGCTCCGCGAGCGGCCGGTGGCGGGCGTGAAACGGATGAGCCGGTTGCTGCTCTTGAGCCACAGGTTGCCCAGGAGGTCGGCCGTGGCGAAGAACAGGGGCAACCGGGGCAATCCGTCCCGGGCCGAGTAGCGCCGCCAGCCGTTTTCGGCGGGCTCGAAGCGGTCCAACCCTTCACCGGTGGCAACCCACACCACGCCGTCCCGGTCCTCGCAGATCCCGAAGACACGGTCGTTGCTCAGCGTGCGCGGGTCGCCGCTGGCGCTGAAGTGGTTGTCGATTCGCCCGCCGCTCACCCGGATCCGGCTCAGGCCATGCTCGGTTCCGACCCAGACATCGCCGCGGCTGTCCTGGTACAGGATCTGGATGCGGTCGTCGCACAGCGAATGGGGGCCTTCCTGCCTGAAATACCGGCGCCATCGCCCCGAGCGCGGATCGAGGCGGAACAGCCCCAGCCCCCCCGTCCCGGCCCAGACGGTCCCGTCGCGGTCGGCCAGCACCCGGTTCGTGGGCATCTGCTGGAAGGGGGCGGGGAAACGGTGGAAGGTCCAGCGGTCCCGGTCGGGGTCGTAGCGCTCGAGACCGCCCGGGACGCAGATCCAGGTCCCGCCATCGCGGTCACCGGAGGTTCCGGAGCCGAAGTGGCGCGAGGTCCTGTCGCCCGGGTCCGGGCTCTCGCGCATTGCCGTCCAGGTTCGGTTCCGGCCGTCGTAGCGGTAGATGGCCCGGGAGGGGGCCATGGTGAGCCAGTACCCGCCTTGGGGGTCGGGGCGGATGGTGTTGAACTGGATTTCGCTCAGCTCCCGGCTGATCGTGCGGTCGGGGCCGTACCATTCCAGGAACTGCCGGGCGAGCGGGTACCGGTAGGCGCCGCCCGGCATGGCGCCGATCCAGAGCACGCCCCCGCGGTCCGAGGTGACGCATTCCACGTACCGGAATGCCCGTTGGGAGGGAGCCGGCGAGAAGCTCCAGCGGTTTCCCCCGGGGTGGTAGCGGTTCAGGCCGCAGGCGTCGGTCGCCACCCAGATGGTGCCCTGGACGTCCTGGTGGATGGAGAAGACGACGCCGCCGACGGGGCCGTTTCCGCCCGGGGAGACCGGCCGGAAGTGGCTCCAGCGTTCGTGGCGGAGGTCCAGGCGGTCGATGCCCGCCCCCCAGGTGCCGACCCAGAGACCGCCGTCACGGTCCACCAGCAACTCGGTCACCGAGTCGTTGCCCGGGCCATCGGGATCGGGCCCGTCGTGGCGGAAGGTGGTCCAGCGGTTCCGGCCTGGGTCGAGGCGGCTCAGCCCGCCGCCGCCGGTGCCGATCCAGAGTCGGCGGGAGCCGTCCTCGGCCAAGGCGGCGACGTCGTCGCTGCAGAGGCTGTTGCGGTTGCCTGGATCGTGGCGAAAGCGGGTGAAGCGCCCAGAGCCGGGTTCGAAGCGGTTCAAGCCGCCGCCCCACGCGCCCACCCAGATGGCGCCCGCTTGGTCCTGCAGCAGGGCGAGCGCCTCGTCCGAGCCCAGGCTGCGGGGGTCGGCGGGGTCGTGGCGGAAACGGCGCCAGGTGGCGCGGTCGGCCTCCAGCAGGCTCACGCCGCCGCTGCCCGTGCCCACCCAGAGGCGGCCGGCGCGGTCCGCGAGCAGGGCGCGCACGTCGTTGCAGGAGAGGGAGTTGGGGTCGTTTGGATCGTGGCGGAAGTGGACGAGGACGCGGCCGTCCCAGCGGTCGAGCCCGTCCCCGGTGCCGATCCACATGTAGCCGTCATGGTCCTGCGCGATCGCCATGACGGAATCGGAGCAGAGCCCCTGCCGGGAATCCAGGTTCATGCGGAACAGGTCGGGCGCCTGGGCGGTGAGAGGCGCCGGCAGTAGCGCCAGCAGGACGAGCCCGGCGAGGAGCGCCGCCCGGATGGGGAGGCGGTGCGGGCGGGGGCCCGCCGGGGGGGCGAACGGACGCGCGCAGGGATCGTCCATGCCTGCATTATACCGCGTTGCCGCGGAGAAGGGCAGGTTCCGGGGCCGGATCCGGTTCAGATCAGGGAATCCTTGTCGCTGCCGATCCGCAGCAGCTCGATTTTCCTCGGATCGGCCGTGCCCAGCCCGTAGGTCGAGTCGGCGAGGGCGATGTGCTTGGCCGGCGGGTCGAGCGGCCGATCTTCGCCGAAGTGGGCGCGGCGCATGGCCTCGATGATCCGCAGCCCGGTGGCGTCGACGGCGACCGGGTCGAAGCCCAGCAACAACCCATGATAGGGGCGCACGTAGGCGGGGTTGAAGTTGTGCGGCCCCACGGAGTGGAACTGCGGCGTGAACATCACCAGCACGTTGAGCCGGGTCTTGCCGCGCACCAGCGGCAGGTCCCAGATGGAAGCCAGGGCGGCGCAGGAGTCGGGGTGGATCAGGCTCGGGTCGGGCAGGAACATGATGTAGTTCTTGATCAGCGACCCGACTCCCGACCAGTGATGGGTGCGCATCGGCCGGGCATTGATCAGGGCGGTGGCCTTCCGGAACACCGGGTTGGCGAGAACGCCGCGGTCGTCGACGGCGATGCTCCCCTCCGGCACGCCGGCGTCCATGACCCGCCTTTTCAGGGCCTGCTCGACTGCCGCCGTGGTGGGAATGAACCGCCAGACGTTGGTCTTGATGCCGACGATGTCGGCGGGCCGGACGATCGTCTTCCAGGCCTCCGCGGCGGCGCGCTTCCCCGTCAGGGCGGCGATGCCGGCGTCCAGCATCGCCAGCACCAGGTCCGGGCGCGGGGCGCCGTTCGCGTCCAGCACGTCCGGGTCGCGCACCAGCACCACCCGGCTCCTGCCGGCTGGGGCCTGCGCCCGCGAATCGGTACCCGCCAGCAGCAGCGTTCCGCCCACCGCGGCGGTCGATGCCCGGCGGATGAATGTCCGGCGTTTCATCGGCTTGTCGTCTTTCATCTTTCCCTCCCCGCCGTCGTCCCGGAAAAGGCGGCGGCGATCATCGCCTCCACGGCCGCGGCGTCGGCGGCCCGCAGCACCACGCAGAGCGTTTCCGCCTGCAACCGGCACCCCGCCCAGCGCCCGTCCGCTCCCCGGCCGATTCCGCTTTCCGCGCCGCGGAGAAATTCGAGGCGGAACCGCTCCGTCGCCTCCCGGGCCCGCGCGGCGTCCGGGTAGGAGACCAGCAGCAGGCAGCAGTCGCCTCCCGTGCGGCGGTAGCGGGCCAGGGCGGCGGGGGCGTCCGGCCCGACGCCCAGGATGTTGCCGTCGCCCACCCGGCAGAACCCGTTCACCCAGGCGGGGTGGTGAAACCAGCGCACGGAGGCGGGCAGCAGGCCCTCGGCGGGCAGCCGGCCAACGAGCGGCGGCATCGGGCCGTCGCGGCCGATGGCGGCGGCGACGGCTCGTCCCAGCTGCAGGACGGTATCCCGCTTCTCCGCCGTCTCGGGATAGGCCAGGATGGAGACGTAGAAGCGGTCCCTCCAGAAGGTGAGCAGTCCGGCGGCGTACTCGCAGCCCTGCCCGATGGAGTCGTCCACGGTTTCGCGGCTGTGGGCGAAAACGCCGAAGGCGTTCGCGGACGCGCCCATGTCGAACAGATCGACATCGATGGTCTGGCCGCCCCCGTCTGCCAGTTTCACCGCCAGGGCGCCGCGGAAGCCGTAGGAGATGAACAGCTCGGCGCCGCCGTCGATGTACTCCGAGAGGTTGGCCGGCGTGTAGGCTGCGGGGGGGGCGGACGATGTCCATCCCGGCGGGGGGGCGGGCACCAGCCTCTGCAGGTCGTCGTGGGTGTCGGCCATGGGCGTCACACCGCATAGCCCGGCGAAAAGAAGGAGCGTCGCGCCGGTGCGGCCGGGTGACGACGCTCGCAAAGCTCGCAAGGCTCGCCTCCTTCGTTCCGCTCCCTATCGTATCCGAACGGTCGGAGGAAAGCAATTCCGCCGCTGCGCCGGGAGGCGTGTCGCGGAGTCCGGGGCCGTGATTTCCAGGGGTCATTTTTCGGCGCACTGTACCAAATTACGTACAGAACAGGGCGTTTTTTCTGGCAAAAAAAATGCTGGCCTTTCGGGGGGAAGAAACCCTCTGCTCCGATCGAGGAGGTTTCGAATGAGAATGCGCCGATGGACCATTTTCCTCTCCGCACCCCTCGTCTTCCTGGCCGCCTTCTCCGCTTGCCGCAGTTCCGATGCCGCATCGCCCGCCGGCTCGTTGCGGAGCGTTTCCGGCTGCCTCTCCTCCGCTTCCGGAGGGGCCGCCTCGCCCCGGGCAACCGCCTCCACCTGCCTGGCCTGGAGCCACGACGGCTCCACCCTGCGCCTGGCCCATCGCGGCGCCTGCTTCAACTGCTGCACCCAGCCGCTGCCTGCGTTCACGATCGGAGACGGCCAGATCGTCATCACCGAGAACGAGAGCTGGGGGGCCTGCTATTGCCTGTGCGTGAAGGATGTGGAAATGGAGGTCACCCACCTGCCCGCCGGCCGTTTCCGGGTGACGATCGTCTCCGGCTACGACGGCTCCCAGGAGCCGCTCGACGTCTCCATCGACCTGCAGGCCCAGCCGCAGGGGGAGTACTGCGTTCCCCGCAGCGGTTATCCCTGGGAGACGGACTGACCTCCCGGCCCATCCCCCCCAAATCCCCTTGCAATCGTCGCCCGGCTCTGCTATAGAGTGGGCTGAAGAACCGCGATCCGGCCCGTTTCCGGGCAACGCCGAGGTGAAGCAATGAAGGTCAAGAGTGTATCGGTCCTGCTGCTGGTCGCCGCTTTCTGCCTGCACGCCGACGAGGGCATGATCCCCATCAGCGAGATCGGCAAGGTCGACCTGCGCGCGCGCGGGCTGGCGGTGAGCGCCGACGACATCTTCCGCCCCGGGGGCGGCGGACTGGTGGAGGCGGTGGTGCAATTTCCCGGGGGCACCGGCTCCTTCGTCTCCGCCGAGGGGTTGATCATCACCAACCACCACATCGCCTTCGGCGCCATCCAGGCGGCGAGCTCGCCCGAGCACGACTACCTGAGGGACGGGTTCCTGGCGGCCGACCGCGGCGGGGAGATCCCCGCCCGCGGCTACACCGTGCGCATCGTGGAGTCGGTCGAGGACGTCTCGGCCGAGATCCTGGCGGCGCTGAAGCCGCGCATGGATTTCGCGGCCCGCGCCCGGGCCGTCGAGACCCGCATCAAGGAGATCGTGCTGCGGGAGGAGAAGGAGCGTCCCGGCAAGCGCGCCGAGGTCGGCGAGATGTTTCCCGGCAAGACGTTCCTGCTCTTCGTCTGCACCTATCTTCGCGACGTGCGCCTGGTCTACGCTCCGCCCCGGGGCATCGGCGATTTCGGCGGCGAGACCGACAACTGGGCCTGGCCGCGGCACACCGGCGACTTTTCGTTCCTGCGCGCCTACGTCGGCGCCGACGGCCAGCCGGCGGATTACGCCGCCGGCAACGTGCCGTACCGCCCGCGGGTCTTCCTGCCCGTCTCCCCGGAGGGGGTGGCGGAGGGCGACGCCGTCTTCATCCTCGGCTACCCCGGGCGAACCTACCGCCACACGACCTCGCACTACCTGGCCTTCGAACAGCGGGTGCGAATGCCGGCGGTGGCCGATCTCGGCGCCTGGCAGATCGCCGAGATGGAGAAGCTCTCGGCCGCCGACCCGGCCGTGGCCATCAAACTCGCCGGACGCGTCAAGGGGCTGGCCAACACCGTGAAGAACTACCGCGCCAAGATCCGGGGCATGCAGCGGCTGGACCTGGTCGGGCGGCGGCGCGCGGAGGAAGCCAGGCTGCAGGCATTCATCGCCGCCGACCGGGGGCGACGCAACCGCTGGGGCACGCTGCTGGCCGACAGCGAGGCGTACTACCGCGAACTGGAGCCGTGGCAGGAGCACGAGCTGCTGCTCGACGCCCTGACCCGGGTGCCGACGCTGCTCGGCGCCGCCAACGCCATCGTGGAGTCGGTCCGCGAGCGCGGCAAGCCCGAGACGGAGCGCGAGGCGGCCTGGATGTCGCGCAACGTCGCCCGGACCCGCGAGGCCATCCGCCTCTCGCTGGCCAACCACGTGCCGGCGGCCGATGCGCTCTTCCTGAAGTCCCTGCTGGAGCGGGCGGCGAAGCTGCCGGCCGGATATCGCATCGCCGCGGTGGACGGCCGCATCGGCGGCGGTGACCCCGCCGCGGCCGTCGCCGCCTTCGTCGAGCGGGCGATCCGCGACACCCGCATGGCGGACGTCCAGACGGTGATGGCCTGGCTGGAGAAGAGCCCGGCCGAGGTGGCGGCGGCCGGGGACCCGCTGCTGGCCTTCGCCCGCGACCTGCAGCCGGCGGTCACCGCCTTGCGCGACCTGCGCCGCGCCCGCAAGGGCCGGCTGGACCGGCTCTACGCGATGCTGATCGACGCCCGCCGCGAGTTTCTTCAGGCCGACTTCGTGCCCGACGCCAACTCCACCCTGCGCTTCACCTCCGGCCGCATTCGCGGCTACCGGCCGGCCGACGCCGTCAGCTACGCGCCGCTCACCACGCTGCGCGGCGTCGTCGAGAAGCACACCGGCGAGTGGCCCTTCCAGGCCCCCGCCGCCCTGCTCGAGCGGCAGGCCGCCCGCGACTACGGGCCCTTCGCCATGGCCGGCGGCGAGCTGCCGGTGGACATGCTCTACGACGCCGATACGACGGGCGGCAACTCCGGCTCGCCGGTGCTCGACGCGCAGGGCCGGCTGGTCGGCGTCAATTTCGACCGCACCGGCGAGGCGACCATCAACGACTACACCTGGAGCGCCGATTTCAGCCGCTCCATCGCCGTCGACATCCGATACGTGCTGTGGGTGGCGTCGCGGCTGGGCGGCGCCGGTCACCTGCTCCGGGAAATGGGGGTGGGAATGTAGAGATGCGGGGACAGGTTTGAAACCTGCTCCTGCCCGCGATCCTCACCCCGGGGTCGCGGTTTCTACCTTCCGCAATAGTAGTCGATCATCCGGCGGATGGCGCGCCGGCAGACCGCGCAGAACTCGTCGCGCCCGTTGGAGAACATCAGGCAGTGCAGCTGGGGCCGGAAGAGTCCCTTGGACTGGTAGCCGGCGCCCTCGAACAGCCCCACCTTCTCCTCCAGCCCGGCGTACTTCTTCTGCAGGTCGGCCAACCGGGCGCCGACCGCCTCCCCGATCCGGTGGTAGCGCTTCTGGATGGTGCGCACCTTGTCCGCGGGCAGGCGGGCCGCGGCCGCTTTCTCCAGCTCGGTGCGCATCGCCTTCATGTTCCGCCCCAGCTCGGCCTGCAGGGCTTCGGTCTGCTCCTTGCCCCAGTCGGTGGGCCGGGCGATGCCCGGGGAGAGCAGGTCCTTCCATTTCAGGTTCTCCGGGTCGAGGTGTGCGGTGATGTTGGGCTCGAGCGGCTCCACTCCCTTGGGGTAGAAATCGTTGTAGGCGACCTCCGACGAGTAGTACTCGTCCGCCAGGCCGGCGAAGGAGTGGCCGAATTCGTGCACGAAGACCTTCAGCGAGCGCTCGTTGTCCACGGTGGTCAGGGCGTAGTCGTTGTAGATGCCGCCGCCGCCGTAGCGTGAACTGTTGGTCAGGAGGACCACGGTGTCGCAGGGCACCTGGCCGGCCATTTCGTGCACCCCGTGGTTCTCCTCGGTCAGCTGGTAGCGGTCGAGGTCGAAGGCGTTGAACGAGGCGCCCAGGGCCGTTCGCCGCCAGCGGCCCTGGCGCGGTTCGTCCATGCCGCTTTCCGGAGAGGGCCGGAATACGGCGCGCACGTTGAAGTCGGCGCGTGCCGTTCGGTACGGCTCGACCCCGAAGAGCCGCTCGCCGAAGCGCCGGGCGTCGGCCCAGAACTTGTCGCGCTCCGCGGCCGTGTAGCCCTCGGAGAGGAACACCAGGTCGACCCGCTCCGCCGCCGGCCCCGTCACCTGGATGTCGAGCGTCTCGTCTCCCGCCGCCTTCGGCTCGCCGGCGATGTGATAGTCGGCCGGGTCCAGGGCCTGGATGAAGATGGGGTGCGGAACGTACTGGCGGTCGCGGGCGGTGACCACCACGTACACCGCCTGCTTCGGCGCCGGGACGCGCAGCGAGCGGCTGAAGACGCGTTTGATCCCGGCCAGGGCGGGGGCGGTGGTGCGGTACTCGCCGAACATGGCGTCGAAGCCGCGGCGGAACACCAGTTGGTTGCCGTTGACCGTGTGCAGCTCGAGGGTGTAGCGCCCGTAGGAAAAGGGGTCGATGAGCTGGCGCCGGGTGCCCGGCCAGGGGCCTTCGCGCACCACCCGGTCGAGGGTGATTGTCTCGTCGCGGGCATCGCCGCAGAAATAGAAATCGAGGCGCAGGGCGCCGTCACTGAAGCACTCGTCGTAGTTGGGCGACGGCTGTGCCGGCAGCAGGCCGGCGATCAGGAGCAGGGCGAGGAGCGGGGTGCCGATTCTCATGTGTGCCTCCGTTTGTCCGATAGCTGCCGCAGCGCCCAGGCGGCCTTGTCGTGGGGCACCGGCTGCCAGGCGGCGAGGGAGTCGAGGAGCTCGCCGGGATGGGCTGCGGTCAGCAACAGCGGGTGGTGCGAGCCCTGCAAGAAACCCTCGGCCGAGGCGTGCCCGAGAAACCCCAGCAGGGAGTCGAAGTAGCCGGCGACGTTCAGCAGCCCGCAGGGTTTGGCCTGCAGCCCGAGCTGCGTTCCGGTGAGCACCTCGAACAGCTCGTCGAGCGTGCCCAGCCCCCCCGGGAGGGCCAGGGAGGCGTCGGAGATCTCGGCCATGCGCGCCTTGCGCTCGGTCATGGTCTCCACCACCAGCAGCTCGTCCAATCCCTCGTGGCCGACCTCCAGCGCCTGCAGGCGGCGCGGAATGACCCCGGTGACGTGCACGCCGGCTTCCCGCGCGGCGTCGGCCAGGACGCCCATCAGTCCGACGCGCCCTCCGCCGTAGACCAGGTCCAGTTTGCGCCGGGCCAGCTCGACGGCCAGGTCGGCGGCGGCCTGGCGGTAGGCGGGCCGGGTCCCGGTTCCGGAACCGCAGAAGACGCAGACGGTTTTCATTTCCATGGGCAGAGGCGTCATTATAATCCGTGGCCGCCGAAGAGAAAAGGGG
>CAYZNT010000017.1:0-54982 GCA_964479735.1 uncultured Clostridia bacterium
GGCCAGGCCCAGGGCGGTCGCCCCGGTGATCCACCATTTCAGGGCGAAGACGTATGCGAAGAAGCCTCCGACTCCAACCGGTTTCCCCCAGTTGGCGAAGATCAATATGGCCACCAGGGAAAGGAAGAAGACGGCGTTTTGCCACAGCGGCCGGCTCACCTCCGGCTCGGGCATGGCCATCGGGTTGCTGGCCTTCTCCGTCTCCTCCCTGCGGAAGATGAAATGCATGGCCAGGCCGATGACTATGCTGAAGAGAATGGCACCCACGGCCCGCGCCACGCCGATCTTCAGGCCCAGCACCCGGGCGGTCAGGATGATGGCCAGCACGTTGATGGCCGGACCCGAGTAGAGGAACGCGGAGGCGGGACCGAGCCCGGCGCCCATGCGCCAGATGCCCGAGAAGAGGGGCAGCACGGTGCAGGAGCAGACCGCCAGGATGGTTCCGGAGACCGAGGCCACACCGTAGGCCAGGGCTTTGCTGGCCCTGGGGCCGAGGTACTTCATGACTGATTCTTTTTTTACGAACACGCCGATGGCCCCGGCGATGAAGAAAGCGGGGATCAGGCAGAGCAGGACGTGCTCGCGGGCGTACCACTTGGCCAGGTGGAAGGCTTCGAAAACCGCCTGGTCGAACCGGACCGAACCGACGGGAAGATAGAACAGCAGGATGAACAAAGAGGCCAGCCAGGCCAGCGGTTTCCACTCCTTCTTCCAATCCATATTGATCATTCTCCTAGAAAATCTGACGATTGTCGCTCACCTTCCGGTTCAGGATGAAAATGGCGGCGGAAAAAAGCAGCGCGGCTGCAACGATCAAGAACCAATGGTTGATTCCCAGCAGCGCGGCGATGTTGCCGCTCACTTCGCCGGAGAGGAGCAGGGCCTTGACCGGCTTGATGGTGAGCGCATAAATGAAGATGCCCAGAGCCATCCCGAACAGGGCGAAGATGGATTCCCTCTTGCCTTCCCCGATTCGGGCGGCCATGGTGCCGGGGCAATAGCCGAGAATGGCCATGCCGGCGCCGAAGACCAGTCCGCCGACCACCTTGCCCCAGTCGAGGTTCTTGGGGACTACCTTCAGCCAGCCCAGGTCGCCGAAAAGGTGAAAAAGGATCATGGAGGAAACCACCGCGGTCAGCATGAATTTGAGGATCTTGAAGTCCTTCAGCCGCAGCATGCCCATGACCCGGGGATACTTGGTGACCCCGGTGCGGGTGAGGATGTAACCGAACGCAAGACCGACGGCCAGCCCAAAGACGATCTTGAGCGCGATCATTGTCCGCCTCCGCTTTTTGGATAGAGGAGCTTCGCCACAACCATGCCCGAGGCGAAGAAAGAAACGCCGGCCACCAGGCTGCCCAGGGAGAGATGGGCCCAGCCTTGCAGGATATTCCCGGTGGTGCAGCCCGAGGCCAGGGCCGCTCCGTATCCCAGCAGCAGGCTGCCGACGATGACGAAGAGCCCCCGCTTCAGACGGTTGGATCCGTGATGCTTCTCCCAAACGGAAGGGATGCACTCCGAAGTGGTTGAACCGGCGCGGCGTGACGCCGTGTACCCACCGATGACCAGCCCGAGGAGTATGAAAAGTTCGACAATGGCATCGGGCTTTTCCGAGAATCTCTTGATCACCGGATTGGACGACAATCCGTGAAACAAACTGCCGAATTTGCCGGCGATGTATCCGAACCCGGCGGTGACGCCGAACGGGTAGTCGCGGCCGGCGAGGATGGGAAAAATGAAATAGGTGGCTACCGAGAGCAGCGAGACGAGGATGCCTCCCGTGAGCCAGTGCCATTCTTTTGAATTGTCAATGTCCATGAATTCTCCTCTAGATTCCTCTTTGTTGAAAAAACTCATTCATTTCAGGCCACCGTCTTTCCTCTCCTTCAGCGGGTTGCCGCCCACGCGCGGCTTCAGTTTGCAGGAGCACTGGCCGGAGAGCTCGTAGTTCTTGTCTTTGCGGATCGGGAAGCCGTCCTTCTCCCAATCGACCATGCCGCCGGCCAGGGTGGCCAGGTTGTTGAAGCCGGCGCCCTTCAGAATGTACGCCGCCGAGCGGCTCCAGGTGCCGACCGCGTCGGCCAGGATCAGGGGACGGTCTCTGGGGAGTTCTGGAAAGCAGCTGCGAAAGCGGCTCCACTCCAGGTAGACCACCTCGGGTACGTCGAAGACGCGGAAGTTGGTCTCGTAGGCCTCGCGGATGTCGACGAAGAGAGCCCCCGCCCGCGTCAGCTGCAGCGCTTCGGCGGGCGCCAGGTGGGTCAGGTCGTCATGGAACCGGCCGATGGTTCCGGGCCGGGAGAAATCGATCATGCGAACTCCCTCTCGATCCAGACGCGAAGAGCGTCACGCACCGATCGGAAAGAGGCCTGCTTCTCCTCATCGCTGCCCGCGGCGGCGGACGGATCCGGAAAACTCTCGTGCCGGACCTCCTTTGCCCCGGGGAAAACGGGGCACGACTCTCTGGCGTTGTCGCAGACGGTGACGACGATGTCGATGGGCTTGCCGATGAACTCCTTCAGGTGCTTGGCGTGCTGGCCGGAGATGTCGATGCCGATCTCGGCCATGGCCCGCACCGCGAACGGATTCAACGAGCCCGGAGCGGTGCCTGCCGAAAGCGCGCGGTAGCGGTCGCCGTGAAAATGGTTCAGCAGCCCCTCGGCCATCTGGGAACGGGCCGAGTTGTGGGTGCAGAGGAAGAGGACCGACTTCATCTTTCACCTCTTGGCTTCACGATCTACAGCAGCAGAAGGATGCCGGCTCGCGGCGGCCGGCGAAGAACCGTTTCAGGTTCTCCGGGAGGTCGGACAACGGGGCGGGCTCCACCACCGGTAGCTCGTCGATCTTCAGCATTGCCTGCATGAGCGCCTCGACCAGCATGGGCAGCGGAGCGGCCGGGTAGACCTGGCCCCGGTAGTGCCACTCCCGGCAATCCACGACGTTGGAGTTGGTCAGCTCGCCGCACGATTCGCAGGCCGATTCGCGGATGTCCTGGGCGATGTCGCGCCCGTTCAAGCGGATGGTCGGCGAGGTGAGCAGGGCGCGTCCCTTCGCCTCCTCGGGGGTGGCGACGACGGTCTCGGCTAGCTTCATCTCGATCCCCAGCGCTTCTGCCGCCGGCGTCAGCGACTGGACGGCCTGGCGTAACTTCTCACCGGTGGGGACGCAGCGCCGGCAGGTGCTCAGGTCGATCACCAGCAGCTCGATATTCAGATTGTTCTTCATGGCTGCTCCCTTCGATCGAAAATCATGAAGCGTGAAAGAGGCGCCGCCGGAAGTAAAGCGCCACCTTGACCAGGCCGATCATCACCGGCACTTCGACGAGCGGGCCGATCACCGCGGCGAAGGCGGCGCCGGAGTGGATGCCGAACACGGCCACCGAGACGGCGATGGCCAGCTCGAAGTTGTTCGACGCCGCGGTGAAGGAGAGGGTGGTGGTCTGGCCGTAGGTCGCCCCCAGCCGCCGGCCCAGCCAGAAGGATAGCAGGAACATGACCACGAAGTAGATGAGCAGCGGGATGGCGATGCGCACCACGTCGAGGGGAATCCGGACGATGGTCTCGCCCTTGAGCGAGAACATGACCACGATGGTGAAGAGAAGGGCGATGAGGGTGATGGGCGAAATTTTCGGAATGAAGCGGGTGTGATACCACTCTTTGCCTTTGGTTTTGACCAGCACCAGGCGGGTGAGCATGCCGGCCAGGAAGGGGATGCCCAGGTAGATGAAGACGCTTTCGGCGATGCGGCCCATGGTCACCTGCGAGAGGTCGACGCTGCCCAGGCGCACTCCCAGCCGGGGCGGCAGCACCTTGATGAAGAACCAGGCGAAGAGCGAGTAGAACAGGACCTGGAATACGCTGTTGAAGGCCACCAGGCCGGCCGCGTACTCGCGGTCGCCGTCGGCGAGATCGTTCCAGACGACCACCATGGCGATGCAGCGGGCCAGGCCGATCATGATCAGCCCGACGAGGTACTCCGGCTTGTCGAAGAGGAAGGCCACGGCCAGCACGAACATCAGGGCGGGGCCGATGACCCAGTTTTGCACGAGCGAAAGCCTCAGCACGTTCCAGTTCCGGAAGACATCGCCCAGCTCCTCGTACTTCACCTTGGCCAGCGGCGGGTACATCATCAGGATCAGGCCGATGGCGATGGGCAGGTTGGTGGTGCCGGAGTTGAATCGGTTCCAGAACGAGGCCACCCCCGGCAGGAGCCAGCCCAGGAGCACGCCCAGGGCCATGGCCAGAAAGATCCACAGGGTCAGGAAGCGGTCGAGGAGCGACAGGCGCCCGGTTTCGGTTTTTTCCATCTGCTCACTCCCCCGGGGAGCACTCCTTTTTCAACTCACCCAGCCGCTCCGGGGCCACCGCCAGCCTCAGGGCCGGCATCGGCAGGGAGCGAAGGGCGGCGGCCAGATTTTCGCGCACGTCCCGGCCGCGCAGGGCCGGAGAGTAGTGCACCCAGCGACCGCGGCGGTGCTCCTCGACCCAGCCGGCCTGGCGCAGCACGCCGAGGTGGCGGGAGACCTTGTACTGGCTCTCGCCCAGGGCCCCGTGGATCTGGCATACGCAGAGCTCGCCGCTGTGGGCGAGCAGGGCCATGATGCGCAGCCGCGTGGGATCGGCCAGGCCCTTGAGAAGGGCGACAGCTGAGGAAATTTCTTCGTTATCGTATATGCGCATATTCACATATTATAGCGCTTTCGAGCCGTTGTCAAGTGCGTTTTTCTTCTCCGTGACTTGGGCCCCGCTCCGTGCGGGAAAAGATCCGGGCCGCCGCCCGGCGCACGTTCACGAGGGCGGCCGCGGGGCTCATTGCCCGCGGAAGTTGCATTTTTCCGTCTTTGCCGCTACCTTACTGGCATGGCGGCCATGAAGACCGGGTTCTCGATCGTGGATGATCGTCCCTTGACGGCGGTGATGGAAGACTATCTGGAGGCCATCCTCGAGCTGAAGCGGGGGGACGGTGTGGTCCGGGTGAGGGACCTGGCCAAAAAGATGCGGGTCAAGATGCCCTCGGTGACCCACATGCTGAAAGCGCTCGGCGAGCGGGGAGTCGTCCATTACGAGCCCTACGGCTATGTGGAGCTGACCGCCGAGGGGCAGCGCATCGGCGGGGAAACCCTGCGCCGGCACTCCATCATCCGGAGCTTTCTGTCCGAGGTCCTGCAGGTGAGCCCGGATGCCGCCGAGATGGACGCCTGCAAGATCGAGCACGCCCTGAGCGACGAGACCCTGGCCTCCCTGGTCGTCTTCATCGATTTCGTGCAGAATTGCCCCCTGGCGGGCAAGGAGTGGCTGGCCCACTTCCGGGAGTACAAAAAGGGGAGACGGTCGCGGTCGGCATGCCAGGCCAACCTGCAACGGGTGATCGACCACCTGCAGAAGCACCTGATGCAGGAAGAGTGCAAGCTGCCCGACGCCGGCAAGGGGCACGAAAACGGATAGGCCGTTCCTCGCCGTCCCGCCGGGTGCCCGCTGTGCCGGGAATCCGGCACCGTCCATGGGCCGCATCCCGGCGGGCGGACCGGGAAGGTGGATCCGGCTCTCCGGGCGTCGATAAGCGGGAATACGGCGCGGACGAAAGAATACCTGATCGTTCAGCTTGCTTTTTGCGTTCCGCCGTGCTATTCCGGACGAAAAAGGAGGAGCACATGAAAAGAAAGCTGTGGGTCGCCGTGGCCCTGGTCGCCGTCGCCGGCCTGGTCTCCTGTTCGGGCGGGGGCAAGTACGGCGAGGCGAAGGAAATCATGACCCAGCAGGTGGCCGCGATGGAGGACTACGCCTCCTCCCTGGAAAAGGCCACCAGCGCCGCCGACGTCGCCGCCGCCATCGAACGTTTCAGCGAGGCCCAGAGGAACCTGGCCCCGCGGATGAACGCCCTGGCCGAGAAGTACCCCGATCTCAAGGGAGAGAAGGAGCCTCCGGCCGAGCTGCAGCCGCTCATGAACCAGCTGAAAGAGCTCGGCATGCGCATGGCCCAGGCTTCCATGAAGAGCATCCAGTACATGAGCGACCCGGCCGTCCAGGAGGCCCAGCGCAAGCTGATGCAGGTCCACTCCGGCGCGGCCGAATAGGCGCCGCCGCCGGATCACTCTCCGACGGCGACCTTCAGTCCTCCCGGGTCGCCGTCGTAGAGCGGCTGGTCGCCGCTCACCCGCAGGCGCTCCTGCCATAACCGCGGCAGGTTGCGCATCTCGAAACGGCCGTCCGCGCCGCTGAATGCGGCCTTGTCCCCGGCCTGCAGCCGGACCCCGGCGGGGCGCTCCTCGCCCTCGTCCGGACGGCCGTTCCCGTTGCCGTCCCGGTAGACGAATCCGCGCAGGGTGCGGCTGGGCAGCAGCGGGAAGAAGACCAGCGGCGGCGACTCGCGATTGACCAGCCGGGTCGGTGTGGACGGCAGCAGGTAGCCGGCGGGCAGGGACTGGAGGTCGAGCTGCACGGCCAGGGTGCCGCTGCCGGCGGGGATGGCGAAGCGGCCCTCGGCGTCGCTGCGGAAGACGCGTCCGCGCGAGTCGCGGAAGCGGATGTTGGCCAGCCCGTCCTCCCCCGTTTCGCGGGTGCCGTTTCCGTCCTGGTCGGCGAAGACCAGCCCGGTCAGTTGGTGCAGCGGCAGGAACGGGAGGCGCCGCGCTCCGTCGACGCTCAGGCAGGCGTCCCCGGCGGCGCTGTCGGGGCCGAACTCCTCGAAGCCGGCGCGGCTGCCGCCGGAGAGGACGGTGCTGATGGCCCCGGCCGGCAGCCCGAAGGGCACCCAGATGTCGTAGTAGAACTCGGCCGTCGCGCCGAGCGTCAGGTCGCCCAGCAACCAGCGGCCGTCGCCCAGGGGCTCCAGCCCGGCGGTCAGCGACGAGCCCAGCCAGTTCAGCGGCGGGTCGAAGATCGACCGCAGGTAGACCGCCGGCAGGTTCATGCCGCCGCTCGTGCCCTCGCACAGGTTGCGCACGCGCACCCGGTAGCGCACCCGGTCGCCCGGCTCCGCCTGCAGGCGCGGCTGCCCGTGGATCAGCTCGGCCTGCGCCGGCGGCAGCCCGATGGCGCCGCGGTTCCACAGCACTCCCCACGAGCTGTCGAGCAGGCCGGTCAGGAAGGAGAGGGTCCGCTCGTAGGCGAAGCCGGCCCGGGGCGTCGTGGCCGCCAGCCACAGGGCGAGGGACTCGGGGGTAAAGGTCAGCTGGCGCTCGCCTTCGCGTCCGCGCACCGCATCCGGGCGGGGCAGCTGCACAGGCGCATCCCAGAGGTCGGACAAGCGCCGGCGCGCGGGTTCCAGTTCCGGCGCGGGGGAGGAGAGCAGGCCGAGGGCGATCAGGCGCGCGCTGCGGTCCGCCGTCTGCGGCACGTCGACGCCGGCCAGGAACCGCTCCAGGTCGGTGCGCAGCAGCGGGGCCAGCTGCGGCGCCGTTGCCAAGAACAGCAGGTCGCGGGCGCCGATGTCCGTCCGCCTGCGTCGCAATTCGGCCTCCAGGAAGACCCGGTCGGCCGGGTCTTCGCAGGCGGCCAGCAGCTTGGCCAGGGTGATCCCGTCCGCCTCTTCCGGCCCGATTGCCAGGAGGCGCGGCGCCGGGCCGGAACCCTCCAGGCAGCCGAAGCGGGCCGGCACGCGGCCGAGAACCGTGAACTGGTGTACCATCTCCGCCTGCCGGCGCAGCAGCCGCTCCACCGCCGGCTTCTGCCGGCCGCCGCCGGCCAGGTAGGCGGTCTCCGCGGTCATCCAGTCGGCCAGGGCGGCGCTGCTGAAGATGGACGTCGAATCGTATGCTTCCAGGGTGTCCGGGGTGGTGCCCGGACCGCGCCAGGCCAGGCGCTCGCCGGGCAGCAGCAGCCCGTCGTCGTCGCTCAGGCCGGCGCCGCTGGCCAGCAGGGCCTCGACGTAGGCCTGGCCGGTCTGGCGCAGGGTCAGGCCCTCCTGGGCCAGCAGCCGCCGCGGCGAGGAGAGCAGGCGATCGCCGAGCCGCTGCAGCGTAGCCGCCAGCGCGGCGATGGCCGGCAGGCGGTTCTGCGGGGCGCTGGGCGACACCGTCAGCGGCGGGTTGTCGGCGGCGAGTTCGCCGGTCGATCCGGCGCGCGGCAGGTAGAGCCGGGCGCTGCGCGCCAGCACCGGGGCGATTTCGCGGCGCGCGCGGATCGAGGTCAGCACAGGCTGGTCAGGGTTGGCGAAGCGGTAGTTGCCCAGCGGCAGGAAGAGGGGCGCCCCGCCTTCCAGGGTCAGGTTGCGTTTTTTCAGGAAGAGCCCCATCTCATCGAACAGGCGGTAGAGGGTGATGGCCGACCGCTGCCGGGAGGCGTCTTCCTCCTGGTCCAGAGCCAGCAGCAGCGGGGCGTATTCGCGCAGGTCGTAGGTGAAGTCCGGCTGCTTCTCGGCATAGACCGAGGCGTCGTCGAGGTAGAAGCGGTCGTGCAGGCTGCGCTCGAGCCCGGGCAGAAGGTCGCTGCCGAGGCGACGGCCGAGGTAGACGGCCAGGCCGACGTCGGCCAGGGCGCCGGTAGCGGCGAGCTCCGTCTCCTCCCCTCCGGGGGTCGGTTTCAGCGCCTGCCCGAAGACTTGGGCGGCGGCGTCGCGCTGCCCGGAGTGCAGCAGGGCGAGGGAGTGAAGGAGGAGACCGCGCCGTTCGCGGGCAGGCTCGGAGGCCCGGCTTCCGGTGGACATCCCGCCGGCCAGCAGCCGTGCCGCCGCCCGGGCGGCCCGGTCGCGGTCGGCCGGAGCCAGCCGCCCGTTGCCGGCCAGTTCGCCCAGGCCGAGGGCGAGCGCGCTGCGGTCCAGCCGGTCCGCCTTTTCGCGTACCGGAGTCGCCTGCTCGGGCTGCCGGCCGGCCGGCGTGAGGGTCCAGGCGTGCGGCAGGTCGCCCAGTGCGGCGGTCACGAAGGTGATCTTGCGCTGGACGATCGCCGTCAGCTGGCGCCGGGTGCCCGGCCGCTCCTCGGCGCGCAGCGCCGCGTCGAGGCCGAGCAGCTCGTAGCCGAGCTGCGCGGCGGTCATGAACCGGTCCACCTGCTGGCCTCGCCAGCCGCTACCGGCTTCCTCCGGCAAGGCCCCGGCCACCGACAGCCAGATGCTGCCGTCGGCCAGGCGATGGCCGAGCCCGGAGCGAAGGTAGAACTCCTCCACCGTGGAGAGGGCGTACTGGGCGAGCCGGGCGCGCATCAGGCCGGCGAAGGTGTCCTCGGCCGGCGGATTCGCCTGCCACAGGTTGAGCATGGCCCAGGCAGCGAACATGGAGGGCCCGGTTTCGAAATAGGGATCGATGACGGCGCGCGCCGCCTCGGGGAGGGCATACGCGCCCACCGCTTCCTGCTCCACGTGCAGGCAGCAGCCGGCGGTCGTGGTGCGCGCGACCACCGTGCAGCAGGAGGCGCGGGCGTCCACGCCGGCCGGGGCGAACGCCGGCGCCGTGCGGGCGCTGGCGCGGGCCTCGTTGCAGTAGCGGGCCGGGTCGATGTCGGCCTCGGTGGTGGCGGCGAAGGTGAGAGTCACGCGTTCCCCGGCCGCCAGGTTCCCCAGGAGCCAGGTGAGCGGGTTCGTGGACGGGGGGTCGGCCAGCGGCTGCCCGGAAAGCGTCGCCGAGCCGGTGACATAGCGGAAGCGCTCCGGAAGGTCGTCCTCGACGAGCAACCCGACGAGGTCGGTCTGGCCGGAGTTGACGACCGTGATGGTGAAGCGGAACAGGCCGCCGGGACCGGAAGCGGTGCCGCAGCTCTTGCTGAGCTGCAGCGCCGTGCCCTCGCTTCCGCCGGGGCAGGTGACGGTGATGGAGCGTTCGTTGTCGCCGCGGTCGCAGTCGCAGGGGACCGCGCCGCTTTCGTCGATGTGAACACGCAGGGCGTGGCTCTGGCCGCGCGCCAGACCGGGGATGGCGGCCGTCAGGGTGCGCGTTTCGCCGCCGGCCAGCTGGATGGAGTCGCCGAAGAGGGCGGCTCCGCCCTCGTCGCGGACGGTCACGGCGACGGCGCCGGCCGGGGCCGCACCGTCGTTGCGCACGGTGATGGTCAGCACCACCGTGCCGTCCGGCAGGCAGGCCGACTGCAGATCGGAGAGGAGCACGTCGCGGCACGGGCCGCGCAGGTCGGTGCAGCGGTCGTTGTTTCCGCCGTTGCTCTCGCACAACGCAGCGTCGGGGTCGATTTCGCTGCGCAGGCTGTAGAGGCAGCTGGGGCTGGCACAGAGGTCGATGGAAACGAGGCGCGGGGTGATGGCCAGTTCGCGGCTGGCGCCGGCAACCAGGGTGCCGGCGGCGAGGGTCTCCCGCCACTGGGCGAGAGGCGTGCCGCCGCATCCCGATCCGGCGTAGAGGGTGAAGCGGACGGGGACGGCGGCGGCGGCCGTGCCGCAGCCGCCGTTGCGGAGCGTCAGGCTGCCGGTGACGACGGCCTGGCCGGCGGCCGGGCAGAGCAGTGCCAGGGTGTCGCCGCTCACGTGCAGATCGGGGACGTCCACCGCCAGGTTCGCGGCGCAGGCGGTGTTGTTGCTGCCGTCCCACTCGCAGATCGAGTGGCTGTAGTCGGCTTCCACGCCGATCGAAACCCGGCAGCCGGTGGCCAGGGCACCCAGGTCGGCGTCGACGCGGCGGGGGGCGATGGGGAACGTCTGGCGGCCGCCGGGGGCGATGGAGACGGAGCGGAAGGTCTCCGTCCACTGGGCGAGCACGTCGCCGCCGCAGCCGCTGCCGCCGTAGAGGGTGAAGCGCATCGGTACGGGGGCGGTCAGCGCGGGGCCGCACCCGGCGTTTTCCAGGCTGACGCTGCCGCTGACGAGCAGCTGGCCGTCGCCGGCGCAGGAGACGGCCAGGCGGTCGTCGGCGATGCGGATATCGGGAACCGACATCGGCGCGGCGTTGGAGCGGCTGTTGTCGCCGCCCTCCAGCTCGCAGACCGCGGCGTCCGGATCGACGACGGCGGTGAAGTTGCAGGTGCAGTTGACGATGCCGGAACTGAAGGGAAAGACCACGTCGCGGGTCGATCCGGCGGGAAGGTCGACGAACTGGTCGGCGAAGGTCAAGCCGCAGTCCGAGCTGAGCCGGACCTGCACGCCCGTGGCATCGGCGCAGCCGTTGTTGGCGATGGTCACCGTGGTTCCGGCCAGCGCGCCGTCGGCATTGCAGACGACGCCGGTGGCCACGGCGGTGACGGTCAGGTTGGGCACGGGCAGGGTGTAGGCGGCGGAGGCGCCGTTGTCGGCGGTCGTGCACTCGCACAGGTCGTTCCGGGAGTCGACGGTGGCGGTGACGGCCGGGAAGGAGCAGGTGTAGGGGGCGGCGGTGAAGGCTCGGGTCCAGGCGAAGGTGACGGTGGAGGAGGAACCGGCGGCGATGGGCAGGGTGCCGCCCAGGTCGGCGTTGTAGCGCAATTCGGAGGTCCAGCCCTGGCCGTCGTCGACGAGGATGGAGAAGTCGCCGGAGACGGCCCGTCCGCCGGCGTTGGTGACGGTGACGGCGATGGTGCCGAGGAGCGTGCCGTCGGCGGTGCAGGAGACGGAGGCCAGCACCTGGGAGGCGGCGAGGTTGTCGACGACGATCTGGGCGGTGTCGGCGTTGTCGCCGTCGTTGCTCTCGCAGATCTCGGTCTGCGAGTCGAGGGTGGCGCTGAAGACGATGGTGGTCGGGTTGCAGTCCACGGTCCAGGCGGAGAAGGTGATCGTCTGCTGGGTGCCGGCGGCGAACGGCAGGGTGCCGCCGACGGAGGTGAAGAGCGCTTCGCGGCTGTGGCCGTCGTTGTCGCTCAGGGCGACGTGGAAGTCGTCGCTGACGGCCGCCGAGCCGTTGTTCTCCACCACCATGGCCACCTGGTAGTTGCTGTCGCCCAGGCAGGAGGGGGTGAGCGAGACCAGGCGCAGGTTGGGGCGGGTGACGGTGTTCAGGGTCAGGACGTTGTTGGTGCCGTCCAGCTCGCACACCGCGGCGGCGGGGTCGACGGTGGCGGTGAAGTCGAGGGAGGCGGGGCTGCCGTCGACCGTCCAGGGGGAGAAGGTGACCGTCGTCTGCGCGCCGGAGGCCAGCCCGGCCACGGCCTGGGTGGCGGAGCGGCCGTCGTTGTCGGCCAGCTGCAGGCTGAAGGCGCCGGCGGCGCCGCAGCCCTCGTTGGCCACCACCACCGCCAGCGAGTAGGAGCCGTCGGCGGAGCAGCTGGGCGTGATCGACACCACCCGCAGGTCGGGGGTGGGCAGGGCGTAGGCGGCGGAGGCCTGGTGGCCGGCGGAGGAGCACTCGCACAGGTCGTTCCGGGAGTCGACGGTGGCGGTGACGGCGGGGAAGGAACAGGTGTAGGGGGCGGCGGTGAAGGCTCGGGTCCAGGCGAAGGCGACGGTCTGGGAGGCGCCGGGTGCCAGGGGCAGGGTGCCGCCCAGGTCGGCGTTGAAGCGCAGCTCGGAGGTCCAGCCCTGGCCGTCGTCGACGAGGATGGAGAAGTCGCTGTTGACCGGCGCGGCGCCGGCGTTGGTGACGGCGACGGCGATGGTGCCGAGGAGCGTGCCGTCGGCGGTGCAGGAGGCGGAGGGGACGACGCTGGCCGCGGTCAGGTGCGGGAGAGGCGAGGAGTGGGTCTCGGTCCGGCTGTTGTTTCCGCCGTCGAATTCGCATACCCCGCCGGTGGCGTCGGCGGTGGCGGTGAACGCGCAGTCCTGCACCGTGCAGTCGGCCCACGAGCCGGTCACGGTGAAGGTGAGGGTGGTGGAGGCACCGGCGGCCAGGGAGACCACCGCCTGGTTCGAGAAGGAGAGGCAGCCGTCGGTGGCCAGCGACACCTGGAAGTTGCCGGCCGTACCGCAGCCCTGGTTGCGCACGGTGACCGCCACCGATCCGGAGATGGAGTCGCTGGCGCAGGCCAGGCCGGAAAAATCGATGTCATCGATGACCAGGTCGGCGATGGCCGGGGTGAACGAGGCCGCCGCCAGCGAGTTGTTGGTGCCGTCGCATTCGCAGACCAGGTTGTCCGGGTCGGCGGTGGCGGTGAAGACACAGGCGCAGCGGGCGATGTCCGGGGTGAAGGCGAAGGTGAGGGTGGTGGAGGCCCCGGCGGCCAGGGAGGCGACGGTCTGGTCGCTGAAGGAATATCCGCAGTCGGAGGCGAGCCGCACCGGGATGCCGGTGGCCGTGCCGCAGCCGTTGTTGTTCACCGTCACCTGCACGGAGCCGGAGGTGGCGCCGTCGCCGGTGCAGGCGATCGAGGGGGTGACGGCGGTGATGCGCAGGTCGGGAACCGAGACGCTCTTGCTGCTGCAGAGCGAGTTGTTGCCGCCGTTGCACTCGCAGATCACGCCGTTGTCGACCTCGATGCGCACCGAGACCTGGCAGCCGGTGGAGTTGGTGCAGATGTTGGCGGTGACGTCACGGTCGGTCAGGGTGAACACCTGGGAAGCGCCGGCGGCGATGGCGGCCCCGGCGAAGGTCTCCGTCCACTGGGCGATCTGCACGCCGCCGCAGGCGGGGTTGGAAAAGAGGGTGAAGCGCACGGGCACGTTGCCCGTCACCGCCGCGTTGCAGCCGTTGTTGGCGATGGTGACGGTGCCCGAGACCCGCACCTGGCCGTCCTGCAGGCAGGCGACGGCGATGGTGTCGGCGGTGGGAGTAAGGTCGGGGATGGAGACGGTCTTGGCTTCCGAGCAGTAGTTGTTGTCGCCGCCGTCGCTCTCGCAGATGGCGGCTCCGTAGTCGAGCTCCGCGCCGATCCGCACCTGGCACCCGGTGGAGGATACGCAGAGGTTGCGGTTCATCGTCTGGTTGATGGTGAAGGTCTGGGTGCCGCCGGCGGGGATGGTGACGCCGGTCAGCGTCAGCGTCAGGGTGCCGTTGGTCCCGCTGCAGGCGGCGCTGTTGTTGTAGACGCGGATACGCACCGGGATGTTGGTGGTGAAATCACCGCCGCAGCCGTCGTTGGCCACCACGATGTTCCCCTGGATGCGGATCTGGGCGTCGTTGTTGCAAGTGATGGCCAGGGTGTCGGAGTCGACGCGCAGGTCGGGGATGGTGAAGGTCTTGTCGCTGCAGAGGCTGTTGTCGGAGCCGTCGCACTCGCAGATGGTGTTGGTGGGATCCGCCTCGGTGAGGATGGAGAACTGGCAGGCGGTGGCGCTGGTCACGGCGTTGCCGGTGATGGTGTAGTCGGTGATGGTGAAGGCCTGGGCGGCGCCTGCCGTGATGGAGACGCCGGAGAAGGTCTGGCTCCACTGGGCCACCTGGGCGCCGGAGCAGCCGGTGCCGCTGAAGAGGGTGAAGCGCACGGGCACGTCCTGGGTCAGGGTGCCGGAGCAGCCGGCGTTGCGGAGCGTGATCGTGCCGGAGACGCGGTACTGCCCGTCGGCGACGCAGGAAATGGCCAGGGTGTCGGTGCTCACCTGCAGGTTGGGGATGGCCGGGGCGTACGCCTGCGGCCCGAAGCCGTTGTTGGCCTCGTTGCACTCGCAGACGGCGGCGCCGGCATCGACGCTGGCGGTGAAACTGTAGTCGCAGGTGGCGCAGGCGGGAGCCCAGGAGCTGACGTCGATGACGATGGTGGTCGAGGCGCCGGCGGCGAGGTCGGCGCCGGTCGAGCCGCTGCCGCTCCAGCCCTGGCCGTCGTTCACGTTCACCGTGAATCCGCCGTAGGCGACGCCGCTGCCCTGGTTCTGCACGGTCACCGAGACGGTGCCGCTGACCGCGCCGTCGGCGGTGCAGGAGACGAGCGGGGTGATGGCGGTGACGATGAGGTCGGGCATGCGCAGGGTGGCCGCCGCGGCGTTGGCCCAGGTGGCGGAGGTGCAGGTGTAGCTGGTGGTGGTCGGGTCGCCGTCGGTGGCGTCGCCGGCGGTTCCGCAGCCCCAGATGGCGCGCACGTTGTTCTGGCGCAGCGAGGCGGTGCAGTCCGCCTGGTTGGGCAGGCCGTCGGGGTTGAGGGTGCCCACCAGGGTGAACGACTGCGAGGCGCCGGCGAGCAGGTTGTTGAACTCCCAGCCGAAGCGGCCGCCGCCCAGGGCGACCGGGTCGCCGGGCTGGCCGGTGCGCACGTCGATCCAGGCGCCCGGCGTGTCCTCCACGCGCACCACCTCGGCCTGGCCGGAGCCGTTGTTGGTGACGGTGATGGTCCAGGTCTGCGGCTGGGCGCAGTCCACCTGCGAGTTGACGGGCGTCTTGGTGATGGCCAGGTCCGGGAAGAGGGCGGTGAGGGTTTCGCTGCTGGTGGCGCTGTACTGGGTGTCGCCGCAGCAGTCGTAGTAGGTGACGCGGAAGCCGAGGTCGGCGGTGACGTAGCAGGCGGACTGCACCGAGAACTTCAGCACCAGGGTGTCGGTGCCGCCGTCGGCCTGCAGCACGTCGGCCAGGTCGCTGCCCTTGTCGGCGATGTCGTAGTAGCGCAGCTCGTTGCCCACGATGGTCGGGTCTCCCACCGGGATCGTGGCGCAGGTGCCGTCGGCGCCGACGCAGGCGGCGGAGGTGCCGGCGTTGTAGGTGAGCCCGGCCGGCAGGGTGATCACCAGGTCGAGGTCGGAGGCGTCGGTGACGCCGGCGTTGGAGACGGTCACCGTCAGCTCGCTGGAATCGTCGCAGGAGTTGATGGAGGCCGGGTCGAGGGCCACGTTCAGGATGCCGACCGTCGGCTCGCGCGTCTCGGTGCGCACGTCGGAGGAGGAGGTGGAAGTCAGGCAGAGGTTGTTGTCGGGCGGGTTGACGCCGGGCTTGGTGGCCGAGGAGCCGTCGCTGGCGCCGCAGCCCCACCAGGCCTGCACGGTGTTGTCGAGGTCGGGGCTGCACGGGGAGGAGTCGGTGGTGGCGCGCAGCGTCAGGGTGACGGTGTCGCCGGCGTGCACGTCCTGCAGTTCCCAGGCCACCTTGTTGACGCCGTCGAAGGTGCCGTTGTCGGAGGTGAACGGCGGGTCGCCGACCGAGGAGGTGTACGTGTAGGCGGCATCCATCGTGTCTTCGACCCAGACGAAGGGCAGGGTGTAGGTGCCGGCGTTCTCGACGGTGATGGTCCACTCCACCAGTTCGCCGCAGCCGACCGGATTGCTGGCGCGCGTCTTGGTGACGTTGAGCACCGGGGCGCGCAAGGCCACGGCGAAGGCCGAGTCGGCGTTGGTGAAGACCTGGCCGCACGGGTTCTCGTACTGCGTCGAGACGGTCACCGTGCCGCCGGCGAAGGGGCAGGAGGCGGCCAGGGAGAATTCGATTTCGATGGTGTCACCCGGGTCGATGGAGGCCAACGCGGGAATCTGGGCGCTTCGCCAGACGATGGGCGAGGTGGTGGGGTTGGGGTCGTAGGCGGCGTTTGGCCCGTTCCAGCCGCCGCCGTTTAGCCGCCAGCGGGTGGAGCCGGGCACGTAGCCGAGGCCGGCGGGGAGGGTCTCGGTGATCTGCAGGTTGTAGCAGGTGGTCTGGCCGGCGTTGCGCAGGGTGACCGAACCGGCGGGGGAGGTGCAGGCGTCGATCGGGGTGACCACCACGTTGGTGTTGACCAGCAGCGGGGCCGGGATCTCCACCGTGGAGTGGTCGCTGACGGCGGCCTGGCAGTCGACGGCGACGCAGCCCCAGTTGGCGGTGACGTCGTTGGTCAGGGCGCTGCAGTCGAGCAGCGTGGCGGTGAAGGCGATCTCGCGCCGCTCGCCGGCGAGCATATTCGAGATCGAAATCGTGGCCCCGTTGATCGCCGCGCCGCCGTGGTCCTGGTCGGCGGTGACGGTGACGCCGGTCATGTCGTCCACCGTCGCCGACAAGAAATCGAGGCCGGCGCCCAGCACGTCGTCCACCCAGACATTGTAGGCGGTGCCGGTGCCGCGGTTGGTGACGTAGATTTTCCACGCCACGGTGTTGGAGGCGGCGTAGTAGACCTCCGGGTTCTTCTCGATCAGCAGGTCGCCCGACAGCAGCATGGCCGGGGCGACGGTGGCGCTGGCCGAGCAGGTGTCGTCGTAGCTGCCGTCGTCGTTGCACAGGTCGTCGAAATAGGCGGTGGCGACCAGGTCGCCGCTTCCGGTGCAGCGCTTCTGCACGCTCAGCTCCAGGGTGGCGTTCTGGCCGACCCCGGTGAAGCCGTCGGCGAACGTCCAGACGTAGTCGTCGCCGACGATCGCCGGCGTGCAGGAGGTGGGCGAGACCGTCCCGCCGCACACCGTGGCGGCGGGGGCGACCACGTAGTAATTCAAGCCGGAGAGCACCAGGCGCACGTCGCGGGGGTTGGCCACCGTCGAGGTCTGGGCCAGGGTGATGGTCAGGGTCTGGGTCTGGCATTTGTCGACGATGCGCGGCAGCCCGGAGATGGCCACCGACATGGCCGGCGGCTGCACCGCGACGACGGTGGTCTCGCGGATGATGCCGTCCTGCAGGCACTCGGCGCCGGTGGTGTTCAAGGTCAGGCTGGACCACGAGTAGAAGCTGGCGCCGTTGCAGGCGGCCACCGTGGCCTCCGTGATCCGCAGCCGGTAGGTGATGGTCAGGTTCTTGCCGTCGACCAGGTCCGCCGCGCAGCCGCTGAAATCCAGGCTGAGGTTGCCGCCCGGGGTGGTGTCGGTGACGACGACGCAGCCGGTGATGTCGGCGCCGTCGTAGGTGACGGACAGCGACCCGGGCACGAACTGCTGCTGGTTTTCGGCGTGCTCCTCGAAAAGCAGGGTGTGGAGGCTGACCCCGGCGGCGCCGAAGTCGTAGGTGTTGGTGTATTCGACCGTTTCGCAGCGCTCCTGGGTGACCGGGTTGGCCGTCTTCTCGGAGTCGACGAGTTCTTCGCACTCGATGGCCGTGGTCTGCGACGCCGAGGCCGTCAGCGGGCAGCCGCAGCAGTCGGTGCCGGAGGCGGAGACCGAGTTGGTGAAGGTGGTGAAGCAGTAGGTCTCGCACTGGGAGCGGTCCGGGGCCTGAAGAACGATCGACGTGTCCAGCGAGGCGGGCGGCGTGTAGGCCCAGGTGATGGTGCCGCCGGTGCCGCCGCCGCCCGGCACGTACGTGCCGCCGCCGGCGTCGATCACGGTGAAGCCGTCGGGAACGGTGTCGACCACGGTGATGGCGCTCACGCTGCCCGAACCGCAGGAGAGCGGCCCGGTGTAGGCCGAGGTGATCGCATAGGTGACCGTGCCGCCGATCTGGATGGCGGTCGCGGCTCCGCTCTTGGTCACGCTGAGCGTGGCGCTGCCGGCCACGGCGTTGACCTGGCTGACCTCGACCGGCGGGTAGAAGTCGTTGCCGCAGTCGTCCAGGTAGTGGGGGATCCAGGTGAGGGTGCGGGCGATGCTGGCACCGCTGCACCAGGAGGTGTACTGCAGCGTGAACTGCAGGTCGACGTGGTCGCCGGCCGCGATGTCGCCGATCTCGAAACGCCGGTTGACGGCGTCGTAGGTGGCCGGCGGGGTCACCGCCACCACCGCCAGGGAACCGAAGTCGACGTCGATCTGGACGTCGTGGGCCGTGCCGTCCCCCACGTTGGTGACGGTCATGGAGTGGATGCTGGTGTCGGTGCAATAGGTGAAGGTGACGTCGGGCGGCGTGAAGGAGGTGTTGGGGGTCTTGACGATGCGCTCCACCGAGGCGGTGGCGGTGCCGCCGTCGTCGGCGGTGTTGAAGCAGTCGGTCACCGCGTCGCAGCCCCAGCGCACATCGGCGCTGCTCTCGAGGCCGGTGCAGGCGACGACCTGGCAGGTGATGGTGAAGGAGACGATGTCGCCGGGGTCCATCGAGACGAATTCCGGCACCTGGTTCCAGTCCCAGGTGGTGGTCTGGGCGGCATGGGTGCAGGTGCGGCTGGAGGAGACGAAGAGCAGGCCGCTGCCGATGACGTCGGTCACCCTCACGTTCTGGATCGCGCCCAGGCCGGTGTTCTCCACCGCGATGGTCCAGGTGACGTTCTGGCCGACCTCCTGCGCGATGACCGCCGGCGTCTTCTTGATGGTCACGCCGCCGGGCAGCACCTGGATGGAGAAGGAGGTGTCGTCAGCCGACGGGGTGCCGCCGATCTCGTAGGTGAAGTGGACGTTCATCGAGCCGGAGACGGCGTCGCACCCCGTCTGCAGCTGGAAGGAGATGCTCAGCGTCTCGCCGTCGGCCAGGGTGAGACCGGGCGGGCAGAGGGCGTCGATGTCCCACGTGAGGGTGGTGGTGCCGGCCGGATCGGTGCTGCAGAACGGCGGGTTGGCGCCCACCTGCAGGGAGGACGAGCCCGGCACGTAGGCGAAGCCGGTCAGCAGCCCGATGTCGTTGGCGACCACCAGCTCGGTGAGCGGACTGCCGGAGTTGTTCTCGATGGAGATGGTGTAGGTCTTGGCCTCGCACTTGTTGATCTGGTTGTCGCCGGTCACGCCGGAGTTCTGCGCCGGCAGCCAGACGGCGAGGCAGGCAACGGAGAGCGTCAGGATGAGGGTGGATTTCATGTTCGTCCTCGGATGGTGGCGGCGGGAAGTCACTCTTCGCCCCGCACGGTGATTCTGATGCCGCTGAAGCGCAGGGCCACGTCGACGGCGTTGTCGCCCTTTTGCAACCCGATCTCCCTTCTTTCGACGCGGCCCGCGTAGAGGATCTCCAGGCGGTGCCTACCGGGCGCGAGCCGGGTGAATACGAAGCGCCCGTCCTGGCCGCGGCACACCTCGCGGTTGTCCAGCCGGGCCTGGAATTCCTGCAGCGGCAGGTCGCCCGAGCCCAGGGCGCCGTCGCCGTCGCGGTCGAAGAAGACCCGGCCCACCAGGCGCGCCGGCCGCCGGTCGTCCTCGTTGCGGAAGCGGAGAGCGAAGTCGACCGTGTCGGTGAGGCCGGGGGTCAGGGTGACCAGTTGCGGCCCGGGGTCGGCGGGGCGGTATTTCTCCGGAAGGGTGGCCCGGTTGACGGCCACGGCGTACTCGCCCGGGAAGAGGTTCTCGAATGCGAAGCGGCCGCGCTCGTCGGTGACCCCGGACAGGCCGCCGGAGGTGACGACCTCGATGCCGGCCAGCGGCGTGTCGGCGGGGGAGAGGAATTCGTCGCCGTCGCGGTCCAGGAAGACCGTGCCGGCCAGCCCGCCGGTGAAGACCAGCGAGTCGCCGCCGATGGTCAGGCCGGCCGAGGCCTCGAGGCGCAGCGCCTGGCCGCTGCTGTCGGTGGCCAGCAGCCAGGCGCGGTTCAGGTGGCGGCCGCGGGCGGCGTCGGCGCCGATCACCACCTGGTAGCGCAGTTGGAGGGACTGGCCGGGGCGGACGGCCGCGAGCTCCCAGGTCAGATGCCGGCCGCCGCCGACGGGGTCGGCCGCCGGGCGGCCGTCGACCAGGGTCGAGCCCGGCACGTAGTCCAGCCCCTGCGGCAGCTGGTCCTCGATCGCCGGCCGCAGCAGGGAGGAGGCGGAGCGGTTGTCGATGGTCAGGCCGAAGCGCACGATGCGGCCGACCTCGGCCTGCGGCACCTCGACGCGCTTGCGGAACTGGACCTGGTCGGGGCGCACCGGGTCGCTGCCGACCAGGGTTTCCACGGTGTTGGAGTCGGCGGCGGCTTCCGGGGTGGAGGCCTCCAGCCGGGCCCGGTTGAGGAGGCGGGTGCCGGCCATGACGTCGTCGCCGACGCGGGCCCGGAAGCCGATCTCGATTTCCTGACGCGGTTCCAGCGCTCCCTGCCAGCGCAGGCGGCCGCCCTGGCGGGTGAACGGCAGCGGGCCCTCCTGGGAGACGAATTCGAGGCCGGCGGCCAGCTCGTCGTCGAGGGTGACGCCGGCCAGCAGCACATCGCTCTCGTTGACCAGGCGCAGGCGGTAGTCCAGGGCGTCCCCGGGGCGGGCGCTGGCCTGGGCGACGAGCTTCTGCACCCGCACGCGCGGCGCCTTGATCACCAGCCGGGCGACGGGCGATTCGATGGCCTCCGTCTTCCCCGGAACGCCTGAGGTGAGCCGGGCCACGTTCTCGATCGTGCCCGGAGGCGTGTCGGGGGCCACGCGCACGCGCACCCGGATGGCCTTCTCGGAACCCGCCGCCAGCGGGCCGATGGCCCATTCCAGCCGCCTCCCGGAGCGGGTCGGCGGCAGGGTCGCGTCGTCGCCCAGGTACTGCAGGGAGGGCGACAGCTCGTCGGAGAGCACCGGCGCCCCCAGCTCCCCGGCGCCCCCGTTGCGGGCGCGGATGGTGAAGCTCACTTCCTGGCCGGGGAAGGCGTCGGCGGCGTCGAACGCCTTGCCGATCGTCGCCTGGGGTACCGGGGGCGGGGCGGCGGTCACTTCCAGGGTGGCGCCGGCCTGGTGGCGGATGCCGCCGCCTTCGGCGGTGACCTGCAACGGGTAGCTGCCGGCCGGGGTGCCGGCGCCGGTGGTCACCCGCAGCTCGGCCATGCCGTCGGGGGTCAGGAGGGGCGGCTGGATGGAGACGGCCGCCCCCGCCGGGGCGGGGCCGGCGCCCAGCGAGACGGGGGCCGCGAATCCGTTGCGCGCGGTCAGGCGCACCTGGTAGGAGGCGGACTGCCCCGCCTGGATGGTGCGCCGGGCGGGGCGCACTTCGACGGTGAAATCGGGCGGCAGCGCCTCGACCACCAGCGTCACCCCCGTTTCACGCGCCAGCCCGCCGCCCTCGCCGCGGATGGTCAGGGGGTAGGTGCCGGCGGGGGTGGCCGCGGTGGTGGCGATTTCCAGCCCGGACTCGCCGGTGATTGCCAGCGGGTTCGGCGCGAAGGCGGCGCTGGCGCCGGGAGGCAAACCGGCCAGCGACAGGGAGACCGGGGCGGAGAAGCCGTTCCGGGCCTGGACCGTGACCCCATAGCGGGCGCCGGTTCCAGCCACGACGGACTGCAGCGGCGGTTCGGCGCGGAGCGCGAAATCGGGGCAGGGGCGTTCCGGCAGGGGGATGTCGAAGACCGTGCCGGGGGGGGTGGTCTCGGCCTGGAACACCGCCTGCTCGGTGCCGTCGACGACCAGCACCAGCTGGTGCCGGAAGTCGGCGCTCTTGGAGACGTAGCGCACGTGGGCGACCGGGGCGGCGCTGCCGGCGCCGCTCACCCAAACATCCACGACGAGGTCATTGTAGTCGGCGTCCACGCCATCCTCGAAACCGTACCGCCGGCCGTCGGCGATGGCGGAGGCCTGGACCTCGGTGCAGCGGAAGGAGGATCCGTCGCCGCGGACCACCAGGCTGAGGGGGTACACGTTCGCCTCGTGGCCGTCGCAGTAGGGGGCCGGAACGGGGAGCGAGCGGGAGTCGGCACCGCGCAGGGAGGCGGCGGACAGCAGCAGGACGGCGAGGACGGCGGTGAGGGTCTTGGCGGCGTACATTGGGGTTCTCCTGTTCAGTAGAGGGCGACCAGCTTGAAGTAACCGATGGTCGACCGGTAGCCGGCGTCGGGGCGCAGCGGGTCGCGGTAGTCCCCGCGCTCGACGCCGGCCGCCAGGCGCAGGTGGCGCAGCAGCAGGTAGCCCAGCTCGGAGGCGAAGGTGAAGCGCCGGCTCTCGATCGGGCCCCACACCTGCAGCCGCTTGTAGTTGGCCAGCCATTCCAGGCGCTTCGACCAGCGCCACTTCAGCCCCTGCACCGAGGCCAGCGAGCGGCTGCGGGAGCCGGCCAGCTCGGGCAGCCGCTCCAGGTTTCCGTCGTGGCGCCACTGCGAGTAGAGCTGCAGGGAGTCCCAGGGGCGCCACAGCAGACGCAAACCGAGCTGCTCCTCGGAGCGCTCGCTCAGGGACAGCGGCACCTCGTCGCGTCCGCTCTGGCGGTAATACTGGGCGCTGAGGCTCATGCGCTTCAGCGGCGATCCGTACAGGTAGAGCGACCAGAGCTGCCGCTGTCCGCGGCTGTCGCCGCCGCGGTTGTGCTGCAGCTCCCAGCGGGCGAGGGCCCGGAAGTCCTGGCTCTCGATCCCCCCGCCCAGCGACAGGATGTCGTTGTCCACGGCGACGGTCTCGCGCGTGCCCGTCTCGTGGCGGTAGCGGCAGTCGAGGAAAAATCCGCGCCAGACGGGATGGCGCACGCCGAACTCGACGATGTCGCCCCGCAGGTAGGGCTCGTCCCGGCCCGACCAGCTGGCCGTCTCGTGGCGATAGCCGGCGAACACCCCGTGCTGGCCGCTGAGGTACTCGGCCAGCAGGGAGACGACGCGGCGCCGGCTGTCGGGACCCACGTCGAGCAGGTCGCTGTTCCACTCCGCCTGCAGGTCGGCCTGCACGAACAGGGCGCCGCGCTTCAGCTGCTTCAGCCGCTGCCGGGTTCCCAGCAGCAGGTCGCCCAGCCGGTTGTCGAGGGCCAGGCGGTCGCCGTCATACTCGCGCGTCAGCCCGGCCTTGGCCCAGATCTGGTTGCCCGGGGCGTCGTGCAGGGCCGACAGGTAGAGGGTGCGGCCGTCCCGGTCGGCTTCGGCCTGGCGGCGCAGCCCCACCCCGGCGCTGACCCGGTCGCGGCCACGCTCCCACTCGGCGAACAGGTCGGCCTCCTTCTCGCTGACCTCCAGCCGCGACAGGGTGAAGGGGTAGAGCTCGGCGCCCAGGTTTCGGGAGAACTGGAAGGGCGAGAGGAAAAGGGAGCGGGCGGCGTAGGCCGGGTAGATCTGCTGCAAGCTGTAGCCGTACTGAAGCTGGGTGTTGGCGAAGGTGGGGAACTCCGAGCCGATGGACCATCCGTTGCCGCGCACCACCAGGTGCGGCAGCGGCCGCGCCACCGCGGAGGCGAAGCCGGCCCAGTGGCGGCCGGCGCCCGGCTCGGCGCTGCAGGCCAGCTCGGCGGAGAGGTCGAGCGGGCGGCTGCGCCACTCCAGGCCGGCGCTGTAGATGTTGCGGGAGGTGTCCAGCAGCTCGGCCAACGGCCGGTCGGTGGCGGTGTCGCCGATCCAGGTGGCGGTCAGCTTCAGCTCCGGCAGCGGCGCGGCGAAGGCGCGCAAACCGTAGACGCCGCGGGTGAAGCGTCCGCCCAGCGACTCGAACTGGTAGGTCACCAGGAGAAAGACGGGGTTGCCGAGCTCGTCGTGGGGGTAGAGGGGGGAGGTGAAGAGCAGGGTGCCGCGGTCGTAGTCCACGAAGTAGTCGAGGTTGCGGCGCAGCAGCGTGCGTCGCAGCTCGGCGCCCGTGGCCAGGCTGCGCGAAACCAGCCAGACCAGCTCGCTGCCCCGCAACAGCGGCGTCTCGTCCAGGAAGTAGGGGCCGGCGCCGAGGTCGGCGGGCAGCTCGTCCACCCCCGACTCGCCACGCGCCATTCCGGTCAGCAGCTCGATCCCCAGGCGCGGGGAGCCGGTGCGCAGCACCCCGCCGCGGAAGGGGTGGAAATAGCGGGCGAAGACGGAGTCGAGCAGCACGCCGGTCTGGTAGTCGCCCAGCGAGAGCGACGTGCGCGCGCTCGAGGCGGTGAACAGGAAGTGGAGCGGCGGCTCGCTGATGCGGTTTTCCGGGTCGTAGTCGAGGTGGCCGCCGATGTCCCAACGGCCGTCGCCCAGGGTGCCGTCGACCATGAACGAGGCGCGCTCGCGGGTGGAGAAATCGGCCGGCAGCCCCAGGTCGCTGTAGCGGAAGCGGATGGCGTCGCCGCGCACGCCGGTCCAGTTCAGGCGGACCATGCCCAGGCCCATCAGGAAGACCTTGTCCTTCACCCGGGCCCGGAGCGGCTCGGTCAGCCTCTTTTCCACCCAGCCCGAGAGCTCGCGCTCGCCCGCGCCGGGGCGGGTGCGCACCCGGTACCAGGCGCCGCTCTCGCGCCCGACCCGCAGCCGGGTGTCGCCCGGCAGCTTGGCCACGAGCGGCGCCCCGGAGTCCGGGCTCTCCAGCAGCGGCGCCCCGGCGGGCAGCACCCGGACGTCGAACTCCGCTTGCGCCGGCGCGAGCGGCGCGATCAGCAGCAGGAGCAGGGCAAGTCGCAACGGGAACGGGCAGGGGGGGCAGGCCATGTCGACTCCTCGGTCATTTGGGGTCGCAGTATAGTACCATACATTTTTGCCGATTTTAACGTTTTTTTTTCCTCGCACTCCGGCGGGGGGCTCCTTTTTCCCCGGTGCCGGCCCGAGGATGCATGGCGAAAGGTTTTTCCGCCCCGGTTGTCAAAGGGTATTCCCATAGGAGGATGAATCATGAAGAATTTCCGTTTCGTGAAGGGGCTGGCCGTTCTCGCCGTGGCGCTGGTGTGGGCCGCCCTGCCGGTGATGGCCGCCGATACCGCCAAGGCCGACGAGAAGAAGCCCGTCTGCCCGATGTCCAAGCATCTCGGGCTGGACGCCGGGCAGCAGGCCAAGGTCATGGAACTGTGCAAGTCCCACCGCCAGGCGGTGCGCGCCCTGCTCAACGACGAGCAGAAGAAGAAATTCGACGCCATGGGCGGGTGCATGCACGGTGCCATGGCGGCCGGTCACGCCTGCGCGACCGCGGGCGCCCACCAGTGCGCCATGGCCGGCAAGTGCCTGTGCATGAAGGACGGCAAGTGTGCCTGCGTGGCCAAGGACGGCAAGTGCGCCTGCTGTGACAAGTGCCCGTGCAAGAAAGACGGCAAGTGCGTCTGCCCGTGCTGCGCGGCCAAGTGCGCCGCCCAGGCCAAGGGCATGGCAGAGGCCAAGGCCAAGGCCGGGGAGAAGGACCTGCCCTGCGCCAAGACCTGCGCCACTCCCTGCACCAAGAAGGAGAAAGAGGAGTAGCTGCGTCAGTCCCGCCCGGTCGATCCAGCCGGTCGCCCGGGCCGGGGCGGTTCATGAATCGCCCCGCTGGTGGGATGGTCTGATCGCAACTCCGGGGGCGCCCGCCTGGGCGCCCCCTTTTTCGTCCTCAGCGCCGGTAGACGACCTTCCCCTCGAGGATCGTCATCGCCACCGGCACCCGGCCGATCTTCTCGGCCGGGACCGTCCGCAGGTCGCGCTCCAGCACGACCAGGTCGGCCGCTTTGCCGGGCTCGATCGCGCCCCACTCCCTCCCGGCGCCCAGCAGCCACGCCCCGTTGCGGGTGTAGGCGGCGAGCATCTCGTCCAGTCCGACCCGTTCGCCGGGGTTGAGCGCCGGCCCCTCCGCCCGGCCGGGAGGGCGGCGGGTCATCGCCACCTCGATCGCCTCGAGCGGCGCCAGCGAGGAAACCGGCCAGTCGGAGGCGCCGACGAGAGTCGCCCCGGCGCGCAGCAGCGAGCCGATCGGGTAGAGGCCGCCCGCCCGCTCCGGACCCACGAAGGGCACGGTCAGCTCGGTGATGTAGGGGTCAGGCTGCGCCCAAAGGGCCTGGAATACGGCGCCGGCGCCCAGCTCGCGAAAGCGCGGCCGGTCGGCTTCGTCGACCAGTTCCAGGTGGGTGATGGAGTGGCGGGCGTCGCGGATCCCGTTGGCCCGTCGGGCGGCGCTGAAGGCGTCGAGGGCCATGCGCACCGCGCGGTCGCCGATGGCGTGGAGGTGCAGCCGGAAGCCGGCCCGGTCGAGGGCCACGGCCAGGCGCTGCAGCGATTCGTCGTCGATGAGCGGCCGGCCGGCGTCGCCTCCGCGGCCCAGGTAGGGCGCCAGCAGGGCGGCGGTGCCGGTCTCCAGCACACCGTCGACGAAGATCTTGGCGGCGTCCGCGGCCAGCCGGCGTCCGCGGTAGAAGGCGCGCCGCCGTTCCAGCTCGGCCACCTGGGCCGGTCCGGCGGCGGGGTCCACCGACTGCGCCGCGTGCACCCGCACGGTCAGGGCGCCGCGACGGTCGAGCGCCAGGTAGGTGTCGAGCAGTTCGCGGTCGGCGTTGGCCTCCTGGACGGCGGTGATGCCGTGGCGGTTGGCCAGCGCCTGGGCTTTCTCCAGGCCGCGTTCGCGCTCGGCGGCAGTCGGCGCCGGGACGAGCCGGCTCACCAGCTCCGCCGCCGCCTCCCGCAGGCAGCCCGACGGCGCGCCGTCCGGCTCGCGCTCGATGCGCCCTCCCGGCGGGTCGGGGGTGCGGCGGTCGATGCCGGCCAGGGCGAGGGCGCGGGAGTTGACCCATACCGAGTGGCCGTCGGCGGCGTCGAGGCAGGCCGGCCGGTCGGGAACCAGACGGTCCAGGTCGCGGCGCGACGGGTTGGCGCCGGGAAACAGCGGCAGCTCCCAGCGCCCGCCGGTGACCCACGGGGGGGTCGGGTTGGCGGCGACCCAGGCGGCGATACGCCGGAACGCCTCTTCGCGGTCGAGCAGCCCGGCCAGGTCGCAGCCGGCCATCTCCAGCCCGCCCCCGGCCAGATGGATGTGCCCGTCGCAGAAGCCGGGCAGCACCATCTTCCCCTTCAGGTCGAACACCGTCGTGCGGGGTCCGATGCACCGCTCCGCCTCCCTCTCGCCGCCCACCCAGGCGATGCGGCCGGCTTTCACCGCCACCGCCGTGGCGGCCGACCCGTTGTCGTCCATGGTGACCACCGCCCCGCGGCGCAGCAGCAGGTCGGCCGGCTGCGGGCGGGAAGGGGAGCAGCAGAGGCCAAAAAGGGTCGCGGCCAGGATGCCGAGCGCCGGGCGCAGGATCTTCATGAAGCCATTATAGGCGGGAGGCGGGAAACGGGCAACCGGCCGGCGAGCTTGCCGCCGGGGCCCCGATTTGGTAGAGTGTCCCCGCGATTCGCGCGGGTGGCGGCGGACGAGACCGGCGCCCGTTCAGGAGGCCGGACATGACCGAGAGAAAGCACTTCTCCCTGGCGGCCGCGCTGCTGCTGGCGCTGGCTGCGGGGGTTTCCGCCGAACAGCAGGACCGGACCGGCTGCAAGGACCACCCCCTGTTCACCCGGATGCCGGGATACTGGATCTATTCCTGCGAGCAGAAACAGTTCGAGTCTCACGACTTCGTCGTCGCCAAGGGCAAGGCCGAGGCGGTCGAGGGGCAGTTCTGGCGCGTCGCCTACCGCCCCCAGAACACCCTCGCCTCCAAGCCCAGCGAGCTCCAGATCCAGCGCAACTTCGAGAACGCCGTGCAGAAGCAGGGCGGGACGGTCGCCTGGAGCGAGAAGGGTCGGAGCACCTTCCAGCTGAACGCCGACGGCCGGGAACTTTGGGTCGAGCTGCGAACCGACTTCACCTCCGGGTACATCCTGTTCATCGTCCAGAAGGCGGGCATGGCCCAGGACATCGTGGCCGACGCCGCGGCCATGGGCAACGACATCCACGCCACCGGCCACGCGGCGGTCTACGGCATCCACTTCGACTCCGGCAAGTCGGTCATCAAGCCCGACTCGGCCCCGGTCATCGGCGAGATCGCCAAGCTGCTCAAGGCCCAGCCAGCGCTCCGGCTCTTCGTGGTCGGCCACACCGACAACCAGGGCGCCGTCGAGGGAAACATCGCCCTCTCCCAGGCCCGGGCCGAGGCCGTTTTGAAGTCGCTGACCGGAGAGCACGGCATCGCCGCCGCGCGGCTGCGCGCCCACGGCTGCGGACCGTTCGCCCCCGTCGCCAGCAACGACACCGAGGAGGGCCGGGCAAAGAACCGGCGGGTGGAGCTGGTCAAGCAGTAGGCGACGGCGGTTCGTCTGCGTTTCAGAAGCGGCTTCTGGCGGGCGGCTCCGTCTGCGCCGGCAGGCGCGCGGCGCTCAGGGTGAGGCCCAGCCAGCGGCCCAGGGTGCGCAGCACCAGTTCCCGGTCGCCGCCGTCGAGGGTGGCGATCTTGGTGCCGTGGTTGCCGCCGGGGTGGATGACCTGCAGGGCGTCGACGGCCGGGGAGGGGTCCAGGGCGCCGGCGGTCCAGGGGTCGTTGCCGCCGTAGACATAGAGGATCCGCTCGCCCCGGTCCCGCAGCCAGGGCACCACCGCCTGCATCACCCCGGGGTGGAAGTCCATCTCCACCCCGCGCGGCGCGAAGGCGCGGTAGGAGGGGGAGGGCACCGCCTGGAGCAGTCCGGCCAGGTGGTCGGCCATGAAGGCGCAGTAGCCGATCTCGGTGTAGGCCTGGTAGAAGAGCGGCCGGAAATAGAGGTAGTCCGCGTCGGCGTAGTAGTTGAGGGGGGACACGGAGACGAGGTGGTCGAACAGCTCGCGGTCGGAGGCGGTGGCGAGGGGGATCGCGTCGCACAGGCCGGGCTCGCCGTACTGCCAGAAGGCGAAGGGGTACTCGAGGGCGGAGTACTCGAAGGCCTCGGCCTCGCTGATGACGGTGAAGGAGTGGTTTTTCTCCAGGGCGTGCCCGTGCACCAGGGGTAGCATGGCCGCGCGCCGGTTCAGCACCTCGCGCTGGAAACGGCTGATGCGGTCGCGGCAGACCGGGCTGCCTACCTGCCGGAGGAAGTCGACGAAGCGCGGGTCCTCGGTCCGCTCCATGATGGGGGCCACGTAGGCCACCGTGGCGGCGACGTCGCCGGGGTGGTAGTAGCGGTAGTAGAGGGCGGTCATGCCGCCCTTGGAGGTGCCGCTGGAAACCCAGGCGCCGGTCAGGATGCCGGCCAAACGGGTGCGGATGGCGTGCTGGTCGGCGGCCGCCTGGGCGGTGGTCAGGAAGCTCCAGTCGTCGGTTGAGGGCACGGCGTTGGGGAAGTAGCGGTGGACCAGCAGCAGCTGGTTGGCCTCGAGCAACGCGGCAGGCTCCGAGATATAGTTGCGGGTGACCCCGTAGCCGGTGGTGTAGAAGACGGTCGGCGCGTCGTCGCGGATGTAAGAGAGATAGGCGCGCTGGGTGAACGTGCCGCGGGAAGAATCTCCGTGGTCGACCGGCTGGATGAAGTCGATGGCGAAGGCCTGCCCGTAGCCCCCGGGGGGGGAGATGGCGGTGACGCTCATCCCGCCCGCTTCCTGCAGCCGCTGCAGCAGGCTGCGGGGGGCGTCGCCTCCCTCGCGGCGGCAGGACAGGAGGGGCAGCAGGAGCAGCAGCAACAGGACGCGCAGGCGGCGCATGGTTACCTCCTTCGGTGCGACTACCCGTTATACGCAGCTGGCGGGCCCGGTATTCGCTTTTTTCCGGATCCGGGATGACCGGGGGTACCGGCTCGAGCGCTGACCCCCGGTCACCGCTCCGCTTCGCCCTCCTGCAGGGCGGAGAGCACCCGCTTCAGTTCGTCGGGCAGCGGGGCGGTGGCCGCGACCGTGCGGCCGCGCCAGGGGAAGGCGACGCGCCGGGCGTGGAGGAACTGGCGCTTCAGGCCGAACCGCTTGCGGAAGGCCCGGTTGAAGGCGAAGTCGCCGTGGATCTCGTCGCCCGCCAGCGGGCGGTGGACGCGGGCGAAGTGCAGGCGCAACTGGTGCATGCGCCCGGTCTCCGGCTCGGCCGCCACCAGGGTGACGCCGCTTCGCGGGAAGGCGCGTTCCACCCGGTAGCGGGTCAACGCCGGGACCTTGCGGCCGGCGCGCCCGGGCAGCGGGATGTTGATGGTGCCGGGGCCGGGCAGGACGCCGCGCACCAGGGCCAGGTACTCCTTCTTCACCTCCCCGGAGCGGAAGAGCCTCTCCATGTCCGCCTTCGCCCGCTCCGACAGCGCCACCACGATGCAGCCCGAGGTGTCGCGGTCCAGGCGGTGCACCAGCCAGGGGGTGATGCCGGTGCCGCGGTAGCGGTCGAGCAGCCGGCCCAGCAGGGAGTGGCGCGTCTCCACCCCGCCGCCGCCGTGGGCGGCCAGCCCGGCCGGCTTGTCCAGCACCAGGAGGTCGTCCTCCTGGTGGAGCAGGGGCGGCAGAAGAGACGCAGGCGGGGCCATTCCCCGGATTGTAGCAGATGAGGCGGGCGGATGCACCCGGGGCGGAGCCGCAGCGGCCGCCGCCGTCAAAAAACCGACGCCCGGAAAGCGCGGCGGCTCCGGAAACGGGCCTGGAAGCGGGTTTCCTCCATGCCGGCCCTTGGCACTGCGATTGCTTGTCCAAGGGTTGGAGGTTTACGTGGACATTGCCACCCTGCTCGGGATCGTCAGCGCCTTCGGCCTGGTGGGCATCGCCATCGCCACCCAGGGCGACGCGTCCGTCTTCCTCAACTGGCCGTCGGCGCTGATCGTCCTCGGCGGCACCTTCGGGGCGACGCTGGTCAACTACCCCTTGCGCGACGTCATCCGGGTGCTGAAAGTGGTCCGGCAGGCCTTCTTCTACCGGGAGCAGGACCAGCTGGGGCTCATCCCGGAGATGGTGCGCATCTCGCGCATCGCCCGCAAAGACGGGCTGCTGGCGCTGGAGCGGGTGGCCGACGCCATCCCCGACCAGTTCTTCTTCGAGGGCGTGCGCATGGTCATCGACGGCATCCCGGCCGACTCGATCCGCCAGATCATGCGCAACGAGATCGACTTCCAGCTGGCGCGCCACCGGGTCGGCATCGCCATTTTCCAGGCCATGGGATCCTACGCCCCGGCCTTCGGCATGATCGGCACCCTGATCGGCCTGATCCTGATGCTCAACCAGCTGGAGAGCGCCTCCGCCATCGCCTCGGCCATGGCCGTGGCCCTGGTGACCACCTTCTACGGCGCCATGCTGGCCAACATCGTGTTCCTGCCGATCGCCGGCAAGCTGAGGGAGCGCTCCACCGCCGAGATCCTGCGCAAGGAGATGATCCTGGCCGGGGTGCTGGCCATCCAGGCCGGCGACGTGCCGGGGATCGTCGAGCAGCGCATGGTCTCCTTCCTGCCGACGGAGTACCGCCGCCTCTACTTCTCGGAGGGGGCGAAGTGATTCCCGCCGCCCTCCCCCGCGATGACGGCGGACGGGCGCCGTGGATGCCGATCTTCCTCTCGCTGATGCTGGTGCTGCTGACCCTGTTCGTCTTCCTCAGCACCTACACCGAGAAAGACCCCCAGCGGGTGCGCATCTTCCGCGAGAACTTCAAGAAGGCGTTCGTGCTGCTCGGCTCCGGCAGCGCCGGGGCGAAGGCGGTCCGGGAGGTGCGGGGGGGCGACCCGCTGCAGGCGCTGGTCAACCGGCTGCAGTGGGAGGCGCTGAGCGACGAGCACATGGAGCGGTTCCTCGACCTGGCCCAAATCAAGGAGCTGCAGGTGGCCCGCGGCGAGCGCGGGGTGACGGTGGTGGTGCCCGAGCGCATCGGGTTCGGCCCCGGCGCCGACCTGCTGCCGGCCGCCCGCTCCGCCCTGACCCGCATCGCCTGGCTGGCTTCCGTGATCCCCTACCAGGTGCAGGTGACCGCCCACTGCGGCGCCGGCGTGCCCCCCGGCGCCGGTGATGCGCTGGAGTACTCGGCGCGCCGCGGCACGGCGGTCTACCGTTTCCTGCTGCAGCGCGGGGTGTCGCCGGTCAAGCTGAAGGTCACCGCGCGCGGCGACGCCCTGGCCCGCGGCCGGGCCGACGACAACCGCGTCGAGATCGCCTTCCAGGAGCCGCAGCTGTGAGCCGGGCCGACGAAAGGGTCCCCATCGGTGGCGGCGAGCCCGAAACCGGCTGGATGCTGACCATGGGCGACATGCTCACCCTGCTGCTCACCTTTTTCGTCTTCCTGATCTCGGTCTCGGTGTTCAAGACCGACGAATACAACCGCTTCTGGCGGCTGTTCGACCGCCGCGCCGGCGAGGGCGCGGCCGCCACCCAGTCGTTCCGCTTCGACCTGATCCGGGGCCTGAACCTGCCGCGGCTGACCCCCGAGGCCAGCGACCTGCTCGACGAGACGGCCGAGCTGCTGGAAAACGGCGACTTCAGCGGCAGCGACGTCATGTACGACGAGAGCAAGATTTCCTTGCTGATCTCCGAGCAGCTGGGCTTCGCCCCGGGCCGCGCCGGCCTGAGCCCGGACTTGAGGCGGCTGCTGGCCGGCCTGGCGCCGCGCCTGGCGCGAACGCCCTTCGCCGTGCAGGTGGAAGGGCACAGCGACGACCGCGTCGCCCCGGGCCTGGACAACATGGAGCTTTCGCTGCAGCGCGCGCTGGCCGTCGCCCGGGCGCTCGAAGCTGCCGGCCTCGAGCGGAAGCGGATCGCCGTCGCCGGCTACGGACCGTGGCGGCCGCTGGCCGGCAACGACAGCGAAGCCGGCCGGCAGCTCAACCGGCGTGTGGAAGTCACCGTCAATATCAAGAACTAGGAGGACGCGCATGGCCAACGAAGAGATCAAGGAAACCCCCGAGTCGGAGGTGTCGCCGCCGAAGAAAAAGGGCCTGCCCCTGCCCATTCTCGTCGCCGTGGTGGCGGTGGCCGTCGGCGCCGGCGGCTTTTTTGCCGGCAAGATGCTGGGCGGAAAGGGCGCCGCCCCGGCCGCGACGGCTTCGACCCCGGCCACTCCCCCGGCTGCGGGCGGCCAGGCCCAGCCCACCGAGGGGGGCGGGGCGGCCGGCGCCGAAGCGACCCCCGCCGGAGAGCCCGCCCCGACCGGGGAGGGAGCCGGAGCGCCCGCCGGCGAAGCCACCCCGGCCGAAGGCGGCGGGGACAAGCCGGCGGCCCTGAGCCTGGACGAGTTCACCGTCAACCTCAACGACCCCTTCGGGAAGCGCTACGTCAACGTCCAGATCAGCCTCGAGGTGGTCGGCCGGGACTACATCGCCCGGATCAAGGAGGACGAGCTGCTGATGGCCAAGGTCCGGGATGTCATCCTGCTGGTGCTCTCGTCCAAGAGCTACAGCGAGATGAACAGCGTGGCCGGCAAGGTCACCCTCAAGGAGGAGATCATGATGCGCGTCAACGAGATCCTCAAGAGCGGCCTGAACGCCGAGCCGGTCAAAGACGTGCTGTTCCCGAAATTCCTGATCCAATGAACGCCACCGAGACGGCCGCCGGCGAGACGCGCGCCGGCTACGAACGCGAGTTCGCCGGGCTGATCCGGGACCTGGAGAGCTATCTCGAGATCCCCATCCGCATCGACGTGCTCATCGGCACGCGGCACGTGAAGATCCGCGAGCTGCTCAACCTGGAGCCCGGCTTCATCCTGGACCTCAAGCGGTCGGCCGGGGAGAGCCTGATCATCGCCCTCAACGGGGTATCCTTCGCCAAGGGCGAGGTGACGGTGATCGAGGACACCTTCGGCGTGCGCATCACCGAGATCAACGATCCGCGCAGGGTGTGACGTGAACGGCGGCGAGGCGATGGGCTCGGTTTCGGCGCTGAAACTGGCGGCGGCCCTGCTGTTCGTGGTGGGGCTGATCCTGGTCGTCGCCTGGGCGTTCCGCCGCCTGGCGGGCGCGCACCTGCCGCGCCGCGGCGCCGGCCGCGTGGCCATGCGCGTGGCCGGCTCCCTGCCGCTCGGCGAGCGGCGTTTCCTGGCGGTGGTGGAGGTGGAGGAGCGGCGTTTCCTGCTGGGGGTGGCGCCGCAGTCGGTCTCCATGCTGGCCGAGCTGCAGCCGCCGCCGGCCGGCGCCGCCGGGGACGCGCCGCCGGCCGGCGCCGATTTTGCCGCCTGGCTGGACAAGGCGCGCCGGGCCTTCCGGCGGGAGGGCGCGTGAAACGCGGATTGCTGCTCGCCTTTCTGCTGCTGCTGCCGGCGCTGCTGGCCGCCCAGGCGCTGCCCACGGTGAACCTGACCGTCCAGCCGGGCAGCGGCCAGAAGGGCGAACTGGCCACCACCGTCAAGATCGCCCTGCTGCTCACGGTGCTGGCCCTGGCGCCGGCCATCCTGATGATGATGAGCTCCTTCACCCGCATCATCATCTCCTTCATGTTCCTGCGCCAGGCCCTCGGCTTGCAGGGCGTGCCGCCCAACCAGGCCCTGGTCGGGCTCAGCCTGTTCCTGACCCTGTTCGTCATGACCCCGGTCGGCCTGCAGATCGAGCGCGTGGCCATCCAGCCGCTGAACCAGGGCAAGGTCACCGAGATGGAGGCGCTGCGCCTGGCCAGCGGTCCCATCAAGACGTTCATGCTGCGCCAGACGCGCGAGAAGGACCTGGCCCTGTTCTACCAGCTGAGCCAGACCCGGCGGCCGCAGAAGCGCGACGACGTCGATTTGTTGGTGCTCATCCCGGCCTTCGTGCTGTCGGAGCTGAAGACCGCCTTCCAGATCGGCTTCCTCATCTACATCCCCTTCCTGATCATCGACATCGTGGTGGCCTCCATCCTGGTGTCGCTGGGCATGATCTTCCTGCCGCCGGTGATGGTGTCGCTGCCGTTCAAGGTGGTGCTCTTCGTGCTGGCCGACGGCTGGGCGCTGCTGGCGGGCTCCCTGGTGCGGAGCTTCCACATGGGAGGCTGAGGTGGAAGCGGGCGCCATTCTCGCCATCCTCAAGCAGGCCTTCTACGTGGCCTTCCAGGTCGGCATGCCGGTGATGCTGGTCTCGCTGGTGGTGGGCGTGCTGATCTCCGTCTTCCAGGCCGCCACGTCGATCTCGGATGCCACCCTCAACTTCGCGCCCAAGGTGGTCGCGGCCGGGGTGGTGCTGCTGCTGACCCTGCCCTGGATCATCAGCAAGATGGTGGGCTTCATGACCGGGCTGCTGGAGCGCATCCCGGCGCTGGTGGGCTGACCATGGACGCCCTCGCCGCCAAGTTGCCCGTCCTGCTGGTGATCCTGGTGCGCGTCTCGGCCGTGCTCGTGGCCGTGCCGTTCTTCGGCCAGCGCGTCTTTTCCGTCGGGATCAAGATGGCCTTCGCCTTCCTGGTCTCGCTGCTGCTGGTGCCGGTGGCGCCGGCCGCCGGTTGGCCGCTGCCGGGCAGCGTGCTGGGGCTGGTGGCCTTCCTGCTCCAGGAACTGGTCGTCGGCCTGTCGGTCGGGCTGACGGTGCTGCTGCTGCTGACCGCGATCGAGGTGGTCGGGCAGCTGCTGAGCTTCCAGATGGCCTTCTCCATGTCCACCGTCCTCGACCCGACCATGGGCGCCCAGAGCAACGTGATTTCCGCGGTGCTGGTCATGGCCGCCACCCTGCTGTTCCTGATGCTCGGCGGCGACCACATCGTGCTGGGCGCGTTGGCCAAGTCGTTCCAGGTCCTGCCGCCGGGCAGTCTGCGCGTCAGCCGCGGCGCCCTCGACCTCCTGCACCGCCTCTTGTCCCATGCGCTGACCACCGGCGTGCAGCTGGCGGCGCCGGTGGTGATCCTGTTGCTGGCCGTCGACTTCACCCTGAGCCTGGTCTCGCGGGCGGCGGCCAAGATGCAGATCTTCTTCGTCGGTCTGCCGCTCAAGATCGCCCTGGGCCTCGTCGGCACCGGACTGTTGCTGGGCGTCGTGCTGAATGTCTGGACGCGCGAGGTCAACGACCTGCCGCGCTGGCTCTCGTCCCTGTTCCGCCTGCTGCGGACCGCCCATGGCTGAGAAAGACAGCAAAACCGAAAAGCCGACGCAATGGCGCCTGCGCAAGGCGGCCGAAAAGGGCGACGTCCCCCGCTCGCGCGATCTGGTGCAGTCGACCAGCCTGCTGCTGACGGTGCTCTTCTTCGCCCTGTACACGCCGGGAATGGCCCGCTCCCTGCTGCAGCTGATGCGCGGCTCGCTGGCCACCGCGGCCGAGCGCACGGTCAGCGACGCGGCCCTGACCCTGGCCTGGCGCGACGGCTTCGCCTTCTGGCTGCAGATGCTGGGCCCGCTGTTCGCCCTGCTGGTGGCGGCGGCGGTGCTGATGAACATCGTCCAGGGCGGCTTCCACCTGGTGCCCGAGAACCTGCGCTTCAAGACCTCGTCGTTCCACCTGCTGAAGGGGCTGAAGCGCATCTTCGCCACGGCCGAGGCGCTGATGGAGCTGCTCAAGTCGCTGGTCAAGGTGGCGTTGATCGGCCTGGTCGCCACCCTCACCATCCGCGACCGCGTTCCCGGGCTGCTGCCGCTGGTGCACACCTCGCTGGCGGAGGTGCTGGAGGCGATGGGATCCCTGTTCTTCACCCTGGCCCTGCGCATCACCCTGCTGCTGCTGGCGCTCTCCGTGCTGGACGTGCTGTGGACCCGCTGGCGCCACACCCAGAAGCTGAAAATGAGCAAGCAGGAGGTCCGGGACGAATACAAGATGGTGGAGGGCGACCCGAAGATCAAGAGCCGGCAGCGCAGCCTCCAGTACCAGAAGGCGATCCAGCGCATGATGGCCGAGGTGCCCAAGGCCGACGTGGTGATCACCAACCCGACCCACTACGCGGTGGCCCTGGCCTACGAGTACCGCCGGATGGCGTCTCCGAAAGTCGTGGCCAAGGGCAAGGACCTGATGGCCGAGCGGATCAAGAAGGTGGCCCGTGAGAGCGGCGTGCCGCTGGTGGAGAACGCCGCCGTGGCGCGCGGCCTCTACGCGGCGGTGGAAATCGGCCAGTTCGTGCCGGCGGAGTTCTTCCGGCCGGTGGCCGAGATCCTGGCCTACATCTACCGCCTGAAGAACCGGAGGTTCGCCTGATGGCCGGCGAATCGGTCCCGCTGACGCTGCGCGGCCAGCAGCACCTGGTGGCGCCTCTGGCCATCCTGACGGTGGTGCTGCTCATCCTGGTGCCGCTGCCGGCCTTCGTGCTCGACCTTTTCTACACCCTCAGCATCATCATCGCCATCACCATCCTCATCCTCTCCACCTACCTCACCGACCCCGTCGAGTTCACCGTGTACCCCACCCTGCTGCTGATGGCCACCCTCTACCGGCTGGCCTTGAACATCTCCTCCACCCGCCTCATCCTGCTGCGCGGAGACGAGGGGGTCTACGCCGCCGGCCAGGTGATCGGATCGTTCGGGCAGTTCGTGGTCGGCGGCTCCATCCTGGTCGGGGCGGTGGTGTTCATCATCATCATCGCCATCCAGTACATCGTCGTCGCCCACGGCGCGGTGCGCGCCTCCGAGGTGATGGCCCGCTTCACCCTGGACAAGATGCCCGGCAAGCAGCTGAGCATCGACGCCGACCTCAACGCCGGCCTGATCACCGAGGCCGAGGCGCTCACCCGGCGCCGGCGCATCGAGCAGGAGGCGGAGTTCTTCGGGGCCATGGACGGCGCCATCCGCTTCACGTCGCGCGAGGCCCAGGTGTCGATCATCATCGTCCTGGTCAACATCGTCGGCGGCATCCTGATCGGACTGTTCGAGAAGGGCATGGACTTCGCCACCGCCCTGCAGACCTACACCGTGCTGACCATCGGCGACGGCCTGATGGCCGCCATCCCGTCGTTCATGGTCACCACCTCGGGCGGCATCATCTCGACCCGCGCCGCCTCCGGCTTCACCCTGGGCGACGACATCAGCCGCCAGGTGACGGCCAACGCCAAGCCGATGCAGCTGGCCGGGGGGGGCATCATCGCCCTGGCCCTGGTGCCCGGACTGCCCAAGATCGCGTTCCTGCTGATCGGCGGCCTGTTCCTCTTCCTGTCCAAGCAGGTGGCGCAGCGCCAGAAGGTGGAACGGGAGCGCCTGGTCGAGGAGGCCAAGAAGAAGGAAGCGCCCCCCCCGGAGAAGATCGAGGCGCTGCTGAAGGTCGATTTGATCGGCCTGGAGATCGGCTACTCGCTCATCCAGCTGGTCGGCAGCGAGCAGGGCGGCCTGCTGCAGCGCATCAAGACCATGCGCAAGCAGCTGGCCACCGACCTGGGCATCATCGTGCCGCCGGTGCGCATCCGCGACAACCTGCAGCTGGGATCGCGCGAGTATTCCGTCCTCATCAAGGGCGTGCCGGTGGTCAAGGGCGAGGTGCTGGCCAGCCACGTCCTGGCCATCAATCCCGGGCACATCAAGGAGAAGCTGAAGGGCATCGAGACCCGCGAGCCGGCCTTCGGGCTGCAGGCCTACTGGACCACCGAGGAAGAGCGCGAGCACGCCCAGTTCCTCGGCTACACCCTGGTCGACCCGGCCACGGTCATCTCCACCCACCTGACCGAAGTGATCAAGGGCCATGCCGCCGAGCTGCTGGGCCGCCAGGAGACGCAGCACCTGGTCGAGAACCTGGGGCAGGCCTACCCCAAGGTGGTCGAGGAGCTGATCCCCACCCACATGAGCCTGGGCGCCGTGCAGAAGGTGCTGCAAAACCTGCTGCGCGAGAGGGTGTCCATCCTCGACCTGCGCACCATCCTCGAGACCCTGGCCGACTACGCGCCGCTGGTCAAGGACCTGAGCCTGCTGACCGAGCTGGTGCGCCAGGCCTTGTCCCGCTCGCTGGTCAAGCCGTTCGTCACGCCGCAGGGAGACCTGCCGGTGCTGGTGCTGGGCGGCGAGCTGGAGGGCCTGCTGGGCGGCCGCATCCAGAAGGTGAACAACGTGGACCAGCTGGTCATCCAGCCCGAGGAGGCGCAGCGGCTGATCCACGCGGTGCGCGCCGCCATCGAGCGTTCGGGGCTGCGCGTGCAGCCGATCGTGCTCTGCTCGTCGCTGGTCCGCCACCACCTGCGCCAGCTGACCGAGCGCTTCATTCCCGAGCTGGTCATTTTTTCGGCCGCCGAGATTCCGCCCTACGTCAAGATCGTGTCGCTGGGGGTGATCGAGTGAGCCCCCGCCCGCTCTTCCCCCGCCAGGAGCCGCAGCCATGAAGATCAAGAAATACGTCGTCAAGTCGGTCGACGAGGCCCTGTCGCAGATCAAGCGCGACCTGGGGCCCGAGGCCTACATCCTGTCGTCGCGCAAGGTGGTGCGCGCCGGCTCCCTCAACCTGTCGCAGGTCGAGCTGGTCGAGGTGACCGCCGCCGCCGAGCACCCGGCCGCCGCCCCCGCCGCCAACGTCTCCGGCGCCCTGCTGGCCAAGGCCTACGCCCGCCGCGAGGCCGCCGCGGACGCCGCGCCCTCCTCCCCGGCGCTCTCCAGCCTGCACGCCGAGCTGCTGCCGCTGCGCCAGGAGGTGGAGGAGATCCGCACCCTGCTCCAGCGCGCCGGCGCCGGCATCGCCGCCGGCGGCATGGAGCTCGGCGGCCTCTTCCTGGAGCTGTACCTCAACCTGATCGAGGCCGGGGTGGAGAAGGAGACCGCCCGGCGGCTGATCTACGCCCTGCACGACCAGGCCGGCGACGGCGCCGCCGACCGCCACGCGCTGAAGCGCCGGCTGTTCCGCATCCTGGTCTCGTCGCTGGCCGCGCCCGCGCCGCTGCGGCTGTCCGGCGGCCGCCGGGTGGCGGTGCTGGTGGGACCGACCGGCGTGGGCAAGACCACCACCATCGCCAAGCTGGCCTCCTATTTCAAGCTGATCGAGAACCGCAAGGTGGCCCTGATGACCCTGGACACCTACCGCATCGGCGCCGAGGCCCACCTGCGCACCTACGCCCAGATCCTCGACGTGCCCTTCTACGCCGTCTACACCCCGCAGGATCTCGGCTTCCGGCTGCGGGCGCTGGCGGCGATGGACCTGGTGCTGGTGGACACCGCCGGCCGCGGCGCCTACGACCGCGACGGCATCCTGGCCCTGCAGGGGCTGCTGGCGCAGATCCCCGCCGCCGAGCGCGAGGTCCACCTGCTGGTCGCGGCCACCACCAAGAGCGAGGACGCCGCTACCGTCGTCTCGCAGTTCAGCTGCCTGCGACCCGACAAGTTCATCTTCTCCAAGATCGACGAGACGGCGTCGCTCGGCAACCTGTACAATCTGCGCATGCACGCCGACATCCCGGCCGCCTACTTCACCACCGGCCAGCGCGTGCCCGAAGACATCGAGATCGCCTACCCGCGCAAGTTCGCCCGGCTGGTCATGCAGGGCGGGCGGCGCCACCTGGAGGGCCAATGAACCAAGCGTCGACCCTGTTGCAGGGCAACAAGAGCTGGCTGGGCCGCTTTTCCCGGCTGAAGACCATCGCCATCACCTCCGGCAAGGGAGGGGTGGGCAAGACCAACGTGGTGGTCAACCTGGGCGTCGCCCTGGCGCGCAAGAAGATCAGGGTGGCCGTGCTGGACGCCGACTTCGGCCTGGGCAACATCGACATCCTGCTGGGCATCGAGCCGGCCCACGACATCAACGACCTGCTCTCCGAGCGCGTGTCGCTGGAGCAGATCGTGGTGCGCCGCTCCGGCATGCTGATCATCCCCGCCACCTCGGGCATCCAGTCGCTGACCCAGCTGTCGCCGGCCCAGGAAGCGGTCTTGTTCCGCGAGCTGAAGAAGCTTGAGGAGATGGCCGACATCCTCATCATCGACACCGCGGCCGGCATTTCCGACAACGTCATCTCGCTGCTGCTGGCGGCCGACGAGGTGTTTCTGGTGGTCTCGTCGGAGCCCACCTCGATCGTCGACTCCTACGCGGTGGTCAAGGTGGTCAACGAGCTCGACCCGTTCAAGCGGTTCTCGGTGATCGCCAACATGGTGGAGGACGAGGAGGAATCGGCCGAGATCTTCCTGAAAATTTCGCGCGCCACCATCAAGTTCCTCAACAAGACCATCGACTACATGGGGGCCGTGCAGCACGACCGCAGCCTGGTCGATTCGGTCCGGTTCCAGCGCCCGGTGGTCGAGCAGTTCCCGGACAGCCGCAGCAGCCAGGACTTCGCCAGGTTGGCGCGGCTGCTGCAGAACCGCATCTTCCACAAGGCCGGCCGCGGGCGGGCGGAGGGGGCCAAGGAGGGCTGACATGGACCGCGCCGGGCTGGAGCGCCTGATCGAGGAGCATTTGCCGATGGTCAAGATCATCGCGCTCAAGATCGCCGCCCGCCTGCCGCGCAGCATCGACCTGGACGACCTGGTGCACGCCGGCGTGCTGGGGCTGGTTGACGCCGCCCGGCGCTTCGACCCCGGGCAGGGGGTCAAGTTCGCCTCCTACGCCTCGCCGCGGGTGCGCGGGGCCATCCTGGACGAGTTGCGCCACCTCGACTGGGCGTCGCGCTCCCTGCGCCGCAAGATCCGCGAGGTCGAGAACGCCTTCGGGGACCTGGAACGCCGCCTCGGCCGCCCGCCGGCCGAGGAGGAAGTGGCCGCCGCCGCCGGCATGGCGCTGGTCGACTTCCATCGCCTGCTCGACGATGCCAAGGGCATGGCCACCGGCGTCTATCGCTTCGCCCGCCTGGACGACGCGGCCCTGGGCGACGAACAGCGGGTGCGCTACTTCGACGACCCGGCCAGCCAGGAGCCGGCCCTGGAGCTGGAACGGGAGCAGATGAAGAAGCTGCTCGCCGGCCTGGTCGCCGCCCTGCCGGAAAAGGAAAAGCTGGTGCTGCATCTCTATTACATGGAGGACCTCAACCTCAAGGAGATCGCCGCCGTGCTCAGCCTGACCGAGTCCCGGATCTCCCAGATCCGCACCTCGGCCATCCTGCGGCTGCGCGGGCGCATCGCCGCCATCGCGCGGCAGCATGCCGTCGGCGACCGGGAGGTCCTGTGAGCGGAGGTGGATGATGGCCAAGATCCTGTCCCAGGAGGAAGTGGACGCCCTGCTGTCCACGGTGTCCGAAAAGGAGGAAGTCCGGGAGGCGCCGCGCGCCGCCCGCGAACGCGAGTTCGTGAGCGGCGACAAGAAGGTCTCCATCTACAACTTCCGCCGCCCCGACCGCGTCTCCAAGGAGCAGCTGCGCTCGCTGCACTACCTGCACGACCGCTTCGCGCGCAACTTCTCCTCGTCGCTGTCGGCCTACCTGCGGGCCCTGACCGAGGTCAACCTGGTCTCGGTCGAACAGCTGACCTACGCCGAGTTCGTGCTGTCGCTGCCCGACCCGACCTATTTCAACGCCGTCTCCATGGCCCCGCTCGAAGGCAGCGCGGTGCTGGAGATCAACCCCCAGATCCTCTTTCCGATGATCGACAAGATCCTCGGCGGCAAGGGCGAGAACTTCGGCGGCGGCCTTCGCACCATCACCGACATCGAGCGCACCCTGATCGAGGGGGTGGTGCGGCTGATCCTGCGCGACCTGGAGGAGGTATGGAAGCAGATCGTCACCCTGAAGATGAACATCGCCGCCACCGAGACCTCGCCGCAGCTGATCCAGGTGGTGGCCCCGAACGAGGTGGTGATCTTGATCGTGCTCGAGCTGAAGGTCGGCGAGTCGAAGGGGTACCTCAACTTCTGCATCCCGTCGATCGTGCTGGAGCCCATCGCCCACCGCTTCTCCCAGGACTGGTACGCCGACCGCGCCAAGACCTCGTCGGAGGAGATGAAGAAGACGAAGCTCAACCTGCTGCGCACGCCGATCCGCCTGGAGGTCGGCCTGCACGGCAACCACATCCTGGCCCGCGACATCCTGACCCTGCGCCCCGGTGACCTCATCCGCCTGGAGTCCAAGGTGGGCGACGAGGCCCAGGTGTGCCTGAACGGGGTGCCGAAGCTGCTGGCCTACCCCGTCAGGCTGGCCAAGAAGAAGGCCGTCCAGGTGGTCAATTTCATTCACAGGGAGTTCAGCCATGAGTAACCTCGACGTTGTCAAGAAGATCCTGTCCGAGAACTGGGGGTCGGTGTTTTCGATGCTGCTCAGCAAGGAGGCGGAGGTCAGCATCAGCGAAGTGACCGAGGGCAGCCGCCTGAGCGCCGCCGAGGGGGTCAAGAACCTGCCGGTCCTGGTGCGCCTGGCCTACGGCGAATCGCCCCGGCAGCGGCTGCTGGTGGCGACGACGCCGAAGCTGGTGTCGATCGTGGCCAACCTGATGATGGGCCTCACCGCGTTCAAGGAGCAGATCGGCAACGAGGACCGCGACGCCTTCAAGGAGGCCATCAGCCAGGCGTTCGCCGCCTGCCAGGTACCGTACAAGGAGCAGTTCCGCTCCGAGATCAAGTTCGCCGCGCCGGCCTTCATCCCCACCGCCGAGTTCGCCGCCACCTTCGCCGACGACCAGCTGCGGCTGTGGAAGGGGGTCATCAAGGTCCCGGCCGCCGGCAGCGAGCGGTTCGCCCTGGTCACGCCGGCCGATTTCGTCCCCGCGGGAGCCGCCGACAAGGGACGCGAGGTGCCGCTGGGCGGGGGGGCGACGCGCCCGCCCGACGGAGGCGGTTCGAACCTCGACCTGCTGCTCGACGTCGAGCTGCCGATCACCGTGCGCATCGGCTCGACAGAGATGAAGCTGCTTGATATAATGAAACTGGGCATCGGCTCCATCATCGAGCTGGAGAAGCTGGTCGACGACCCGGTGGACGTGCTGGTCAACAACCGGCTGGTGGCCCGCGGCGAGGTGGTGGTGTACGACAGCAATTTCGCCATCCGCATCACCGACGTGGAGAGCCGCGAGAGCCGCATCCGCTCCCTGGGAGGCTAAGATCGCCGCGCCGCCGCTGAGCGCCGAGGAGTTCCGTTGCGTCCAGGATTTCGTTTACCGGGCATCAGGCATGCATTTCCCCGCCTCCAAGCAGGCCTACCTGGAGGGCAAGATCGGCGTTCGCGCCCGGGAGCGGGCCGCCGACTCCCGCGACTACCTGCGCCGGATGTGCGCCGGCGAGTGGCCGGACGAGCTGAACCGCCTGCTCGACGAGATCACCGTCAACGAGACCTACTTCATGCGCGATCCGCCCCAGCTGGAGGCCTTCCGCCGCCACCTCGCTCCGGAGCTGGCGCCCGGCGGCCCGCTGCGCATCCTCTCGGCCGGCTGCTCGTCCGGAGAGGAGCCCTACACGCTGGCCATCCTGCTCCACGAGCATCTACCGGGACGGGCCTACGCCATCGAGGCCATCGACATCTCCGAGAAGTCGCTGGCCCTGGCCGAGCAGGGGGAGTACGGCGCCTACGCGGTGCGCCATCTTCCCGAGCCGCTGCGGCGCAAGTGCTTCGAGCCCGCCGACGGGCGCCTGCGGCTGCGCGCCCCCTACCGCGCCGCGGTGCGCTTCCGCCGCCAGAGCCTGATGGAGCTCCGGCCGCTGCCGGGCGCGTCGCGCTTCCACATCGTGTTCTGCCGCTACGTGCTGATCTACTTCGGTGCCGAGGCGAAAAAACGGGCGATCGACTCCCTGCACGGGCTGCTGGCCCCCGGCGGTTACCTGGTGCTGGGGGGCTCGGAGTCGCTGCCGGACGCCGGCGCCGCCTTCCACCTGCTGCATTTCCCGTCGGCCATCGTCTACAAGAGGAGGGAGTCCGATGAACACCGTCATGGAACGGGCCCGCACCCTGGCTGAGAAAGTGGGCGACCTGCCGCCGATGCCGGCGGCCATTCTGCACTCGCTGGAGCTGCTCAACGACCCCTCTTCCTCCATCCACGCCGTGCAGGCCTCCATCCAGCCCGACCAGGCGCTCGCCGCCTTCATGCTCAAGGTGGCCAACTCGCCCCTGTACGGGACCTTCAACTCGGTCAGCACCATCAGCCAGGCCGTGCGCGTGCTCGGCTTCAGCACCACCCGCACCCTGCTGATGTCGCACCTCTCGCGGCGCTACCTGCAGCAGAAGGGCAGCCGCATGGTGCAGAACACCATGTGGCGGCACGCCCTGGCCGCCGCCGTCTGCGCCAAGAAGACGGCCGAGCACCTGCGCAAGCCGAACAGCGAGGAGGCGTTCATCGCCGCCCTGCTGCACGACATCGGCAAGGGGGTGATGATGAACAACGCCACCGAGGCCTTCGAACGCTCGGTGGAGTTCATCTTCAACATGGAGTGGAGCTCGCTCGAGGCGGAGCAGGACGTCTTCGGCTACACCCACGTCGAGGTCGGCTACCTGGTGATGCGCAACTGGCGCTTCTCCGACGCCACCGTCGAGGCCCTGGTCCACCACCACGCGCCCCTCGACTACGGCGGCCCCAACCTGCTGGTGCCGGTCGTCTCCCTGGCCAACAAGCTGGCCCACCAGCTCGGGTACACCTTTCCCGAGAAGAAACCGCCCGAGGTGATCGAATCCCCCCGCCTGGGCATCGACCCGGACGCCCTGCTGGTCATCGCCGACCGCGCCCGCAACGAGGTCGAGCAGTACATGGAGCTGTTCGGCGCATGAGCGAGGACACGGACGTCGTCGGCCGGCTCTTCTCCGGCCAGCAGCAGCTGCCGACCCTGCCGGTGCTGTTCTACGAGTTCTGCAAACTGATGGACCGGCCGGACCTGTCGCACCGCCAGGTGGCCGAACTGATCATGCGCGACCCGGCCATGGCGACCCGGGTGCTGCGGCTGAGCAACAGCGCCATCTACAGCAACGTGCGCGAAACCACCTCGCTGAAGTCGGCGGTCATCTTTCTCGGCCTGGAGACGCTGAAGAAACTGATCCTGCAGATATCGCTGGTGCGCCTCTTCCCGGGCGACCCGAAGCGGCTGCCGCAGTTTTCCGTCTCCCTGTTCTGGGAGCACGCCCTGGCCGCGGCGCACTTCGCCGACATGCTGGCGGCACGCCTCGGGCTGCCCGCCGGCGAGGACCACTACCTGGGGGGGCTGCTGCACGACATCGGCAAGCTGGCCCTGTACCACGCCCACCCCGCCGCCTTCGCCGAGTCGGTTAGGCTTCAGGTCGACGAGGGCCTGAGCGACGTCGACGCCGAGCGCCGGGTGCTGGGCGCGGACCACGCCGAGATCGGCGCCTTCCTGGCCGAGAAGTGGAAGTTCCGGCCGGCGCTGATCCGGGCCATCGGCCGCCACCACCAAGCGGTCGAGGCGGGGGCGGCGATCGACGCCCTGGTGCGCGTGGCCAACCTCTTCGCCAAGGCCGCCGGGCTCTGCTTCCCCTGGGACAACCGGGCGATGGACATCGTCGGCGACAGCGCCTGGCAGCTGCTGGCCGCCGACTGCGAAGGCGGACGCGACGTGGCCGGCATCACCTTCGACCTGATGGACCGGACCGACGAGGTGCGCCGGACGGTGCGCCTGATGCTGGCCCGCGGAGGCGACTCATGAACCCCATGACCTGGTGGCCGGCGCTGGCCGGCGTGGCGATTCTCGGCGGGGCGGCCTGGCTGGCCTTTGGCCAGGCGCGCCTGTCGCGACGGCTGGACGAGGCCGAGCGGAGGCTGCAGGCGCTGGCCGAAGTCAGCCTGCACTTCCCGGAGTTCCTGGCCAAGGGCGAGACCATCACCCGCACCATCGCCGACGAGCTGGCGGTGCGCCAGGGGGCCATCGGCACGATGATCCGCCAGGCGGAGGAGCACGTGCGCCGGCTGCAGTTCCTCGAGGAGAAGGTGCAGGAGCGCAAGCTCGACCGCGAGAGCCTGAACCAGGCCCTGATCCTGATCAACCAGGGGTTCACCCCGCAGGAGATCTCGGCGCGCCTCAACATCCCGCTGGGCGAGATCGACCTGATGGTGCGGCTGAAGAAAGTGCTGCGCCACCCCCTGGCCGAGGGGCGCGCGTGAAGACCGCCTGCGCCAACCCCGGCTGCCCGAACCGCACCTCGGCCCTGGCCCGTCGCCTCGGCAGGACCGGCGTCGGCCTGGAGCGCGATGGGGCCTGGTGGTGCTCGTTGCGCTGCCTGGCCGCCGTGCTGGCCGAGAGCGCCCTGACGGCGCGCCGGCGCGGCCTGCTGCGCACGGAGCGGCGCATCAAGCTGGGCCTGCTGCTGCTCAAGAACAACCTGATCGAGCGCGACAAGCTGGCCGTGGCCCTGGAGCAGAAGGGCCACTCCCTGAAGAAGCTGGGCGAGATCCTGGTCGAGGCGGGCTACGTGACCGAGAAGGATTTGGGGGCGGCCCTGGCCGTGCAGGCCGGCATCGCCCAGGTCAGCCTCGACCCCGGCCTGGCGGTGCGCCTGCGCGACGTCGTCCCCTACCGGTTGCTGGCCGAGTTCGGCTGCGTCGTCTTCAACCACGACGAGGACAGCCGCGACCTGTCGGTGGCGGTGCACGATGCCGAGGCCATTCCCTACCTCGAGCAGTTCTTCGTCAAGCTCCTGCCCGACCACCGGGTGCGCTTCTTTCTCGAGGAGCGGCGCAAGATCGGCGCCATCCTCAAGGCCAACTTCCCCGGCGAGAAGGCCCGGCCCGAGGCGGAGGCAGGCGAGGGCGACGGCGAAAGCCGCGCCGAGGAGCTCATCATGCGCTTCATCGGCTTCCTCAACACCCTGCCGGCGGGCCAGATCAAGGTGGACAACCTCGACCGCTCCATCTGGGTCAAGGCGGTCTGCGACAACCTCAAGATCGACATCTACTTCACCCGCGAGTAGGCGGGGTGCCCCGATTTTTTCGCCGGGGGGCTGTGCGGCGCCCGGCGGGTGCGGTACAATCGGCTTTCGCGACGCCCGCGGGCGAGTCCCGGAACGAGGAGAGTGCGCATGGATTTGCAGAAACTGGTGGACCTGGTCAATTCGTACGTCTGGAGCGCTCCCCTGGTGCTGCTCTGCCTGGGGGCCGGAGTCTGGTTCTCCGTACGCACGCGCTTCCTGCAGCTGCGCCTCATCCCCGACATGGTGCGGCAGCTGTTCCGGGGCCAGGCGTCGCGCTCCGGGGTCTCTTCCTTCCAGGGCTTCGCCATGGCCCTGGGCGGGCGGGTGGGCACCGGCAACATCGCCGGCGTGGCCACGGCCATCGCCATGGGCGGGCCGGGGGCGCTCTTCTGGATGTGGGCCATCGCCTTCCTGGGAGCCGGCTCGGCCTACATCGAGGCGGCCCTGGCCCAGGTGTGGAAGGAGAAGATCGGCGGGGTCTACCGCGGCGGCCCCTCCTACTACATCGACAAGGGACTCGGCCAGCGCTGGTACGCGCGCCTCTTCGCCGTGGTCACGGTCGTCTCCTGCGGCGTGCTGCTGCCCGGCATCCAGGCCAACTCCATCGCCTCGGCGGTGCAGAGCGCCTTCCCGGCGGTCACGCCGGCGATCTCCGGCCTGGTCATCGTGGCCCTGCTGGGGCTGATCATCTTCGGCGGCGTCAAGCGCATCGGCCGCGCCGCCGAGCTGCTGGTGCCGTTCATGGCCGTGGGGTATATCTTCATGGCGCTGGTGATCATCGTCATCGATTTCCGCCGCGTGCCCGACATGCTGGCCCTGATCGTGTCGTCGGCCTTCGGCGGCCACGCGGTGTTCGGCGGCATCATCGGCTCGGCCATCGCCTGGGGGGTGAAGCGCGGGATCTATTCCAACGAGGCGGGGCAGGGGACGGGACCGCAGGCGGCGGCCGCCGCCGAGGTGCGCCATCCCGCCCAGCAGGGGCTGGTGCAGGCCTTCTCGGTCTACGTCGACACCCTGCTGGTGTGCACCGCCACCGGCTTCATGATCCTGCTGACCGGCATGTACAACACCGCCGACGGCCGCGGCGGATTCCTGGTACGCAACCTCCCCGGCAGCGATGCCGGGCCGGCCTGGACGCAGATGGCCATCGACACCGTCTTCCGCGGCTTCGGCGCCGGGTTCGTGGCCATCGCCCTCTTCTTCTTCGCCTTCACGACCCTCATGGCCTACGCCTTCTACACGGAATCCAACGTGGCCTACCTCTTCCGCCGGCGCAGCAACGCCATGATCCAGGTCTCCCGCCTGCTGCTGCTGGCCATGTCCTTCTCCGGGGCGGTGCGCACCGCCAACCTCGCCTGGGGGCTGGGCGACATCGGCGTCGGCCTCATGGCCTGGCTCAACGTCGTGGCCATCCTGCTCCTCACCCGGCCCGGCCTGGCCACCCTGCGCGACTACGAGGCGCAGCGCCGGTCCGGCGCCCCGCTCCGGTTCGATCCCGAGGCCCTCGGCATCGCCGGCGCCGACCTGTGGCGCGACATCCGCGACCGCCGGCCCGCGGACGAGGGCAGGGACGGCCGCGGGGAGTGACGCCCGCCGGCTTGCTTTTTGCCCCTGCCGGAGTACAATGGCGTCTGGGCCGCCGACGGAGAGAGGGGGCCCGTGTGCCGAGCGGGAGGCCGCACCGTGAACGTCGCGTCGCTGGTGGAAGTGCTGATCAGTTCCGAGCTGGAGAAGTTCCTGATCCAGCAGTTCCGAGTCCAGAACGGCGACCGGCTGGAGGGGAAAGTGCTCGAGGTGCGGCCGGAAGGCAAGGCGCTGGTCGACTTCGGGCGCTTCCGCGCCTTGGCCGAAGTGAAATTCCCGGTGCAGGCGGGAGAGACGCTGCGCGTGCGGGTGGAGGAGAAAGGGCAGCAGCTGCGGCTGGCGCTGGAGGTACCCGAGACGCTCCCGGCCGCCCGGGCGATCGCCGCTGACGGCCCCCCGGGGCGCCTGCTGCACCTGGAGGCGATGCCCGGGGACCTGCCCCTGCGGCTCGGCAAGGCCGTGGAGCAGGCGCTGCGCCAGGCCCCCCCCGACATGCCCCAGCCGCTGCGCCAGGCGCTGCAGCGCCTGGCCGAGCACCTGCAGCCGCTCGATCCCGCCCAGCCCGCCCCGAAGCTCGCGGCCGCCCTGCGCCAGGCGGTGGAAGGCGGCGGCCCGTTCCTGGAAAAGCGGCTGGAGGCGGCCGTCGAACGGGCCATCGCCGCCGGGGTGCCGCCGGCTCCGCGTCCGCTGGCCGCGGACTCCGGGGTGCGCGAGGTGCTGCAGGGCGACCTGAAGGCCTCGCTGCTGCGCCTGCTGCCGCTGCTGCAGGGGGAGGACGGCGCCGCGGTCTCCAACCCCGCCCGGGCGCAGCTGACCCAGCTCGCCGATTCCCTGCTGGAGGGGATCTCCGGGCAGCAGGCCCGGCAGGCGGCCGGCGCGGAGAGCGCCGAGCCGCACGCCCTGTTCACCTTCCAGCTGCCCCTGGCCGAGGGCCGGCCGCCGGCGAAGCTGAAGGTCTACGTCCCGCGCCGCGGCGGCAAGCGCGGCCGTTCCGGCCTCCACCTGGCCCTGCTGCTGGTGCTGGAGAAGCTGGGCCAGCTGCGCACCGACTTCCTGCTGGCCGGGCGCCAGCTGAGCATCACGTTCTTCGCCTCCTCGGCGCGGGCCGCCGCCCTGCTCGACGAGCACCTGGCCGACCTGCGCGCCGGTCTGGCCGGGTTGTTCGCCGCCCTGGCCGTGCAGGTCCGGGTGGACGAGGAGAAGGTGGCCGCCTTCGACACCGAGGACTGGCCGGCGGACGGCGAGCGCCTCGTCGACGTGCGCGCCTAGCGGAGGAGACGGGATGGGCCACGACCGGGAACGCAGGGCAACGGCGCTGACCTACCGCCACAAGCGGGACCGCGCCCCCCGGGTGGTGGCCAAGGGCCGCGGCCTGGTGGCCGAGCGCATCGTGGCCGTGGCCCGCGAGCACCGGGTGCCGGTGCGCGAAGACCCCGATCTGGCGCAGATGCTCGAGGCGCTGGACGTCAACGCCGAGATCCCGGCCGAGCTGTACCAGGCGGTGGCCGAGGTGCTGGTGTTCGTCTACCGGCTGCAGAAGAGGACGCTGTGAGGAAAGGACGAGGAGCCGACGCATGCGCAAAGACTACCGGCTGAGTGACGGCAAACTGCTCCCGATCGAGGAGCCGGGCGGCGACATCACGGTCTTCATCGCCCCCGACGAGGCCGAGAAGCGCTACCTGGTCAACGAGCTGAAGGTCGACGAGCACACCCTGAACTCGGCCCTCGATCCCGACGAACTGTCGCGCCTGGAGTTTGAGCCCGAGCACGCGGCGCTGATCTTCAAGCGCCCCAAGAACTACTCGGCGCTCGACAAGTTCATGTTCAAGGTCTCCTCGCTGGGCCTCTTCCTGTTCCGAGACAAGCTGGTGGTGCTGCTGACCGAAGACATCCCGCTGTTCGAGGGCCGGCTGTTCCAGCGCGACCTCACCCCGACCCGCGTGCTGCTGCGGCTGCTGTCGCGCTGCATCACCCACTTCATCGAGCACCTGCGCATCATCAACATGATCTCCGACTCCCTGGAAGCGAAGATCAACGCCTCGATGGAGAACAAGTACCTGCTCAACCTGTTCGTGCTGGAAAAGAGCCTGGTCTATTACCTCAACGCCATCAACTCCAACGGCACGGTGCTCGAGCGCATCCGCAACAGCAGCGCCAAGTTCGGCCTGGACCCCGACAGCCTGGAGTTCCTGGACGACACCCTGATCGAAAACAACCAGTGCTACAAGCAGGCGGAAATCTACTCCAACATCCTCTCCTCGCTGATGGACGCCCGCGCCTCCATCGTCGGCAACAACCTCAACGTGCTGATGAAGACGCTGAACATCATCACCATCGGCATCATGGTGCCCACCTTCGTGGTCTCCCTCTTCTCGATGAACGTGCACATCCCCGGCGAGGCCCACCCGATGGCCTTCTGGTTCATCATCGGCCTGGCGGCGGCCGCGGTGGGGGGATTCATGTTTTTCTGGAAGACCCGCAAATGGTACTGACGGCGGCGAGGTGACCGATGTGCGGCGTGGTGGGCATCGCGTACGGAAGGCACAATCCGCGGCTGGGCCGCGAGGCGGCCTTCCTGCTGAAAAAGCTGGAATACCGCGGCTACGACTCGACCGGGGCGGCGGTGATGGACGACGGCGGCGGGGTGACGCTGCGCAAGAAAGTGGGCGCCCCCTCGCTGGTCATCCGCGAGCTGGACATCGAGAAGCTCTGCGGACGGCGCTTCATCGGGCAGGTGCGCTGGGCCACCTTCGGCGCCGTCACCGACGACAACGCCCAGCCGCACCAGGTGGGCTGCCACACCCGCCTGGTCGGGGCCCACAACGGCAACATCGCCAACTCCGACACGCTCAAGGAGTTTCTGCTCGAGAACGGCCACGCCGTGGTTTCGGACAACGACGGCGAGATGCTGGTGCACACCATCGAGCACTTCTACGCCGACGAGCTGCGCCGGCTGAGGACCCCGTCGCCGGCCCGGCGGCGCGAGGCGCTGCTGGCGGCCATCCGGCAGGCCCACCGGCGCATGAGCGGCTCCTACGCGGCATGCGTCACCGCCCCCGAGCTGGACGGCGTGTTCGCCGTCAAGGCCGGCTCCTCTCTCTACGCCGGCAAGGGAGCGGACGAAAACGGCGACTTCGTGGTCGTCTCCTCCGACCTCACCTCGGTGCTGGCCAAGACGCGATTCCTGGTGCCGCTGGCCGAGGGCCAGGTCATCTGGTTCCGCCACGACGGCTACGAGGTGTTCGACCTGGGGGGCGGCGCCGGGCGCGTGCCGGAGCTGAAGCGATCCAAGCTGAACATCGCCGACATCACCCTGCAGCCCAAGTACAACTATTTCATGGAGCAGGAGATCTACGCCGCCCCGGCCGCGCTGGAGGCCGTACGCCGCTACTACTTCGCGACCGCCGTCGAGGAGCGCGGCTTCTCGGTGTTCGAGCGCCACGAGCGCCCGTGCAAGGAGATCGTCTACGACCTGCTCAAGCTGTACGGCATCTTCGATCCGGCCGCGCTCCGGCTCGCCTGGGACCGCATCGTCGGCTCGGAAGCCTTCCGCGCCATCGCGGCCGGTTACCGCGACGCCTGCGGCGGGGCCGACACCGGGCGCGGCTTCTCCTCGGACGAGGCCCAGCTCTTCCACGAGCTGCTGGACCAGGACCCCTCGCGCCTGGCCGACCTGCAGATGCTCGACCAGGTGATCATCTGGAAGAAGAAGCGGCGGGTCATCGGTTTCCGCCGCCGCGCCGGCGAGTTGCTCGGCGCCACCCGCGGCTCCGGCGGCCGCGTGTTCTTCATCGGGGCCGGCACCTCCTACCACGCGGCGCTGACCGCGGGCGTGTTTTTCAACAACCTGAGCGACGTCTCGGTCGTGCCCTGCAACCCCGGCATGTTCCGCTCCCTGTTCCTGAACGGCCTGCGGCCGCAGGACGTGCTGCTGCTCATCACCCAGTCGGGCGAGACCAAGGACCTGGTGGACATCGTCAACGACGTGCGCGCGCGCCATGGCGCCGCCGCGCCGGCGGTGCTGTCCCTGGTCAACAACGAGAACTCGACCATCCCCCAGGAGAAGTCCGACTTCTTTCTGCCCACCCTGTGCGGCCCGGAGATCGCCGTCGCCGCCACCAAGTCGTTCGTGAACCAGCTGGCGGTCTTCTACCTGTTGGCGGCCGGCCTGGAGCACGACGAGGAGTGGGTGGCCCGGCAGCTGGAGCGCATCCGCGCGCTGGTGGAGGTCACCCTGCGCCGCTGCCAGGAGGACGTCACCGAGGTGATGGTCAAGCTCTTCCTTCGGCCCTCGCTGCACGTGCTGGGCACGTCCCTGGTGGGGCTGGCTCGCGAGGGGGCGCTGAAGATCCGCGAGGTGGTGCTCAACCACGCCGAGGGCTACGACGCGGCCGAGTTCAAGCACGGCCCCAACACCATCCTCGGCAAGAACACCATCTACTCGATCGCCGACATGGAGCGGCTGCTGGGGGACATGGCCCGCTTCGCCGGCGAGACCGCCGCCGACCCCCACGCCCGGCGCCTGCTGGAGTGGGTGCGCGACACCCGCTTCAGCCCGGCCGAGCCCGGCCCCGGCGAGGAGGGGGCCGGGGCGCTGTACCGGCACTTCCGCGAGCGGCTGAGCGTGGAGAACTACTTCTCCAACTACCCGCTGCTCTTCGTCTGCCCCCCCGACGAGCGCGACCGCCGCATCACCGTTTCCCAGGTGCACACGCACAAGATCCGCGGCGCCGACGTGGTGCTGATCGCCGAGGCCGACGAAGACCTGCGCAAGGCGGTCGAGGGGCGGCCGGCCGGGGCCAGGGAGTACTACAGCAAGTACATCGCCGTGCCGGCCTCGGGCGATGCCAACCTGTTCGCCTTCCAGGCGGCGCTGCTGCTGCAGCTGCTGGCCCTGCGCATGTCGGTGGCCAAGATGAAGTACCTCAACCGGCTGCACGTGGAGAACCACGGCGTGCATCCCGACGTGCCCAAGAACGTCTCCAAGTCGATCACGGTCGATTGAAAGGGAGAATGGGTAGGGACAGGTTTCAAACCTGTCCCTACGGGCCGATTTCAAGGCTGGTTCAATGAGAAGGTGACCGTCACGGTGAAGGTGACGGCGCGGGGAATGCCGTTGATCAGGTAGGGCTCGAAGATCCACTGCCGCACCGCCTGCAGGGCGGCGTCATTGAGCAGCGGGTGGCCGGAGACGATGCGCGCCGCCCGCACCTTGCCGAAGATGTCGGTCGAGGCCTCGACGATCACCACCCCCTGGGTGCGGGACTCGATGGCCAGCCGGGGGTAGAAGGGGGCCACCTTGCGGACCAGCCGGGCGGCGCGGGAGATGCGTTCTCCGGGCGCGTCCGGGTCGATCACGGGGCCGGGGTCGAAGCCGGGGCCGCCCGGGCCGGGCCCGTCGCCGGGGCCGTAGATCTCCGGGCCGGTGCCATCCCCTCCCGGCAGCAGCTTGTCCAGGTTCTCCTCCTCGATCTTGTCCGGTACCTCGAACGGGGCGACGAAGCGGGCCGGGGTCCAGGCCGTCGGTTTGGGCGCGGGGGTCTCGGGGGTCCTGACCAGCCGCTTCCTGCCGCCCCCGCCCGCGGGAGGAGGCGGCGGCGCCGGCGGCGCCAGCCTCACCCAGGCGGCCGGCCGCAGCGGGGCCATGCCGGAGGACGCGGTCAGCAGGGGCCCCACCACCACCGCGGCGACCACCAGGCCGTGGCCCAGCAGGGAGAAGACGAAGAGCGGACCGCGTGAGCGCAGCCCGCGCCGGCTCTCGCCGTCGAATTGGGCATCGTTCCACATCGGGCACCTCCCGGCGGGTCGGGTCGAGCCCTGCCCGCCGCCACCGATATGGAGGCGGCCGCCAGCCGCCGGGTCCGGAATCGGGATTCCGGACGCGAATGGCGGGTTGAATCCACATCCGGGGCGGG
>CAYZNT010000017.1:55082-72043 GCA_964479735.1 uncultured Clostridia bacterium
CTGGCCCTGAACTCCGACGGCGACAGGCCGGTGAACTTGCGGAAGGCGGAGTTGAAGACCGACTTGGAGTTGAAGCCGCAGGCGAAGGCGATGGCCAGCAGCTTGTCGTCGCGGTGGCGGGGGTCGGCGAGCAGGCGGCGCGCCTCGGCCACCCGCTGGCGGTTGACGAAATCGCTGAAATGGAGCCCGATGCGGTCGTTGATCACCTGGGACAGGTGCTTGGCCGGCACGTCCAGCATCGCGGCCAGCCCGGGAAGGCTGAGGTCCGGGTCGAGGTACGGCTTCCCGTCGGCCATCAGCTTCAGCAGTTGGATCTCCAGCAGCCGGGCCTGCGGCGAGGTGAGGGTGGAGAGGCGATAGCGGGCGTTGCGGCGGCGGCGCCGGATCGTCCGGCGGGCAAGGAGCAGGACGATGCCTGCCGCCAGCGCCGCTCCCAGGCGGAACGGCCAGGTTTGCCGGAACCGGGGGCGCACCCGGAAGGCCAGGGTCGCCGTGCTCAGGAGGCCGCCGCGCGCGCAGGCCAGCAGGAACCGGTAGCGCCCCGGCGGCAGCCCTTCGTAGTTGGCGGAGCGGCGCCTCCCGGCCTCCCGCCACTCCTCGTCGCGGCCCTGCAGTCGGTATCGCAGCCGAAGGTCGCGCCCCGCGACCAGGTCGGGGGCCCGGAAGCGGATCTCGACCCGGCGGCGGCCACCCGGCAGGACCGCTTCGCCGGCGGGGGAGACCCGCCGGTCGTCGGCCCACAGCCCCTCGATGACGACCGCCGGGGGCGGCGGCCCGGTCAGCGCCCGCTGCGGATCGACCGCCGCCGCGCCGCGCATGGTGGTGAACCAGATGGTGCCGTCGAGGTCCCGCCAGGCCGCAGGCTGGAAGCCGCCGCTGCATACCGCGCTCGGCAGGCCGTCGCGCTCGTCCAGGCGCAGCGGCTGCAGGGCGCCGGGCTGCCCCCGGTCGCAGCGGTCGAAGGCGGCCAGGGCGACGGACCAGACGCCGCGGTGGCTGCCCATCCAGAGCCGGCCGCCGGCTTCGACCAGCGAGTAGACGGTGCCGGCCGGCAGCCCTTCGGCCCGGCCGTAGGCCCGGAAACGGTCGCCGCGCAGCCGGGCCACGCCGCCCTCGCCGCCGCACCACAGGGTGCCGTCGCGGGCGAGAAGCAGGGCGAAGACGCTGCTCCCCGGCAGGCCGTCGCCGGAGCCGAAGCGGCGCCACGCGCCGTCGGACAGGCGGTACAGCCCGTCACCGAAGGTGGCCACCCAGAGCGCGCCGTCCCGGCCCCGGGCCAGCGCCGGCACCGCGGCCCGGTCGAGCCCAGGCGGGGCGGCCAGCGGCACCGCCGCGTCTCCCGTCACCCGGAAGGGGCCGCGGCCGGATGTGCCGGCCAGCAGCCGGCCCTCGGAATCGGCCAGCAGCGATGTCACCGCCAGGCTCTCCAGGCCCGGCACAGGACGGAGCCCGGCGGTTCCCAGCCGCCACAGGCCGGCCTGGGAGCCGATCCACAGGTCTCCGCCAACGGGCAGCAGCGCGTAGGCGGCGGCCGTGGCCAGCGGGCCCAGGCCGACCGGCCGCTCGCAGACCCCGTCACGCAGGCGCACCACGCCGGCGCCATAGGAGCCAAGCCAGACCGATCCCGCGTCGTCCTGGCAGACGGCCAGCAACTGCCGGTCAGGCAGCCCCTGGCGGTCACCCCAGGCGCGCACCGCTCCGCGGCGCAGGCGCATCAGGCCGCCGGCGGCGGTGCCCAGCCAGATGGAACCCTGGTCGTCGCCACGCACGGCCATGATCGTGTTGTCGGTCAGCCCGTCGTCGCGGGTCCAGGCGCGGAAGCGGCCGTCGCGTAGGAGCAGGGCCAGGCCGTCGTCGCCGCCGACCCAGAGCCGCCCGTCGCCGTCGCCGGCGAGGACGCGCACGAACGGCCCCGGCAGGCCGTGGCGGCGGTCGTACCGCCGCCAGGAGCCGCCCCGGAGACGGAAGAGGCCGACCGCGGTGCCAACCCACAGGTCTTTCGCCTGGTCGACGTGCAGGGCCCGGACGGGCGGCGCGGCTCCGGCGCCAGGAATGGCCACGGCCGTGAAGCTCCCGTCGCGGCCGCGCGCCAGGCCGCGGTCGGTTCCGACCCAGAGCGCGCCGTCGCCGGAAACGGCCAGGGCCAGCACCGTGGCCCCGGGCAGCCCCTGGCGCCGGGAGACGGTGCGCACCTCGCCGTCCTGCACCCGGGCCAGCCCGCCGCCCACCGTCCCGGCCCACAGCGTGCCGTTCCACGCCGCCAGGCACCAGACCGCGTCGCTCGGCAGGCCCTCGCCGCGGCGGAACCGGCGGAAGCCCCCCGCGTGGAGGCGCACCAGCCCCTCGCCGTAGGTGGCGATCCAGAGGGCTCCGTCGCTCGTCTCCGCCAGGGCGGTCACCGGTTTGCCGGTCAGGGTGCCGTGGCTGGCGGCGCCGCTGACTCCCTGGAAGGATAAGCCGTCGAAGCGGACCAGTCCGGAGTCGGTTCCGATCCAGAGGAAGCCGTCGCGTCCCCGGCATACGGCATACACCGTGTTTTGCGGCAGGCCGTCGGCCTCGCTCCAGGCGCTTCGTGCGGCGTCGGCCAGCCCCGCGGCGAATTCCACGGCGGGCAGAAGGCACGCCAGCGGCAGCAGAAGGGCGATCAGCACGAGGAGGCGCATGGAGCGGCTCCATTGTAACCGTCCCCCCGGTCTCTTGCAAACCGGTCAATTCGTGACGGGCGGTTTCACTTCCCCCGCCGCACCTGTCCCCGAATTGGGACGTTTTTCGGGTCCCGGGCATGGCATCGGCCATGCATCTCTTCTGGCGCGGGTTGGATTGAAATCCAGCCCGCTTTTCTATATATTGAACGTGCCTTTCAAGGAGGAATGTATGAATAAGAAGATTCTCGGATTGCTGGTGCTGTTCGGGCTGCTGACCTTCCTGCCCGCCATGGCCGATGAGAAAGTGCGCCTGGGCGTCCTGCGTTTCACCAACCAAACCGCCGCCGGCTGGTGGAGCGGGTCGGTGGGAGAGGAGCTGACGGACATGCTGGCTGCCGAACTCGTCTCCACGCGCGCCTTCTCCGTGCTGGAGCGCAGGGAGCTCGATGCCGTTCTCGGCGAGCAGGATCTGAGCGAGTCCGATCGCATCGACTCCAAGACCAAGCTGAAGATGAAGAAACTGAAGGCCGCCCAGTATATCGTCGCCGGCACCGTGTCGGCCTACGAAGAGAACTTCAAGGGCTCCAAGGGCGGCGTCCGCTTCAAGGGGCTGTCTCTCGCCGGCGGCAAGAACAAGGCCTATATCGCCGTGGACATGAAAATCATCGACACCGAGACGGGCGAGATCGTGGACGCCCGCACCATCGAGGCCACCTCGTCGGGCACGGCGCTGGGCGCCGGGCTGAGCCTGCGCAACTTCTCGGTCGGCGGCGAGGATTACAAGAAGACGCCGACCGGCAAGGTCGTCCGCGCCTGCATCCTGTACATCGTCGAGTACCTGCAGTGTTCCCTGGTCGAGGGCCTCGACGCCCCGTGCATGAAGAAGTGGGACGCCATGGACGAGAAGCGGAAGGAGAAGACGAAGGGGTCGATCAAGCTCGACTGATCCCCGGCGGTGATGCCGGAACCCCCATGCCGGCGCTGTCGGAGCTATTGACAGCGCCGGCAATTTGGTGTATTTTGGTCAGGATTCCGGGCGGTTAGCTCAGCTGGTAGAGCATCGGTTTTACAAGCCGGGTGCCAGAGGTTCAAGCCCTCTACCGCCCACGCTGGAACGCGGGGTCGTAGTTCAGTTGGTTAGAACGCATGCCTGTCACGCATGAGGTCGCGAGTTCGAGTCTCGTCGGCCCCGCCATTCCCCGGTTCGGGGGCGAATAGGGTTCGACAGTCTGGAAGAAGTTGGGGATGCAGGCTGAGCTGAGCACCTCATCAACTGCTCAAAACAAAGAAACGCAAACAACTTTGCGCTTGCAGCGTAATTGAGCGCTGCCGTTCGGTTCGTCTTCTCCTGCGGGGCGGATCGGGCGTCACTTAGCAGGATAGCGAGGCGGGGAGCGCCTTCTGACCCGCGCAGCGAAACTCAGGTGGGGCCGCCGCCGGTCGTTTTTGTCCGCTTATCAGGCCGGCGGTCGACAATAAAACGGACTACGCCTGTAGAGTCGCCAATGGATCCCAGATTGGACGCGGGTTCGATTCCCGCCGCCTCCAGTATCGCCACCTGATCGGAACGGAATGTCATACATACGATGCGCTCTCTTGATCGCCGCGGCGGCTGCCGGCCCGCTCCTGCCGCTCAGCGTCCAGTTCCGCTCTTTTGACCACGCGGGATACTCGCGCATGGTCTTCGAGGCCGACCGGCCCTTCACCTACCGGGTCCAGGAAAAGCCGGGCCTGCTCGAGGTGGCGCTGCCGGAAGCGGTCGACTCCTGGAACGGCAGCGGCGCCGTTTCGCGGCTGCTGGCGCAAGTGAGCCACGAGCTGCGCGAGGGGCGCAGCGTGTTCACCCTGCAGTTCCGTGACGGGGCCTCCATCCGCAAGAGTTTCGTGCTGGAAAACCCGTTCCGCGTGGTGTTCGACCTGACGGCGGCGCCGCGCCCGGCCGACACCGCGGCCCCGCAGGCCGCGGCCTTGCCGCAAGCCGCTACGCCGGCGCCGGTTCCCGCCCAGCCGGCAGCCGAGCCGGCCAGGGCCAAGCCGATCGAGACCATCTGCATCGACGCCGGGCACGGCGGCGACGATTTCGGCGCCGTCAGCCGTTCCAGGCTGCAGGAGAAGAACGTCACCCTGGCGGTGGCCCGCCGCCTGAAAAAGCTGGTCGAGTCGAGGCTGGGGCTGCGGGTGATCATGACCCGCGACAAGGACGCCGAGGTGTCGCTCAACACCCGCGCCTCCATCGCCAACAACCAGCAGGCGCAGCTGTTCATCTCCATCCACGTCAACTCCTCCTTCCGCAAGACGGCCCGCGGCTCGGAGACCTACTTCGTCTCCCTCAACGCCACCGACCCCGAGGCGCTCGAGCTGGCGCGGAAGGAAAACCAGAACGGCGAGGACATCGGCGAGGCCATCAAGAGCGACGAGCTGAAGATGATCCTCTGGAACATGGCCCAGGCCGAGTACATCCGCGAATCGAGCCGGCTGGCCGAGTACGTCCAGAACGAGCTGAACGAGCTGCTCGACACCCGCAACCGCGGCGTCAAGCAGGCTCCCTTCCGGGTGCTGATGCGCGCCGCCATGCCGGCGGTGCTGGTCGAGGTGGCCTTCATCTCCAACCCCAGCGAGGAGAAGAAGCTGGCCCAGGACGATTTCCTGGAAAAGGTGGCCCTGGCGGTGTACAACGGGGTGGCCAAGTTCATCGCCTTCACCCGCTCCGCCCTGCAATGAACCGCAAGCTGGTCGTCGCCCTGGTCGGCCTGTCGGCCTTCTTTTTCCTGGTGTCGCTGGCCGTCTTCCTGCGCACCGGCCGCGGCGCCTCCGGCTACGAGCCGGAAGTGGTCAACAAGGTCGCCGACGACCGCAGCGAGGTGGTCGAGTTCCTCAAGGTCAGGCTTTTTTTTTTGACGGAGGACTCGCCGCTGCTGCAGCCCGTATCCCGTGACATCGAGATCCCGGCGGTGCGCGAAGAACTGTACCGCCGATTCGTCGAGCTTCTCATCGCCGGCGCCCCGGGGTTCGTCGCCCCGGTGCCCGAGGGCACCAAGCTGCGCGCCGTCCACTTCCTGCCGGCGGCGTCCATGCTGGCGCTCGATTTCCAGGACAGCCTGCTCGGCCTCTTCCCCGGCGGCACGGCCGCCGAGTGCGAGTTCGTCTATTTCCTGGTGAACAACCTGTGCGTCAATTTCCCGGAGATCAAGAAGGTCAAGTTCCTGCTCGGCGGCAACGAGATCCGCACCCTGTCCGGCCACCTGGACCTGGAGCGTCCGTTCTATCCCGACTTGTCGCTGCTGCAGCCATGAGCGGCGGCCCGCTGGCCGCCCGCGCGGAGGTTTCATGCTGACACTCACCGAAACGATCGTCTTTTTCGTCCTGCTGGCGGTCGCCCTGGGGGCGGCATTCCGCGAACTGCGCCGCAAGGCGAGGCTGGTCCTGCGCGGCCGGCCGGTGGCGCGCTTCGACCGCCCGCTGGCGCGCATCGGCGAGGCCATCTGGCGAGTCGGCCTGCAGGCGCAGGTGTTCGGCCAGCGGCCGCTGACCGGTTTCTTCCACGCCCTGATCTTCTGGGGATTCTTCGTCTTCGCCCTGGTGACCCTCGGCCACGTCGCCGAGGGCATACTGGGCATCGGCCTCTTCGGCCACGGCTGGGTCGAGGCCGCCCTGCTGTTCGGCGCCAACCTGTTCGCCGCCCTGATCATCGCGGCCGTTTTCTACTTCCTCGTCCGCCGCTACGTTTTCCGGGCGTCGGGCCTCGACCGGCCCTCCTGGCAATCGCTGGTCATCCTCTCCTTCATCCTGGTGCTGATGGTCTCGTTCGTCTTCTACGAGGCGTTCAAGATCTTCGAGCGGGCCACCGTCGACGCCAACTTTCTGGCGCTGTGGGCCCACCGCCACCTGCTGTCCGGTCCGTCGCTGTTCTGGCTGAAATCCCTGTGGTGGCTTCACATCCTGGTGGTGATGGCCTTCGGCGTGTTCATCACCTACTCCAAGCACCTGCACCTGATCGCCGGCCCCGTCAACATCCTCTTCAAGCACAACGGGCCGCGCGGGGAGATCCCCACCCTCAACCTGGAGGAGCAGGAGAAATTCGGCACGCCGGTGGTCACCGACCTGACCCGCAAGGACCTGCTCGATCTCTTCTCCTGCGCCGAGTGCGGCCGCTGCGAAGACGTCTGCCCGGCTTTCGCCTCCGGCAAACCGCTGTCCCCGAAGAAACTGCTGCACGACCTCCAGGTGCACCTGCAGGCCTCGGAGAAGTCGCTGGACAGGCCGGACGAGCTCCGCAAGCTGTTCGCCGGGGTGATCCCCGAGGAGGTCGTCTGGGACTGCACGACCTGCGCCGCCTGCCTGGAGGCCTGCCCGATGTTCAACGAGCACCTGGCCAAGATCGTCGGCATGCGCCAGTACGCGGTGATGATGGAATCGAGATTCCCCGAGGAGTTCCACAACCTCTTCCGCGGCCTGGAGAACCAGGGCAACCCCTGGGGGCTGTCCGCCGAAGCGCGCGCGGACTGGGCCAAGGGCCTGGACGTGCCCCTCATGGCCGACCGGCAGCAGGCCGATGTGCTGCTGTGGGTGGGCTGCGCCGGGGCCTACGACATGCATTCGCAGAAGATCGCCCGGGCCCTGGTGGAGGTGCTGCAGCGGGCCGGGGTCGATTTCGCCTGGCTGGGCAACGAGGAGCGCTGCTGCGGCGACCCGGCGCGGCGCACCGGAATGGAGTACCTCTACCAGGTGCTGGCGCAGCAGAACATCGAGACCCTCAACCGCTACACGTTCCGGCGCATCGTCACCCTCTGCCCCCATGGCGCGCACGTGCTGCAGAACGAGTACGCCAGGCTGGGCGGGCACTACGTCGTCCAGCACCACGCGGAGTTCCTGGCCGAACTCGTCGCTTCCCGCCGCGTCCGCCTGGACGGGGAGGGGCTGGGCACGGTCACCTTCCACGATCCCTGCTACCTGGGCCGCTACCGGGGCGTTTACGAGGAGCCGCGCCGGCTGCTGGGCGGCCTGGCCGGGGCCCGGCTGACCGAGATGGCCAGCCATCACGGCCGCAGTTTCTGCTGCGGCGCCGGTGGCGGCGGCATGTGGAAGGAGGAGAAGGGCGGCCAGCGCCTGAGCCACATGCGCGTGGAGCAGGCCCGGAAGAGCGGCGCCGCCACCCTGGCCACCGCCTGCCCCTGGTGCTCGGTGATGTTCAAGGATGCCATCGACGAGATGGGGCTCCAGGGCCTGGCCACCGCCGATCTGGCTCAGCTGGTGCGAGACCGGCTGCGGTGAGCCGCCGACCGGATCAGAACTCCAGCTCGTACAGGTCGTAGGCCGTCTGCACCATGCCCAGCGTCTCGTACACCGCCCGGGCGCGCTCGTTGTGGCGGATGACATAGAGCCGCAGCCCGGCCACATCCCGATGCCAGCGGGCCATCTCGCTCAGGTGGCGGAAGAGGGCCGAGAAGACGCGCCGGCCGCGCCAGGCCGGGTCGACGTAGACGCTCTGTACCCACCAGAAATTGCGGGCGCGCCAGTCGCTCCACTCGAAGGTGACCATCAGCTGGGCGACGACGGCCGGGGCCTCGCCCGGGCCCTCGGCCAGCAGGTAGAAGCCCTTGCGCGGGTCTTTCAGCAGCGCCTTCACCCCCTGCAGGGCCACGGATTCGTCCAGCTCCCGCCCCTCCGTTTCCCGGGCCATGGCCCGGTTGCGGCGGGCGATGGCCTCGGCGTCGCGCATTTCTCCCCTGCGGATGGCGAAGCCGGTGACGGCGGCTGTCGTGCTCATGGGACCTCCCGGGGGACATTGTAGGGGAACGGCGGCGCCTGCACAACCCGGGCGCCCGGCCAACGATTTTTCCAGCGGCGGGGCGCCGGAAACGAATCGGGCGGTGGCGGCCTGGTGCGCTCACTCCGTCAGCCAGGCCACCGCGACGGCGCCCGGCCCGGCATGCATCCCGATCACCGGCGAGAGGTCCAGGGTGAAGTCGGCCGGTCGCTGCAACAGGGCGCGCAACCGGTCCCCGTACCAGGCGGCGAGATCGGGGTCGTGGGCGTGGATGACCGAGTAGCTGTGGAGACTGCGGCCGGCCAGCAGGCGGCGGGTCATGGCCAGCACCTTGGCCATGTTGCCGCGCTGGCTGAAGGCCTTGCCGATGAGCAGCGACCGGCCCTCTTCGTCGAGCGAGACGATCGGCTTCAGGTGCAGCAGGGTGGCGATGCGCCCCTTCAGCGGCGAAACGCGACCGCCGCGGATCATGTAGGCCAGGTCGCGAACCGAGACCAGGATGCGCGCCCCGGACCGCCAGCGCTGCAGGCCGGCAAGGATCGCCTCGTGGTCCCAGCCGGCGGCGATGGCCTGTGCGGCTCGGCGCACGATCAGCCCCAGCGATCCGGAGAGGTGGCCGCTGTCGACGACCGATATGCGGGTGGCGGTCTCGCGCATCGTTTCCTCGGCGGCCCTGCGGCTGGCCGACCAGGTGCCGCTCAGGTGCCGGCTCAGGTGGACGGCGATGACCGAGTCGTAGTGCGCGGCCAGGAATCCGAAGAGCCGGCGGAAGGCGTGCGGGTTGGGTTGGGAGGTGGAGGCCGGGCCGGGGGTTCGCGCCAGCAGGTCGTAGAACTGGTCGGGGGTAATGGTCAGCCGGTCGAGATAGGTCGACGCGGCGAGGTGGATCTGGATCGGCACGACGTGGATGTCATGCTCGTCGAGCACCTCCTGCGGCAGGTCGCAGCTGGAATCGGTCACCAGGGCGATCGGCCGGCGCCGCTCGTGGACGGCGCGGTATTGGCGCAGCATGTCGTCGACCTTGGGCCGGCGGATCACCCCCAGGTCGCGCAGTCGCTCGGTCATCAGCGCCGGGCGGCTGGTGTGGACGTGCACCCGCAGCCGTTCGCCGGATCCGGCGATGACCAGCGAATCGCCCAGCCCCCGCAGCCGGCGGCGCACCTCCCCCCGCTCCAGATCGGCTCCCTCCAGCAGCAGCTCGCTGCAATAGCGGCCGTCGGCTTCCGGCTGGCCCCCGGTTTCCATGGCGGGTTCCGCCTCCGCGGATCGGTTCGGCCTGGCGAGCCGGCGCACGTTGCGGCCGGCGATCAGGTCGGAGACGCCCTCGAGGAAGTAGATGAACGCCTGGGCGCCGGCGTCGACCACCCGGGCCTGCTCCAGCGCTTTCAGCCGATTCGTGGTCTCGGCCAGGGAACGGCGCGCGGTGTGCAGCGCCTCACCCAGCAGGTGGAGGAAGTCGTCGACCTTCTCCTGGAGGTGCTCCATCCGCTCGGCCCACTCGCGGATGACGGTGATGACCGTGCCCTCGACGGGGTTCTCGATGGCCTGGTAGAGGTAGGGGACGGAGCGCTTCATGGCCCTGGCGAAGGCGGGCACCGACACCGTGCCGGCTTCCGGGGCGACCTCCCGGCTGAGACCGAACAGGAACTGGGCGAAGATGATGCCGGAGTTGCCGCGCGCTCCCTCCAGGGCGGCGGCGGCGATGCGCGCGGCGGTGCGCTGGAAGGACCGGTGGGGCCGGACCGTGTCGAGGATGTGGTGCACCGTGGCCCGCAGGTTGGAGCCGGTGTCGCCGTCGGCCACCGGGAAGACGTTGATGCGGTTGAGCAGCTGCCAGTCGCGCGCCATGCGCTCGCCGCCGGCCAGGAAGGCGGCGTAGAGGTGGCGCCCGTCCACGGCCGTCATCGGGGTCGTCGCAGCAGGCGTGATCATCGGTTGGCCTCGTGTGTTTCCCGGCGAATAAGATAGTATGGAAACGCCGGCGCGTCAATGCCAGGGCATGGTGTTCCGGCCCGTTTCGCTGTGCTATAGTGTGCCCGGGAGGTGCCCCATGGAACCCTCGACCCTGCGCATCGGGATCAGCGCCTGCCTGCTCGGCCGCAAGGTCCGCTACGACGGCGGGCACAAGCTGGATCCCTTCCTGGTCCATACGCTGGGCCGTTTCGTGGAGTTCGTCCCGGTCTGCCCGGAGGTGGAGACCGGCTTCCCGGTGCCGCGCGAGGCCCTCCGCCTGGTCGGCGACCCGGCCGCGCCGCGCCTGGTCACGCAGAAAGGCGGCGTGGACGTCACCGCCCGCATGCAGTCCTGGGCCCGGATACGCCTCGACGGGCTGGCGGCGCTCGACCTGTGCGGCTTCATCTTCAAGGCCGGCTCTCCATCCAGCGGCATGGAGCGGGTGAAGGTGTACAACGCCGCCGGGGTGGCGGAAAAAAAGGGGGTCGGCATTTTCGCCCGCCTGTTCATGGAGCGGTTTCCCCTGCTGCCGGTGGAGGAGGAGGGGCGGCTGCACGACCTGCCCCTGAGGGAAAACTTCATCGAGCGCATCTTCGCCCAGCGGCGCTGGTCCGACCTGCTGGCCGGTGGAGGCGGCGCCGGCGCCTTGGTGGAGTTCCATGCCCGTCACAAGCTGCTGCTCATGGCCCACTCCCCCGAGCGGGCGCGGCTCCTGGGGCGGCTGGTCGCCGCCGCTTCCGGCCGGCCGCGCGGCCAGGCCCTGGCCGACTACCACGCCGGCTTCATGGCCGCCCTGGGGCAGCGGGCCACGGTGCGCAAGCACGTCAACGTGCTGCAGCACATCGCGGGCTATTTCAAGAGGAGCCTCGGTGCGGAGGAGAAGGCGGAGCTGCAGGAGATCATCGGTCACTATCACCGGGAGTGGGTGCCGCTGGTGGCTCCGCTCACCCTGCTCGGCCACTACGTGCGCCGGTTCGGCCCCGATTACCTGCGCCAGCAGGTCTACCTCCACCCGCACCCGCTGGAGCTGAAGCTGCGCAACCACGCCTGAGCGGCTTCACCAGCCGCGGATCGCCGGCGGCCAGCCGCAGGGCCCGAACGGCGCTGCGTTCCTTGTCCTTGATCTCCAGCATCAGGTCGAAATCGTGCGACCGGGAGGCGGTCAGAAAGCGCCGGAAGTGGGCGCTCTCGAGGGTGGGGGCGTGAGCGCCCGGCCTCTTCCCGGCGTCCTGGGAGCTGTAGTCGACCATCGGCAGCCCGGCGGCCGGGGGCCAGGTGGCGGCGGCGCGGGCCAGCGCGTCCGCCTCCGGCTCGCCGTGGTTGAGGATCTGGTGGTGGAAGGTGTCGAACAGGACCGGCACGCCCGTTTCCCCGTGCAGGTGCAGGCAGTCGGCCAGCGGGAAGAGGCGGTCGTCGTTCTCGATCACCAGCCGCGCCCGCACGCGACCGGGGAGCCCCTGGAAGCGGGCGATGAAACGGGAAAGCGCGGCGGGGCGGTCACCGTACAGGCCGCCGACGTGGATCTGGATGCGCGCCGTGTCGTCGAGCCCCAGCAGGTCCAGCACCGCCGCGTGGTACTCCAGCTCGGCGACGCTGGCGTCGGCGATGCGCGCCTCGCGGGCATTGATCAGCACGAACTGGTCGGGGTGCATGGAGATGCGCATGCCGAGGCGGCGGATGGCGGTGCCGATGGCGCTGAAGTCTCGGGCGAAAGCCGCCGCCCAGTTGCCGGGGCAGGCGGGATGCGAGGCGAAGGGCACGAGGTCGGAGGTGATGCGCAGGAACAGCAGGCCCGCCTGCCCGTTCCAGGCGACCATTTGCTCCAGGCACTGCAGGTTGGCCGCGACCGTTTCCTCGAACCGCCGCGGGGTGAGCGAGGCCAGGCGGAACGTGCGGCTGGAGGTGCACCCGAGTCCGCGGTTCAGGCAGGGGTAACCGATGCGCATGCCTCTTCATGGCATCGTTCGCGGCCGTTGTCAACTTGCCGCTGCAGTTGACAGGCGCCGACCGCCGTGGCATACCTCTGGCAGCGTCTTCAGGAGGTGCTCATGACCTGCAATGTGGGCGGTGCCGATCGCGTCTTCCGCATCGTTGGAGGCCTGGTGGTCCTGGGTTGGGGTCTATACGACCGAACCTGGCTGGGGCTGATCGGCCTGGTGCCGCTGCTCACCGGGTTGTTCCGCTACTGCCCCCTCTACGTTCCGCTGAAGATCGACAGCGCCGGGAAGAAGAAAGCCTGACCCGGAGCCCGCTGCGGCGGCCGGGTCTCCGGATCCCTGCCGAGGGGAAGCGAGGAGAAACCATGGGACCGATTGGCTGGATCGAGGGCGTGGACGTGGCGGTGACCGTCTGCGACGAGGCGGGAATCATCGTCGCCATGAACGAAAAGGCGGTGCGGACCTTCGCTGCCGATGGCGGCCGGGCGCTGATCGGCCGCGACCTGCTCTCCTGCCACCCCCCGGCCGCCCGGGAGAAACTGGGGGGGCTGTTCCGCGCGCGGCAAGCCAACTCCTACACCATCGAGAAGGGGGGCGTGCGCAAGCTCATCCACCAGGCGCCGTGGTTTCGTGACGGCGTCTTCGCCGGCCTGGTGGAATTCTCTATTCCCGTCCCGGCCGACCTCCCGCACTTCGTGCGCGGCCGGGACCCGCAGGGCGAACCACCCGCTCAGTCGCCGGACTCCCCCAGCCAGCGCAGGTAGTCTCGCGCCCCGGCCACGACCGGCAGGGCGATGATCTCGGGCACCTCGTAGGGGTGGTTGGCGCGCAGGATCCTCTCCACCCGCCGGTAGTCGCGCCGGCGCGTCTTGATCCACAGCTGCCGTTCGCGGGCCGTCTGCAGGCGGCCCCGCCATCGATAGAGCGAGGTGTGGGCCGCGCCGATCTGCACGCAGGCGGCGGCCCGCTCCGCCAGCAGCAGCCGGGCCAGGCGCCGGGCCGACGGCGCGTCGCCGACGGTGGTCAGCACGACGATGAAACGGGAGGGCGGGGAGGCCATGAAAGCGACCGGGGCCCCCGGAAAGGGGGCCCCGTCACGGATCGCTGCCGCAGCGGCAGCCGTTACTTCTGCTCGAACTCGTCCTGGGGGGCGATCTTGACGATCACGAAACGGCCGGTCGTCTTGCGCTCGCTGCCCGGTTGGTCGATGATGTACTTGCGCAGCAGGAACACGTACTCCTTGGCGGCTCCGGCGGAGGTGATGGAGACCAGGGTCTTGACATCCTGGGCCTTGCCCGTGAAGAGCTCGTGCTCGCGCTCGATGTTGGTCGACAGGGTGAACAGCCGCTTCTCGAAGTCCAGCTTGGCCTTCAGCTCGTTGTGCTGCAGGGAGATTTGGTCGAGGACCTTCTTCTCGGCCTCGAAGGCCGCCTGGGCCTCGTCGAACTCCTTCTGCAGTGCGGGCGCCACGCGCCGGGCTCCCTGGACCTTGTCTTTCAGCTCCTTGCTGATGGCAAACTTGTCGGCGGTCTTCAGGCTCTGCTCGTTTTTCTGCTTCTTCAGCTCGTTCAGCTGGTTGACCAGGTCGGGGATGGCGATGTCCGCTTCCACCGGCGGCTCGGAGGAGACCATTTTCCATTCGTCGAACTGGATCTGCACCGGATCGGCGGCCATGGCGGCCATGGTGTCGCGGTCCATCGGCTTGCCGTCCTTGTCGGCCTTCATGGCCTGGAAGTACTTGGATAGGGTGACCTCCTCGGGCTTCTGACAGGAGACGGTGACCAGCACCAGCCCCATGATGGCGATGAGCGGCAGAATTCTTTTCATACGGATCCTCCTTGGTGATCTTGGTGGCATGTCGAAGCCGGACGACGCCGGCTGGGCGAGGCGCAGGCGGGAACGAACACGGCGCAGGTGTATCGCGGTTGGGTGCAGGTCCCGGCTGGCATCGCCCAGATTATAGTGGAAAAAAAAACGGAAATCAAGGCAAAAGGAGGCCCGGGGCCTCAATTGAGAATGAAATCGTGCGGATTCTTGGGGTTGTCGAAATAGCGCACCTCGTAGTGCAGGTGCGGGCCGGTGCTGCGGCCGGTGCTGCCCACATAGCCGATGACGTCGCCGCGCCGGACGCGCTGTCCTTCGCGCACGCTGAAGCCCGAGAGGTGCCCGTAGCGGGTGGTGTACCCGAAGCTGTGGTCGACGATGATCAGGTTGCCGATGTAGTCGCGCCGCTCGGCCACCAGCACCGTGCCGTCGGCCGGGGCGATGACCGGGTTGCCCAGCTGGGTGGCGATGTCGACGGCCTGGTGGAATTCCCACTGGCCGGTGAAGGGGTTGATGCGGTTGCCGTACGCCTGGGTCAGGTACCCCCGGGTCGGCCAGATGGCCGGGGTGCTGGCCAGCCGCATTTTCTGCTGATCGATGGTTCCTTCGATCAGCTTGAGGGTCTGCTCGGTGTTCTTGGCGCTGTTCTCGATCTGGAGGATGCTCTGGGTGGGCAGGCCCAATCCCTGTACGGCCGGCTGCATCGGGATGGAGGGAGAAACGCCGGCGGCCGGTGTCGCCGCGGTGGGATCGAACGCTCCGCCCTGGCCGATCTCGGTCAGAGCGTCCTTCGAGTTGAGGCCCATGGCCACCAGGATGCGCTTCTTGAACTCCTCCATGTTCTTGAGCCGGTCGTTGAGCTCGTTGATGGTGGAGGTCAGCTCGGTGATCTTGGCCTGCTTTTTCTTGGTCTCGATCTCCAGGCGGTGCATCTTCTGCTTGTCGAGGGTGATGGTCAGGTAGTGGAAGATGATGAAGCCGAAAAACAGCACCAGGAAGGAGAACGCCATGATGGCGTTCTTGATCAGCTTGGAGGAGACGACGAATTCCTTGTTGGTGGAGGTGGCGTCGGAGACGATGATGATCGAGTAATTGCGGTTTTTGCCGTTTCGGTGCACGGTTACGCCCCCCGCCGGGTGGTCCCCGAAATGGTTGGCAGGCGGACGGCCCGGCTCATGACACCAGATGGTGGATGCGGGTGGAAATCTGCTGCAGCGGGGTGCCGGGCAGGAAGACTTCGGCGACTCCCAGTTGCTTCAGCTCCCCGATGTCCTCGTCGGGGATGATGCCGCCGACGAACACCGGCGGCGGGTCGACTTTCTTCTCGCGGAAGGTCGCCAGCAGTTTCTGGCACAGCGGCAGGTGGGCGCCGGAAAGGATGCTCAGGCCGACAACGTCCACGTCTTCCTGGATGGCGGTGTTGGCAATGGTCTCGGGGGTCTGGCGCAGGCCGGTGTAGATGACTTCCATGCCGGCGTCGCGCAGGTATTTGGCGACGATCTTGGCTCCGCGGTCGTGGCCGTCGAGGCCGGGCTTGGCAATAAGCACCTTGATGCGCTGCATAACCGTCCAAATGTAATACAAAAAACGCAGAAAGTCAAGTTGCTTACTTGACATCATCTTCGCAGAAGTGATACAAATTGGCATGGCCGGAAGCGGTCGAGGAGGACTGGAAATGAGCAAGAAAACCATCGTCCTGGCGGATGGCTCCTATACGATCCGCCGGATCGTGGAACTCTCCTTTTCCGAGATCGAGAACGTGGACGTGGCCAGTTTCGAGAACGGTCAGGGGCTGAAGGAGAAGCTGCTCTCCATGCGCCCGGACGTGGTCATCGCCGACGTCAAGCTCCCCGACGTGAACGGGTACGAGATCTGCCGCTTCGTCAACTCCAGCGACGCGCTGCGCGCGACCCGGGTCTTCCTGCTGAAAGGCAGTTTCGAGCCGATCGACAACGAGCAGCTGAAAAACCTGCGCTACCAGGACATCGTCACCAAGCCGTTCGATTCCAACATGCTGGTGGCGACGGTCATGAAGGCCCTGGAGGCCGCCCCGGCGGCCGCTCCCGGGGCCGCGGCCGAGGAGGAGGTCCCCGGGACGATGCCGGAGGATTTCCCGGAGATCGAGGCCGGCGAATCCGGGGGCGAGGACATCAGTTTTTCCGACATCCGCGAGGAGCTGCACCACCCGGCGGGAGCGGGCCGCGTCGTCACCCCCCGGCCGATGGAGCGTGAAGAGGTCCAGCCGTCCGAGGAGATCACCCAGGGCACCCAGCCGGTCAAGGACGTTCTCGCCCCCGAGGTCGAGGAGTCGTTCGAAAACCCGTTCGCCGAGGAGCCGCTGGTCGGAACCGGCAAGCCCGCTCCCGCGGTGACCGAGGTGCCGGTCATGCGCGACCTCCCGCGCACCGAGTTCGTCAAGCCGAAGCCGGAGCCCGAACCCGAGCTGGAGACGGAGGAGTCCTTCGGCATCGGGGACAAGTTCCCCGAGTTCACCAGCGAGGAGGACACGTCCGAATCGGCCCGGCGTTCGGTCCTCGATGTCGCCGCCTTTCCCGAGAAGGAAGAGGAATTCCCGGGAGAGATCTCGGTGGGCAGCGGCGACGAAGCCGCCGTCGCCTCCGACTCGTTCCAGCTGGAGGGCTCCGGCGGCCGGCTGGAGGACTTCTCCCGCCCCGCTTCCGGCGCCCGGGGCGATCTCTATTTTGGCGAACCGCCGCAGAAAGAATTCCTGCAGGAGTCGCACGATACCTATCGCAGCCGCACCGAACCGGTGGTGGAGACGGGCACCGCCACCCCGCCGCTGGAGCACGAGATCAGCGATTTTTTCGCTCCCCC
>CAYZNT010000018.1:0-2885 GCA_964479735.1 uncultured Clostridia bacterium
GCGGGGGGATTCGGACCCGTATCTCGATCCCCCCATCGCCCCCCTTACCAAGGGGAGCCGCGAAGGGATTCAGAACCTGCTCTAGCGGAACGGATCGCCCGCGAAGTACTTCATCTTGAAGCGCACCGATCTCTCTCCCCTGCCCAGGCAGCGGACGCAGACCAGCATCTCGCGGCTGAGCGCCTCGGCCCCCAGGAAGCCGGCCAGGCGGATGTGCCGGCCGCAGACGGGCCGCCCGCAACGGCTGCAGGTGCCGCCCCGGTCGGGGTCGAAGAGGGCGGCGCAGACGTGGCACTCCGCCGGGGCGGTTTCCATGGAGGCCGTCACCGGGCGGGCGCCGCTCAGGCCCCGAACAGGCGGTCCTTGAGCTGAGGCGCCGGCACGAGCCAGCGCGGCTCCCCCCGCTCCTCGCCCACCGCGTAGAGGCGGTAGCCGGGAAGCAGCTCCCCGGGCGCGAACCACAACTTGATCTCGAACTCGGCGCTGTCGCTGAACGAGGCGTGGATGACGTTCTCGAAGCGCACCACGGCGTGGCCCTGCGAATCGATCAGGTCGCGGCCCTGGTCGTCGCGCACGATCACGTTGCGCCCGTACTTCTGGCGCAGGGTGACGATCTTGCGGCCCGGCTCGATGGCCATCGGGTTGGTGTTGCCGACGATGGCGCGGATGCGCTCGCAGGCGTTCTCGCCGTACCAGGCCATGGCGTAGACCCAGGGGAAGCTGTGGTAGCCCCCGCACAGGTACTTGATGATGTCTTCGTAGAAGGGCTTGTGGCGGTGCTCGAAGTAGTGGGCGGCGGCCAGCTCCCGGCTCACCGCCACCGCCTTCGTGCCGACCAGGAGGAGGTCCTCGTGGTCGAGGTGGGTCAGCACCTCCCCGGTGAGCGAAAGCTCCACGCCGTCCGGCTTGATCAGAACCAAACTGTGTTCGCTGGCCATGGCGACCTCCCGCAAGCGCACGCCCGCCGCCCGGCATGCGGCCGGGGCGCATCCATTATATCCGGGCCCTCCGATCCCGGTCAACCGCCCGGTTGACAACCGTCACCCGGGCGGAGTATGGTACCGGCGGAAGGAGGCGGTCGAGCGATGGCCGCCTCCGTGACCAGGGGGGCGTCATGCGAGTCAGGGGGATGCGGGGAAGGCTCTTGGGGTCTGGAATCGTGTGGTTTACCGCGGCGCTCGTCATCGCGGTCGCCTCGGAGATCGTCCGGGTGAGGGTGGTCGGGGCAGTGGCCAACGTCCGCTCCGGGCCGGGCAAGACGAGCACCGTTCTGTTCGTGGCCCGGCACGGGGACGTCTTCGACAAGGACGGGACGAGCGGCGACTGGTGCCGGGTGGTCGTCCCGGCCGGCAAACCCGGCGGGCCGGGATTCGGATACATCCATCGCAGCCTGGCGGAGACCGTCTCCGCCCCGCCCCCACCTCCGCCGGCGGCGAAGAAGGGAGCCGAGCCGGCGCCCGCCGCTCCGCCGCCACGACCCCAGCGATCCGGACCGGTCCGGGACGCGGGAGGCCGCGTCGACGCAGGCGGAAAGTTTTCATTCTCCCTGTTGGGCGGCGCGGGGGTGACCATCGTCGACCTGGCCAAGGATCTCGACATCACCCCCAACTGGCTTGTGGACTGGAACAAGTTTCACTGGCGCGCCATGGCCGTGGGGGTCTACCGTCTCAACGGGCGGCTGGGAGTCGGTGCGTCCGCCGGCTTCCATTCCCTGTACTACTACTGGTGGAAAGCGCCCTATTTCACCGGGCACGAGGGCACGGTCACCGCCTGGAGCCTGCACGGGGTGCTGGAGTTCAGGCCCTCGGCGAACGTCTTTCTGCAGGCCGGGCCGGGAGTCTTCCTCTATCCGGGCAGCAGCGGGTTCGGAGTCTTCGCCGCCCTCGGCGTCGACATCCCGCTCGGCCGGCGCCTGGCCATCCCGCTCCTGGTGCGGTTCGACGAGGCCCCCGGGGCCCCGTCCCCGCTGGCCCTGCTGACGGGAATCCGCCTGCGCTGAGGAAGGGGCGGGCGGTTACAGCTCCCGGGCGGCGAAGGTGTCGCCCCGGCTCAGGTCGCCGGTCTGGAATCCCAGCTTGAACCAGCGGGCCCGCTGCGCGGCCGTGCCGTGGGTGAAGGCGTCGGGAACGACGGTCCCCTGCTGGCTCTTCATGATGCGGTCGTCGCCCACCGCCGCGGCGGCGTTCATCGCCTCCTCGACGTCGCCCGTTTCGAGGATTTGACTCATCCGCTGGGCGTGGTGCGCCCAGACGCCGGCCAGAAAATCGGCCTGCAGCTCGAGGCGCACCAGGTAGCGGTTGTACTCGCGCTCGTCCAGGCTGCGCCGTCGCTCCTCCAGCTGTCCCATGATGCCCAGCAGGTTCTGCACGTGGTGGCCGACCTCGTGGGCGATGACGTAGGCGCAGGCGAAATCCCCGTTCATCCCCAGCCGCCGCTGCATCTCCTGGAAGAACTCGAGGTCGATGTACACCTTCTCGTCGCCCGGGCAGTAGAACGGCCCGGTCGCCGCCTGGGCGAAGCCGCAGGCCGACTCGGTGGCCTGGCTGAAGAGCACCAGCTTGGGCTCGCGGTAGGGCTGGCCCTGGCCGTCCAGCAGCCGGTGCCAGACGTCCTCGGTGTCGGCCAGCACCACGGCGACGAACTCGCCCAGCTGCTTCTCTTCGTCGCTCAGCGCCCGGCCCTGCTCCGGGGCGGCGCCGGCCGGCGCCTGCAGGTTCTGCATCACCTGCTCGGGGTTCCCCCCCAGCAGGTAGATGAGCAGGGCCACGACGACCGTGCCCAGCCCCCCGCCCACGGCCGCCCGGCGCACGGTCAGGCCGCGGCGGTCCTCCACGTTTTCGCTCTGCCTTCTTCCCACCCAGCGCATGGTCGGCCTCCTCGCATCC
>CAYZNT010000018.1:2985-71840 GCA_964479735.1 uncultured Clostridia bacterium
GGCCCGCCTACGCCCAGAGCCGGAGCGGCCCGCGGTGGATGAGCGCGTAGAGGATGTCGCTGCGGGTGACGATGCCCGCCAGCAGCCGGTCGGCGCCGAGGACGGGCATGGTGCCGATATGGGTCTCGAACATGGCCCGGGCGATGCGGCGGATGTCGGTCTCCGGGCTGGCGCTGACGACCGGCCGGCTCATCACGTCGGCGATGCGCCGGCCGGTGTCGTAGGCGACGGAGCCTTCGGAAACGATGAGCTGCTTCAGCAGATCCCGCTCCGAGACGATGCCGACCACGGCGGCGCCGGATACGACGGGCAGGTGGCGCACCCCGCTGCGGCGCAGGAAGCGCCAGCCGTCGTCCACCCTCAGGTCCGGGGAAACGGTGATGACCGGCCGGCTCATGATCTCGTGGGCGTGCAGCAGCGGTTCGCGCTCGTCGCGGAGCGCGATGGCCTCGCGGTAGGCCCGCTCGGCGTAGGTCGGAAGGCGGCCGCCGGCCGTCTCGCCCCGCTCCTCGCCCCCGGCGACCTTGCGCGCCGGCGCCCCGCGCTCGATGCGCTTCAGTTCCTCGCGCTCCCGCAGCGACTCGAGGGGCACGTTGAAGACCGAACCTTCGATGCTCAGGATATGGAACATGGGCGGCTCCCGGGGTTTGCGTCGCCCCCTGCGACCATGATACACTCCCCGCGGCCGAAGGGAAAGGATCCGAGGTTGATTTCCGGTCCCCGCTCTGCTACGATCGCCTTTCGGGAAAGCGGAGGCAGGAAGCACCCCGCGCCCGTCCGGAGGTGCCCGTGCCCAGACCCGCGTGCGCGCTGCTCGCCGTCGTCATGTTTTCCGCGTCTTGCGCCCTCTCCGCCGCCGAACCGGCTTTCACCCCCTGCACCCTGCTCGCCCCGGCCGAGATCCAGGCCGCCCTGGGCAAGCCGGTGAAGCCGGGCACGCTCAAGGCCCGCTCCAACCCGGCCGCGGGCTCCGACTGCACCTGGGTGGTGGGCGACTTCGGGTCGCTCAACCTGCTGATCAAGCCGTTGGCGCGCACCGAGACGGCGGCGGCGATCAAGGCGGCATTCGTGAAGCAGAAGATGCCTCCCACCGACTTGCCCGGGGTCGGGGACAGCTCGTTCTACACCAGCCCCGGCTACGGCATGGTGCAGCTGCACACCCTGAAGGGGGCGCGCTATCTCCTCATCACCCTGCTGGTCCCCGGTGCCGGGGAGGCCGCGGTTCGCCCGGCCGCCGCATCGCTGATGAAGACCGTTCTGGGCCGGATCAAGTAGGCCGGCGCCTCCGCTTCTCCCTCCGCCCGGACAGCCCGCTCCTATCCCGCGCCGGACTCCGGTCCCGGTTCCTCTCCCTCCGGGGGTGGGGAGGGCGGGGGCCCTGCGGGGTCGATTCTGCGCCCCATGAGGTCGAGGGCGAACCGCAGGGCGTGCAGCGCCTCGGGCTTCCCGCCTTCCCCCCGCTCCCGGCGCACCGGTCGCTTCCGGGGTGGCCTCCAATACATCAGGTGGCAGTGGATCAGGAAGCGCGCCGTCCCCCCCCAGCGGCGGGTGGACACCGCGATGTCCTTGATGCCCGGGCCGAGCACGGGGCGCAGCGGGCCGCCGACGATATCGCCGAACAGGCCCAGGTGGGCCGGGAAGAAGAGGTTGGTCCATCGGGTGACCGCGAAGGGGGCGGCATGGTGCAGCACGCCCAGCGACACCCAGGAGCCATCGACGCGGCAGGGCGGTTTGCGCCAGTAGAAGTAGGTGCGGTCGTCCAGCACCGGCGGGCAGGTGGGCAGCTCCCGCTGCCGGACGCGGCGGCGGAAGTCGTCCCGGCTGTCGGCCATGAGCAGCATGGCATGGGCCAACGGGCTGCCCAGGGTGATGAAGTCGGTCACCTTCCAGGGGTTGGAGGCGGCGCGCTGCTCGTCCCACAGGCGCGACTGGGCGGCCTGGAACCGGTCGGCGTCACCCGGCACGTCCGCCCGCAGGCTCTCCCCGACCCGGGAGATGAGCCGGATCTCCGGTTGCTTCATGCGCCGCGGGGAGCGGTGCTGGGCGTGGTACTCCTGCCAGAGGAAGCGGATGATGTCGTAGCCGATCACGCTTCCCAGGCTGTGGCCGACCACGATGATGCGGTCGTACTTCCTCTTCTCGTGAAGCTCGCGCAGGATCTCCACCCCCTCCTCGCGGATGCGCTGGCGCATGGCGATGTTGGCCGGCGCCGGCCGCAGGTACTGGGCCGCGTCCCCGATGTAGCGCACCGTCCACCACTGCAGGAAGCCCACGGCGGCCGCCCCCACGAACCAGGGAAGCTTGGAGACCATCCCGAGCGTGGGCAGCGTGGAGCCCCTCACCACCAGCAGGGCGATCAGCGCCAGCGACAGCCGGCCGAGCCTCCACAGGGTGCGCAGGGGGAGGGGAACGTCCCGCTTGCGGCGCAGGATCAGCGAGCAGCACCAGAAGGCGATGCTCGGCAGGGAGACCGCCCGGACATGGTGGGCCCAGTAGTATTCGAAGAAATCGGTCCCCAGCCGGCGCGGCGTGACCAGGCGGCGCAGCTCGTAGGTGGACGCCAGCGGGTCGGGCTGGCTCCAGTACTTCTCCTCCCCCCCGGGGCGGTCGGGAACCACCGCCTCCACGAACGCCCGCAACGTGTTCATCGGCCTCTGCTCCCCGATGCCGTGAATGAAGAGCACCGCCTGGCGCATCTCTCCCCTCCCCCGCCCCGGCTCTCGGCGCGGATATTTCGGCCGCGGTGCGGCCGGGGCCCCAGCATCCTGCTTCGCGGACGTCTTGTCAAGGACCTGCCGGCCCAAGGCGACCGGCCCGCGTGGGCTACCCGTCCAAACCGCCAGCCGTGGTTCAGGCCCCGATCTTTCGGTCGCAACCGATCGGCCGGAACATCAGTGCAACGCGATCCACCCTTTCATCTCCTTCGACCCGTACAGGTTCGGGGTCTGGGGATACTGCTGCGAGGGGAGGACGGCGCGGATCGCCCGGTGCCAGTCGCGGTAGGTCGCCTCCGCGGGGAGCTTCTTCAAGGCCTCCAGGGCCACGTAGGTGAAGGCGCCGTTGGGACGCGAGTTGAACCAGGCGTCGTAGGAGTACTCGGTGTCCTGGCAGGCGGAAAGAAGCAGGGAGGCGTAGCGCCCCGGGGGGCTGGAGGGCTTCAGGGCGCGGCGCGAACCGAGCCGGACCAGGGCGGAGCGCCCCAGGTAGACCCCGGGAGGCAGGAAGCGCACCTTGCGCTGCGGGGCGCGGCGGGCCCGGGTGGTGGGAGGGGTGAGGATGGGGGCGAAGCGGGCCACCGTGCCGGAGTGGCACGAGTCGGAGATGAAGAGCACTTTCACGCCGGGTTCGCGCGCCGAGAAGAGGGTGAAGAGCTCGTCGTCGGTGATCGGCCCTTCGGCCATCACGTCGTGGGGACAGAGGCACTCGTCGGTGCCGTCGGGCTCGTCCCCGTCCTCGTCCGGCACGAAGGAGCCGTGGCCCGAGTACTGGATGGCCACGGTGTCTCCGTCGCGGGCCTTGTCCAGCAGGTCGCGGATGGCCCCGCGCACGGCCCGGCCCGTGGCCCGGGCGTCGAGAAGGGCGGATACCGTGAAGCCTCGCCCCCGGAACGCCTTGGCCCAGTCGCCGGCGTCGTTCAGGCAGCCCGCCAGGTCCATCTCGGTGCCGGGGTAGTCGTTGATGCCGATGCACAATGCCAGCCTGGACATGTCACCTCCCGGGCGATTCCCCGGTCGCCCCCGCTTCCGCCCGGACCTCCACCGGGACCAGGCGCGTGCCCCGCTCGTCCATGCGGATCTCGTACAGTTCGAAGGAAGCCGGCGTTCCCCGGGCGGCGTTCACCCCCACGCGCGCCCCGGAGATCGCCTCGCCGGCGGCGGGAAGCAGGGCGGCCAGGGCGTCGAGCGCCTCGGCCGTCCGGCTGTCGCCCTCCTGGTTGAGGGAGACGAGCATGCCGTCCTTCAAGGCGAACTCCAGCCGCGCCTTGCCGATGCCGGTCCGGACCCGGAAGTGGCGGGGGTGGGCCAGGTCGGGCAGGTAGATCACGGTCGCCTCCAGGGCCCGGGAATCGCTCCCATGGCGCACCACCAGCAGGTACGGCCGGGGCGCGTAGATGGGAGGCGAGGAGAGGCCCTCCGGCCCCGGTCCGCCGCTGAAGGTCACCCCGGCGCAGTTGGCCAGGAGCAGGCATGCACCGGCCAGCACGACGGCTCTTCCCATGGCTCTCCTCCGCTGCCCGCGCTCCCCGGCAGGCGCATGCCAGAGGACTACCATGGCCGGACCCGGGCCGCAACCCGCAAAAATGTAACCTGCGCCGGGGGAAGCGCCCCTCGGTCCTCCGGAGAAGAATCGCCTCGCCTAGGGCTTCCCGTGTTCCGCCCCGCGCATCCGGCTGGGGCGCAGGCGGAAGTAGGCCTGGAAGAGGCGGCTGAAGTAGTCGGTCTGCTGGAAACCGACCCGCTCCCGCACCTCGGCCAGGGTCAGCCGCGGCTCGCGGCGCATGATCTCCTTGGCCCGCTCCAGACGCTCGCGGTGAAGGAGCATGCGCAGGCAGAGGCCGGTCTCGCGGCGGAAGGTGCGCGACAGGTGGACCCGGCTCACTCCGTGGATCACCGCCAGGCGTTTGGCCGAAAGCGTGGCGAACTCACCGTCCGGACAGTTCAATACATGGGCAAGAACCCGCTCACCCAGATTCATGGCTCGGCTCTCCTCGATCCAGAATCCTTCCCTTCGCCCCCATTCTACACGGGAGAAAAAAGGAAAGCCAGCCCTCCGGCGCGGCCCTGCCGCCCCGGGTCGAGCGCCCGGTCCAGGCGGCGATGCGCCGACCGGCGATCAGCGGGTCGTCACTCCTGGTCGCGGGCGGGGCCCGCCCGGTTTCGGAAATTCTCCCGCTCGGCCAGGAAGCGGGTCCGGCGCTCAGCCATCTGCTGCAGCAGGGCGTTGGTGCGGTTGACCGCGCCCTGCAGGCCGGCCAGCGCCATCCGCAGCTTCAGCGCCTGGACGTTGCGCTCGGGGGCGGCGAGGCTTCCGGGTGCCACCTTCTGCGGCAGGGCGAACGACCAGTACTCGAGGCGGAAGTGGGGGGTCAGGAGCGGGGTGATCGCCCCCGCCGCCTGGCCGAACGCGCCGGGCGCGCCCCCCGGCCCGCCGCCCGGGCCGCCGCCGGGAGCCGGGCGGTCGGACCCGTCTTCGGCCGGCACCATGCCGGTCCGCTGGCTGAACTTCTCGATCCAGCGCTGCAGCTTCTGGCCGGAGAGATTCAGTTTCGCCAGCTCCGCCTGGACCAGGCGCACGTCCTCGTCCAGCTTGCGGGACGCCGCGCTCATGACCAGAAAACCCGCATCGGCGGGATCGAGGCCGGCCACGGCATTGGCCTCCAAGGCCCGCGCCAGCGCCTGGGCCGGGGCCACCGCGTTATCGGGGCTCGCGGCGAACGCCGCCGCAGCCTGCTCCAGCTGCTGCCGCTGCTCCGCGGAGCAGCCGGCCAGCAACTGCTGCTCGCGCAGATCGTCCGCGGGGGCGGCGACGAGCGCCAGCGCGCAGGCGACGCCTGCCATCGTCATCACGATTCCACTTTTCATTCCTGTCCTCCGTACGCCCCTTACATAAGACCTGGCCACCGGAAATCTCGCCGCGGCCCGGCGTCAGCGCACCTGAAGCAAGACGAAAATGAGCGGGTCCCAGGCCATGTGCGCCGCCAGCACCAGGGTCAGCGAGCCGGTCTGGGCGTAGAGCCCGCCCCAGAAAAGCCCGCCGACGAGGGCGGCCAGCAGCAGCACCGGGTTGCCGGTGCAGAGGTGCGCGGCGACGTACAACGCGGTGGCCAGGCCGCAGCCGGGCCAGCGGCCGAGGCGCTGCGCCAGTCGTGCCTGCACGAAGCCCCGCCAGAAGAGCTCCTCGCCGAAGCCGATGGGAAAGACCAGCAGCAGGCCGACCAGCGCGGGAGGCAGGGAGCCGCGATTGGCGTAGACCGCGTCGAGATGCCGCAGCCGGTCGGGAAAGAGGCCCCACCAGGCGTGCATCAGCTTCAGGCCGGCGTTGCCGGCCACGAAGAGAACGTACAGCAGGAGGGCCGCTCCCAGTCCCAGCAGCACGTGGCGGGGAGTCAGGTCGGCGCGCTTCGGCACCCCCCCCTGCAGAAACCAGGCCAGCGCCGCCAGCAGGGAGGTGCCGCCGGCCATGAGCAGGAAAAAGTTGCCGGGGCGGAGCACGAAGATGACGGCCCAGAGAACGAAGGCCAGGCCCACCGCCGCCGCCACCGGAGCCAGGGAGTCGCGCCCGGGAGGGCCCATCTCAGCGCAGCCAGAGGTGGAGCGCCAGCCCGGCCAGGAGCAGCAGGGAGAAAACCGAGTGAAGTTGTGCGGTCCGGGCGTCGATCATGGCGAACGACTCCGCCGCGGTCCGGCTCTTCCCGGCCACCCGGCGGCACAGGGAGAAGGCCAGCGGCAGGGAGAGCAGGACCAGCAGGGCGGTCAGCGGCGCGCGCGCCAGCGCCACCAGCAGGAGGACGGAGAGATAGGCGGCGGCCACCAAGGCGTAGTACATGCGCTGCGCGTTGCGCTCGCCGATCACGATCGGCACGGTGCGGATGCCCACTTCGCGGTCGGTGGCGATGTCGCGCAGGTTGTTGGAATGGAGGACGGCGTCCACCAGGAAGGCGACGGGCAGGGCGTAGAGGAGCGGCGCCCAGGCGGCCTGCTGCGTGTGCACGAACCAGGCGCCCCAGGCCATGGCCGGGCCGAAGGCCACGAACACGGCGATGTCCCCCAGGGCGAAGTACTTCAGGGTGAAGGGGCGCGCGGTGTAGAAGAAGGCCAGCACGCCGCCCACCCCCACCGGCAGGAGGAGCCACGGGCCGCGCTCCAGGGCGAGCACGAAGTAGAGCCCGATGAGCGACGCCGCCGCGAAGCAGAGCAGGGCTCCGTTGCGCAGGGTTTTCGGCGCCATCAACCCGTCCAGCAGCACCCGCGAGCCGCTCGATCCGAAGGTTCCGTCGCGGTCCACCCGGGCCAGGAAGTCGTGGTAGTCGGAGAACATGTTCGACCCGGCGTGGGCCAGCACGCAGCCCAGCAGGGTCAGCGCCACGTGGATCGCGTCCAATCTCAGCCCGGGGAATTCCTGCGCCGCCAGCAGCGCTCCGAGCAGGGGCGGCACCAGCGACACGGTGAAGGACCACGGGCGCGCGGCGCGCCACCACTTCATCATCCCATCGGCCATGAGCACCCCCTGGCAAGAAGCCCATTATACCACGCGGGCTTGGAGGCGGCTCCCCCACGCGACGCTTGATCGGGAGACGGGAGGGCGAGTACAATCGGCCCATGAACCCGCTGCGGAAATCGTTCTGGCTGCTGGCGCTCGCCCTGCCGCTCGCCGCCCTGGAGCGGATCGACCTGCGCGAAGACATCGCGCTCGAGCCGCTGACCGCGACCGTCTGGCGCCACGTCACCACCCGGGAAGGCATCCCGGCCAATGGCCTGGTGGTGTTGTGCGGCCAGGAGGCGGTTCTGGTCGACACCCCGTGGACTCCGGAGCAGACCGCCGTGCTGCTCGACTGGCTCGAGAAGAGCCGGGGGGTGCGCGTCACCCTGGCCATTCCCGGCCACTTCCACGTCGACTGCCTCGGGGGGCTGACCGAGATCCACCGCCGCGGCATCCGTTCTTTGGGCGCGGAGCGGACGAGGGAACTGGCCCTGGCCAGCGGGGTGGAGGCGCCCCGCGAGGCCTTCACGAAGGAGCTCGCGCTCACGGTCGCCGGCCGCCGGCTGCTCCTCCTCCACCCCGGTCCCGGCCACACCGCCGACAACATCGTGGTCTGGATCCCCGACCAGCGGGTCCTCTTCGGCGGCTGCCTGGTCAAGTCCATGGACGCGCTCGGCCTGGGCTACACGGCCGATGCCGACGTTCCGGCCTGGCCCGGAACCATCCGCCTGCTGCAGGCCCGGTTCCCCTCCGCCCGACTCGTCGTGCCCGGGCACGGCCTCCCCGGCGGAGTCGAGCTGCTCGCCCACACGCTCCGGCTTCTGGCCGGGGCCGTCTAATTCGAGGGACGGACGGCGGCGCGCCCGGTCTACCCCCGTGTTTCCCCCGCCTGCAGCGCCCGGATCTGCAGTTCGGCGCCCGGCTGGTCGCGCAGCCCCCCCATGCAGGGCACCCGCTTGAAGGTGGTGCGGGCGAGGGCGATGAGAGCGTTGCGCAGGGGCGCCCGCAGAAAGACCTGCCGCTGGCGGGCGAAGCTCCGGCGGAAGTCGTCGGCGAACGAGCCGGTCGACACCGGCTGGCAGGAGAGCCCGCGCTGCCGCAGGTAGGCCAGCCCGTCCAGGTGGCGGGCGAACAGCGTTTCGGGGTCGGCTCCCGGGAATACCTGCCGCAGCCCGCCTTCGCCGGCGGGCAGGGTGCCGCCGCGCCAGTCGGGCATGGTGGTCAGCCCGCCGCGAAAGCCGGCCAGGATCGACACGAAGTCGTGGGAGACCACCGCCGGGATCGTGCCGGTGCGGAAGACCGTCGCGTAGACCGGCTGATCGGCGTGCGCCAGCCCCACCAGCGTCGCCGGCGGCGAGATGGCGACGCGGAGAAGCGGGCCGGCGGGGCGGAAGCCGAGCGCCGCCAGTTGGTCCACCACCGCCTGCATGGCGGCGGGCGCCTCGGCTTCCGCAGGAGCCAGCCCCACCTCCGCCGGCAGGCTGGCGGCGATGAGCGCGGCGATGAAGGCGACCAGCAGCACGAAGCCCAGGGCCAGCATGACGAGGTGGCGCAGCGGTCCGAGCGGAGCCAGGAACGCCGGCGGGTGGAAGAGGAGCCAGCCGATCGCCACCCCCACCCCGATCGGCAACCATTTGGCGGCAGTGTTCTTCATGACCCGGAGTGTACGCCGGCGGCCTCGGGGAGGCAAGCGGGGAGTTGTGTTCACCCCGCATTCGAGGCATAATGGATTTGCAAGGAGAACCCATGGAACGCGAAGACCTCTATCGCCGGATCGCCCAGGCCAACGGGAAAAAGATCGTGCTGGTGGTGCTCGACGGGCTCGGCGGGCTGCCCGAGAAGGGCCGCACCGAGATGGAGACCGCCGCCACCCCCAATCTCGACCTGCTCGCCGCCGAGAGCGAGCTGGGGCTGAGCCACCCCATCGCCCCGGGCATCACCCCCGGCTCCGGGCCGGCCCACCTCGGCCTGTTCGGGTACGACCCGCTGAAGTACGAAATCGGCCGCGGCATCCTCGAGGCGCTCGGCGTGGGAATCGAGGTGGGGGCGCGCGACGTCACCGCCCGCGGCAACTTCGCGACCCTGGAAGACGGGCTGATCACCGACCGCCGCGCCGGGCGCATCCCCACCGAGAGGAACCGCGAGATCATCGCCCACCTGGGCAAGCGCATCACCCGCATCGACGACGTCGACGTGCTGCTCACCCCCGGCGAGGAGCACCGCTTCGTGGTCGTGTTCCGGGGCGACGGGCTGAGCGACGAATTGAGCGACGCCGACCCCGAGGCGGTCGGCGTGCCGCCGCGGCCGGCGCGCCCCAAGAGCCCGGAGGCGGAAAAGACGGCCCACATCGTCAACTCCTTCCTGGAGCGCCTGGTCGCCGAGCTGAAGGGCTTCCGGCCCGCCAACGCCGCCTTGCTGCGCGGATTCGCCAAGTACCCGGCCATCCCGCCGATGAAGGAGCTGTTCCAGCTGCGCGCCGCGGCCATCGCCGTCTATCCCATGTACCGCGGACTGGCCCAGCTGGTGGGCATGGACATCCTGCCCACCGGCCGCACCCTGGCCGACGAGGTGGCCACCTTGCGCGCCCACTTCGACGCCCACGAATTCTTCTTCCTGCACGTCAAGAAGACCGACTCCTACGGCGAGGACGGCGATTTCGCCGCCAAGGTGCACGTCATCGAGGAGTTCGACCAGCAGCTGCCGGCGCTGCTCGAGCTGCGCCCCGACGTGCTGGTGGTCACCGGCGACCACTCCACCCCGGCGCGCATGAAGGGGCACTCCTGGCATCCCAACCCGGTGCTGCTCAAGTCGGAGTTTTGCCGGGTCGCCCCCCTGTCCCTGCGGACGCTGGACTACGCCCGGCGCGACCCCGAAGCCGGATCGGCCGCCGCCGGCGAGGGCGGCGGCCTGAAGTTCTGCGAGCGCACCTGCGGCGCCGGGGTGCTGGGCCAGTTCCCGGCCACCGACATCCTGCCGCTGGCCATGGCCCACGCGCTGAAGTTCAAGAAATATGGCGCCTGAAGCGCCGCGCTACCACTGCCTGCCGGTCGGCGACCTGCAGACCAACGCGTACGTCCTGCACCAGGGGGGCCTCGGGTACGTCATCGACCCCGGCGCCGAGCCGGAGCGCATCCTGCGGCTCCTGGACACGGAGGCGATCCGCCCGTTGGCCGTCCTGCTCACCCATGGCCACGTCGACCACAGCGGCGCGGTCGGGGCGCTGCTCGACCGCTTCCGCGTGCCGCTGCTCATCCACCGGGACGACGCCGGGATGGCGGGCTCCTTCGAGACGCGCGAGTTCGCGCGCCTGCTGTCGCTGCCCACGTCGCCGGCGCCCGACCATCTGCTGGAAGACGGCGAAACCGTCGGCGAAGGCCCGCTGGCCATCACCGTCCACCACACCCCGGGGCACACGCCGGGCTCGGTGGTCTTTGCCGCCGGGTTGCTGCTCTTCACCGGCGACACGCTGTTCCGCGGCGACGTGGGCCGCACCGACCTGCCGGGCGGCTCGTGGCCGCAGCTGCAGAGGTCGCTGGCCCGGCTGCGCGGCTTCCCGCCGGCGAGCGTCGTCCTTCCCGGCCACGGCGAGCCATCCATCCTGGCCGAGGAACTCGAACTCAACCCCTACTTCTGACCGTGGCCGCCGGTTCGCCGCTTGCCCCCCACGTCGCCCGATTTCTCACCTGGCTGGGCATCGAGAAGGGGCTGAGCCCCAACACCGTCCTCTCGTACGGCCAGGAGCTGCGCGCCCTGCTCGAATTCCTCCACGGCGCCGGTTGCCGCTCCTTCCCGGGTGAGGGCGAGCTGCTGCGATTCGTGCAGGCGGACCGCGGGAAGCGCGCCGTCACCTCGCAGGCCCACCGGGTGTCGGTGCTCCGGAGTTTCTACCGCTGGCTGCTGGCCGAGGGCGTCGTGGACGCTTCCCCGCTGGCGGGGGTGACCCCGCCCAAGCGCTGGCGCACGCTTCCCAAGTACCTCTCCACCGAGGAGGTGGACCGCCTGCTGGCCGCGCCCCAGGCCGACACCCCCGCCGGCCGCCGCGACCTGGCCATCCTGGAGCTGATGTACGCCACCGGCGCGCGCATCTCCGAGATCTGCGACCTGAAGCTGGAGCAGCTGCACCTGGCCGACGGCTTCTGCCGGGTGATCGGCAAGGGCGACAAGGAGCGCATCGTCCCGGTCGGCGGCCAGGCCCTGCAGCGCCTGCAGGAATACCTTTCCGGCGCCCGGTCCGCCCTGCTCAAAAGGGGGGCCTGCGAGCGCCTCTTCCTCAACCGCTACGGCCGCCGCCTCTCGCGCCAGGGGCTGTGGAAGATCATCAAGGGCTACGGCCGGCTGGCCGGGGTGGAGAAGCGCCTGACCCCCCACGTGCTGCGCCACTCCTTCGCCACCCACCTCATCGAGAACGGCGCCGACCTGCGCTCCGTGCAGCTCATGCTCGGTCACGCCTCCATCGCCACCACCGAGATCTACACCCACGTGGCCCGCGACCAGGTGCGCCGCGTCTACGACCGCTTCCACCCGCGCAGCGACAAGAAATAGACGGGGCCGGCGGAGGCAGAAACCGGTTCTACCGCGTGGAACGCGTCCGCCGCCGAACCGGCCGGGGAGAGCAGGAAGTGCCGGCAGCCCCGCGATTCCGGCGCCCGCCCCGTCCCCTCCCTCCGGTCAGTAGTAGTAGAGCTGCCACTGCAGGTTGAACTGGCTGTAGCCGGACAAGGCGGCTCCCGGCGCCGACGAGGTCACCCGCTGCCAGAACGCCTTCAGGTTGCCGGTGTGCCCCTTGAACCACCAGGCCAGGCCCACTCCGACGCGGGACTCGTCGGGGAGGCCGGAAGTCGGCGCCTCCACATCCCGCCTCTCGAATCGGAAAAGCGGCGCCAGCTTGGACTTGTGGTGACGGAAACTGGCTTCCGCGAACCACGCCGTCCGCTTGGGAAACAGCCAGAAGCCCTCTCCCTCGGACATCCACGCGTCCGCCTGGGCGGTCAGCACGTGGGGGCCCACCGGCACGTCGAGGAACAGGTCGAGCGAGGTCAGGCGAAAATCTCCCTGCCGGTCGTGGGCGGCCCCAAGGCTGAGGATCTTCCTGGCGCCGCCGTAGGTGCCGGCCAGGAACAGGCCGCCCTCGGCGTCGAGCAGGTTCAGCTGCACCCGGCCGGCGAAACGCAGGGCATTTCCGGACGGCAACCCGCTCCCGGCGGCCGCCTTCCGCTTTCCCTGGAACACGCCCAGCCGGGTCTCCACCCGCTTCCCGAACAGGTTGGCGCGCACCATCAGGCCGGTGTCCCGACCCCCGTTGTTTTCCATCAGGGCGCTCTGGTCGAAGGCGAATCGGCCATAATCCAGCCCGTTGAGGGTGGTGGCCCCCTGATTGCTCAGGTGAGCGCCGGGCACCAGCAGCAGTCCGGCATCCACCCGGACGTCGTCGCTCACCTTCCAGGTCAGCACCATGTCCTGGATCTTCAGGCCGCTGAAGGAGGCCGTTTTCGAGCCGTTGGCGTCCGCTTTGCCGAGGTCCGGAGAATCCGTCTCCAGGAAAAACTCGAACGACTTGGCCACCGTTCCTCCGAACAGGAGGCGGGTGCGGCGAATGAAGACGTTTCGGCTCTGGCCGTCCTTGAGCGCGCTGCCGGCGCTCTCGAACTGCGGCTGCAGCAGCACCCCCAGCCGCAGCAGCACGCCGGGCGCCTCGATTTTCAGGCCGCCGGGCTTCGGTTCCTCCGCGTCCAGGGAGACATGGGCCAACACGAGCAGCACGCCGACGATCCAACCGCCTTTTTTCATGGTGTCCCCCGTATGCAAAACAGTCCCCAGGCCAGCCGGGTCCGTTTCCGGCTTCCGATGCCCGGCTAGACAATATCGACTATTTCCCGAGTTTTTTCAATGCCTCTTGGCGCTTTTGCGCCGACAGGCCGATGTAGCCGGTTTCGCCGGTGAAGGCCTGGCCCTCCTGCAGCGCCCAGGCGACGAAGGCGGCCAGCACCGGGCTTTGCGGCCGGCCGCGGCAGACGAAGTAGAGGTCACGGGCCGGCGGCGCCGGGTAGCGGCCCTCGGCGATGGCTCTCATCAGCCCGTCGCGGTCGGCGTAGAAATCCTCTTCCCGGTCCACGCGGCCGTTGCCGTTGACGTCGACGGGCAGGGCGGAGAGGCCGGCCACCGGCTTCCGGCTGGCGGCGTCGTAGGCGTAGTTGACGTTGTTGAAGCCGATGCCCAGCACGTCCTTGCGCACCGCCTCGGCGATGCCCGGGTCGCTGTAGACGCCCACGCCCTGCAGGTCCTCTTGCTGACCGCCCAGGAAGAGCGCCCAGGTCTCGGCGGCGCCGCAGGAATCGGAGCGGGTGTAGACGTGGACCTCCGCCGTTCCGCCCGGCAGCACCTGGCTCCATTCCCGCACCGAACCGTCGATCCACAGCCTGCGGAAGGCGGCGGCGGTCAGCCCGCGCTGGCGCAGGGCCTTCAGGTTGGGATTGGCGGCATTGACCACCGGCACGACGGCGTCCCGGCAGACGGGCACGAACCAGGCCCCCCTGCCGATCTCGGCGGGGTGGATCTCGCGCGAGACCATGCCGATGTCCACGGCGTTGCTCAGCACGTCGGCGATGCCTTTCCCGGCCCCGCCGGCCGAGATGTCGATGCGCACCCCGGGGTGGAGCCGGCGGAACTCCTCGCTCCACTTGACGGCCATCGGATAGAGGGCGAAAGCGCCCGACAGGGTGATGGTGCCGGTGAGCCCAACCGGTTTCCGGGCCGCAGCCCCGACCGGGGCGGCCAGGAACAGCAGCACGAGAGAGACGCAGGTGACCCGGTTCATCTCGACCTCCTCGAGCAGAATTCATTCCGCACTTGTGCGCTCCAAATGTAGTACGATCGTACTACACAGAAAACATGTTGTCAAGTGACGACAGCCCGGCTGCGCTCCGCGCGCCCTCGCCGACCGTGGCGACCGGGGCAAAACGGCTCCGGCCGGAAATGGAGGTTTGAAATTTCCCTGCCGTTGATTTACAATGGAAGGGCGGAAAGGGAGCACCATGCGCACCTTGGCCATCATCAAGCCGGACGCCGTCCGGCGCAAGCTCGTTGGCCTGATCATCAGCGAGATCGAAGTGCACGACTTCGCCATCTCCGCCATCCGCATCCTGCAGCTCAGCCGCGACCAGGCCCACAGCTTCTACGAGGCGCACCGCGAAAAACGGTTTTTCGAGGAGCTGGTCGACTACATGACCTCGGGCGGCATCTACGTGCTGCTGTTGGAGCGCCGGAACGCGGTGGACGGCTGGCGCCTGCTGATGGGCCCGACCGACCCGGCCACGGCCGGTTCCGACACCATCCGCGGCCGCTTCGGCCTGAGCAAGACCCAGAACACCGTGCACGGATCGGACTGCCCGGAGTCGGCCGCTCGCGAGATCCGCTTCTTCTTCGGAGACTGGACATGAAAAATTTCGCCATAAAGACCAAGATCGCCGAGGGCATCGCCGTCATCTACCCGCGAGGCCACCTGGACGCGCACAACGTGGCGCGCTTCGAGAAGGAGATCGTGCGCCTGATCCGCGACAGCAACTTCAACATCGTCATCAACGGCCGCGAGCTCAACTACATCACCTCGGCCGGCATGGGCATCATCATGGGGTACATCGACGAGGTGCGCGAGAAGGGCGGCGACATCAAGCTGTGCGCCCTCAACGAACGCGTCTTCGATACCTTCGACCTGGTCGGTTTCACCGGCATCTACGACTTCGTGCCGGACGAGGAAGCGGCCGTGGCCCGGTTCAAGCATGTTCAACCAGACGCCTGAGTTCTCCATCACCATCCTCTCGCAGACGCAGCTGCTGAAGATGGTGGTCGAGCTGACGCGCCACCTGGCCACCCTCTACCACTTTCCGTCGGCGGAGGCGCAGAAGATCTCGCTGGCCCTCGACGAGGCGGTGACCAACGTCATCAAGCACTCCTACCGGAACAACCAGCACCGCGAGATCACCATCGACTACTTCATGGCCGGCAACGGCGTCATGATCCGCATCACCTACGGCGGCATTCCGCCGACCCTGACCGAGCAGGAGATCAACCTGGGCCGCATGATCAAGAACAAGCGCAAAGGCGGCCTGGGCGTCAAGTTGATGCGCTCCATCATGGACTCGGTCGACTACAGCACCGTCAACGGCAAGAACCGCTGCGAAATGATCAAATGGCAGAAGGCGATCTGAACCGGCTGCAACGCGAGCTGCGGTTCAGGAAGCTGCAGCTGGACTCCATCTACGAGCTGGCCCTGGCGCTGCAGTCGAGCACCGACGTCGACGCCATCCTGCGCCTCTTCTTCTCCGTCGTCATGGGGCCGCTCGGTCTGTCGCGCGCCTTCTTCCTGCACCGCGAGCACGAGCTGCTGCGCAAGAAGGGCTTCAAGACCAGCGCGGCGGAGCGCGACGCGCTGCTGCGCCACCTGACCGGCTGCTGCAGCGGGGCGCGCCTGGAGGCGGTGCAGGACCTGCCCGACGACCGGCGCGAGCTGCGCGAGCTGCTGCTGGCGCGCGGCATCCACTACCTGCTGAACATCTCGCCGGGCCGCCGGAAGACGGTCCTCCTCGGCGTCGGCCGCAAGTTCAACCGGCTGCCGCTGACCGACGACGACGTCGAGTTCATCCTCTTCCTGTCGCGCTTCGCCCTCATCGCCATCGACAACGCCCACTTTCTGGAGCAGATGCTGGAGAAGAAGCGCATCGAGAACGAGCTGGGCATCGCCCGGCACATCCAGAAGTCGCTGATGCCGCAGGCCATGCCCGACCTGCGCCACTACGAGATGGCCGTCGTCTACGAGCCCATCCGCGAGGTCGGCGGCGACTATTTCGACCTGCCCCGGCGGCGCAAGCACCTGCAGTCGCTGGTGCTCGCCGACGTCGAGGGCAAGGGGCTGCCGGCGGCGCTGCTGGCGGCGTCGTCGCAGGCCATTTTCCACACCCTGAACGAGCTCTACTTCTTCCGCCCCTCCAAGTTCATCCAGAAGGCCAACCAGCTCATCGCCGAGTTCACCCGCGGCCAGCGCTTCGTCACCCTCTTCTGGATGATTCTCGACGACGAGAATCCGGCGCTGACCTACGTCAACGCCGGCCACGTGCACCCGTTCCTGCTGTCCCACGGCAAGGAGCGCAAGCTGGACCGCGGCGGCTTCCCCATCGGCTTCGCCACGGACTCGGAGTACGAGGAGGAGAAGCTGGCGCTGCACCCCGGCGACATCGTCTGCGTGTTCACCGACGGCGTGTGCGAGGTGACCGACGCCGCCGACGCCGAGTTCGGGGAGCAGGCGGTCGTCGACCACGTGCGCCGCCACGCCAACCGCCCGGTCGGCGAGATCGCCGACTCGCTCTACCGCAAGATCCGCGAATTCGCCTCCGGGCGCAAGTTCCGCGACGACTTCACCATCCTGCTGGTGAAGGTGAGGGAGGCGCCACCGTCATGAACACGCTGATCGTCGGGCTGCAGTGGGGGGACGAGGGGAAGGGCAAGGCCATCGACTTCCTGGCCGGGGATTTCGACGTGGTCGTCCGCTTCCAGGGCGGCCACAACGCCGGCCACACCATCTACCGCCGGGGGCGCAAGGTGGTGCTGCACCTGCTGCCGTCGGGCATCTTCGCGCCCCGCGCCCTGTCGGTGATCGCCGCCGGGGTCGTGGTCAACCCGCTGCAGCTGGTCGAAGAGATCGGCCACGCGCGCGGCCTGGACGTGGCGGTGACGCCCGACAACCTGCGCCTGAGCGAGGCCGCGCCGCTGATCCTGCCCTTCCACCAGCAGCTGGACATCATCTTCGAGGAGTCCCGCTACGCCAAGATCGGCACCACCCGCCGCGGCATCGGCCCGGCCTACGAAGACCTGAGCGGCCGGCGCGCGGTGTTCGTGCGCGACCTGCTCGACGAGGGGCGCTTCCTGCGCAAGGTCACCCCGCTCAACGACTACTACAACCGGCTCATCGGCGCCTGGGGCGGGGCGCCGCTGACGCTCGACGCCTACCGCGACGAGTACCTGGCCGCCGGACGCTTCCTGGGGCCCTTCGTCGCCGACACCACCCGGCTGCTGCAGGGGCTGCACGCCGCCGGACGCTCCATCCTGCTCGAGGGCGCGCAGGGCACCCTGCTCGACATCCGCCTCGGCACCTATCCCTTCGTCACCTCCTCCCACCCCACCACCGGCGGCGCCCTGGTCGGCACCGGCCTCTCGCACAAGGCGATGCAGCGCGTCGTGGGCGTCACCAAGGCCTACACCACGCGCGTCGGCGAGGGGCCGTTCCCGACCGAGCTCGGCGGCCCGGCGGGCGAAGCGCTCCGCCAGGCCGGCAACGAGTACGGGGCCACCACCGGACGGCCGCGCCGCGTCGGCTGGCTCGACCTGGTGGCCCTGAAGTACGCGGTCGACGTGAACGGCGCCGACGCCCTCTTCCTGACCAAGCTCGACGTGCTCGACGGTCTGCCGGAGATCCGGGTCGCCACCGGCTACGAAATCGACGGCCGGGAGGCGGAGGGCTTCGCCACCGACACCGAGACCCTGGCCCGGATGCAGCCGGTCTACCGTTCCTTCCCCGGCTGGCGCCGGGACACCTCCGGCGCCCGCCGCCTGGAGGAGCTGCCCGCCGCCGCCCGCGCCTACCTCGAGTTCATCGAGCGCAGCGTGGGGGCTCCCGTCGGCTTCATCTCGGTGGGCACGGCCCGGGAGCAGACCATCCGTTGCGATTCGCCCGCCTGACCCCCGGTTGATTCCCAAGCGCCGCTTCCAGGGGCCACATGAACCTCCGCCTGTCACTTTTTGGCTACAGAAATACGCCTCCGGCTTGGCATGAATCATGATCCCCCCTTGCTGGCATGGCCCCATCCATGCTCCGACAGGAGGGAAAATGGGCAACAAGCGAAGGGTGATCCGTCTGGCGACGGCCCTGGGTGCGACACTGCTGCTTTCCGGCTGCGTCCTGAGCCGCATGGAATCCTACTCCGAGCCCGGCACGCGGCTGCAGCGATTCGCGCGCATCGCCGTCGACTACCGCAGCGACGACATGATCCACAAACGCCGCGCCGAACGCGCCTTCGCCGCCGCCCTGTCCCGCGAGGCGCGCGGCACCGAGCTGCTGCCCGCTCCGCCCCGGCAGCGCGGCGCCGACCTGGACGAGCTCCAGCGCCTCGGCTTCGACGGCTACCTGCGCATCGACCTGCGCGAGCGGGTGATCGACCCGCGCGGCGAGGCCCCGCTGCTGCTCATCGACGAGCCGCTGCCCCTGGCCTTCGGCGACATGTGCGAGTTCCTGGCCTTCAACCTCGACTTGGTGGACGTGCGCAGCGGCGAGCGGGTCTGGACCGCCACCTGCCACCTGACCCGCAACCAGCTGGCCTCCTTCAACCGCGTGGTCCGCGCCCTGGCGCGGCGCACCGCCAGCGACCTGCGCCGCACCGGCTATACGTTCTGAAGAAGGGGGCCCGGGCGAGTCGCGGCCCCGCCGCCAGCTCGGGAGCTCCGTCCGATCGGGCATTCGCCGATGGACCAGGCGTTGATCACCCCGGCCCGCTTCTTGAGCGGGACGAACGCACCGCTCCCGCAGGTGGAACCGCAACGAAAACCGGAGCCGACCGTTTCTCCCGGGTCAGCCCATGCACTCCTTGCGGTAGCGGTCCAGGGCCAGAAGCAGGAGCGTGCCGGCGCGCTCCAGCTTGTGGGCTTCCAGCACGTAGGCCAGGCGCACCTCGTTCTTGCCCCGTCCCGGCGTGCAGTAAAAGCCCTCGCCGGGGGCGACCATGACCGTCTCGTGGTTGTCGCTGAACTCGGTCAGGACCCAGCGGGCGAAGCGCTCGCAGTCGTCGATGGGCATCTTGACCATCAGGTAGAAGGCGCCCTCCGGCTTGTGCAGCACGATGTCGGGACGCTGGGTGAGGATGTCGCAGAGGATGTCGCGCCGCTTCTGGTACTCGGCCATCACCCCCTCGAAATAGGTGGGCGGCAGCCCGTAGGCGCCGATGGCCCCGATCTGCTCCAGGGTGGGGGGGCAGAGGCGCGCCTGGGCGAACTTGTTCACCGCTCCCATGACCGTCTCGCTGCGCGAGATGACCGCCCCGATGCGCGCGCCGCAGGCCGAGTAGCGCTTGGAGATGGAGTCGACCACGATCACCCGGTCCTCCAGCCCCTCCAGCTGCAGCACCGAGAAGTGGCGCTTGCCGTCGTAGGTGAACTCCTTGTAGACCTCGTCGGCGATGAGGAAGAGGTTGTGCTTCCGGGCCAGCTCGCCCACCGCCCTGAGCTCCTCGGGAGCGTAGACCGTGCCGGTCGGGTTGTTGGGCGAACAGAGCAGGATGGCCCGGGTCCGGGGGGTGATGCACTTTTCGATCCAGGCGATGGCCGGCAGGTGGAAACCGGTCTCGGCCAGGGTGGTGAAGGGCACCACCTTCAGCCCGCACTGCGAGGCGTAGCCGTTGTAGTTGGTGTAGTAGGGCTCGGGAATGACGATCTCGTCGCCCGGGTCGGCGACCACGTTGAAGGCGAAGGAGATGGCCTCCGAGCCGCCGGTGGCGATGACGATGTTCTTCTTCTCCAGCTTGATCCCGTGGTGGCCGAAGTATCCGGCCATCGCCTCCTTGAGTGCCTCCAGGCCGTCGGAGGGCCCGTAGGAGAGCACCTTCTCGTCGTAGGCGCAGATCTTCTTCATGAAGACGTCGGGGGTGTGGATGTCGGGCTGGCCGATGTTCAGGTGGTAAACGGTGACGCCTTTTTTCTTGGCCGAGTTGGCCAGGGCGGAGAGCTTGCGGATCGGCGACTCCTGGATGTGTCGGGCGCGCTCGGAAATTTTCACGGGGTCCTCCTTCCGGATCGGTCGTGCTGGAAGCCTATTATACCGCCTCCGGCGGCGGGCGGTCAAACGGCTTTCCAGCCCCCCCCCGCCTGGCCGGCCCGAACCTCCTCAGCAGCAGCAGCGGCAGCAGCAGCGGCATGGGAGCGGCGGCGGCGACCCCGATGTGGCGGTTGGAGATCAGGAAAGAAAACATCTCGGAGAACGGGTCGTCGTTGACCAGGTAGACCCAGGTGGAGGAGGGCCCCCTCAACCCCGCCGCGGCGAGGTCTTCGACGGAGGGGGCCGGCCCCAGCCGGGCCAGGGTCTCCGCCACCGCCCGCCCCAGCTGCTCCTGCAGCGGGCAGAACTCCTCGACGATCCGCTTGTGGTACTCCTCCAGCGGGACCCGGCCGGCCAGGCGGAAGAGGTGGATGTTCTCGCGAATGTCGGCCACCTTCGACAGGTGTTCGGCCCAGAGGCGGTCGAGGTGCAGGAGCCGGGCGCGACGCGCCGTCGCCTCCCCGCCGCTCGCACCGAAGAGGATCTCCTCCCGCCAGCCGCAGACAATCCCGCGCTGTTCCTCCAGCAGGGAGGTGTACTGGTGCAGCGTCCTGCGGATGGCGGCGTTCTGGCCCTCGATCACCCGCTGGATGTGGGCGATGTCGCGCCCCGCCTGCGGAGAGGCGATCCGCCCGTCCGGCCCGGCCTTCCACCCCCGCCCCGCCGCCAGGTCGCGGATTCCGTAGCGCAGCAGCAGGTCGTCCTCCGGGGAGACGAAGAAACAGGATGACCCCGGGTCGCCCTGGCGGCCGGCGCGTCCCCGCAGCTGCAGGTCGACCCGGCGGCTCTCGTGGCGGTTGGCGCCGATCACGCAGAGGCCGCCCCGGGCGGACACCGCCCCGCGGTCGCGGCCGTCGGCGCCGCCCAGGCGGATGTCGGTGCCGCGCCCCGCCAGGTTGGTCGAGATGGTGACCGCGTGGAGGGCGCCGGCCCCGGAGACGACGCGCGCCTCCTGCTCGTCGTTCTTGGCGTTGAGGACGGCGCAGCGGACGCCGGCGGCGGCCAGCCGGAACGCGAGAAGCTCCGACTCGGCCACCGAGGCCGTGCCCACCAGCACCGGCCTCCCCGTGGCGTGGAGCGCGGCGACCTCCTCCACCAGCGCCCGGAGCTTGGACTCCCGATCGGCATAGACCCGGTCGGGGTGGTCGATCCGGAGGCAGGGCCGGTTGGGCGGGACCACCACGGTCTTCATCCCGTACCGCTCGAACAGCTCGTCCGCCGCCGGCACGGCGGTGGCGGTCATGCCGCACAGGCGCGGGTAGAGGCGCACGAAGTGCTGGAGGGTGATGGAGCCGAGCACCTTCCCCTCGGGTTGGACCGCCAGGCCCTCTCGGGCCTCCACCGCCTGCTGGATCCCGTCCGGCCAGCGCCTCCGGTCCGCGACCCGGCCCGTGAACTCGTCCACGATCTCGATCTCCCCCCCGCGCACGATGTAGTCCACGTCCCGGCGCAGCAGCGCCCGGGCGTGGAGAGCCAGGTTCACCCCGGTGAGCAGGGGCTGGTTCTCCGCGGAGTAGAGGTTCCCGCACTCCAGCCACTTCTCCAGCCGGCGGATGCCGCGCTCGGCCAGGAAGACGTTGCGCCCGTTCGCGTCCACCCCGAAATCGGCCCCGGGCTCCAGGCGGGAGATCAGCCAGGCCAGGCGCAGGGGATCACAGGGCGGCAGCGGCTCCTCCCCGGCGATCACCAGCGGCACGCGAGCCTCGTCCACCAGGATGAAATCGGCCTCGTCCACGATGGCCAGGTGGAACTCCCTCTGCACCACCTCTTCCGGCTCCAGGCAGAGATGGTCTCGCAAAAAGTCGAACCCGGCCTCGCGCGCGGCCAGGTAGGTCACCTCCGCTCCGTAGGCTTGGCGGCGCCTCCCCGCCTCCATCCCCTCCTGGACGAAGTCCGCCCGCAGTCCCAGGAGGCGGTAGACCGGCCCCATCCAGGCGGCGTCCCTCCGGGCGAGATAGTCATTGGCGGTGAAGACGTGCACCCCCCTCCCCACCAGGGCATGGAGCGCGGCGGGAAAGACCGCGACCAGGGTCTTCCCCTCCCCGGTGGGCATCTCCACCATCCTCCCCCGGTGCAGGGCGATGGCGGCCACCAGCTGGACGTCGAAGGGATCCAGCCCCAGGGCGCGCCTCGCCGCCTCTCCGACCAGCGCATAGGCCTCGACCAGGAGCTCATCCAGGTCGATTCCCCGCCGCGCCTTTTCCCCCAGCTCGCGCATCGCGCCTTCGAGGCCGGCCTCGTCCAGCCCGCGCATCCCCCGCTTCCGAATCTCCCCCGCCAGCCGGAGATAGGGGGCCAGGTCCGTTTCGACCGGGTTCCCCCTCCAGCGGTTCCAGGCATCCATCATTTTGGCAAAACGGGAATCCTTGATTCCGGATGACTCCATGGGTCTCCTCCTTTCAGGAATTTTCTGAACGAAACCGGGAGGAGATCAGAACGGAGGGGCACGGCCCCGGAGCGGGGCAGGAAAGAAGGAGCGCGGGGTGCCGCTCCCCGAGGGTGCAGGAATCGCCTTTTTCCCGGGCGGGGGCAGCACGAAGAGGGGCAGGAAGAGCAGCGCGAGGGGAAAGACCACGGCGAAGAGGAGCAGGGCGAGGGCCAGCACCAGCAACGCCGGGCCGACATGACGGACTCGCCACTTCGCCTGGTTCACGAATTTCACCCTGTTCGGATGCTCATTATACGCGAAAAGAGAAACGTTCGCCCGGGCGAAACCGGCGCCGGCTTGACAAGCCGCGGGGGCGGTTTTGGCGGAGGCGGCTTCCGCGGTATAATCGCCCGGGATGGACAAGAAGATCTGGCTGCCCGACCTCTCCGCCGACGAGCTGTACGACGAGCTGCAGCCGCTGGGGCTGAAGACTTTCGTGGTGAAGCAGATCCGGCAGTGGGTCTTCCTGAAGAACAACCCGGACATCGCGACCTGGAGCAACATCTCCGCCGAGAACCGCCGCCGCCTGGCCGAGAGGTTCCACGCCGACCCGCCCCGGGTGCTGATGCAGAGCCAGGACGAATCCGGGACCCGGAAATACCTGCTGGAGCTGGAGGACGGGGCCCGGGTGGAGTCGGTGCTGATCCCCGAGAAGGACCACCACACCCTCTGCCTCTCCTCCCAGGTGGGCTGCCCCCTGGGCTGCGTCTTCTGCGCCACCGGGCAGCTGGGGTTGAAACGCAACCTGGGCGCGGGCGAAATGGTGGCCCAGGCGCTGCTGATGCGCCGCGCCCTTCCGCCGCGGGCCCCGCTGAACCTGGTCTTCATGGGCATGGGGGAGCCGCTGCTGAACTACGAGAACCTCAAGAAGGCCCTGGAGACCATCACCGCCGGGGACGGGATGGCCATCTCTCCCCGCCACGTGACCGTCTCCACCGCCGGGATCCTGGCCGGGCTGAAAAGGCTGGAGGCCGACTTCCCGGCCCTGAAGATCGCCTTTTCGCTGAACGCCTCCGACGCCGCCACGCGACTGAAGCTGATGCCCGTCTCGCGGGTGGAGAAGCTGGAGGAGATCCTGGCCTGGTTCCGCTCCCGCAAGCGGCGCCACCGCATCACCTTCGAGTACGTGATGGTGGCCGGGGTGAACGACTCCGCCGCCGACGCCCGGAGGCTGGTCTCCCTGCTGCACGGCATCCCGGCCAAGGTGAACCTGATCCCCCTCAATCCCAACCCCGGCGTGGACCTGAAGGCCCCGGATCCGCAGGCGGTGGCCTCGTTCCAGCAGCTGCTCATGGACCGGGGCATGACCGCGGTGGTCCGCTGGTCCAAGGGCGGCGGGATCCGCTCGGCCTGCGGCCAGCTGGCGGGGGGAACCGGGCCGCTTCCCTCCTGAACCGGGAGGAGACATTTTGGGGTTGAAAAAAGCGAAGGAATATATTAATATAGTATTACTGCTACATTGTAGCAAAAGGAGGAACCGCGGTGGGCACGAAAGAAAAGCGCGGCCGGACCCCCGAGCTGTCACGGGCCGAGTTCGACATCCTGCGCCCCCTCTGGAAAGAGGGGCCGCTCTCGGTGCGCGAGGTGCACGACCGGGTGCAGGCCGCCCGCGGCTGGGCCTATACCACCACCAAGACCCTGATGGACCGAATGGCCGCCAAGGGGCTGCTGGAGCGGAGCGAGTTCCACGGCGTCTTCCTCTACCGCCCGCAGGTCACCCGCCCCGCCGGCCTGGCGCGGCTCGTGCAGTTCTTCGCCGACCGGGTGCTGGAAACCGACCCGCAGGCGGTGGTCTCGCTCTTCGCCCGGAGCGGCTCGCTCACCCGCGAGGAGATGGGCGAGCTGGAGCGGATCCTGGGGGAGCTGAAGGAGAAGTGAGATGGAATCGGCCCTGCTTGACCACCTGTCGGGAACCTCCCTCTACGCCGCCCTGACCGCCGCCGCCGTCTGGGCGATCCTGCGCTTCCTCCCCCGCCTCTCCCCCCGCTGGCGCCTGGCCCTCTGGTCCCTGGTGCTGCTGCGCCTGCTGCTGCCGGCCGGTCTCTCCCTGCCCTGGTCGCTGCGCACCGGGCTCGACAGCCTGCGCCTGATGGTGACCGGATCGGCCCCCGCCGCCCACGACGCCGAACCCGGTTTCGAGGTTCCGGGATCCCGGGCCGGCTTCCCGGCCCTCCTCGCCACCGGGAGCCCGGAGAGCCTGGAGAGGCTGCTCCTGGCCGGCTGGCTGGCGGGGAGCCTCCTGTTCGCCGGCCTCTACCGGTTTCAACTGAGCCGCTATCGCCGGATCGCCCGCCAGGCCGCCCCGGTCTCCGACCCGGAGGTCCTGGAACTGGCCAACCGCTGGCGCCGACGCTTCGCGGTCCGCCGCCCGGTGACGCTGCTTCTCGGGGGCGCCACCCCCTACACCGTCGGCCTGTTCCATCCCCGCATCGTCCTGCCGCCGCTTTTGCTCGAAACCGGCCACCGCGACGCGCTGGAGCCGGTCATCGCCCACGAGATGGCCCACGTCGGCCGCCTCGACTCCCTCTGGCTGGCGCTGCAGAACCTGCTGCAGGCCGCCTACTTCTTCCATCCCGCGGTCTGGGCCGCCAACCGGCAGCTGAACGCCGCTCGCGAGTCGGTGTGCGACGGCATGGTACTGGCCTGGCGCTCCATGCCCGCCGCCCGCTACGGCCGGGGGCTGCTGGCCGTTCTGCGCGCCGGCGGCCGCGCCCCGCAAACCGCCGCCCCGGGCATGAGCCTCTCCGGCCGGCAGTGGAAAACCCGGCTCCGAAACCTCAAAGGAGAACACGACATGAAAGGAAAACGAACGCTGCTCCCCTACCTCGGCGCCTCCGCGCTGGCGCTGCTGCTGCTGCCGATGGCCGCCCGCACCCCGGTCGGCCCGGCAATCCCCCCCATTGCCGGGGCAACCGCCGCTCCTGCGGACGATCCCTCCGCGGCGCTGCTCGCCGACCCGCTGCCCGGCGCCCGGCTCACCTCCCCCTTCGGCTGGCGCCTCCACCCCATCTCCAAGCGGAAGGACTTCCACTCCGGCGTCGACCTGGCCGCCCCGGCTGGCACCCCGGTGCGGGCCGCGGCCGCCGGCACGGTGGTGAAAATCGGGGGGGAGAGAACGGGAGACCAGGGGCTGACGGTGGTTGTCGACCACGGCGGCGGGCGACAGACCTTCTACGCCTTCCTGGCCGAACGGTCGGTCACCCTGGACCAGGCGGTGGCGGCGGGCCAGAGGCTCGGCGCGATCGGGGCCGTCGGCCGCTCCACCGGCCCCCACCTCCACTTCCAGGTGATGCAGGGCGAAGAGCCGATCGACCCTCAACCGCTGGTGAACTGGCAGAGATGATCCCCCGGGCCGGGGCCGGCCGCAGGCCCCGGCCGCCCTCCGCAGCCGGTTGTCCGGCGACGGGAATCACATTATAATGGTGCGTTGAACCATGGTCTCCAGACTTGACATTCTCGTTTCCCGGAGCGTGGGCATCGCCGGCTGCGGCGGGTTGGGATCCAACTGCGCGGTGGCGCTGGTGCGCGCCGGGGTGGGGAAACTGGTGCTGACCGACTTCGACCTGGTCACCCTGAGCAACCTCAACCGCCAGTACTACTTCCTCGACCAGGTGGGATTGAAGAAGGTCCACGCCCTGCGCGACAACCTGCTGCGCATCGACCCTCGGGTGCAGGTCGAGGCCCACGACCTGCGCCTCGAGCCCGATTCGCTGCGCCGCCTCTTCGCGGGATGCGACGTCATCGTCGAGGCCTTCGACCGCGCCGACCAGAAGAGGATGCTGGTCGAGACGGTGCTCGAGCACTTTCCGGCCACCCCCCTGGTCTGCGGTTCGGGGCTGGCCGGCTGGGGCCGCTCCGAGGAGATCCGGGTGGAGCGGCACGGCCGCCTCACCCTCATCGGGGACGGCACCCGCGAGGTGAGCCCCGGCGAGCCCCCCCTGGCGCCGCGGGTGGGCATCGTGGCCGCCATGCAGGCCAACCAGGTGCTGGAGATCCTGCTCGGAGGGCCTTCATGAAGATCCTTCTCAATAACCGGGAGGCGACCTACGACGCCTCCCAGCTCACCGTGCGCCAGCTCCTCGACGCCATGAACTTCACCTTCCCGATGATCGTGGTCAAGGTCAACGACAAGTTGGTGAAGAGGGAGCAGTACGGCGACGTCCTGGTGCGCGACGGCGACTCGGTGGAGGCGATCCACCTGATCTCCGGGGGATAGGCCGAGGCCGGAGCCTGGCCGGTTTCCCGGCTTCGGTGCGCGGCGCCGGGGTTTCCCCCCTACCTCGTCCCCCTCCGCCAGCGGGTCAGGAAGAAGGTCTCCACTTGGTGGGCGCGGTAGGGCCGTCCCAGGAAGGTGTGCCTGCAGCCCATGTAGGCCGCGCATTCGAAGGGCTTGACCGGGTGGATGGCGCAGCGGCCGGACTCGTCCAGGAAGACGCAGACCCCCTTCTCCTGCTCGTAGTAGTCGGGCACCTCGCTCCCGGGCTCGCACACGAAGCGCCGTCCCTTGCGCTTGGCCGGGGCGAGGATCATCACCTTTCGGGTGCCGTGCTTCACGGGGCGCTTCACCAGGTAGGTGGCGATGAGTTCGGGTTCGCCCAGTTTCAGGAAGGCGGCGATCTTGGCCACGTCCTCGGGCAGGAGCCGGCCGGGGTCGGATCGGCAGGCGCTGATGCACTTGTCGCAGGAGCAGGCGTCCATGGTCACCTCGGGGGAGAGAGGAGCCGGAGAAGGCCGGGCAGGGCGCGGCGCGCCGCCTCCTCGCCGCGGGCGATCAACTCGCGGGGGCGGTAGAATTCGTGCAGGGAGAAGCCGGCCGTGTCCACGTCCACCAGCAGGTCGGGGCGGTCCGCCTGAAGGCGGGCGCGCACCACCTCCTTCTGCATGATCTCGAGGGCGGCCAGCAGGGAGGCGACCAGGTGCGGGCCGGCGGGGCGCTTCTCCAGGCGCCCCAGCAGGCGTTCGGCGCCCGCGATCAGGCGCCGCTCCCAGGGGACCTTCCCCCCGTCGCCCGGGCGCGGCCGGCCCGGGCCCGGCCGTTTTCCCCGGCCGGGGGCGAAGAGGGAGACGGCCACCACCGGGGCTACGCCCTTCTGCCGCAGCACGTCCACCGGCACGGGGTCGACCAGGCCGCCGTCCACCAGGAAACGGCGGCCGTGGCGCTGCGCCGGGAAGACCACCGGGACGGAGATGGAGGCCATCACCGCGTCCAGAAGCGGGCCCTTCTCCATCCAGACCGGCCGGCCGGAGCGGATGTCCACCGCCACGCAGGCGAAGGGCAGGGCCAGCTTCTCGATGCGGGCGGAACCGAAAAAGCTCTCCAGGAAGTCGCGCACGCGCCGGTCGTCCACCAGCCCGGAGGCGGACAGGCGGGGGGCCAGGATGGTGTGCAGGGGAATGCTCTCGAACTGCAGCGCCAGCCTCTCCAGCCGCGCCGGGTCGGGGTCGAGGCAGTAGAGGGCGCCGACCAGGGCGCCGATGGAGGTGCCGGCCACCCGCCGCGGCCGCAGCCCCTCCTCCTGCAGCACCTTCAGCACCCCGACGTGGGCCAGCCCCTTGGCCGCCCCGGCGCCCAGGGCCAGGAAGAACGAACGAGGGTTGCCGCTTCCCATGAGCGCCATTGTACCGCAAGAGCGCCCCCTCCGGGTAGCGCCGTGCTATAATCGGCCCAGCATGGTCGTTTGCGCAGTCTCCCTCCGCTCCATCCGCCTGCGCGACGCCTGGGACCGGCCCTGGCCGCTGCGGCCGGATTTTTTCGCCGAGCTGGAGGGGCGTCTGCCCGGCTGGCCGCTGCTGGTGCTGGACGCGGAGCGGAGGCTGGTCTTCGCCGCCGATTACCTGACCCTGCTGCGCGGGCGCGGGGCGCTCCAGGCCCGGGCGCTGGAAACCGAAACCCGCGGAGGGGAGTCGCTGCTCCTCGGTCTGCAGCTGCGGCGGGTTTTCTGCGGGCTCAACCCGTGGGAGGAGCTGGAGGGGGCGCGCCGCCTGCTGCCGCTCATGGATGCGGCCGGGATCCAGCGCCGCCTGCGCCCCGCCTTCGCCCTGGACGGGGGCCTGCAGGCGCAGCTGCCGGTCCTGACGGGAAAGGAATTGCGGCCGGCCCTGGCTTCGGGCGCGGTGGGGCTGCGCGCCGCGCGCCGCCTCCTCTCCTTCTCCGCCGCCAACCGCCGCGCGATGCTGGCGCTCTTCCGGGCCGTGCACTGCAGCGAGAGCCACCAGCACGTCCTGCTCGACCTGGTGGAGGAGATCGCCTTCGCCACCCGGCGGACCGTGGCCGGGCTCCTGCGCCGCGCCGGCGTCCCCGCCCTGCTGGCCGCCCGCGCCCCGGCCCGGGCCCTGGTGGAGGCGCTGCAGGCGAGGCGCTTCCCCCGCACCGCCGCCCTGGAGCGGGAGTGGCGGGAAAAGCTGCGCTCGCTGCGCCTGCCCCCCGGAGCGCGCGTCGACCACGCCCCCTTCTTCGAGAAGCCGGGACTGGAGCTGGGCCTGCACCTGGGGGGCTGGGAAGAGCTGGAGCGGCTGCTGGCGGCGCTGGGAGAACGGCCGATCCCGGGGAGAAAGGACCCCGGGAAAGGCGTTCCGGGCTGATATCCGCGACAGGAAAGGGGGATCGCCCGGGCGTCCGGAGTTGACTTCCGGCTTGCCTATATTATAATAGGTCTGAATCGATCAGGTGGTGCATGAGTACAGCCGTCGTCATCGTCGTCTTCGTCGTCGCCCTGGTGGTATCGCTCGGCTTCCTGGTGCTGGTGGTCTCGCTGGTGCCGGCCATCCAGCAGCTGCGCATCACCCTGCTCGACCTGGAGCGCACCTCCGGGGAGGTGCGCGACCTGTCGCGCGAGCTGAAGAGGCTGAGCGCCATGGCCGCCGCCCGCATGGAACAGGCCGACGGCGTGCTGGCCTCGTCCAAGCGGACGGTGGAGACCGTGGGCGAATCGCTGCACTTCATCAACCAGAACCTGCTGCGGCGCTCGGCCGGCCTGCTCGCATTCCTGCCGGCCATCCGGCTGGGTTGGAACCTGGTCAAACGGTTGAAAGGAGGAAAATAATGTCAGACGAACGCAGTGGAATGAAGGTCTTCATCAGTTTCCTGTTCGGGGCCGCCGTGGGCGCCGGGCTGGGCATGCTCTTCGCCCCGCAGTCGGGCAAGGAGACGCGCCGCAAGATCAAGGAGTTCTCCGATAAAGTGGGCGACGAGGTCAAGGACGGCTACGACAAGCTGAGCGAGAAGGCCAAGTCCTTCGCCGAGGGCGCCCGCTCCAAGTTCCGCAAGGGCGACGAGTAAGCTCCCCCTCCTGCCATGAAGATCCGCCACATCCTGGGGAGGGAAATACTCGATTCGCGCGGCAACCCCACCGTCGAGGTGGAGGTGGAGCTGGAGTGCGGGGCCCGCGCCCGCGCCGCCGTTCCGTCCGGCGCCTCCACCGGCTCGCACGAGGCGCTGGAGCTGCGTGACGGCGACAAGAAGCGTTACCTCGGCAAGGGCGTGCTGAAGGCGGTGGCCAACGTCAACGAAACCATTGCCCCGGCCCTGGCCGGCCTCAGCGCCCTGGACCAGAAGGGAGTCGACGCCCGCATGCTCGAGCTGGACGGCACGCCGGGCAAGAGCAAGCTCGGCGCCAACGCCATCCTCGGCGTCTCCATGGCCGTCGCCCGCGCCGCCGCCGACTATTGCGACCTGCCGCTCTACCGCTACCTGGGCGGAGTCGGAGCCTGCCTGCTGCCGGTGCCGATGCTCAACATCATCAACGGCGGCGCCCACGCCGACAATTCGGTCGACCTGCAGGAGTTCATGATCATGCCGGTCGGCTCCTCCACCTTCGCCGAGGGGCTGCGCTGGAGCGCCGAGGTGTTCCACAGCCTCAAGGCCGTGCTCAAGGAGAAGAAGTACGCCACCTCGGTCGGCGACGAGGGCGGCTTCGCCCCCAACCTGAAGTCCAACGAGGAGGCGCTGCAGGTGATCGTGCAGGCCATCGAGCGCGCCGGCTACAGGCCCGGCGAGCAGGTGGCGCTGGCCCTCGACCCCGCCGCGTCGGAATTCTTCGCCGACGGGCGCTACGTCTTCAAGAAGTCGACCGGGGAGAAGCTGACCCCGGCCCAGATGGTCGGCTTCTACGCCGGCCTGGTGGAGCGCTACCCCATCGTCTCGATCGAGGACGGCCTGGCCGAGGACGACTGGGAGGGCTGGACGCTCATCACCGAGAAGCTGGGCGGCCGCATCCAGCTGGTGGGCGACGACCTGTTCGTCACCAACCCGCAGCGGCTGCAGATGGGCTTCGACCGCGGCGTGGCCAACTCCATCCTGATCAAGCTGAACCAGATCGGATCGGTGACCGAGACCGTCGAAACCATCCGCATGGCCCACAAGCGCCGTTACACGGCGGTGGTGTCGCACCGCTCCGGCGAGACGGAAGACGCCTTCATCGCCGATTTCGCGGTGGCCATGGCCGCCGGCCAGATCAAGACCGGCTCCGCCTCGCGCAGCGAGCGCATCGCCAAGTACAACCAGCTGATGCGCATCGAGCAGGAGCTGGGCGCCTCGGCCGTCTACCCCGGCCGCCGCACCTTCACCAACCTGGGCTGAAACCGCCGTCGCCCCTGCCCGCGGGGGGCGACGGACGCTCCACACACCGCAAGCAAAGGGAGTTTGCCATGACGCGCAAGGAATGGGAAGAACGCATACTGAGCCGGACGCTGGCCAAGAACCCGGAGCGGCAGCCGCGCTTCAAGACGACGTCCTTCGAGGCGCGCCGCCTCTACGACCCGCAGGACCTGGAGGACGCCGACCACGGGCGCGACCTCGGCTACCCCGGCGCCTACCCGTTCACCCGCGGGGTCCAGCCGACCATGTACCGCGGCCGCCTCTGGACCATGCGCCAGTACGCCGGCTTCGGTTCGGCCGAGGAGTCCAACTCCCGCTACCGCTACCTGCTGGGACAGGGCCAGACCGGGCTGAGCGTGGCCTTCGACCTCCCCACCCAGATCGGCCTGGACTCCGACAACCCCCTCTGCGAGGGCGAGGTCGGCAAGGTGGGCGTGGCCGTCGACACCCTGCGCGACATGGAGATCCTCTTCGACCAGATCCCCCTCGACCAGGTGTCGGTCTCCATGACCATCAACGCCACCGCCGCGGTGCTGCTGGCCATGTACATGGCCGTGGCCGAGAAGAACGGCGTCTCCGCCGACCGGCTCTCGGGCACCATCCAGAACGACCTGCTGAAGGAGTACATCGCCCGCGGCACCTACATCTACCCGCCGCGCCCGTCCCTGCGCCTCATTTCGGACATCTTCGCCTTCTGCCGCCGGCAGGTGCCGAAGTGGAACACCATCTCCATCTCCGGCTACCACATCCGCGAGGCCGGCGCCACCGCCGTGCAGGAGCTCGCCTTCACCTTCGCCGACGCCATCGAGTACGTGAAGTCGGCCGTCGCCTCCGGGCTGGCGGTGGACGAGTTCGCGCCGCGGCTCTCCTTCTTCTTCGCCGCCCACAACAACCTGCTGGAGGAGGTGGCCAAGTTCCGCGCCGCCCGCAAGATCTGGGCGCGCATCATGAAGGAGAGGTTCTCGGCCGGCGAGAAATCGCAGCTGATGCGCTTCCACACCCAGACCGGCGGGGTCACCCTGACCGCCCAGCAGCCGATGAACAACGTGGCGCGGGTCACCGTCCAGGCGCTGGCGGCCGTGCTCGGGGGCACCCAGAGCCTGCACACCAACTCCATGGACGAGGCGCTGGCCCTGCCGTCGGAGGAGTCGGTCCGGGTCGCCCTGCGCACCCAGCAGATCGTCGCCTACGAGAGCGGCGTCGCCGACGTCATCGACCCGCTGGCCGGCTCCTACTACGTGGAGACGCTGACCCGCGACATCGAGCGCGAGGTGTTCGCCATTCTCGAGCGCATCGACGGCATGGGCGGCATGCTGGCGGCGATCGAGGAGGGCTGGCCGCAGAAGCAGATCCAGGAGAGCTCCTACGCCTACCAGAAGGAGATCGACTCCGGCGAGCAGGTGATCGTCGGCGTCAACCAGTTCCAGGTGGAGGAGAACCTGAAGAACCTGAAGACGCTGAAGGTGTCGCCCGAGTCCGAGGCGCGCCAGAAGGCCCGGCTGGCCGAGGTCCGGAAGAGCCGCGACAGCGGGGCCGTGGCCTCCGCCCTGGCCGCGGTGCGCCGGGCGGCGGAAGGCTCCGACAACCTGCTGCCGCCCATCCTGGCGGCGGTAAAGACCTACGCCACCCTGCAGGAGATCGCCGACCAGATGCGCGCCGTCTTCGGCGAGTACAAGGAAAAGATCGTCATCTAGCCGCGCACGGCGGAGTTGCCGCCGCGGGCGCCCGCGGCGGCGACCTCAGAGCCGGGTCAGCACCACCACGGAGTCGCAGCCGTCGGGCAGCGTGGTCTTGCCCCTCACGCTCAGGTTCCCGTTGCGCCAGCAGAAATGGAGCCGGGTCTGCGCCTCCCCCTCGGGCAGGGTCCAGCGCCCGGCGATCACGCAGCACTTCTCGTTTCGCGAGACGACCCGCCCGCTGAAGGTCAGCTCGGCCTTGTCGGTCGGGCGCACGGCGCTCCCCAGGACCTTGCCCTCGCACCCCTCCGGCTGGCTCAGGGTGACGACGAACTCTCCCTGCCCGGGACGGGGGCACTGCTCGGAAGCGACATCGCGAAACGTCACCCGGTAGGCACCGGCGATGCAGCCATCCACGGCCGGCGCCGCGCGACCCATCCCGGCGACCAGGGACAGCAGGGCGATCAGAAACGGGAACAGACGGAACCGGTTCATGGGTGTCCTCCGATGAAAGCCGCCATCATACAGGGAATTCGAACCGCAGGCAACCCCGCGCTCGGACCGGGGAGAGCCCCGCCTTCCGGAGCCGCCGGTCGCCGGGGATTCCCCGATCCCGGGCGGCCCCTATTTCGGCTTCTTGGCGACGACCGGGAACAACTCCCAGGCCTGGACGCAGTTGTCGGGCAGAGTCCCCTTGCCTTTGGCCTTGAGGACGCCGTTGCGCCAGCAGAAATGAAGGCGAACGCGGACCCTGGCGCCGGACGGCTCCTGGAACACGCCCTCGACGGTGCAGCACTTGTCGGTGGTGGAGACGACGGCTCCGCTGAAAGGCGACCGGGTCCGGCCCCCAGAAACCGTCGCGGATCCGGTGAGCTTCGTGCCGCAGCCCTTCTGATGGGCGAGGGTGAGGGTCATCTCGTTCTCCTGCCGATTCCGGCAGTCGGGGCCGGGCAGGCCGCGGACCTGGACCCGGTAGGTCCCCCCCAGGCAGCACTGGTCCGGGGGAATCGCCGGCCGGCACCGCTGTTTCGCCTCCTCCGGCGTCGCGTAGCACTCCCCGCCCTGTTCCTCGCACTGGGCCGGGGCGAGCTGCACCACCCGGCCGCCGATGCAGCACCAGCACGGCGTGGAGCACGCCGCTTGCGCCGCCTCGGCGCTGGCAAAGCAGGCCCCGCCCTTCTGGCGGCAGAGCGCCTCCGCCATCCGGGCCACCTGGCCGTCGATGCAGCACCAGCAGAGGGGCGGGCAGTTCTTCTGTGCCTCCGCGGCGGAGCCGTAGCCCACCAGGCCGCGGCGCTGGCACTCGGCGGCGCTGAGCTTCACCACCTCGCCGTCCAGGCAGCACCAGCAGGGCGGCTGGCAATTCTTCCGGGCCTCCTCTTCGCTGGCGAAACAGGCGCCACCCTTCTCCAGGCAGAGCGCCCTGGAGAGCCGTGCCACCTCGCCGTCCAGGCAGCACCAGCAGTGCGGCGCACAGTGTTTTCGGGCCTCCTCCTCGCTGGCGTAGCAGACGCCTCCCTTCTCCTTGCAGAACCAGGTCGGCGCCCTCACCACTTCGCCGTCGATGCAGCACCAGCACAGGTACGATTTCGCCGCCGCCGTCTGGCCCGGCAGGGCCACCGCCGCGAAACCGGCAAAAGCGGCCAGGGCGAGCATCCATGCGATCCGCGTCCGAATCATGGCATCCACCTCCCGGCAGGGTCGCGGGACCGAAACCGAAGGCTGCTCCCGCTCCGGCGAAAGCATACACGACCGGGCAGCGGGAGGCAACCCGCCCGGTGGTTCCCCGTCCGTCCGGAAGGCGGCGGGCTGGAAAAAAAAAGCTCAGGCCGTGGTGTCGACGCGCAGCCCGACCGGGCCGGGCTTCTCCTCATCGCCCCGCCCCATCGCCTTCTCGCCGCGCTCGGTTCTCATGGGTTCCGGCTGCAGCAGGCCCTTGTCGAGCGTTCCGGCCGCCTCCCGGGGGGGCATCTCGCCCGTTTCGCCGGTTGGGGGAGGAATCTCCCGCCTTTTCATGGACTCTTTCTGCAGTTCGATCGGCAGCGACGACATGTCACCGGATATCGGCCTATTGTACATAATTCCTCCTTGGTTTCGCTCCTGGGTCAGCCCGCATGGGATGCCGTGAAATAATAATAGTTCAAAAATCGCGCTTTTCAATTCCCCGGACCGGCTTTTTGCGCCGCTCCGGAAACGACCCCGGCGCCGGGCGGATTTGCCTCGGACCGCCCCTTTATGTACAATCGCTCCATGCGCCCCTTTTTTCGGATCGACGACCTGGAAATCGGCCCCGGGCGGCTTTTTCTCATCGCCGGGCCCTGCGTCATCGAGGAGGAGAGCCTGACCTTCGACATCGCCGCCGAGGTGCAGGCACTCTGCCGCGAGCTGGAGATCGGCTACGTGTTCAAGGCCTCGTTCGACAAGGCCAACCGCACGTCGGGCCGCTCACCGCGCGGGCCGGGCATGGAATCCGGGCTGAAGGTGCTGGAGCGCATCAAGCGCGAACTGGCCCTGCCGGTGCTCTCCGACATCCACGAGTCGTGGCAGGCCGAGCCGGCCGCCGCGGTGCTTTCGGTGCTGCAGATCCCCGCGTTCCTCTGCCGCCAGACCGACCTGCTGCTGGCCGCCGGCGCCACCGGCAGGCCGGTGAACATCAAGAAAGGCCAGTTCATGGCCCCGGAGGACATGAAACGGGCGGTGGCCAAGGTGAACGAGACGGGCAACCGTCGCGTGCTGCTCACCGAGCGCGGCTCCTTTTTCGGCTACCACAACCTGGTGGTCGACTTCCGCGCCATTCCGCTGATGGCCGAGACGGGCTGCCCGGTGATCATCGACGCCACCCACGCCGTGCAGCGACCGGCGGCGGCCGGCGAGGTGACCGGGGGCGAGCCGCGCTTCATTCCCATGATCGCCGCCTGCGGAGTCACCGCCGGCGCCCACGGGGTCTTCCTGGAGGTGCACCCGCAGCCGGAAAAAGCGCTGTCGGACAGCACCAACGCGCTGCCGCTGGCCAACCTGCGCCATCTGTTACTGCGCCTCAAAAAGGTGTATAATGCGCACGTATGAACTGCATTGATACCGGGAAGCAGGTTCTCGAGACCGAGGCCAATGCGATAAGAGACGCCATCTCCCGGATCGACGGCAGCTTCACCCGGGCGGTCGACCTGCTGTTCTCCTGCCGCGGCCAGGTGGTCGTCACCGGCATGGGGAAATCGGGCCTCGTCGGCCGCAAGATCGCCGCCACCCTCACCTCCACCGGCACCCCGGCCGTCTTCCTGCACCCGGCCGAGGCCATCCACGGCGACATCGGCATCATCCACGGCGAGGACGTGGTCATCGCCCTCTCCACCTCCGGCGAGACCGAGGAGGTGGTGCGCCTGCTGGTCTACATCCGACGCCTCGGCGCCCGCCTCGTGGCCATGGTCGGCAACCCGCGCTCCCTCCTCGCCCGCCGCGCCGACGTCTGCCTCGACTGCAGCGTGGAGAAGGAGGCCTGCCCCATCGGCCTGGTGCCGTCCGCCTCCTCCACCCTGTCCCTGGCCATGGGCGACGCCCTGGCCATCGCCCTGATGACCCGCAAGGGATTCGGGGAGGAGAGCTTCCGCCACTTCCACCCCGGCGGGGCGATCGGCAAGAAGCTGCTCAAGGTGAAGCACCTGATGCACACCGGCGAACAGCTGCCGCGCGTCCGGGACACGGAGCCCATGGCCGGCGTGCTGCAGGTGATGGACGCCAAGCGCTTCGGCGTGGCCGTCGTCGTCGACGCCGGCGAGCGCGTGCTGGGCATCATCACCGACGGCGACCTGCGCCGGCTGTTCCTGCGCGGCGTCGACCTGCACGCGGGCCGCGCCGCCGACTGCATGACTCGCCACCCGCAGCACATCGACGAGGACCGCCTGGCGGTGGAGGCGCTCAAGATCCTCGAGGAGCGATCGATCACTTCGCTCGTCGTCCAGGACGAGCGCGGCCAGCTGCGGGGCCTGCTGCACCTGCACGACCTGTGGCGCACGGAGATGATATGATGGACCAGAAGGAACTGGCCAAGAAAGTCAAGCTGCTGATCATGGACGTGGACGGGACCCTGTCGGACGGCCGTTTCTTCATGCTGGCCAACGGCGACGTGCTCAAGACCTTTGACGTCAAGGACGGCACCGGCGTCATCCTGGCGCGGCTGGCCGGCATCAAGACCGCCATCATCTCCGGCAAGAAGTCGGCGCAGGTGCGCCAGCGCGCCGAGGAGCTGCAGATCGACGCCTACTTCGAGGGCGTCGCCAACAAGACCGAGCCGTTCTTCAAGCTGCTCAAGAAGTTCAAGCTGCAGAAGGAAGAGGTGTGCTACATCGGCGACGACATCGGCGATGCCGAGGTGATGGGCATGGTCGGCTTCGCCGCCGCGGTGGGCGACGCCCACCCCCTGATCAAGCGCATCTCCCACTACATCGCCAAGCGCTACGGCGGCCGCGGCGCCGTGCGCGAGGTGATCGACTTCATCCTCGACGTGCAGGAGAAGTGGCAGTCGATCTTCACCACCATGAAGAGCGACGAGAACTGGGAAGAGATCTACCGCGAGATCAACTCGTGACCGTCGGCCGCGGCGGCGGCCCCTCCGCCGCCAGCAGCCCCTTGGCGCGCAGCCGCGTTCGCAGGCTCTCCCTGTCGATGGCCTTGGAAATGGCCTCGTCGGCCTCGCAGACCCCTTTTTCCACCAGCTCGGCCAGGCTCTCGTTCATCAGCCGGTTGCCCTGGGCCTTGCCGGTCTGCATCAGCGCCCCCAGCTGGAAGGTCTTGCCCTCGCGGATGATGTTGGAGACGGCGACGGTGACCACCAGCACCTCGTAGGCTGCCGTCCGGCCCCCGCCCTTCTTCCGGCACAGCATCTGCGCCACCACCCCCAGCAGGGCGTCGGCCAGCATGGTGCGGATCTGCGCCTGCTGGGTGGAGGGAAACTGGTCGATGATGCGGTCCACCGTGCCCAGGGCGGTGGAGGTGTGCAGGGTGCCGAAAACCAGGTGGCCGGTGACGGCCATTTCGATGGCGATGGCGATGGTCTCCAGGTCGCGCATCTCGCCGACCAGGATCACGTCGGGGTCCTCGCGCAGCGCCGCGCGCAGCGCCTTCTTGAACGACTCCGTGTGGGTGTGCACCTCGCGCTGGTTGACGAACGACAGCTTGTTGGGATGCACGAACTCGACCGGGTCCTCGATGGTGATGACGTGCTTCTTCTGGGTGCGGTTGATGTGGTCGATCAGCGCCGCCAGGGTGGTCGACTTGCCGCTGCCGGTGGGGCCGGTGACCAGGATCAGCCCCTTGGGGGCGGCGCACATCTCGATCAGCGCCGCCGGAACGTCCAGGGCCGAGGCCGGCACGATGGCCGAGGGGATGCGGCGGAAGACGGCGCCGATGCCGCGCTGGTCGCGGAAGAGGTTGGCCCGGAAACGGGACACCCCCGGCAGCTCGTAGGCGAAGTCGGTGTCACTGCAGGCCAGGAACTCCCGGCGGTTGCGCTCGGGGGTCAGGGCCTCGAGCTCGCGCCACAGCCGCTCCTCGTCGAGAACGGAGAACTCCTCCAGCAGGGTCATCTCGCCGTCGACGCGCAGGCAGGGCCGGCAACCGGAAGACAGGTGCAGGTCGGACGCGTTGCGCTGGATCATGAATGCCAGCAGGTCGGCCAGCGGCGGCAACGCCCCCCCCTCGCCGCCCGCCTCGGGGATCACCTCCCAGCGCTCGCCGTCGCGGAGCGAGCGGAAGGCGCGGCCCTGGAAGAAGAAGCGCTCGCCGCCGGCGAAGACGCGGCGGTGCTCCCCCTGCAGCAGCTGGATTTCCTTGTCGCCGAGCGGGCGGTTCAGCAGCGGGCTCGACTGCCCGTCCTTGACCACCAGGGGCGGGGCGTTGCGGACGATGATCAGCCTCTCGCCGCCGGTCTTGAGCAGCGCGTCCAGCATCTTTTCCAGGTAGCCGCTCATATGCCGCTGATGGAGGCCACGTTGGCCTTGCGGATGTACAGCTTGCGGCCGCCCTGCAGGAAGGGCAGGAAAGCGTGCGGGGAGTTGAAGAAGTCGATCGGCCGGGCGTGGAAGGCCGGCAGCAGCTCGAAGTGCTTCACCTCCAGATCGAGGCCGCCGCGAAAATGGAGGCGAATGGCCCGCTCGCCCGCCTCCTCGCAGGGTTCCTTCTCGCGCACGAACAGCACCTCGGCCAGGTTGAGCAGCAGGGGCCGTTGGTCGGCGGCGCAGCGCACCGGGATGAAGGAGTCGGCTGCGGCCAGGTACTCGTCCAGGGACTCGGGGCCGCTATGGAACGGGGAGCACTGGTTGAGGTAGACGAAGTAATCCTCGGCGTCGCCGCCGCCCAGCAGCTGGATCTCCACCCGCACCTCGTTCTTGGGGATGCGCAGCTCGCTGTCCTGGATCACCCGCCCTCCTGGTCGCCTGGAACAAGGCGACTGTAGCGCACCCGGCGGCGAAAAGTCAAGGCCGGGTGGCCGCGCCCGCCGCCTCCCCGTCGGCCAGCAGCCAGATCGCGGCCAGCGCCAGCCGGGTCATTCGCTGCACCTGGCCGCCGTCGACTCCGGCCGCCGCGTCGCCCGGGCCGTGATAGCCGGGAAAGAAGTTACCGAAGAAGCGGACCCAGGGGACGCGCCGGCAGGCGAAGGAGGCATAGTCGCTGCCGCCCTGCCGGCCGTCGCCGCGGTCGAAGCGCAGCGCCATCCCGGTGCCGCGGCCGGCCTGCCGCAACGGCCCCTCCAGGAACGGGGCCCAGTCGGCCACCCCCGCCTCGGCGAAGCGCCCGGGATCCAGCCGCCCCCAGAATTCCGCCCCCGGATCTTGGCCCCGTTCCTGCGCCAGGCGGCGGATCTCGGCCAGCGTCCAGGGATGGCCGATCATGTCCAGGTTGACGTAGGCCACGGTTCGCTCCAGCGGCCAGGCCGGGTGGCGCACGTAGTGGGCGGAACCGAAGTGGCCCTCCTCTTCGCCGGTCCAGAACGCGAACAGCAGCGAGCGCCGCGGCCGCGCCGCCGCGGCCGCCACCACGCGGGCCATCTCCAGCAGCGCCGCCACCCCCGACGCGTTGTCGTCGGCCCCCGGCATGAGGCGGCCGGAGACCACCCCCAGGTGGTCGAGGTGGGCGCCGACGACCACCGCCTCGTCGCGGAGGTCGGGGTCGGCGCCGGGGATCCACGCCAGCAGGTTGCGGGCCCCCGCCTCCCGCTCCCGGCCGGACCAGTCGAGCACGACGCGCGCCCCCGGGGGTGCCGCCAGGGCGGCCGAGGCCCGTGGCCGCAACCGCACCAGCGGCGGGGCGCCGCAGGGACGCCCCTCGCCCGGCGGCGCCAGGAAGGTGCGGGTCGCCGGACCGCCGGGCGCCGCCCGAAACCGGGTCTCCAGGGCCACCACGGCCACGGCGCCGCGATCCCCGGCCGCCTGCAGCCTGGCCGCGTACCGTTCCTCCGCGTCCAGCGCCTCGTAGCGCGCCCGTTGCTCCGGCGTCGCCGCCATGTCCGGGGGCAGCCCGTCGCGCAGCAGCACGGCGCACCCCCGCACAATCCGCCCGCGGTAATCGTCGCGGCCCGTCTCCGCGTCGCAGAACCCGAAGCCGACGTCGACCAGCGGCGCCGCCAGCGCCCGGGGCGGCAGGCGGACGAACCAGGCGTCGCGTCCCGAGCGGAAGACGCGCCGCCGGGTCCGGTTGCCTCGGCCCCACTCCAGGGTCAGGCGGGCGCGGAGGCCACGGACCTCGCCGAGCGGGACCGTTTGGAAATACCCTTCCCGGCCGGCGCCGGGAGGCAGCGCCGCCACCCCGGCCTGCGCCAGCCGGGCGGCGACGTATTCTCCGGCGGCCTCCAGGCCCGGGTGTCCCAGGGCGCGGCCGGCCAGGGCGGGAGAAGCGAGGAAGGCGACGTGGGCCGCCAGGCGCTCGGCGCTCAGCGCCCGGACCGCGCCGGCCAGCGGGGGAGGCAGCGCCACGCCCGGCCCCTCCCAGACGAACTCTTTCTCCGCCGGAAGGGCGCCCCCGGTTGCGACCAGAACGGCGAGTAGCGTCGCGAGCCGCCGCGAAAGGACCCGGGCGGACCGCGCACGGCCGCCGGCCGCCGCTTCACCACGCATAGCAGTAGAGGCAGCCGAAGCGGCAGGAGCCGTAGGCCCCGACGTCGACGCTGCGCTGGCAGCGGCAGGCGGCCCGCTGCCGCGGGTCCTTTTCGTACACGACGTCCAGGTCGAAGCGGTCTCGCAGCAGCTCGTCGTCCACGCACTTGCCGGGAGCGATCCCCCACGCCGCCCAGGCCGGGTCCTCGGCGCACGACTGGATTGCCAGGTGACGGTTGGTCGCCTCCGCGGCGAAGTCGGCCAGCAGCCCCGGCAGCACGACGGCCGTCTCCTCCTCCGTCCACGGGGCGACCCCGGCCCGGCGCAGCCGCGCGGCGGCCTTTCGGTAGGGGTCGTAGAGCGAGACCACGACCCGGAAGGCGTGCGCCGCCAACCGCTTGGCCAGGAGGCTGAAATTGCGGCGCTGGAAGGCGGCGTCGCTGGCGGCGGTCAGCAGCACCGGGTCGTACCGCCAAACCAGGCGGTTTCGCCCGACCAGATCCGCCAGCTCGGCCACGGCGGCCACGGCCGCCTCGACCGGCGGGGCGCGCGGCTCCAGAACGGCCGGGTAGCCGGTGAGGGTGACCATGACGTAGAAGGGGACGCGCCTCCGCTCCAGGCCGGCCAGCAGCGGCAGCATCGGCCGCGGCCATCGGGTCCAGAAGACGAACGCCCGGACGGCGGCCGGCGAGAGGTCGATCCGGCGCCGCTGCGACGGCCGGAAGGGGTTGGCCACCTCCAGGGCGCCGCGCTCCAGCGCCGCGGCGAACCACTCCGCCTGCCCGGCCGGCACGTCGGCGCGGCGCGAAACGGAGACGATCATGGTCTCGCCGCTCAGCCGTCGCCGGGACCGATGTCCCGCAGCTCACGGTCGGCCGGAAACTTGCGCAGCGCCTCGGCCATGGCCTCCTGGGCGGCCGCCGCCTGCCCGCCGGACTGCAGCACCTTGATCAGCAGCAGGTAGTTGCCGGCGTTCTCGTTCAGGAAGAGGGCGCCGCGCCCGTACATCTCGGCGGCGTCCAATTGACGGCGCTGGAGGTGGATCAAGGCCAGCAGGTGGTGGCCGTCGGCCAGGAAGGGGTTGATTTCCAGCGCCTGCTGCACTTTGTCCAGGGCGCCCTCCAGGTCGTTTTCCAGGAACAGGCTGCGCGCCTCGGCGCACAACGCCCGCGCCTCGCCGTCGGCCGGGGTCGCGGCGGTGGCGGCGTAGGGGCTGAGCAGGCGCGGAGCCAGGGCCGGCTCGTCCCCCTTGAGCGGCGGCGCCAGGACGTAGGAGCGGAACGCCCCGTCCAGCAGGGCGCGAGGCTCGCTGCCGGCCAGGGCGCGGACGAACAGCGTCCGCAGCCCCTCGTCCTCCGGAAACTGCGTCAGGCCGCGCACCAGCTCGCGCCGGGCCAGGGTCGACAGGCCGGTCCGCTGCAGCAGCAGGACCAGGTTCTGGAAGATCTCCGGCGCCTGGCGCAGGGTCAGGGCGCGGCGCAGGCAGGACAGCGCCGCCTCGTCTTCGCCCCGCCCCATGTAGACCACCCCCAGGTTGTTGCCGGTCTCGACCGGGAAGACGCCGGCGCGCTGGAGTTCGAGGAGGCGGTTCAGGGCGTCGTCGGCCCGGTTCTCGTGCCAGTCGGCCAGGGCCAGCAGGAAGCGCTTGCCGTCGACGTGCAGCAGGGAGTCGCCGATGCGCTCGAGCAGGGCCCGCGCCGAGGCGAACTGCCCCTCCTGCAGGCGCAGCCGTCCCAGCTCGAACAGGGCGAAGTCCGAGCGCGTGCCGGCGTCGGCCAACGGCTGCAGCAGCTCGGCCTTCTTGCCCCCGTCACCCACCAGCAGGCTCTTGATGAAGCGCTCGTACTCGGCCGGGCTCAGGTTCAGCTCGGGCTGCCGGGCGTTGAGCGCCGGGCGGTTGAACGCCTTGAGCAGCTGGCGCAGCAGCTCCGCCTGCAGGCGGAAGAGGTCCTCGGTGCGGGCGCGCAGCAGCGGCAGGTGCGTCTGCCGGCCGCCGACCACGTCCACCAGCGACATCTTGACGGTGATCGGCATCGCCGCCGACGCGCGGTAGAGCACCTGGCCCAGCACCAGGGTGTCGGCGCCCTCCTGGCGGGCCAGCAGGATCGCCGTGGCCTTGGCGATGTCGAAGGGGAAGCGGATGCCGCGCCCCTCCAGACCGGCGCGCATCTCCTCGTCGCCGAAGACGGCGGCGCCGTTGAGGCGCAGGCCGGCGGTCAGGTAGAAAGAGAGGGCCTGGCCCAGCCAGCGGTGGGCGCTCTGGCCGGACTCGGCGACGCGGAAGGGCAGCACCAGCGCCCGCGCCGGAAGGGCGGCGCCCAGGGCGCACAGGAACAGCAGCAGGAATATGGTTTTTTTCATGGCAGTGGCAAGCGGAGGAGGAAATCGTGCAGCAACGTGGCCCCGTTGAGCTCCGCGCGGCCGCCGCCCTCCAGCCGGAAGGCGAACGCATAGCGCGGCCGCGCACAGGGGAAATAGCCGATCAGGATGGCGTCCAGGCCGTCGGCCGAACTCCCGGCCGTGCCGGTCTTGGCGGCCACGCAGACGGCGTCGAGGCGCGCGCGCCGCCCCGTTCCCTGCTCGCTGGCCACCACCGCGGCCATCCCGCTTTTCAGCTCGCGCAGGGCCCGGTCGTCGGCCAGGATCCGGCGCCTCCCGCCGCGGTGGGCGTAGCAGCCGAGCTGCAGCGCGTTCTTCTCGGAGTCGACCAGGTAGGGCGACGAGAACTCGCCGTCGCGGGCGATGGTCGCGGCCATTACCGCCGCCTGCAGGGTGGTTACGGTGACCTGGTCCAGCCCGACCGCCAGCCGGCAGAGCTGGTAGTCGTCCCGCGGCAACCGGATCCGCCCGCAGCGGAAACGCAGCCAGCGGTCGCGCCACGGCTCGCCGTCGAAGGAGAAGAGGCGCAGCGCCGCGACCAGCCGTTCACGGCCGACCTGCAGCCCCATGCGCGCGTAGGCCAGGTTGCAGGAGACCGCCAGGGCGGCGTCGCTGTCGGGAAGCGTGTCGTGGGCGATCCAGTCGTAGAACGCCTTGCCGGCCACGGTCATGCTGCCGCGGCAGGTGAAGGGGAAGAAGCCGACCGGCGCGGACTCCCGCCAGGCCAGCTGCGTGACCAGCTTGACGATCGAGCCGGGCTCGTACTCCTGCTCGAAGGCGGCCTGGGCCGGACCGCCGCCGCGGGGCCGCGAATAGGCGGCCACGATGCCGTTGTCTTCCAGGTCGAGCAGCACGAACGTCCCGGCGAAGGGGCGGAACAGCTCGGCCAGCAGGAGCTGCACGCGCGCGTCCAGGGTCAGGGAGAAATAGCGCAGGCCGCCGGCCATGGCGGGGTCGAAGGGCGAGACGTCGAAACCGGGCAGCAACGGGTGCGACCGGCCCCGGGCGGGGTCGTACTCGGCCAGCGGTGTGCCGCGGCGATCGAACAGGTAGGCGAATCGGCCCTGCCGCAGCGCCTGGTTGACCTGCCGCAGCAGCAGCACCGCCTTGACCTGCTCACGCTGGAAGGAGGCCGACAGCCGCGCCAGGCACTGCTCCGACTCGCCCGGCCGGTAGAGCGCGGTGCGCGCCAGGGCGGCATGGAAGAGGGCCTCGTCGCTGCCGCCGGGCAGCAGGAACTCGCTGTAGGCCAGCAGTTCGCGGTAGCGGGCTCGGTCGGCGAACAGGCGCAGCAGCGCGGGCCGCGGCAAAGCGCCCCCGCCGCCGGGGCGGGGCAGGCCCTGCAGCTGCCGGCGCCCGCCCTCCAGGTCGCCGTCGTCGAGCCGCAGCAGCGCCCGCAGCTCGGCCTTGGCGGCCCGGCGCAGCGGCCACCCGGCCCGTTCCAGCTCCTGCGAGGCGGCGATACGCTCTCCGGCCAGCAGCTGCGAGGCGGCCCGGCGCACGCGCCGGCCGTCGACCCAGTTCAGCCAGGCGGCGCCGGCGGCGGCCAGCAGCAGAACCAGCGCGCCCAGGCGCAGCAGGCGGCGCCGGCGGCGGCTGCGCCGGGAGGCGAAGGTGAAGCGCACATCCTTGTAGTCCAGCACCAAGACGGCCTCCGCCGCGAGCGCGGCTCAGGCGCGCAGGTACGCCTCGATCCGCCTCAGCCCCTCCTCGATGTCGGCCATGGAGGTGGCGTAGGAGATGCGCAGGTAGTCGGGCGCGCCGAAGGCCGAGCCGGGCACGAGAATGACGTTCAGCTTCTCCAGGATGTCCATCGACAGGGCGTTGTCGTCGGCCAGGCCGCGGCGGCGGATCCAGTGGGAGAAGTCGGCGAAGAAGTAGAAGGCGCCGTCGGGCAGGCGGTAGCCGATGTGGCCGATCTCGTCGACGCGGCGGGCGAAAAAATCGCGCCGGCGGCGGTATTCGGCGACCATGCGCTCCACCTCCTGCTGCGGCCCCAGCAAAGCCTCCACGGCGGCTTTCTGGGTGATCGAGCTGGGGTTGGAGGTGGAATGCTCCTGGATCTTGCCCATGGCGGCGCACAGCGGCGCCGGGGCGATGGTGTACCCGAGGCGCCAGCCGGTCATGGCGTAGCTCTTGGAGAGCGAGGCGACCACGGCCACGTGGTCGCGCGCCCCGGGCACCAGCGTCAGCGGCGCCGGGTAGGGGTCGCTGCCGTAGAGGATGCGGCGGTAACAGTCGTCGACGACGACCAGCACCCCGGCGGCGGCGAAGTGGCGGATCAGCCGGGCGAGCTCCTGGGCCGGCATGACCATGCCGGTCGGGTTGGAGGGCGAGTTGACGATCACCGCCCGGGTGCGCGGCGTGGCGACGCGGATGTAGGAGTCGGCGGTCAACGCGAAGAGGTTGGACGGGGCGAGGTGGTCGGCGAAGACCACCTGGCCGCCGCAGAAGCGGACCATTTCGGGGTAGGAGACCCAGTAGGGGCGTGGCACGATCACTTCGTCCCCGGGATCGACCAGGGCCTGCAGCAGGATGAACATGCCGTACTTGGAGCCGGGCGAGGCGATGATCTCGTTGTCGGCCGGCTCGACGCCCTGCTCCCGGCCGTATGACTGGCGGATGGCCTTCTTCAGCTCGGCCGTGCCGGAGGTGGTGGTGTAGCGGGTGAAGTTGCCCTGGATGGCCGCGCAGCCGGCCTGCTTGATGTTCTCCGGGGTCGGGAAGTCGGGCTCGCCGGCGCCGAAGTCGAGGATGGTCTTGCCCTGGGCCACCAGCTGGTTCTTGATCTGCACCAGTTTCAGGGTGGGCGAACTGGTCACGCCCTGCACCCGCTCGGACAGCTTGATCATGGTTTCCCTCCGAATAGTCCCTGCTCGGCGGCGCGCGCCAGCACGTGCAGGGCGAACAGGTGCATCTCCTGCACCGCCGGCGTGTCGCCTCCCGCGACGGTCACCACCACGTCGGCGCCGGCCGCTTCCAGCGCGCGTCGCTCCTCCCCGCCCAGGGCGATGGTGGCCAGGCCGCGCCGGCGGGCCGCCTGCAGCGCCGCCAGCACGTTGGCGGAACGTCCGCTGGTGGTCAGGACCAGCAGCAGGTCTCCCGGCCGGCCGAGGGCTTCCACCTGGCGCGCGAACACGGAGCGGAAGTCGTCGTCGTTGGCCACCGAGGTGAGCACCGCCGGGTCGCAGGCCAGGGCCAGCGCCGGCAACCCCGGCCGGTCGAAGGCGAAGCGGTTGACGAGCTCGGCGGCGAAGTGCGAGGCCTGGGTGGCCGAGCCCCCGTTGCCGCAGGCCAGCACCTTGCCGCCGCCGCGCAGGCAGCCCAGCAGCCCGGCGGCGGCCCGCTCGAGCTCGGGGTCGGCCGCCAGCCGGGCCAGCAGCCCGGCGCGCAGCTCCACCTCGCCGGGGTCAACCAGCGGCATGGAAGCGGCCGGAGACGCGAAGGCCGGCGGCGGGGCGGGCGGGATTGCGGAGCAACGGGGCCATGGTCTCCATTGTATAAGGTTTTTTGCCGCGCTTGTCAAGGAACGGTTGACAAGGCGGGTTTTCTTTGTTAAAAATGGCTTTGAAGCGTCCCATGCCCACATCCCCGTCCAGCTCACGATTTCAATTCAACCCATAAGGAGAGGTCCATGTCCGTCATCCAAGATGTCGTCGCCAAGGTCAAGTCCAAGAACCCTGGCGAACCCGAGTTTCACCAGGCCGTCGAGGAAGTGCTGAAAACCCTCGAACCCACCGTGGCCAAGCACCCCGAATTCGTCAAGGCCAAGATCTACGAGCGGATCTGCGAGCCCGACCGGGCCGTCCTGTTCCGCGTGCCGTGGGTCGACGACAAGGGCGAGGTGCAGGTCAACAAGGGATTCCGGGTGCAGTTCAACAACGCCATCGGCCCCTACAAGGGCGGCCTCCGCTTCCACCCCTCGGTCAACCTGGGCATCATCAAGTTCCTGGGCTTCGAGCAGATCTTCAAGAACTCGCTGACCACGCTGCCCATGGGCGGCGGCAAGGGCGGCTCCGACTTCGACCCCAAGGGCAAGTCGGACATGGAAGTGATGCGCTTCTGCCAGGCCTTCATGCGCGAGCTCTACCGCCACATCGGCGCCGACGTCGACGTGCCCGCCGGGGACATCGGCGTGGGCGGCCGCGAGATCGGCTTCATGTACGGCTACTACAAGAAGATCCGCAACGAGCACACCGGCGTGCTGACCGGCCGCGCCCTGGAATGGGGCGGGTCGCTCATCCGCCCGGAGGCCACCGGCTACGGCTCGGTCTACTTCGCCGCCGAGATGCTGGCCACCCGCGGCAAGGACCTGAAGGGCCTGCGCTGCGCCGTCTCCGGCTCCGGCAACGTCTACCAGTACACCGCGCAGAAGATCGACCAGCTGGGCGGCAAGGTGATCACCGTCTCCGACTCCAACGGCACCATCGTGGACGAGGAGGGCATCGACGCCAAGAAGCTGGCCTACGTCATCGACCTCAAGGAAGTCAAGCGCGGCCGCATCAAGGAGTACGCCTCGCAGTACAAGGGCGCCAAGTACTTCGAGGGCAAGAGCGTCTGGGACGTCATCAAGGAGCAGGGCCTGAAGATCGACTGCGCGTTCCCCTCGGCCACCCAGAACGAGATCAACGAGGAGCACGCCACGGCCATGGTCAAGAACGGCTGCTTCCTGGTCTCCGAGGGAGCCAACATGCCCTCCAACCTGGCCGCCATCCACGTCTACCAGCAGAACAACGTCCTCTACGGCCCGGCCAAGGCCGCCAACGCCGGCGGCGTGGCCACCTCCGGCCTGGAAATGGCGCAGCAGAGCCAGCGCCTCTACTGGGGCCGGGAAGAGGTCGACCAGAAGCTGCACGGCATCATGAAGAGCATCCACAAGCAGTGCCTGGACGCCGCCGAGAAGTACGCAACCAAGGGCGACTACCTGTCCGGAGCCAACATCGCCGGCTTCGTCAAGGTGGCCAAGACCATGGTGGCCTACGGCGTCGTTTGATTCGAGCCTGATCCAGATTTCCCCGGGGGGCCGGCGACGGCCCCCCTTTTTTTTTCGGCCCCGCCCATGGCCGGGCGATGGGGGTTCCGGATGGGCGGCGGCTACCTACCGCTTCCGCATTCTTCCAGCCGCTTTCCCCACAGGGAGGCAATGAGGCGGGGGATCTCGGTGTTGTCGAGGGTGCCGGAGAACTTTTCCGCTCCCGGCCCCCGGGCCCAGAGGGGCACCATGTTGCCGGTGTGCTCCGGGGTCAGCCAGCCCGGGGTGAAGCGCGGGTGGGCGGCGCCGGGATCGAGCACGGCCAGGCCGCCGGTCTCGTGGTCGGCCGTGACCAGGACCAGGGTGCGGCCGTCCTTCCGGGAGAAATCCAGGGCCACCCGCAGGGCCTCCTCGAGGTCGCGCATGCCGCGGAGCGAGCGCTCGATGTCGTTCTCGTGGCCGCCCTTGTCGATCAGGCAGGACTCGGCCATGAGGAAGAAACCGCGCGGGTTGCGGGAGAGGAGGGCCGCGCCGCGGGCGAGCATGGCAGCCAGCGAGGGGCCGGAGCCGTCCAGGAGGAAAAGGCCGAGCAGGCGCGGGGCGCGGCTGGCCTCCATGGCGGCGGCGTCGAGGACCACCTCGAAGCCGTTGCGGGCCGCCTCGGCGGCCACGTCGCGGCCGTCGCCGCGGAGACGCCCCGAACCGGGGACGCCGAAGTAGCGCCGCCCCGAGCCCATGGCCACCGTCAGCTTCGAGCCCGCCAGCAGAACGGCGATCTCCTCCTGCCGCCCGCGGTTGTCCAGGTGGGCGTAGAAGGCCGCCGGCGTGGCCGAGGTGACGTGGTCGGTGGTGACCACCCCGCCCGACTTGCCCAGGGAGAGGGCCAGTTCCAGGATGGTGGGCAGGACGCGCCCGGCCGGGTCGACGGCGATGAAGCCGTTGTCGGTCTTGCAGCCGGTGGCCAGCGCCGTGCCGGCTGCGGCCGAGTCGGTCACCAGCCTGTCGTGGGAGCGGGTGGTGACCAGGCCGGTGACCGGCATGGAGTCGAGCAGCAGACCGCCGGCTGCCGCCTGCCGGGCGGCGGAGACGGCGCCGACCCCCATGCCGTCGCCGATGATCAGGATGACGTTGCGCGGCCGCGCCGCGGCCGGGCCCAGGGCGACCAGGCACAGCAGCGCGGCGGCCCGGGCGGTCCACCGCTTCACCAGTCGAATCGGGTTGTCCATGGTCAGCCTCCGGACTCGAATCGTCATTGTACCAAATTTTCGGCTCCCGCGGCCACCGCCGCCCCGGCGTTGCAAACGACTTGCCGTTGGGATATAGTGGAGAGGCTCGGGAGGTGTTCATGAGCGCGAACGAGAATCCCTTCGCCGCCCTGGAGAGGGACGAAAAAATCTACCGGCGACCGAAATTCTGGCTCGCCGCCTTCATCGCCATCGCCGGCGTGGTCCTGTTCCTGGTTTTCTACAAGACGACCGTGAAGGAAATATGGAGCGAGGACGAGGTGGCCCGCTCGGTCGAAATCGTCCCGCGCGACTCGCTCTGGGTGGACAAGAAGGGCCTGCACGGCGAGGTGATCATCGTCCCGTCCCTCACCTTCCGGGTCCGCAACCGGGGCCAGCGGCCGCTCTCCTTCCTCTGCATCGACGGCGAATTCTCCTACCAGGAGACCAAGGAGAGGATGTGGTCGGGCTATGTCGAGGTATTCAAGGGCACCCCCCTGCCCCCCGGCGGCGAGAGCGAAGACATCCAGCTGAAGTCGTGGAACGGCTACACCGCCACCTCGAAGCAGGCCTTCTTCGCCAACCTCCCGGAGTGGAAAAAGATCGAGCTGACACTGTTCGCCAAGACCCAGGGGTCGGGCTACGTGAAAGTCGGCACCTTCCCCATCCGCCAGGCGATCGCGGGCGTGACCGAGCCCGACGTCCCGGTGCCGGCGGCGGAGGGGCCGACCCGCTGACGCCCGGTTCATGAAGCGCCTCACCCTCAAGCTCCTCCTGGCGGCCGGCGTGCTGGTGGCCCTGGCGGCCGGCGGCAGCCTGCTGCTGCGGGAGACCGTCCAGCGCCGCTGGCTGGAGGAGGACCTGCTCGAGAAGGGTCGGCTGCTGTTCACCGCGGTCATGGAGAACCAGGACGACTCCTGGCGCATGCGGCGGCAGATCGCCCGCAACAGCACCCGGCTGTGGGCCGAGGCGCTGGGCGGCGAGCCGGACAACACCGTCACCTTCCTCCAGCAGGGCGGCATCCGGCGGCTGCAGATCGGCTCCGGCGCGGAGTCGCTGGGGTTGCTGCTGCGGCGCCCCGACACCCCCGAGGAGGGGCCGCGCCGGGTGGCCGGCGCCTATCCGCGCCTGCGAACCTACACGCAGGCCCTGGGGCGCTCCGTTTTCGACACCTATTTCATCTCCCGCGAGGGTTGGACCGCCGTCCTGCCCGCGCAATGGGCGATGGAGAACGAGCCCCGGCCGGCTCCCCCCGGCGCCGCCGCCGCGGACCCGGCCCCGAACGCCCCCCCGCCGCCGCCGTCCCCCGAACCCCGCATGTCGGGCTTCTACTACGACCGCACCCTGAAGAAATGGATGGTCAGCCTGCGCGCCCCGGTCGTCCGCGACAACCGCTCGCTGGGCGTTTCCGGGCACGACATCGCGGTCGAACAGCTGCTGGACGACATCCGCCCGGACCGCATCCTGCCCGGCACCGGGCTGTTCATCACCGACGCCGCCCTGGGCGTCATCCTGCACCCCGACCTGGCCGCCGCCTACCGCCAGCCGCCGGTCAGCGGCCGCCCCCCCGATTTCGACGCCCTGCTGCGCGACCCGGTGGCGCGGCAGGTCACCGCGGCCGCCCGCGAGCGCCCCTTCAGCGAGCGGTTCTTCTCGCGGGCCGGGAGACGCGTGCTGGCGCTCAGCCGTCGCCAGCCCGACACCGGCTGGCGCTACTTCTTCCTCATCGACGTCGCCCGCATGACCCGCGCCGGCCGGCGCGCCGCCGACGCCAGCCTGTGGCTGTTCGCCGGGGGCCTGGCCGTGCTGCTGCTGCTGGTGCTCCTGTTCCTCCATTTCTCGTTCCTGAAGCCGCTGCACGAGCTGGGCCACAGCCTGGGGCAAAGCGGCGATCGCCCGCGCGGCGCCCCGCGCCGGCGGCGCACGCCCCTCTCCGAGATCAACCGGCTGTTCGCCGCCATCGACAGCGTCTTCGTCCAGCTCCGCGACGCCGCCGACGAGGCGCGCCAGGCCGACGAACGGACCGAGACCCTGCTGCGCACGGCCCAGTTCATCGTCGTCACCCTGGACCCGCAACTGCGGCTGACCCGCATCAACGACTACGGCCTGAAGCGGCTCGGCCTGCCGGCGGGCGAGGCCCCGGCGCAGCGGCACGCGGCCGACTTCCTCGACCCGGCCTTCCTCGCCGACCTGCCGGCGCTGCTGGCGCAGCAGGACTCGCTCATCAACCACGAAACGCGGCTGACCCTCCCCTCCGGCGAGAAGCTGGAGGTGGAGATGTCCGTGGCCCGGACCGTCGACGGAGGAGGCCGCCCGAGCGGCTATGTCGCCGTCATCGCCGACATCACCGGGCGCAAGCGGGCCGAGACCGACCTGCGCAACCAGATCGCCTTCTCGCAGCAGGTCTTCACCTCGATCCCGGAGATGATCCTGATCGTCGACCCCCAGCTGCGGATCACCTTCATCAACAAGCAGGCCCGCGACCGTCTCCACGCCCAGGCCGTCGGCCAGCCGCTGATGCACTTCCTGCCCAAGCGATCGGTCGAGAACGGCTTCGACGAGCAGGTGCGCAACGTCATCGCCAGCGGCCCGGGCTTCAACCAGATCAACACCCTCAACCCCTTCGCGGAGGAGGAGACGTTCGTCGACCTGGTGATCGAGCCGCTGGTCAGCGGCGGACGGCGCATCGGGGCCATCCTGCTGCTGCGCGACATCTCGGAGTGGCGCAACCTGACCGGCCAGCTGCACGCCTTGCAGGGCTTCATGCAGAAGCTGATCAACGCCTCCCCCTTCGCGGTCATCTCCGTCAACAGCGACCACGTCGTCACCACCTGGAACCAGTCGGCGGAAAAGATGCTGGGCATCTCGTTCAAGGTGGCCTTCGGCAAGAACCTGTTCGACCTGCGCCTGCCCTTCGCCCGCTACCGGGACGCCATCCACGAGGCGATGATCCTCAAGAAGACCTCCTTCCACGCCGACGAGAAGCTGATGGTCGGGGACGAGAACTTCATCGTCGCCAACCTGACGTTCTACCCCGTCACCACCGCCGAGCAGAGCGGCGTGGTCGTGCACATCGAGGACCTCTCCGAGCTGAAGCGGCTCGAGTCGTCGCTGCTGCAGGCCCAGAAGATGGAGTCGCTGGGCGTGCTGGCCAGCGGCATGATCCACGACTTCAACAACGTGCTCTCCGGCATCCTCGGCTACGCCTCGCTGCTGGACAAGAAGATCGGCACCGATCCCAAGCTGAAGAAGTACGTCACCACCATCATCAACTCCAGCGAGCGCGCCTCGAACCTGATCGGCCAGATCCTCAACTACTCGCGCAAGAAGCTGACCGAAAAGGAGATCGTCGACGTCAACGAGATCCTCAAGGAATCGATCGACTTCATCTCCTTCAACCTGCGCACCGTGCGCGTCGACCTGCAGCTGGCCGCCGGCAAGCTGCTGCTGAACGCCGACAAGACCCGGATTTCGCAGACGCTCATCAACCTCATTCTCAACGCCCGGGACGCGGTGGAGAAGACGGCCGACCCGGGCATCACCATCCGCACCGAGCTGGAGATCGTCCAGGGTCACGCCCAGCTCATCGACGGCCAGTACGTCCGGGTGACGATCCAGGACAACGGCCACGGCATCTCGCCGGAAAACCTGCAGAAGGTGTTCGAGCCGTTCTTCACCACCAAGGGCAAGGGCAAGGGAACCGGCCTGGGGCTGGCCATGGTGCGCGAGATCATCGTCGACTATCACGGCCACATCGACGTGGAGTCGGCGATCGGCAAGGGCACGGCGTTCCGCATCCTGCTGCCGGCGCTCAGCCAGGACGCCCTGCAACCGGTCCTGCCGACGGCGGAAGAGGGCGCCTTGACGCCGCTGGAGGGGACGGTGCTGCTGGTGGACGACGAGGAGGTGGTGCGCGAGATCGGCAGCGACATGCTGAAGACCATCGGCCTCGAGTGCCTGACCGCCGAAAACGGAGAGCAGGCCATGGCCGTTTTCGGCGAGCACCGCCAGCGCATCGACCTGGTCATCCTGGACATCGAGATGCCGGTCATGTCGGGCGACAAGGCCGCCCGCAAGATGCGCGAGCTCGATCCCGGCGTCCGCATCCTGATCGCCAGCGGCTACACCCGGGAGTACCTGGAAAGCAACGTGTTCCACGGCCCGATCGACCATTTCATTCCCAAGCCGTTCAAGATCGAGCAGCTCTCCTACCAGGTGCGCCGGCTTCTGCAGGGGGGCCCCCGCGACCATGCCGTTTGACGACTTCTACGTGCGCGTGCCGCTGGACCGGCTCGCGCGCGAGGCGGACGGCCTGGAGGCCGCCGGGCTGGCCCCGGAGATCGCCGTCGGCAACGCGGCGCTGGACGCCCTGGACCGCTCCAAGCGCCTCCGCGCCCGCAGGCTGGCGTCCCGCTTCGCCCGTCACACCCTGCACGCGCCGTTCATCGACGTCCTGCCGGGCAGCCTCGACGCCGCCGTCCGCCGCGTGGCCCTGGCCAAGATGGCCAAGACCATGGACCTGGCCGCCGACTGGGGCACCCGGCTGGTGGTCATGCACCCCAACTTCGAGCCGATCTACTACCGCCATCAGCCCGCCGCCTGGCTGGAACGCGCCGCCGATTTCTTCCAACGGCTGCTGGGGGGCGAACCCGGCGGGCCGCTCATCGCCATCGAGAACGTCGCCGACCCCGACCCGGACCTGCTCGTCCGGCTGGTGGCCGCCGTGGCCAGCCCGCGCCTCGTCCACTGCTTCGACTTCGGCCACCACCGGGTCTTCGGCCGCATATCGGTCCGCGCCTGGCTGTCGCGCCTGCAGCCCGCCGGCCACCTCCACTTCCACCTGCACGACAACGACGGCCGCGAGGACGATCACCTGCCGCTGGGCCAGGGCGACATCGACTGGGCCGCGGCCCGCCGCCTGCTGGCCCGCCTGCCCTCCCCCTTCACGGTCACCCTCGAGCCGCACGGCGACGAGCACCGCCGGCAGACCCTCTCCTACTACCGCCGTCGCTTTCTGGGCGCCGGTTGCCCTTGATCCCGGCGACCGCGGCTAGGGGGAACCGCCGGCCTCCAGCCGCCCCGCCTCCAGACGGAGGTGGCGCGAGGCCAGTTGCGCGGCATGGCGCGGGTTGTGGCAGACGAGCAGCATGCCCAGGCGCCGCTCCTTCCGCAGCCCGGCCAGCAGCTCCTGGAGCCGGGCGATGGCGATCTCGTCCAGGCAGGAAAAGGGTTCGTCGAGCACCAGGAACGACGGTTCCAGCACCAGCGCCCGCGCCAGGGTGACGCGCTGCAGTTGCCCGGCCGACAGCTCGGCCGGATAGCGGGGCCGGCATTCGGGCGGGAGCCCCACCGCCTCCAGCGCCTCGCCCGCCAGCCGGAGCGCCTCCCGCCGGTCCATCCCGGCGATGCGCAGCGGCTCGGCCGCGATGCGCTCCGCCCGGAAGCCCGGGTTGACCGCCAGGTGCGGGTTCTGGAAGACCATCTGGTTGCGGCGCAGGAAGCCGCGGCGGGGCCATCCGGCCAGCGGCCTGCCCCAATGCAGCACCTCGCCCTCGTCCGCTTGCTCCAGGCCCAGCAGCAACCGCGCCAGCGTGGACTTGCCGGCGCCGGTGGGCCCGCACAGCGAGGTCGCCTCCCCGTCGGCCAGGACCAGGCTGACGCCCTCCAGCGCCGCCACCGTTCCCGGCCGGCCGTCGCGGCGCGGGAAGCGGCGGCTGACGCCGCGCAGTTCGAAGCGCGGAAAGGTCATGGCCGCAGGCCGGCGCATCGCAGCAGCTCGGCCGTGTGGGGGTGACGGGGGGCGGCGAACACCTCCGCGGCCGGCCCGCGCTCGACGACGACGCCGCCGGCCATGACCTGGACGACCCGCGCCAGGCCCCTGACCAGCCGCAGGTCGTGGGACAGGACCCAGACCGCCGCCGCGACGGCGACCTCCTCCAGCAGGGCAGCCAGCGCGTCCCGCGCTTTCCCGTCGAGCCCGGCGCCGGGCTCGTCCAGAATGAGCAGGCGGGGTCGCCGGGCCAGGGCCAGGGCCAACAGCGCCCGCTGCGCCTCGCCGCCGCTCAGCTCGCGCGGGAAGGCGCGCCACAGGCGGCGCAGGTCCCGGCAGCCGAGCCGCCACAGCCAGCGGCCGGCGGCCGCGGCCAGGCGCTCTCCCCCCTCGCCCAGCTGGGCGCCGACCCGCCGCGCCGGGTTGAGGGAGGCGCCGGCGTTGGCCGGGCAGTAGAAGAGCGCGGCGCCCGGCTCGGCGATGCGGATCTCCCCGCCTGAGATGCGCAGCCCGGGCGGCAGCAGGCCGGCGACGGCGCGGGCCAGCGTGGTCTTGCCGCTCCCCGACTCGCCGACCAGGGCGGTGACGCCGCGGGAGGCGATTTCCAGGTTTACCCCGCGCAGGACCGCCGCCTGCGGGCGGTCGGGCGGGGAAACCACCAGGCGACGCACCTCGAGCAGCGGAGAAGCGGGCAAGGAAAGGCGGGCGGGCCTAGCTGCCGGCCGGGTCGCGGGCGATGAGCTCGATCTCCACCGCCGCGCCCCGGGGCAGGCCGGCGACGGCGACCGCGGAGCGGGCCGGGTAGGGGGCGGCGAAGAACCGGGCGTACACCTCGTTGACGGCCTGGAAATCGGCCATGTCGCGAAGGAAGACGGTGGCCTTCAGCACGTCGGCCGCGCCGGCCCCGGCCGCATCCAGCACGGCCAGGGCGTTTTTCAGCGCCTGCCCGGCCTCGGCGGCGACGCCGCCGCCGACCAGCTGGCCGCTGGCCGGGTCGAGGCCGATCTGGCCGGAAAGGAACAGCAGCCCGCCGTGGTGGACGGCGTGCGAATAGGGGCCGACCGGCGCCGGCGCCGCCGGGCTGTTCAGGTTGCGCTTGCTCATGTCTCCTCTCCTCCCCGCCCGCCGGGCGGGCGTCCGTTCACGCGAAGGGGCCCGGGTCGGCGGCGACCGGCGGCGGGGGCGCGCGCCGCGTGCCCGCCCTCAGCAGCAGCATGCCCAGGGCGAATCCGCCGACGTGGGCCAGCCAGGCGATGCCGGAGTCGGGCGCCAGGAAGAACTGCGACAGGAACCAGATGACCAGGAAGACCACCGCCGGCACGTCGACGAAGGTGACGAAGATCAGGATGAACAGCAGCGAGCGCAGGCGCGCCGTCGGGTAGAGCAGCATGTAGGCGCCCATCACCCCCGACACCGCCCCGCTGGCCCCGATCACCGGCACCAGCGAATCGGTGTGGAACGCCACGTGCACCAGGCTCGAGCCGACGCCGCAGGCGAGGTAGAAGAGCAGGAAGCGCACCCGTCCCAGGTGGTCCTCCACGTTGTTGCCGAAGATCCACAGAAACAGCATGTTGCCCAGCAGGTGCATCCAGCCGCCGTGCATGAACAGGGAGCCGAACAGGGTGGGCAGCGGCGGGTCGACGCGCCCGTAGGCGATGGTCCGCCCCCAGGCGTCCACGCCGAGCGGCACCTCCACGTTGCGCAGGGTAACGATTTCGCGCGGCACCATGCCGCCGCGGGCCACGTGGTACTGCAGGCTGGAAGGCCACCGGTAGGCGCGCATGTCGGCCGTCACCAGGGGCTGTCGCCGCCAGGCGGACGAGAGGTAGGACTGGTGGAGGAAGACGGCGACGTTGGCGACCATCAGGGCGATGGTGACGACGGCCAGGCGCCGGGTGGGATTGTAGTCCTTCAACGGGATCAGCATGTCCCCGCCTCTCCGCTTCCGGGCGGACGGCCATTGTACCAGCCCGCCCCGCGGATGTAAAGGAGGATCCCCGGCGGGGCCCCCGGGGTCACGCCGCCGGATCGCGGCGCCGCATGGCGGCGACCAGCGGCGCCCCCGCCAGGAGGAAGAACCCGCCCAGGGCCACGAAGGCCGCGGAGAGGGAGACCCCGTCGGCCAGCCGCCCGAAGAGCGGCGAGACCAGGATGAAGGCGACGCTGCCGGCCATCGAGGCCAGCGAGAGGACGGTGGCGCGCACGTCGGAGGAGACGGCCCGGTTGAGCTTCTCGAGCAGCACGGGGTAGGCCAGGTTCCAGAGCAGGGCGTTGGCCGGCACCAGCGGCAGCAGCCAGGCGCTCGGGAAGAGCCCGAGCAGCAGGAAGAAGAGGGGGCTGAGCAGCGCCAGCGCCAGCATGGTCTGCGACCCGAGACGCTCGCCCCAGGCGTGCGCCCAGCCGCCGCCCAGGGCCCCGGCCAGCTGGTAGAGGGCGAACAGGACGCCGAACCAGCCCACCCCGATGCCCAGCTCCCGGTAGAGGAGGAAGTAGGCCCAGAGCCCGGTCAGCTGGCAGGCCATGAGCAGGCCGCAGAAGAGGACCACCGGCCGGGTGCGGGGGTCGGCCAGGCAGCGGCGGCAGATGAGCAGCAGGTCGCGCAGCGGGTTGGCCGAACGGCGCGCCTCGCGCTCCGGCTCCACCAGGGTGAAGGCCAGCGGCGGCATGAGCAGGGCGGAGGCCGCGTTGGCCAGGAACGGCAGGCGCAGGAAGAGCGACGCGGCCGCCCCCCCGCCCACCGACGACACGGCCGTGCCGGCGCGGGCCAGCAGCGCGCAGCGCCCCTCGAAGCGCTTGTACTCCTCCTCCCGCCCCAGCGCCTTCAACGAGTCGAACAGCAGGGCCGAGTCGCAGCCCGTGCGCATGGAGACGGAGACGGCCAGCACCGCCTCGGCCAGAACGAAAGCGGCGAAGCCCCGCCCGGCGGCATAGGCGGCCATCCCCAGCGGAAAGAAGAGGGCCCCGAAAACCAGGGTCTTGCGGCGCCCGATCACGTCGGCCAGGTAGCCGGAGGGCACCTCCAGCAGCAGCACCGCCAGGTGGAAGATGGCCTGGATGGTGAAGATCTGGGTGGAGTCCAGGCCGTTGGCCTTGTAGTAGGGAACCAGCACCGGGGCGATGGGCAGGAAGTCGCCCAGGAACTTCATGGCCAGCAGCCGGCGGAGATTGCGGCCCGGGTCAGCCCCCGCCATCCGGCCCTCCTGTTCGGGGACGGCCGGGACGACCCGGGAGCCGGCGCCCGCTCCGTTCGCCAACGTCGGCCGCGGTCACGTCTCCTGCCGCGACTTCTCGATCCGGGCCCAGGCGTCGCGCAGGTTGACGGTGAGGTTGAACACCGGCTTGCCGGGGCGGGAGTCGGGGTCGCAGCAGAAGTAGCCCTGGCGCAGAAACTGGAAGCGGCTCCCGGGGGCGGCCTCGGCCAGGGAGGGCTCCACCATGCAGCCGGACAGGACCTGGAGCGAGGCCGGGTTGAGGAACTCCCTGACGTCGCGCCCCTCGGTCCCGGCGGGGTCCTCGACCGTGAAGAGGCGGTCGTAGAGGCGCACCTCGGCCTCCGAGGCGTGCGCCGCCGAGACCCAGTGGGAGGTGCCCAGCACCTTGCGGCCGTCTTTCGTCCAGCCGCCGCGCGACTCCGGGTCGTAGGCGCAGCGCAGCTCCCGGATCTCGCCACCCGCGTCCTTGACCACGCCGGTGCAGCGGACGTAGTAGGCGTGCTTGAGGCGGATCTCGCGGCCCGGGGCCAGGCGGAAGAATTTCTTCGGCGGGTCCTCGCGGAAGTCCTCCCGCTCGATCCAGATCTCCCGGGAGAAGGGGATCTTGCGCGCGCCGGCCTGCGGGTCCTCGGGATTGTTCTCGGCGTCGAACCACTCCACCTGCCCAACCGGGTAGTTCTCGATCACCACCTTGAGCGGCCGCAGCACGGCCATGCGCCGGGGCGCGGCGCGGTTCAGGTCCTCGCGCAGGCAATGCTCGAGCAGGGCCACGTCGACCATGCTCTCGCGCTTGGCCACGCCGATCACCTCGGCGAAGGCGCGGATGGCCTCCGGGCTGTAGCCGCGCCGCCTCAGCCCGGCGATGGTCGGCATGCGCGGGTCGTCCCAGCCGCGCACGACCCCCGTCTGCACCAGATCCAGCAGCTTGCGCTTGCTCATCACGGTGTAGGAGAGGTTGAGGCGGGCGAACTCGATCTGCCGGGGCTGGTGGGGCACCGGGGTGTGGGCCAGCACCCAGTCGTAGAACGGCCGGTGGTCCTCGAACTCCAGGGTGCAGATGGAGTGGGTGATGCCCTCCAGGGCGTCGGAGACGGGGTGGGCGTAGTCGTACATCGGGTAGATGCACCAGGCGTCCCCGGTGCGGTGGTGGCTCTCGCGCTTGATGCGGTAGAGCACCGGGTCGCGCAGGTTGACGTTGGGCGAGGCCATGTCGATGCGGGCGCGCAGCACGCAGGCGCCGTCGGCGAATTCGCCGGCGCGCATGCGCCGGAAGAGGTCGAGGCTCTCCGCGGCCGGCCGGTCGCGGTGCGGGGACGGCCGGCCCGGTTCGGTGAGGGTGCCGCGATGCTGGCGGATCTCCTCGGCGCTGAGCTGGTCGACGTAGGCGTACCCGGTCTGGACCAGGTGCTCGGCGTACCGGTAGAGCGTCTCGAAGTAGTCGGAGGCGTAGAACAGGCGATCCTGCCAGTCGAAGCCCAGCCAGCGCACGTCGCGCTGGATCGACTCGACGTACTCCACCTCCTCCCTGCTGGGATTGGTGTCGTCGAAGCGCAGGTTGCACAGCCCTCCGTTCTCGGCGGCCAGGCCGAAGTTGAGGCAGATCGACTTGGCGTGGCCGATGTGCAGGTAGCCGTTGGGCTCGGGGGGGAAGCGGGTGTGCACGCGGCCGCCGTGCTTGCCGGCGCGACGGTCCTCGGCGATGATCTGGCGGATGAAGTGCGGCCCGGGGGTCAGTTCCTGTGGCGCCATGTGGCGGTCTCCCTCTCGTCTCGTTTCACGGTTCGCCCCGGCCTCAGGCCGGCTGCCCCGGCTGCCGCTCCAGCCAGGCCTGCGCGGCCTGCAGCCGGCGCAGCACGGTTTCGCGGCCCAGGGTCTCCAGCAGCTCGAACAGCCCGGGGCCGCCGGAGACGCCGGAGACCGCCAGCCGGGTGGGGTGGATCAGCTTGCCGGCGGACAGGCCCATCGCCTCCGCCTGGCGGCGGTACATCTCTTCCAGCGCCGGGGCGGAGAACGGCTCCACGGCGGCCAGCCCGGAGGCCAGCGCCGCCAGCACCGCGCGCGCCTCGGGCTTGAAGTGCTTCCGCGCCGCCCCCTCCTCGTAGAGACCGGGGTCGGAGAAAAAGTAGGCGGCCTGGTCGGCGATCTCGACGACGCGCCGGGCGCGGTCCTTCATCAGCTCCACCACCCGCAGCAGGTAGGGGTCGCCGGCGGGGCGTTCCGCGCCGACCAGCCCGGACGCCCGCCAGCGCCGCTCCACCTCGGGCAGCAGCTCGGCGGCGGGCCGCTGGTGCAGGTAGTGGCCGTTCATCCACTCCAGCTTGGCCTCGTCGAACACCGCCGCCTTGGGCGTCACCCGCTCCAGGCTGAAGCCGGCGATCATCTCGTCCATGGCCATCAGCTCGCGGTCGCCCCCCGGGTTCCAGCCCAGCAGGGCCAGGAAGTTGACCAGCGCCTCGGGGGTGAAGCCGTTGCGCTGGAAGTCGAGCACGGAGGCGGCGCCCTTGCGCTTGGACAGCTTGCCGCCGCCGGGGGCCAGGATCACCGGCAGGTGGGCGAAGAGCGGCGGCGTCCAGCCGAAGGCCTCGTAGAGCAGCACGTGGCGCGGGGTGGAGGAGATCCACTCGTCGCCGCGCATGACGTGGCTGATCTCCATCAAGTGGTCGTCCACCACGTTGGCCAGGTGGTAGGTGGGGAAGCCGTCCGACTTCAGCAGCACCTGGTCGTCGAGCACGCCGCTGGCGGTCTCGATGCGTCCGCGGATCAGGTCGTGGAAGACCACCGGCCGGTCGTCGGGCACCTTCAGGCGCACGACGTGGGCCGTCCCCGCCGCCAAGCGGGCCTCGACCTCGGAGGGCGCCAGCGAGCGGCAGCGGCGGTCGTAGCCGGCGCCGCCGGCCAGGCCCTGCCGCTCCTGCTCCTGGCGCAGCGCGGCCAGCCGTTCCTCGCTGCAGAAGCAGCGATAGGCGCCGCCCCGGGCCAGCAATTCGTCCGCCTGGCGGCGGTAGAGGTCCGTGCGCTGCGACTGGAAGTAGGGGCCGGCCCGGCCGCCCGCTTCCGGGCCCTCGTCCCAGTTCAGCCCCAGCCAGCGCAGCGAGGCGAAGATCTCGTCGAGGGCCTCCTGCTGGAAGCGCTTGCGGTCGGTGTCCTCGATGCGCAGGAGGAAGGCGCCGCCGTGGTGGCGGGCGAACAGGAAGTTGAACAGGGCGGTGCGCGCGCCGCCCACGTGGAGGTAGCCGGTCGGCGAGGGGGCGAAGCGGACCCGGATCATTTGAACAGCAGCTCCCGCTGGCGGTCGATCACGTAGCGCATGATGCGGCTGCGCTGGGCATGCAGCTGGGGGTTGCGCGACTCGGACAGGAACATGACCCCCCACAGGCTGTCGCCGGTGGGCAGCGTCTTGCGGTAGCGCACCTCGGCCCACATCTCCAGCGCCGGCCCTTCCGGGCGCAGGGCGAAGCTGGCCGCGACCAGGTCGCCCTTGTCCAGGTCGATGGCCGGCCGGCCGCTCATGGCCAGGCCGCCGCCGGAGATGTCTTCCAGGCGGGTCTCGAAGAGCTCGGGCGCGTGCTCCAGCACCGCCGACATCACCGGCCGGTCGGCGCCGCCCTTGTGGATGCGGAAGGTGACGGCAATGACCGGGCTCTTGGGGGCGTCCACGCGGAAGTAGTCGCGCCGCTCGCCGTCGCGGAGCGCGCCGGGAATCCCCAGCGCCATGGCCCGGATCTCGCGGTTCCGCAGCCGGAAGGTGGTGTGGCCGGCGATTTGGGTGGAGAAGATGAAGCGCAGGGTCTTGACCTCGAAGAACACGTCGATGGACTCGCCGCGCGCCAGCGGCCGGGCGCCGGGAGAATCGGCCGAGGGCTCGTCGACGATGAGCGTCTTCGCCGCCGGGTCGAACTGCAGCATCCGGCTCTTGTAGACCGATGGCGCCTCGCCGTCCTCCTTCAGGAGGGTGACGTTCTCGTTCGCTTCGCAGGCCATCTCCAGGATGTCCCGCTCCGATTCGCTGAGCGGTGCCATGCCCCGTATTCTACTCACGCGGCCGGCCGCCGTCAAGGAGTCGCCGCCGGCGTGACAGGGCCTCCTCCCCGTGCTACCATCCGGCCATGAGCCCACGACGAGCGCTGCCGCTGCTTTTGCTGCCTCTGGCCGCCGCCCTGCTGCCGTCCGCCGGCGAGCGCCCGGTGCGCGACCCGGTCGGTTTCTGCTGGACGCCGGCGGCCATGGCCCGGCTGGTCGCCTGCCTGGAGGAACGGGCCGGCCCGGAGGTTGCCGCCCCCGCCGCGCCGGTGGCGGCGGTTTCTCCCCACGACGATTACCTCTACGCCGGTCCGGTCTATTTCCCCCTTTTCCGCTCCCTCCGGGTCCGCGAGGCCATCGTCTTCGGCGTCACCCACGCCGCCGTGCGCCGGGAGATCGGCGACCCCGAGGGAGTGCTGCTGCTGGACGCGTACACCGCCTGGACCGGCCCCTACGGCCCGGTGCCGGTGTCCCCCCTGCGCGAGCGCATCCGCGCCGGGCTGGCTCCCGGCGACACCGTGGTGAGCGACCGGGCGCACGAGCTGGAGCACTCCATCGAGGCGCTGCTGCCCTTCCTGCAGCACGGCAGCCGCGAGGTGGCCATCACCCCGGTCATGGTCACGGCCATGCCGTTCCGGCGCATGGAGGAGCTGGCCGGCCGGCTGGCGCCGATCGTCGCCGGGTACCTGCGGGAGAAGAACCTGCAGCTGGGGCGCGACGCCGTCATCCTGGTCTCCGCCGACGCCAACCACTACGGCCCCGATTTCCAGAACACCTGTTTCGGGGAGGGGGAGGCGGGCCACCGGGCGGCCACCGCCAACGACCGGCGCCTGATCCGCGACCATCTCGAGGGCCCGCTGTCCGCCCGCCGCCTGCAGGCCCTGGCCGGCGAGCTCTGGGGCGCCACCCCCCGCGACGGGGGCCGCACGACCTGGTGCGGCAAGTTCTCCATTCCCCTGGGGCTGCTGGTCGCCGACCGGGTGGCCCGCGCCGCCCTGGGCCGGCCGCTGCGGGGCCGGCTGCTGCGCTACGGGGACACCTGCTCGCTGGGGGTGCTGCCGCTGGCCGGCGACGGCTTCGGCATCACCGCCCCCTTCTCCCTGCGGCACTGGGTCGGCTTCTTCTCGGCCGCCTGGGATATCGCGCCCCGGGATTGACTTTTCGCGGCGGATGTAATATAGAAACTTTTTAACAAAACCCTCGGGAGGGAAACCACATGACAATCGGCAAGCGGATTCTCGCAGCGACCGCCGCCATGCTCCTGGCCACCGGCCTGGCAGCCAACGGCCTCAACCTCAACGGCGTGGGCTCCAAGGCCATCGCCATGGGCGGCGCCTTCATCGGCCTGGCCGACGACTACAGCGCCGTCTTCTGGAACCCGGCCGGCCTGACCCAGATCAAGTCGCCGACCCTGTTCCTGTTCGAGACCAACCTCATCCCCACCGGCACCTACCAGCTGCCCCTCTACGGCATCGACGCCCAGACCAAGGCCTCGGTCTACCCCTCGGGCTCGCTGGGCTTCATCAAACCGCTGAACGACAAGGTGGTCGTCGGCCTGGCCGTCTACGTGCCGTCGGGCACCGGCGCGAAGTGGGACGGCGCCGACCTGGCCCTGCTGGCCAGCGGGCAGAACCTCAAGTGGGAGAGCATGATGGCCATCGCCACCATCTGCCCGGTGATCGCCGTGCAGGTGAACGACGTCGTCTCCCTGGGCGCCTCCTTCAACGTCAACTACGGCATCCTCAACCTCAAGCGCCCGGGCTACGGCCAGTACACCGAGAAGCTGCACGGCACCGCCCTGGGCGCCACCTTCAGCGCCATGGTCCGCCCGGACGACCGGTTCAGCTTCGGCGCCACCGTGCGCATTCCCTCCAAGGTGACCTTCAAGGGCACCGGCGAGATGGCCGGCGCCCCGCTGGTCGGGCTGAGCGGCGAGAGCGACGCCGAGCGCAGCACCACCTGGCCCCTCTGGCTGGGCATGGGCGTGGCCGTCAAGCCGGTGGACAAGCTGACCCTGACCCTCGACGCCCAGTACACCAACTGGAGCAAGATCCAGACCATCGGCATCACCTACAACGACCCCGCCTGGCAGGCCATCAAGTCCACCGCCGGCCACCCGCTGAACAAAGCCTTCGACAACGATTTCGACCTGAACTGGACGAGCCAGTGGCAGATGCGCGTCGGCGCGGAGTACGCCATCAGCGACCGGTTCGCCCTGCGCGCCGGCTTCTACAGCGACCCGTCGCCGTCCCCGGCCGACACCCTGAACGTGCTGCTGCCGGAAATCTCCTACAAGGTCGTCACCGCCGGCTTCGGCTACCGCTCCGGCAGGCTCTCCATCGACGCCTGCTTCGAGTACCTGGACGGCAAGGACTACGTGTCGCCGCTGACCGGCAAGATGCCCGGCACCCACGGCATGAAGATCCTGGTGCCCAACATCGCCTTCACCTACCGCCTGAAGTAGTTGCACCCCCGGGGCCGGCGCCCGAAGCGCGCCGGCCCCGGCTCCGCCTTCCCCACGGCGCGGACCGCCGGCGCGTTGAATTTTTCCCCAAAAAGGTGTACAATGTCGGCTGATCTCCGGAGATTTCCATACCCTGAAGGAGTGGAACCATGGACGTGAAGAAGAAAGAGAAGACTGCCGCTGCCGATAGCGCCGCGCCGGCGCCCGTCACCGCGGGATCCCCGCTGGGCCTGCGCGAAGACATCCCCGCCCTCAAGACCGGCGACGAGGTGAAGGTTTCCTACCGCGTCATCGAGTCGGGCAAGGAGCGCATCCAGACCTACGAGGGAACGGTCATCGCCCTCAAGAACAGCGGCGTCGCCCGCACCATCACCGTGCGCAAGACCTCTTTCGGAATCTCCGTGGAGCGCATTTTCCCGCTCGAGTCCCGGCTGGTGCAGAAGATCGAGGTGAAGCGCCACACCCGCGTGCGCCGCGCCAAGCTCTACTACCTGCGCAAGCTGAAGGGCAAGGCCTCCCGGCTCAAGGAGCTCCGCCAGTAGCATGGTCCGCTTCGCCTTCGAGGAAGAGCTCCTCAAGGCGGGCAGGCGGGACATTTGCGGCCTGGACGAGGTGGGCCGCGGCGCCCTGTTCGGCCCGGTCGTGGCCGGGGCGGTCATCCTCGACCCGCGACACCTGCACCCGGGCATCGACGACTCCAAGAAGCTCTCCCCCGCCCGCCGCCGCGAGCTGGCCGGCTTCATCTACCGCCACGCCGCCGCCTGCGCCATCGGCTGGTGCTGGAACGACGAGATCGACGAACTGAACATCCTGCGGGCCACCCGCCGCGCCATGGCCATGGCCGTGGCCAAGCTGCCGCGCCGCCCCGACTACCTGCTGGTCGACGCCATCGACCCGGAGTTCCTGGGCCTGCCGGGCCGCGGCATCGTCCACGGCGACGCCCGGTCGCTCTCCATCGCCGCCGCCTCCATCATCGCCAAGGTCTTCCGCGACGACCTGCTGGCGGCCATGGCCCCCCACTTCCCCGCCTACCGCCTGGACCAAAACAAGGGCTATCCTACCCATCACCACCAAAGTATGCTATCATTGATCGGGGTAACGCCCTTCCATCGGGCGACATTCGTGCACTGACATGTCGGCAGAAAACAGGATCAAGATCGCCAACAACGCGCAGAAGCTTTTCCGCGCGGGCCGTATCGAGCAGGCGCTGAAGGAGTACCAGCGCATCCTGGAAATCAAGGCCGACGACCTGGAAACCCGCCGCATCATCGGCGACATGCTCATCCGCCTCAACCGCACGAAGGAGGCCATCGCCCAGTTCGCCTGGATCGCCGACTACTACCTGAAAGAGGGCTTCTTCCCGCGCGCCACGGCGATGTACAAGCGCATCACCCAGCTCGACCCGCAAAACGAGGCCATCACCTTCAAGCTGGCCGACCTCTACTCCAAGCAGGGGCTGGTGCAGGACGCCAAGCAGATCTACCTGGAGCTGGCGGAGGAGTACAAGCGCCAGAACAACCAGCGCAAGGCGCTCAACGTCTACAAGAGGATCCTGGAGTTCGACCGCACCAACACCAAGATGCGGCTGGTTCTGGCCAACGGCTACCTCAAGGAGAACATGAAGGAGGAGGCGGTCACCGAGTTCCTGGGCGCCGCCGACATCTTCATCAAGAAAAAGGAGTACCCCCAGGCGGAGGAGCTGCTGCTCGACACCTACAACAAGGTGCGCAACCTGCGCGTCTTCGAGAAGCTCATCGCCTGCTACATCGCCCAGGGAAAGGAGAGCTCCGCCATCCAGCTGCTGCGCAACCTGGGCCCCGACATCAACAAGCACCTCAACCTGCTCAAGACGCTGGGCGAGCTCTACTTCAAGAACAACCAGTCGGCCGAGGCCGAGGCCATCTTCAAGCAGGTGGCCGAGATCGACCCCTCCGAGACCGAAGTGATCATGAAGCTGGGCAAGGTCTACCTGCAGCGCGAGGAGTTCGACAAGGCCTTCCAGCTCTTTCTGCCGACCGTCGACGCCTTCATCGCCGACGGAAAGTACGACGAGGCCAACTCGCTGCTGCGCTTCATCATCACCACCAACAACACGTACCTGCCGGCCCTCAACAAGCTGGCCGAGATCTTCAAGGCCACCGGCAAGACCAACTCCCTGATCGCCCTGTTCGAGTCCCTGATCCCCATCTACGAGGGGCGGCGCATGGAGAACGAGCTGCGCCAGGTGCTGCAGCAGCTGATCGAGATCTCCGATTCGCCCTACGCCTACCAGGAGCAGCTGGCCCGGCTCAACGCCCCGCCCTCGGCCGAGGACCAGAGCCGCCGCCAGGAGCGCGAGTTCATCTCCTTCCAGATGCGCAACATCGAGGCGGCGATCAAGGCCAACCAGTTCCCCAAGGCCATCGAGCTGCTGCGCAACGCCCAGAACGCCTTCCCGCGCAACCTGGAGATCCGCCTGCGGCTCTTCGACGTCTGCCAGATGGTGAACGACACCGAGGGGCTCCTCAACGAGGGCATCGAGCTGCTGGGCCTCTACAAGCAGGAGAACCGCGAGGAGGAGCACAAGGCCCTGCTGGAGAAGCTCACCAAGCTCAAGCCCAACGACGAGCGCCTGCTCGACCTGAGCGGCCACGAAAAGACCAATATCGAGATCTCCTTCGACCACGAAGAGCTCATGGAGCAGATCAACGAGCTCAAGCACCCCGGGGGCATGCCCGACCTGGAGCCGGCCCACAAGGAGGAGGAAGACGTCTTCGTCCTCTCCGGCGAGGACAGCGTCCACATCCAGACCGACAAGGAGTACCAGAAGGGCCTCTCCTCGCACCTGGCCGAGCTCGACTTCTACATCGGCGAGGGCTACTTCGACAACGCCGAGGAGATCGTCTCCCGCCTGCAGCGGGAATACCCGGAGAGCCGGGAGCTCGCCGCCCGCCTCAGCCGCATCCGGTCCGCCCGCAAGGGCGGCGCCCCGGCGCGCACCCCCCCGCCGCCCCCGCCCGAGTCCCCGGCCATGGAGACCCTCGAGATCGAGACCTCCATCGCCGAGGAGACCGGCATGCACCAGAAATTCGAGGACTCCAAGGCCGCGATCAACCCCGCCGACTTCGGATTGATCCCCGAGATCCGGATCCCTGCGCCCGATCTCACCCCCGCCCCCGCCCCCGCGGAAGAACTCGAGTTCGAGATCGAGATGGACGGCACGCCCACCCCCGCCCCCAAAATGGACACTTCGGCCCCGGAACCGGCCTTCGATCTGGACCCGGGCATCCTCATCCAGTCCCCCGCACCCGCCCCGCGCGAGAAGAAGGCCGAATCCGGCTCCTTCGGCTCCGGCAGCTCGGACTTCCTCTCCATCGACAACATCCTGAACATCGAGGAGTCCGAGCCCCTGACCGAGTCCCCCTTCAAGGACATCGACGAGCACGACCTGGCCGAGGAGAGCGCCGAGGACCTCTTCCGCGAGGAGGAGGGCGGCATCTTCGCGGCGACCGAGTCCTACTGGGACCTTTCCCGCCAGCTCGGCGACGAGGCCGCCTCCATCAAGCTCTGGGTCGGCGAGCTCCAGAAGCAGCGCACCTCCACCATCGAGAAGAACATGATGGAGATCTTCAAGGAGTTCAAGAAGGGGGTGGACGAGAAGATCGGCCACGAGGACTACGACACCCGCTACAACCTGGGCATCGCCTACAAGGAGATGGGCCTCACCGAGGAGGCCATCCACGAGTTCCTCATCTCGGCCAAGCACCCCCTCAAGTTCTTCGATTCCGCCGGCCTCCTGGGCATCTGCTTCAGGGACAAGGGCATGCTGGAGGAGTCCATCGGCTGGTTCGAGAAAGCCCTGGAGGTCCCCGACCGGCGCGAGGAGGAGCTCCGGGCCGTGAAATACGAGCTCATCATCACCGCCCGCATCAAGGAAGACTACCTCTACGCCAAGAAGCTGGCCATGGAGATCATGAAGCAGGACCGCGGGTACCGCAA
>CAYZNT010000019.1:0-69818 GCA_964479735.1 uncultured Clostridia bacterium
AAACCAGACGATCGGACGGTATCGGGGGGAGAGTGTGCGTCGCCCCCCGCGCGGGGGCGTGGATTGAAACGGCGAGATTTATGGCGTCAAGGTGTTCGTCACCAACGTCGCCCCCCGCGCGGGGGCGTGGATTGAATTTTGTGATCAGTGTCTATTACGCCTGTGTTCTGAGGTTTTTTTAAAGCCGGCCCCTACTCGTAGCGCAAGGCCTCGATGGGGTCGAGGTTGGCCGCCTTCCAGGCCGGGTAGGTGCCGAAGCCGACCCCGACCAGCACGCACAGGCCGACTCCGCCCAGCACCCAGTCGAGGGGGATGGCGGGGTTGGCCTTGAGGAACTGGCCGGCCAGGTTGCCCGCCGCCACGCCCAAAACGATGCCGATGATGCCGCCGAACTGGCACAGGGTGATGGCCTCGACCAGGAACTGGAAGAGGATGTTGCGCTTCTTGGCCCCGATGGCCTTGCGGATGCCGATCTCGCGGGTGCGCTCGGTCACCGAGACCAGCATGATGTTCATGATGCCCACCCCGGCCGCCAGGAGGGCGATGAAGGCGATCACGATCGCGCCGAGGCGCACGTACCGGGTGATCTGGCCCGCCTGGGCGATGAGGGACTCGTTGGAGTAGACGTCGAAGTCGTTCTCCTCGCCCGGGGGCACCTTGCGGATGGTGCGCATGTGGCCGATGGCGGCGTCGATGGTTTGGTTGTAGGTGACGGGGGAGTGGGACATGACGGTGATGTTGATGCTGCGCCCGGTCTTGCCGTACTGGGCCTGGAAGGTGGACAGGGGGACGGCCACGAAGCCGTCGCGGGACTGGCCGAACATGTCGCCCTTGGACTCGAAGACGCCGATGACCTCCAGGCGCAGGCCGTCGACCTTCACCTCCTGCCCGAGCGGGTCGACGTGGGGGAAGAGCTTCTTCACCAGGTCGTTGCCCAGGACGCAGACCCGCTTGTTCCGGTCCATGTCGTCCGCATTGATGGCCCGGCCGGAGGCCACCGGCCAGTCGTTGGTGAGGATGGCTTCGGGGGTGACCCCCGCGAGCTGGATGTTGGGATTGGTCTCGTCGTAGGCCGACTTGAACAGCTTGCCGAACCGCCACTGCTCGGCGCCGACCAGCTTGGCCTCCTGCAGCATCTCCTTCAGCCGCTGGTAGTCCTCGAAGACGATGTTCTTGCGGTTGCGGATCTTGTCGCTCAGGCGGCCCTGCTGCATGGCCGGGAACTTCTGGATCTGGAAGGTGTTCTTGCCCAGCTGCGAGAGCCCCTCGTTGATGGAATTCTGCAGCATGGTGATCACGGTGCTGATGGAGATGATGGAGAAGATGCCGATCACGATGCCCAGCACGGTCAGGAAGGAGCGCAGCTTGTTGCCGCGCAGCGAGGCGAAGGCGACTTTCAGGATCTCCCAGATTTTCATTATTCGTACCTCAGGGCCTCGACCGGGTCCAGCTTGGCCGCGGTCCACGCCGGCGCCAGGCCGGAGACGACGCCGGTGAGGAGCGAGATGAAGATGGCCAGCAGCACCGTGTCCAGCTGCACGCGGGTGGGCAGGAACTTGTTGATGAGGGAGCTCAGGCCGACGGCCAGCAGCAGGCCGACCAGCCCGCCGATGAGGCAGAGCGCCGCCGCCTCGGTGAGGAACTGGCCCATGATGGTGCGGTTCTTGGCGCCGATGGCCTTGCGGATGCCGATCTCGCGGGTGCGCTCCTTCACCGACACGAACATGATGTTCATGATGCCGATGGCCCCCACCAGCAGGGAGAGGCCGGTGATGAACAACCCGACCAGCTTGATCACGCCCACCACCCGGTTGTACTCGCTGGTCAGTCCCTCCTGGGTGTTGACCGAGAAGTCGTCCTTCTCGTCGTACATCAACCCCCGCACCCGGCGCATCAGGCCGATGGCCTCCTCCCGGGTGGCCTCGATGGCGGCGGTGCCGCGGGCGCGCACCACGATGGTCACCGTGTCGCGGTTGCGCCGGAAATGCTTGAAGACGGCGCCGATGGGGATGTAGACCTGGTTGTCGGGGTTGAAGTTGCCCAGCAGGTTGCTTCCCTGCTTCTCCAGCACGCCGACCACGCGGAAGGGGATGGCGTCGACCTTGATCTCCTGCCCCAGGGGGTCCTGCTTTTCGAACAGGTGGGCGGCCACCTCGCTGCCCAGCACGGCCACGTTGCGGGCGCCGTTGCTCTCCAGGGCGGTGAAGAACCGGCCCCGGGCGAAGTTGAAGTTGGTGGTGCGCACGTAGCCGTCGGTGGTGCCGGTCATCAGCGTCCCCTCGACGTAGTTGTCCTCGTGCATCACCTTGTGCATGGTCAGCAGGGTGGGGGCCACCGCCAGCGGCAGCCGGGCCAGCCTGGCGAAGCGCTCGTACTGCTCCAGGGTGACGTTCTTGCGGTTGCGCATCAGGAAGAAGTCCTCGTCGCTGAACCAGGCCCACTTGTCGATGTACATGTTGTCGGCGCCCAGCGCGCTGATGCCCTCGACGAACGCCCTGTCGATGCCGTTGATGGCCGTGGCCATCAGCGCCACCGAGCAGATGCCGATGACGATGCCGAGCGTGGTCAGGATGGCCCGCGCCTTGTTGGCGCGGATGGCCGCCAGGGCGATCCACAGCCCCTCCTTCCACTCGAACAGGTGGTGGCGCACGGTCAGCGCTCCGCGGCGGAGGGGCGGCGGGTGCCGCCCGGTTCGTCGCTGGCGATGTGCCCGTCCAGCAGGCGGATGATCCGCTTGGCGTGTCCCGCGATGTACTCCTCGTGGGTGACCAGGATGATGGTGTTGCCCTGGTCGTAGATCTCGGAGAACAGGCCCATGATGTCCTCGCCCGTCTTGGAGTCCAGGTTGCCGGTCGGCTCGTCGGCCAGGATGATCGAGGGGCCGACCACCAGCGCCCGGGCCACGGCCACGCGCTGCCGCTGGCCGCCGGAGAGCTCGTTGGGCTTGTGGTGCATGCGCTCCTTCAGGCCGACGCTGACCAGGGCGCGCTCGGCCCGCTCGCGTCGCTGGGAGGCGCCGACGCCGGCGTAGATCAGCGGCAGCTCGACGTTGTGGAAGGCGGTGGCCCGGGGCAGCAGGTTGAAGGTCTGGAAGACGAAGCCGATCTCGCGGTTGCGCACCTCGGCCAGCTGGTTGTCGCTCATGTCGCTGACGTCGACTCCCTTGAGGTCGTAGCGGCCGCCGGTCGGCGTGTCCAGGCAGCCGATGATGTTCATCAGCGTCGATTTGCCCGACCCGGACGGGCCCATGATGGCCACGTACTCGTTGCGGTCGATTTTCAGGGAGAGCCCGTCCAGGGCGCGGACCTCCTCGCTGCCCACCTGGTAGATCCGGGAAATGCTCTGCAGGTCGATGATGTTCATGGTTTCCCCGCCCCGGTCTCCCGGGATCACGCCTTCGGCTTGCCGCCCTTCGGCTTCGACTCCCGGCGTACCTTGGCCTTGTCCTGGAGGTCGCTGGATATCGCCCGGTAGGGGCCGCTCACCACCTCGTCGCCCGCCTTCAGGCCGGAGCGGACCTCGATGTACTCGTTGTCGCTGATGCCGATGGTCACCTCTTTCATGGCCACGGTCTGGCCGCCCCGGTCGACCACGAAGACCACCTCCTTGGGCTTGGCCTGCTTCTTCTTCTGGGTTTTGCCGACGGTCACCTCGCCGCCGGCGGCCGGGGCCTCGGCGGCCGGGCCCTCGGCCGAGCGGGCGGTCACGCTCTGGATGGGGACCGCCAGCACGTCGTTCTTGGTCTCCACCTCGATGTCGGCGTTGCAGGACATGCCCGGCCGGACCTGGGGGTTGAACCGGTTCAGGGCGATCTTGATCTCGAAGTTGACCACCTCCTCCTGGGTGCCGGCGGCGGTCGTCTTGGCGGAGTTGGCGATCTGGGTGACCTCGCCCTCGTAGGTGACGTTCTTGAAGGCGTCGAGCTCGATCTTGGCCGTGTCGCCGATCGAGACCAGCACGACGTCGTTCTCGTCCACGTCGACGATGGCCTCCATCTTGTTCAGGTCGGCCACGGTCATCAGGTTGGTGCCCTGGCTGAAGCCGCTGCCCAGCACGCGCTCGGCCAGCTCGACGTTGAGCTTGCTCACCGTGCCCTCCATGGGCGAGTAGATAGCGGTCTTGTTCAGGCTCTCGCTGGCCTCCTTCAGGCTGGCTTCGGCCTGCTGGACGAGGGCTTGCTGGGCCTCCATCTGGGCGATGCTGGAGGCGAGGTCGGATTCCATCTTCTCCAGCTCCTGCTTGTTGGAGATGCCGTCGCGGTAGAGCTGGGTGGTCCGCTTGGCGTTGGCCTCGATGAACTCCTTGGCGACGCGGGCGGTCACCAGGGAGGCCCGGGCCGATTCCAGGTTGGCCTGGGCCCGGTCGCGCTGGGCGATGTAGGAGTCGGGCTTGATGCGGATCAGCAGCTGGCCCTTCTTCACCCGGTCGCCTTCCTGGACCGGCAGCTCGACGATCTCCCCGGTCACCTCCGGGGTGATCACCACCTGCAGGACGGGATTGATCACGCCGGTGGCCGACACCAGCTGGGTGATGTCGCGGCGGGCGGCCTTCTCGGTCTGCACCAGGATGCCGGGGTCCTTCTTCCCGCAGAAGGCGCTCCTCAGGATGATCAGCAGCAGGATGCCGCCCCCGATGATCCAGTAGATCTTCTTTCGCGACTTCACTTTCTTTCCGTTGGCCATGTGCATTTCTCCTCGTTCACCGCATGTGGTTCAGACCGGCGGCCCGGTGACGGCGAAGGTGCTCCGCCGCCCGTCTCGCGTCTATCCGGTTAAACGTATGGGGGGGGAGATTTGTTTCAAACCGGCGCCGGGGCCCGCCCTCACTCCGGCATGTAGCGGGCGGCCGTCGCCTCGAGCTCCTGCAGCCGGCGCTCCTCGTCGCCCAGGGGGGTGCCGGGGCAGTTCTCCTTCAGCCACTCGAGCAGCATGCGGGCGTCGGCGACGTAGGCCGACACCTCCATCAGGCCGTGGGTGAGCGGCGTGCCGTCGTCGTACTCCGGGAAGCGCTCCTGCTGGCGGGTGTGGACGTCCTCGTGGGCGGCGATGGACTGGAAGATCATGCCGTGCCGGCACTGTTCCCGCAGTCTCTGCTCCAGTTCTTCCAGGCCGACCTGCTTCCCCTGGCTGTCGGTGCCCGCGTCGAGCTCCGAGGACTCCTCGCCGCGCGGCACGTGGCGGCCGTGGCGGATGCGCCAGGCGCGGTCCGACACCAGCGACTCGTACTCCCGGATGGAGCCGGCGAAGCCGGCGATCTCCTTCAGGGAGTAGGCCTCGGCGAAGGCGATGTCTTCCCGCAGCTGGTCGAGAATGTCGCTGCAGGCCGGCACGCCCTGCAGGTCCCACTCCGCGGTCTCGGTCATCTCCCAGTTGGGCGCGCTGACGCGGTCCAGTTCGCGGCTGCCTTTCAACTGCAGGCCGGTGCAGGGAAAGGCGAAGGAGAAGCTCCTCGTCGACAACTCCGGCGGATTGGTGTGGGTGATGATCTCGGTGCTGTTTTTGCCCTCCTTGCTCCCCTGCCGGTCCGACTGCCGTTTCGAGCCGGGAGCCCCGGTTCGGTTGTGGATCACGACGCGGGTCTCGCTGCCGTCGCAGGCGCTGTGGTCGGTGCGGGTGAAGTCCCAGCGGCTGTCCAGCAGGGCGGTCTGCGAGCCGCTGATCCTGACCCCGACATCCCCCGAGAATTCGAGCCGGACGTGGGTCCGGTCCCGCAGCTTCGGGGTGTCCAGGCTCTGCAAGATGCGCGTATGCACCTCGTTGCGGGCCTCGCCGTGGTGGCCCGGGGCGACCCGCTTGTGGCGGGCGCGCTCGTCCAGGCAGTCGGCGAAGTGGCACTGCTCGGTCTGCACGGTGACCGCGTCGTCGGCCAGGGTGCGCGTGACCGAGCGGATGTACATCTCCCCGGGCTCGCCGCAGACCTCGATGGTGATGGTTTCACTCAGGTCGTGCGAACCCGAGACGGTGACGGTCTTGTCCTTCTCCGGCTTGGGCTTCACGGGAGTGCCTTGGCCCTGGCGGCGGAGGGTGATCGTTCCCTTCCAGACGCAGGCGGAGGGCTTGACCCCGTCGTCTGCCGGCAGGGGCAGCACGGCGAGCAGCAGCGCCGGAACGAACAGCGGCCAGGTCGGACGTCGGGTCGGAATCTTCATGTCCCCCTCCTGCGGCGGCCATGGCGGCGCCGCTCCTTATCATATACCTTTCCCGGGCTGGCGGTCTCAACGCCCAAACCAGAAGAGCAGGGTCCCGCCGAGCAGCAGCAGCAGGAAAAAGGCGGCCAGCAGGAGGAGGCGGCGGTCGGCGCGACGGCGCGCCGTCCGACAGGCGGCGGCCGACTCCTCGTCGAAATTTTGCAGGGTCTGCTCCAGCTGCAGCAGCCAGGCGTCGAGGCGGGCCCGATGCATCCAGGCGGAGGCGAGCCAGATGACCGGCCCGCCGGCGATCAGGAAAAGGAGGTTGACCAGGTCGGGCGGGCCGGGGCGGTGCGCCGACACGGCGAGGTAGGCCAACTGGTAGACCTGCCAGGCCAGGGCCGGGGTGGCGCCCAGCAGCAGGGCGAGGGGGGTGCGCCGACGGCGCCAGGCGGCCAGCCCGGCGACCAGGGCCTCCCGCAGCGGGGCGGCGGCGTCCGCCTCGCGCCAGCGGCCGCTCCAGGCGATCTGCGCCACTCCCAGCAGCACCGCCAGGAGCGAGAATCCGAGCACGCCGGCGGCGGCGGGGGTGAGGCGGTGGGCGAACCGGGAGATCGCGGCCAGCAGGAAGGGGATGGCGGCCAGCTTGATCCAGCCGTCGCGGCGAACCCGCCGCCGCAGCCGGGCCGCCATGGCGCGGCCCGAAAGGGGGCCGGTGCGGGGGGGGGGCGCGGCGAGAGTCTCCGTGGATGGAACCGGCTCCGCCGCGCGCTCGGCCCGGCGCCACAGATCCTGCAGTTCGTCCCGTTCCGGGCTCATCTCCGTCCCTCCTTTCCGGCCAGGAGATCCCTGAGCCGGCTGCGTATGCGGTGCAGCTTCACCCCCACCGCGCCGGCCTGCAGCCCGGTCACGGCGGCGATCTCCTCGTAGCTGCACTCCTCCAGCCACAGGTAGGCCAGCGCCCGCTCGCCCGGTCCGAGCTCGGCCAGCGCCCGGTGCAGGAGGCGGCGGCGATGGCTCTCCGCCGCCCCGGGATGGGGCGCCGGATCGGCCACCTCGCGGTCATCCGGCAGGGGGTCGGGAGGGGGTCTCCTCCTCCGCCGGCGGAGCTGGGTCAGGGCGGTGTGCAGGGCCACCTGGTACATCCAGGTGCTGGCCAGGCTGCGGCCGGAGAACCCGGCCAGGGAGCGCCACCATTGCAGGCGGATCTCCTGCTCCAGGTCGGCCCGCTCCTCGGCGGAATCGGCGTAGAGCCGGGCCACGGCCGGGGCGATCCGCCCGTGCCGCGCCAGCAGTTCCAGGTATTTCTCCCGGCACTGCTCCGATCCGTTGCCCGCCATGCCCCTATTCTACCCCTGGCCGCCCTCCGGCGAAAGCCGACCTCAGGCCATGAAGCGAAGGGCCAAACCGAGCAGCAACCCTATGGCGACGAAGACGCCCAGCAGGATCCGCGCCCGAGGCGTCAACGGCCGGTTGCCGCGATAGGCCAGCAGCACGATCAGCGCCGCCAGCACGCCCCCGTCCAGGTCGCCGGGGCCGATTTCAGCCAGCCACGCCTGGCCGGGAGACAAGTAGACCATCAGGGCGGCGAAGGCCAGCAGCGCCCCCACCCCCGCGGCCATCAGGCCGGTCCGTTCATTCTCTGTCATGGGTTCCTCCCGGGATCGCCCTCCGTACTTTCGGATCGCGCCCACCCCATGAGTCGCCGGGCGCAGCATTTTATTACCGGAAATCCGGATCGGGGGGCGCGCGGGTTCCCGGGCCCGCACGGCTTCAAAATCCGCCTCCGGTCTGCTAGGATACGCGCATGGACGAACATCCCGTTCCGGGTCAGGCAAACGAGCGCCACGGCGGCGATCCGCGCGTCTATATGGCCGCCGAGCGCACCTTCCTGGCCTGGATCCGCACCGCCCTGGCGCTCATGGCGCTGGGATTCGTGGTGGCGCGCTTCGGCATCTTCCTGCGCAGCCTGACCGCTTCCAGCGAACCCATCGATGGGGGAGGCTCCACGGCCTCCCTGGCGCTCGGCCTGGGGTTGGTTTCCGGCGGGGCCGTCCTTTGCCTGGTGGCCGCCCGGCGCTTCGCCGCCTACGTGCGCGGCATCGATCGCGGCCGCTTCCGCGCCGCCTTCGGCTCGCGCCTGGCCGTGGCCCTGGCCGCTCTCCTCTTCCTGGCGGGGGCGGGGCTGGCCCTGTTTCTGGCCCTGAAATAGGAAGGAGGCATGAGCCCGTGGCCCCGCGCCACGGATGATGGAGCGAGGCGATTTTTCCTGATTTTTTTTCCCGTACGGTTTATAATGGCCACTCGCTGACCCCGACATGGAGGAAGCCATGGGCAAGGAAACCTTCGACGTCATCATCGTCAACGGCCGGCCGGCCGCCGGCAAATCGGAAGTGATCGATTACCTGAAGAAGACCCCGCTGGCCGAGCGGGTGCGCCGTTTCCACATCGGCGAGTTCGAGGAGATCGACGACTTCCCCATCCTGTGGGAGCGATTCGAGGACGATGACCTGATGGAGGAGATGGGGCTGCCGCGGCTGGTTTCGGAGCGGGAGTTCGAGTACGAGGGCCGGCGCCACCCCGGGCACGTCTTCAAGGGAGAGTGGTTCTGGCACTTCCTCATCCGCAAGCTGAACATCGCCTACGCCAAGAAGCTGCGCGACGATCCCGGGTTCCACGACAAGAAGACCCTGCTGGTGGAATTCGCGCGCGGCTCCGAGCACGGCGGCTGGCGGACCGCCTACGACAACCTCTCGCAACCGCTGCTGGCCCGCGCGGTCACCCTCTACATCCACGTCTCCTGGGAGGAGTCGCTGCGCAAGAACCGCCGCCGCTACAACCCGGACCGGCCCGACTCCTGGCTGCAGCACGCGCTGGAGGACAAGAAGCTGGAGAAACTCTACAAGGAGTCGGACTGGGAGGCCTTTTCCGCCCCCGACCGGCGCTTCCTGACGGTGCAGGGCCGGCGCGTGCCCTATGCCGTGTTCGACAACCTGCCCGAGAAGACACTCGACCCGAAGCTGCTGGGGCCGCACCTGGAGGAGGTCCTCGGCGACCTGTGGACGACCTGGAGCGAGGTGCGCCGGTGAGCCGCCTGCTGCACCGCAACCCGCTGGGCCACACCGCCGCCTTCCGCCTGCGCCGCTTCGCCAACTGGTTCCCGCTGGGGCTGACCTACGCCACCATGTACATGGGGCGCTACAACTTCAACGTGGTGAAGAACGACATCGGCGCCCTGTACCACCTCGACAAGGCGCAGATGGGGATCATCGCCACCTTCGGCTTCTGGACCTACGGGCTCAGCGTCATGATCAACGGGCCGCTGGCCGACCGCATCGGGGGGCGCAAGGCCATCCTGGCCGGGGCGCTGGGCGCCGGCCTGCTCAACCTGGGCATCGGCCTGATGTTCTTCAACGGCTGGACGGCCAACGTGCTGTGGACCATGAGCTGGCTCTGGAGCCTGAACATGTACTTCCAGAGCTTCGGCGCCCTGTCGGTGGTCAAGGTCAACTCCACCTGGTTCCACGTGCGCGAGCGGGGCGTTTTCGGGGGCATCTTCGGCATCATGATCTCCTCCGGCTATTTCCTGGCCACCACCGTCGGCTCGGTGCTGCTGGCCACGTTCGCCAACTGGAACGTCATCTGGTTCGTGCCGGCGGCGGCCATGGGGGTGATGTTCCTGGTCGACCTGCGGCTGGTGCGCAACCGGCCCTCCCATGCCGGCCACCCCGACTTCGACACCGGCGACGGCTCCAACGCCCACCTCGCCGAGGACCGGCCGCTGCCGCTCCGGGAGCTGCTGGCGAAGGTCTTCCGCAACCCGGTGATCGTCTTCCTCATCGGCGCCGAGTTCTGCACCGGTTTCGTGCGCCAGGGGGTGATGCTCTATTTCACGGAGTATCTGGACGAGGTGTACCGGCTGCCGAAGGCCGAGGTGCTGTTCTGGTGGACCGGGGTGGCCTTCATGCTGGGCGGCATTTTCGGCGGCCTGCTGTGCGGGTGGATGAGCGACAAGGTCTTCCAGTCGCGGCGGCCCCCGGTGGCCTTCTTCTTCTACCTGATGCAGGTGGTCATGCTGTCGCTGCTCGGCCTGAGCCTGGGGCGCGGCTCCTGGCTCGGCCAGCTGTGGGCGGTGGTGCTGCTGGGACTGACGGCGATGTTCATCTTCGGCGTCCACGGCATGCTGTCGGGCACGGCCTCCATGGACTTCGGCGGGCGCAAGGCGGCCGCCACGGTGGCCGGGGCCCTGGACGGCATCCAGTACATCGGCAGCGGCCTCACCGGCTTCGGCCTGGGCTGGGTGCTGAAGAACTGGGGCTGGGACGGGGTCGCCGTTGCCGGCCATGCTCCGGGCCATGCCTGGGTGTGGGTGGCCTGCATCATCCCGTTCAGCCTGCTGGGCGCTTTCATCATGACGCGCATCTGGAACGCCAAACCGAGTACGGCGGCCCACTGACCGCCGGGGAGAAGAGAATGAACCGAACGCCATGGCTCCTGTTGGCCGCCATCCTGCTCCTGTCCCCGTTGGGCGCAACGGGCGGCGAGAGCGCCGGCGTGCCCGGCTACTGGAAGACCATCGACGACGAGACGGGAGAAGTCAAGTCCATCGTCAGAATCTGGGAAGAGAACGGCCGGCTGAAGGGGCGCATCGAGAAGATCTTCCCCAAGCCGGGCGAAGACCCGGACCCGACGTGCGACAAATGCCGGGGCCACCTCAAGGACCAGCGGGTCATCGGCATGGTGTTCCTGTGGGACTTCAAGCGCGCCGGAAGCCACGCCGGCAAGTGGGTCGACGGCGCCATCGTCGACCCGGAGAACGGCAAGCAGTACCACTGCCAGCTGGAGCTGACCGGGGGCGGGAAGAAACTGGAGGTCTTCGGCTACATCCGGCTGATCTTCAAGATCGGCCGCTCCCAGACCTGGCTGCGGGCCTCCGAGAGCGACCTGGGCGCCGGCTGACGCCGGTCACTTCGTCCCGGGCGCCTCGGCCGGCAGCTTCTGCTCCAGCCGGGCCCCCTTCACCCGGCCCTTGATCGCGGAGTCGGGCGAGACCAGCACCACCACGTCCACGTCCTCGCGGTCCTCCACGCGCACGTCGCCTTCCAGTATCGAACCGGCCTCGATGCGGACGGTAAGGCGGCGCGGGTGGCTGACCGAAAAACCCCGCGTCCGGCGGATGACGATGTCGCCCCGGACCCGGGACCCGGCGCGAAGGGCGATGCTGCCGTTGAGGGTGCGGATGTCGCCGTCCAGGCGGGCGCCGCTCAGCTCGATGTCGCCGTTGACGGTGTCCACGTCGCCGGCCTTCACGTCGCGGGCCAGCGAGACCGAGCCGTTGACGGTCTCGATGTCGCCGTAGACGCGGCTGCCGGGGCCGACTTCAATCGAGCCGTTCACGGTCTTCAGGGCCTGCACCGTGGAACCGCCCCCGATTTCGATGGACCCGTTGACGGTGCGGCACGAACCGCCGACCCGGCAGTCGCTGCCGACCAGGATCGAGCCGTTGACCGAATGCAGGCCCTCGCTCAGCTTCTGCCCGTCTTCCAGGCGCAGGGAGCGGTTGACGGATCCCCGGCCGTCGCAGGCGACGAGGAGGAGCAGGACGGGAACAAGACCGAGGAAGCGGATGGCGTTTTTCATACCCTTGGAACGTGCGCCGGGGGGAAAAGGTTCCGCTTCCCGGCTGCCCGGCGCCGTGCTACAATGATCGGGGAGGGAATGCCATGGCCAACGCGTCGCTCGTTTCCCTGCTGCTCGGGCTGCTGGCCGCCGGCGGGGCGGCGGGGAATGTTCCGGCTGAAAAGGCGGAGACGGCCGTCAGCCGGCTGCTGCTGTACAAGGCCCAGGAGAAGGGGCTGGCCCGCGCCCGGCGCGACTTGCAGCGCGGCCAAACAACCCGCGCCGCGGCCGGCCTGCGCACGATTCTGGCGGCCCTGCCCGGGCATTACGAGGCGAACGTCCTGCTGGCCGGCGTGGAAGCGGGGGGCGGCGGGTTCGCGGCCGCGGTGGAGCACATGGAGCGGGCCGAGGCCGAGCTGGATCGTCTGGCCGCCCTGTGTCGCGCCTGGCAGGAGCAGCACGCCCGCGACGAGACCATGGAGCGGGAACTGGTGAGCGGCGAGGCGCAGGCGACCATGATCCAATCCAGCTGCCGCCTGGCCGGGTCCAAAGTCGACACCGGAGCGCTGGACCGGGCCGCCGGCGTGGAAGGCGGCGCCGCCCCGGCGCCCCTCGATCCGCGCCGCTTCGAGGTCCCGGCGGCCTACCACTTCCTCCACGGCAACTACCTGTTCCGGCTGCGCCGGTGGCTCGAGGCGGCAGCCCGCTACCGCCTCGCCGTGGGACGCGACCCGCACCTGGCCGGCGCCTGGAACAATTTGCTCGGCGCGCTGCTGAACGCAGGCCAGGGAGCCGAGGCCCGCCTCTGCCTGGACCAGGCGGTGCAGGCCGGCGTCGAGCTGAACCCGGATCTGCGGCGGGCGGTCGAGGCGGCCCGCTAATTCAGGAACGGGTTCAGCAGGATCTCTTCGCCCACGGTGCTGGGTTGGCCGTGGCCGGGCCACAGGACGGTATCGGGAGGCAGCGTCAGCAGGCGGCGACGGATCCCCCGCAGCATGCGCCGCAGCGCCGTAGCGGCCGCCCGGTCCGTGCCGGGGACCCGTCCCACGCCGCCGGCCAGCAGGGTGTCGCCGCTGAAGAGGTGCCCGTCGAGGAGAAAGCAGACGCTGCCGGGGGTATGGCCCGGGGTGGCGATGACCCGGACGGCCATGCCGCCGCAGGCCACTTTCTGCCCGGCTTTCAGCCAGAGGTCGACCGCCGCCGCCTGTCCCGCCTGCTCGTAGAGCGGGCGGTCTGCGCCCGGCACGGCCAGGGGGGCCCCGAAGCGCGCCCGGCACGGCAGGTTGCCGGCGGAGTGGTCGTCGTGGCCGTGGGTGTTGAGCAGGAGGCGCACCTGCACGCCCAGCGCCGCCGCGGCGGCGGCGAAGCGCTCGTCGTCGGCGCCCGGGTCGATGAGCGCGGCGCTGCCGCTCGCCGGGTGGCAGACCAGATAACTGTTCACCGGGAAGGGGCGGGCCGCGGTGCCGGCGTTGACCACGAATCGCTTCACCACCAGGCCCTCGGCCCCGGCCAGCGGTTGGAGCAGCAGGGCGAGGAGGACGGGCAGCAGCCGGCCCGGGATGCGGGGAGGAAGGCGGCGCCGGTTCGGCATGGGCCGGGTCACGGCCGCGGGCCACCGTCGGTTTCGCCGCCGCGGCTGTTGTAGATGGTGCCGGCGCGCTCGCCGTAGAGGGCCAGCACGCGGCAGGCGTCGCGGCGGCGCACGCCGCCGATCAGCTCGATGTCCCGGTTCTTCAGCTCGGCCTTCCAGCGCCGCGGCAGCGGCCCCTCGTCGAAGCCGAGGATCGACTCCACGTCCCGTCCCGAGGCGCCGGTGACGACCCGCCGCACCCCGGACCAGAGGATGGCCCCGAAGCACATCAGGCAGGGCTGCGAGCTGGTGACCAGCTCGTGGGCGGCCATGCCGGCCCCGCCCAGGTCGTACGTGCCGAGCCGGTTCTGGGCCATGGCGATGGCCATCACCTCGGCATGCGCGGAGGAGCAGTTCAGGGGTTCCACCCGGTTCACCCCGGCGGCCACCAGCCGGCCGGAATCGAGCTCGAACACGGCGGCGGCGAAGGGACCGCCGGAGGCGTGCATCACGTTCTGGCGCGACAGCTCGATCACGAAGGCCATGCGCCCGTCCAGGGTGGGGAAGGGAACCTCCTGGCGCGGCAGGAAATGGATCATCCAGCCGGGCAGGTCGAGTTCGATCCGTTCGGTGATGTGCATGGTCCGCCTTCCCTCTACCACAGGGGAAACGGAAAGTCCAGCGTGCGGGCGGCGGGTCGCCGGGGCCGTTGGAGAGGATGCCGCCGTCGACCGCCTCGCGGGTGAAGTCAGGGGCCCTGGGCAGGCGCAGCAGGCAGAAGCCGCGGCGCAGGAAGGCCTGGATGTCGACCCGGCTGGCCACGCCGCCGGCGTTGCCGGGCGAGGCCTTGACCCGGAGCAGGTTGCCGGTTCCCTCGAGGCCGCGGACGGAGCCGTGGAAAGCACCTGCAGCTTGCTCCTGGAGGCGGGCCGGGGGGGCTTCTCCAGACGGTGTACGTGGACACGCCGGGGCGGATGCGCACCTCGCTCACGCCCAGCGCCCGCCGGCCGCGGTCACCCCCCCTCCCGCCCCGCGGGCATGCAGTTTGACTTCCGCGGCGCGCTTCTCTACAATGGGGCACCGCGGCGCACACCGCCGGTTTCAGGAGTACACCATGCAGGTAACCGTGAATGGCTGGACGGTAGACATCTTTCAGGGAGCCACCGTGGCCGACGCCCTGCGCGCCTGGTCGGCAGAATCCCTTCAGGCCGTGCGGGACGGCCGACGCCGGGTGACCGACGCGCGCGGCCGCGAGGTCATGCTCAACGGGGCCCTGAGCGACAACCAGGCGTTGCGGGTCGACGAGGTGGGCGCATGACCCGCGGCGCGCGCCTGTTCGCCGCCGCCCTGCTTTGCGCCGCGCCGCTGTTTCCCGGCAACCGGACCCGGCTGGTCATCCTGCACACCAACGACCTGCACGCCAAGATCGACCGGCTGCCGGCCATCGCTCGCCTGGTGGACGAGGAGCGCCGGCGCAGCCCGCACGTGCTGCTGCTGTCGGCGGGCGACTCCTTCACCGGCAACGCGGTGGTCGACCAGTTCCGCCCCAAGGGCGAGCCGCTGCTGCAGCTGATGAACCGCATGGGCTACGACGCCGCCCAGCTCGGCAACCACGAATTCGACTACGGCCAGGAGACGCTGGCCTCGTTCGCGAAGCGCGCCCGCTTCCCCATGCTGGGCGCCAACATCCGCACCGTCTCCAGCCCGCTGCCGCAACCCCGCCCCTACGTGATCCTGCGCCGAGGCGGCCTGCGCATCGCCGTGCTGGGCCTGCTGCAGGTCGAGCCCGGCTCCGGCATCCCCTCCTCCAGCCCCGAGAAGCTCCGCGGCATCGAATTCGACGAGCCGCTGCAGGTCGCCGCCCGCTTCCGCTGGCTGCGCTCGCAGTGCGACCTGTTCATCGCCCTGTCGCACCTCGGCGCCGACATGGACGAGAAACTGGCCGCCCTCATGCCCGAACTGGACCTGATCGTGGGCGGGCACACGCACACGGTCATCGACAAGCCGGAGCTCATCCACAACGTGCTCATCGCCCAGGCCGGGGCCGACGGCCGGTTCCTGGGGCGCATCGAGGTGGAGCTGGAAAACCGCCGGGTGGTCTCCCGCCGCGGGGAGCTGCGGCGCATCGAAAAGGACGCGCCCGAGAACCGCAAGCTGCGCCGCCTGGTCGATCGCTACAACCGCAACCCGGCGCTGGCCCGCGTCGTCGGCCGCCTGCGCCGGCCGCTGGAGGGCAAGGGCCCTCTGGGCAGCCTCATCTGCGACGCCCTGCGCGCCGGCCTCGGCCTGGACGTGGTCTTCCAGAACGACGGCGGCATCCGCCGCCACAGCCTGTTTGACCCCATCCGCCTGCGCGACCTCTACGAGATGTGCCCCTTCGCCAACGACATCATCGAGTACCGCATGAGCGCTGCCGAGATCCGCTCGCTGGTGGGAAACGCCTGGGCCCGCAACCGCGAGCTCGACCTGCAGGTGTCCGGGCTGAGCTACACGGTGCGCACCGGCCCGCAGCGCCAGCTGCTCGAGGTGCGCCTGTTCGACCCCGACGGCCGGCCCCTGGACGAGACGCGCACCTACCGGGTCGGTTTCAACTCCTACATCGCCACCGCCTACCGCTTCGACCACGCCGATCCGGGGCGGGCCCTCAACCAGAGCGACGTGGAGCTCATCGACCGCTACATCGGCGGCGGCGCGGACCTGGACCGCTACGTCGGCCTGGAGCGCATCCGGGAAGAAACGGTGGCGGAGAACTGAGATGGCCCAGCTCTACTTCCGCTACTCGACCATGAACGCCGGCAAGTCCACCGAGGTGCTCAAGATCGCCCACAACTACGAGGAGCAGAACAAGCACGCCCTGCTGTTCACCCCGGCCCTCGACGACCGCTTCGGCCGGGGCAAGATCACCTCGCGCATGGGCTTCCAGCGCGACGCCATCATCATCGACAAGGAGACCGACCTGGTCGCCCTGGCCCGCGAGCAGAAGCCCCACTGCGTGCTGGTGGACGAGGGGCAGTTCCTGTCGCGGCCGCAGGTGGTCCAGCTGACGCGCATCTGCGACGAGCTCAACATCCCGGTCATCGTCTACGGCCTGAAGAACGACTACCGCAACCACCTGTTCGAGGGCTCCGAGTCGCTGCTGCTGATGGCCGACAAGGTCGAGGAGGTCAAGGCAGTCTGCTGGTACTGCACCAAGAAGGCGACCATGCTGCTCAAGTTCAAGGACGGGCGGCCGGTGGGCGAGGGGCCCCAGATCGAGATCGGCGGCAACGACAAGTACGTGTCGGTCTGCCGCCGCTGCTACAAGGAGCACCTGCCGCTGCGCTGAGCCGCCGCGGCGACGCTTGACTTCGCCCGGCCGCCGCGCCGACAATGGGGGCACGGCGCGCGGCGCCTCCCGCGCCGCGCCCTGCCGGCTGCGAGGTGACCATGAAGCGAGCCATGCCCCCGTCCCCCTTCGCCATCATCCTGCTGTGCGCGGCGGCCCTCCTGACCGCCGCCCCGCCCGATTATCCCATCCGTCCCGTGCCGTTTACCGCGGTGCAGTTGAACGATTCCTTCTGGGCCCCGCGGCTGGAGACCCACCGCACCGTGACCATTCCCTTCGCCTTCCGCCAATGCGAGGAGACGGGGCGGTTGCGCAACTTCGAGATGGCCGCGCGCCGCCAGGGGACGTTCTGCACCCAGTACCCCTTCGACGACTCCGACGTCTTCAAGATCATCGAGGGCGCCGCCTACGGGCTCGCCCTGCGACCCGACCCGGCGCTGGCGGACACCCTGGACCGGTTGATCGCGACCATCGCCGCCGCCCAGGAGGAGGACGGCTACCTCTACACCGCCCGCACCATCGACCCCGCCCACCCGCACCCATGGGCCACCCCGGTGCGCTACGGCAACGAGGAGTTCAGCCACGAGCTGTACAACGTCGGGCACCTCTACGAGGCCGCCTGCGCCCACTTCCAGGCGACCGGCAAGCGGACGCTGCTCGAGGTGGCCCGGAAGAACGCCAACCTGCTGGTGCGCACCTTCGGCCCCGGCGGCCTGCGCCACGTGCCCGGCCACCAGGTGATCGAGATCGGTTTGTGCAAGCTGTTTCGCGTCACCGGCGATGGCCGGTACCTCCGGCTGGCCCGCTTTTTCCTGGACCAGCGCGGCCAGGCCGCCGGCCACAGACTGTACGGGGAGTACTCGCAGGACCACAAGCCGGTGCGGGAGCAGGAGGAGGCGGTGGGCCACGCGGTGCGCGCCGCCTACATGTACGCCGGCATGGCCGACGTGGCCGCCCTGAGCGGCGATCCGCTCACCGTGACCGCGATCGACCGGTTGTGGCAGGACGTGGTGGGGCGCAAACTCTACCTCACCGGCGGCATCGGAGCCGCCGGGGCCTGGGAGGGCTTCGGCCCCGGCTACGACCTGCCCAACGAGACGGCCTACGCCGAAACCTGCGCGGCAGTCGCCAACGTCTTCTGGAACCAGCGCATGTTCCTGCTTCACGGCGAGGGCAAGTACATCGACGTGCTGGAGCGCATCCTTTACAACGGCCTCCTCTCCGGCACCGGCCTGTCGGGCGACCGCTTCTTCTACCCCAACCCGCTGGCCTCTTTCGGCCAGCACGAGCGCAGCCCCTGGTTCGCCTGCGCCTGCTGCCCCTCCAACATCGCCCGGTTCATCCCCTCCGTTCCCGGCTACGCCTACGCCATGCGCGGCCGCGACATCTGGGTCAACCTCTACGCCGGCGGCCGGGCGGAGGTCGGCTGCGGCGTCGGCCGGGTGGTCATCGGGCAGAAGACGGAATACCCCTGGCAGGGGGAGATCGACATTTCCGTCGATCCGCCCCGGTCCGCCCGTTTCGCCCTGCGCCTGCGCATCCCCGGCTGGGCGCAGGGGAGGCCGCTGCCCACCGGCCTCTACCGTTACCTCGATCCGAGCGGGGAGGGGCCGCGCCTGCGGCTGAACGGAAGGGATGTGCCGCTGCGCATCGAGAAGGGGTACGCGGTCGTCGACCGGACCTGGCGGCCGGGCGACCGCCTGCACCTGTCGCTGCCCATGCCGGTGCGACGGGTGGTGGCCGACGGCCGGGTCGCCGCCGACGCCAGCCGGGTGGCCGTGGAACGGGGGCCGATCGTCTTCTGCGCCGAGGGGGCCGACAACGACGGCCGGGCGCTCAACCGGGTGCTCCCCGACGGGGCCCCGCTGCAGGCCGGCTTCCGCTCCGATCTGCTGGGCGGGGTGATGACCCTGCAGGGCAGCGCCTCCGTGGCCCTCCGGAAGGACGGGGCGGTGCAGACCGTTCCCCGCAAGATCGTGCTCATCCCCTATTACGCCTGGGCCCACCGCGGCAAGGGGGAGATGGCGGTCTGGCTGGCGCGCTCCGCCGCCAGGGCGCGGCCGGCGCCCGAACCGAATCTCGCCGCCCGGAGCCGCGTGAGCGCCTCTGCCGGCTCCGGCCACTTCGGCGCCAACGACGGCTACGAGCCGGCGAACTCGTCCGACGGCCTGGTTCCGCATTTCACCTGGTGGCCGAAAAAGGGAACGGCCGAGTGGCTGCAGTGCGATTTCCCGGAGGCGGCGAGCGTCGGGGGGGCCGCGGTGTACTGGTTCGACGACACCGGCCGCGGCGAGTGCCGCCTGCCCGTCTCCTGGCGCCTGCTCTACCGCCACGGGAGCGAGTGGCGGCCGGTCGACCACCCCGGCACCTGGCCGCTGGCGCGCGACGCCTGGCAGGCGGTTCGTTTCGCGCCCGTGACCACGGACGGGCTGCGCCTGGAAGTGCAGCTCGCGGAGGGCGCCTCCGCCGGCGTGCTGGAGTGGCGGGTGGAGGAGGCGCGGGCGCGGCCGGCCATCGCTCTCCCGGCCAGCGACTACCCGGTCCGGTCGGTCGACTTCACCCGGGTCCGCCTGGAGGGGGGATTCTGGGGACCACGGCTGGAGACCAATCGCCTGGTGACCATTCCCTACGCCCTGAAGATGAACGAGGAGACGGGCCGGGTGGGCAACTTCCGCAAGGCCGCCCGGATGCAGGCCGGACCGCACGAGGGAAAACGCTACAACGACACCGACGTCTTCAAGGCCCTGGAGGCGGCCGCCTGTTCCCTGGCTCTCCGTCCGGACCGGGAGCTGGAAAACCGCCTGGACGGCCTGATCCAGGTCATCACCGCCGCCCAGGAACCCGACGGTTACCTCTACACCGCCCGCACCGTCGACCCGGCCCACCCGGCCGACGGAGCCGGGGCGGAGCGCTGGGCGCACCTCAGCGGCTCGCACGAGCTCTACAACAGCGGCCACCTCTTCGAGGCGGCGGTGGCCCACTACCTGGCCACCGGCAAGCGCAATCTGCTGGCGGTGGCCCTGAAGAACGCCGACCTGCTGGTGAAGACCTTCGGCCCGCGAGGGCGGCGCGACGCGCCGGGGCACCCGGTGGTGGAAATGGGCCTGGCCAGGCTCTACCGGGTGACCAACCGGCGCGACTACCTCGACCTGGCCCGTTTCTTCCTGGAGCAGCGCGGCCGGCGGCACGACTCCAGGCCCTATCCCGCCGGCTCCGCCTTCGCCATCTACAACGACCGCGCCCACGTCCAGGACCACCTGCCGGTGGGGCGGCAGCGGGAGGCGGTCGGCCACGCGGTGCGGGCCATGTACCTGTACGCCGGCATGGCCGATGTGGCCGCCCTGGCCGGAGACAAGCGCTGCGCGGAGGCGGCCGACCGGCTGTGGCGGGACGTGGTGGCGAGGAAGATGTACCTGACCGGCGGCGTCGGCGCCCGTCCCCAGGGGGAGGCCTTCGGGTCCGCCTGGGAATTGCCCAACGAGACGGCCTACGCCGAGACCTGCGCCGCCGTGGGCCAGGTTTTTTTCAACCAGCGCCTCTTCCAGCTGACCGGCGACGCGAAATACATCGACGTGCTGGAACGCGCCCTCTACAACGGCGTGCTCTCCGGGGTGTCGCTCGCCGGCGACCGCTTCTTTTACCCCAACCCCCTGGAATCGGGTGGAGGATACGAACGGTCCCCCTGGTTCGAGGTCTCCTGCTGCCCGGCCAACCTGGCGCGGCTGCTGCCGTCGCTGCCCGGGTACGCCTATGCCGTCTCCGGCCGGGCGCTCTACGTGAACCTCTATGCGAGCGGCTCGTTGGAGGCAGAGGTGAGCGGCGGGCGCCTGGACCTGGAGCAGGAGACTCTCTACCCCTGGAGCGGCAAGGTGCGCCTGGCCGTCCGCGACGCCCCGCTTCGGCCCGTGGCCGTCCACCTGCGCATCCCCGGGTGGGCTCGCAACCAACCGGTTCCCGGCGGCCTCTACCGCTACGCGGACGGCGTTCAACCGGGCTGGGCGGTGAAGGTCAACGGCCAACCGGTTCGGGCCCGGCCCGAGAAGGGCTACGTCCGCCTGGCGCGCACCTGGAGGGAGGGCGACATCATCGAGCTCGATTTGCCCATGGAGGTGCGCCGGGCCGAGGCCGATCCGCGCGTGAAGGCCGACCGGGGCAACGTGGCGCTGGAGCGCGGCCCCCTGGTCTACTGCCTGGAGGAAGCCGACAACGGGGCCCGGGTTCGCGACCTGGCCATCCCGCCGGATGCCGGTTTCTCGACCGGATTCGAGCGCGACCTTCTCGGCGGGGTGACGGTGGTGCGGGGCCGGGCGCGCCTCGACGGCCGGGAGGTCTCCTTCACCGCGATCCCGTATTATGCCTGGGCCAACCGCGGCGCCGGGGCCATGGCGGTCTGGCTGAAAGGGGCGCATTGACAGCCGGACGCGGTGGCCGTATCATACGCCCATGATGACCCGCATCAAGTCCGTCGTGGATCTGGGCCGGGAGAAGCACCCCGGGCGACTGCTGTCCCGGCGATTTTTGCTGGTGGTGACGATTTCCCTGGGCGCCGGCCTCGGCCTGCTCGAGCTCGCCGTCTCCTGGCTGTGGCGGGCCCAGGGCTGGAAGTGGCGCAGCGCGCTGCTGGCCGGAGTCGGGGCGGCGGCCATGGCGCTGGCCCTGGGGCTGTTCAACCGCGCCCTGGTCGTCTTCGGGGTGGCGCTTGCCGCCGTGGCCGGCCGCGAACTGGGGCTGCAGGTCCTGGGGCAGCCGCCTTTCTGCCACGCCAACGCCTCGCTGGGGCTGCTGCTGAACGGCGCCTGCCTGGGCGGCGCCCTGCGGTTGGCACGGGGCCGCCACTTTTCCGGCCGGCTGGCGCGCGGCCTGGTCGCCGCCCTGGCGATGATCGCCTCGGGCGGGATCTTCTTCCTGCTCGGCCGCACCGTGCGGCCGTGCCGCGACCTGCTGGCCTTCCACTACCAGGGCGACCTGCCCGCCTACCTGCTGCAGAAGGCGCTGCCGATGGCGCTCCTGGCCGGGCTGGCGTTTCCGCTCGCCTACGAACTGGGCAAGGCCCTGGAGAAGAGGCTGACGCCGCTCTGGCTGCACCACCGCCTGCGCGTCTCCTGGGCGGCCGGGGCGCTGGCCCTGGCTTTCTGGATCGCCTCGCTTCCCCTGCTCGCCGTCGCCGGCTGAGCCCATGTCGGCCGGCGCTCCGACCATCCGCCTTCACGTCAACGGCGAGAAGGTCGTCACCCGCCTGCCCGGGGGCTCGGTGCTGCTCGACTTCCTGCGCCGCGAGCGGGGGCTGTCGGGCGTGAAGGAGGGCTGCCGCGAAGGCGACTGCGGCGCCTGCACGGTGCTGGTCGGCTCTCCGGAGGGGGGGCGGGTGCGCTACCGAACGGCGGTCTCCTGCCTGCTGCCGCTGGCCGATGCCGAGAACCGGCACGTGGTCACCATCGAAGGCCTGAACGGCGCCGGCCTCTCGCCCGTGCAGCAGGCCATCGTCGACCAGGGGGCGACGCAGTGCGGCTTCTGCACTCCCGGACTGGTGGTTTCCCTCACCGGCTTCCTGCTCGAGAGCCCGGTGCTGGACATGGAGGAGGCGGCCGAGGCGATGGAGGGCAACCTCTGCCGCTGCACCGGCTACGCCTCCATCCGCCGCGCGGCGGCCGCGCTGGTGGAGCGATTCTCCGCGCTGCCGGAGCCGGCGGCACGGTTGCCGGCGCTGGTCGAGGCCGGGGTGGTGCCGGCCTACTTCCTCGGCATGGCCGACAAGCTGGCGGGCCATGACGCCGTCCTCGACCACGGCGGCGCCCTCGTCGCCGGCGGCACCGACCTCTACGTGCAGAAGCCCGACGAACTGGCCAACGGCCCGGTGCAGCTGTTGACCCGGCGCGCCGGGATGGCGGGCATCCACCGGGACGACGCCGGACGGGTGCGCATCGGCGCCGCCACCCCGCTGGAGGACCTGCGCCGCTCGCCGCTGCTGGCCGAGACGGTGCCCGCCCTGGCGCCGGCCCTGACGCTGGTGTCGGCGCTGGCCCTGCGCAACCGGGCCACCGTGGGCGGCAACATCGTCAACGCCTCGCCCATCGGCGACCTGACCATCATGCTGCTGGCGCTGGGCGCGGAGCTCGAGCTGGGCGGCGAGCGCCGGGAGCGGACCGTGCCGCTGGCCGACTTCTTTCTCGGCTACAAGAAGCTCGCCCTGCACCACAACGAGTGGCTGCGCGCCGTTTTCTTCACCCCGCCGCCGGGGGGCGCCTCTTTCCGCTTCGAGAAGGTCGCCAAGCGTGCCTGGCTGGACATCGCCTCGGTCAACTCGGCCGCCTGCCTGCGCCTCGAGCAGGGGCGCATCGCCGCCGGCGCCCGGCTGTCGGCCGGCGGCGTGGCGCCGGTGCCGCTGCTGCTTCGCCAGGCCGGGCGATTCCTGGCGGGCCGTGAGCCCGGCGCCGAGACGCTGCAGGGCGCCGTCGCCGCGGCCGCCGCCGAGATCAGCCCCATTTCCGACGTGCGCGGCTCGGCTGACTACAAGAGGAAACTGCTCGGCCGGCTGCTGGCCGCCCACCTGCTCGCGCTGGCCCCCGGCTGCCTGGGCGCCAGGGATCTGCCGTGATCCACCCCGACCCCTACTACCACGTGCGCGGCGAGTCGCTGTTCACCGCCGACTTGCCCCTCCCGGGCAGCACCCTGCACGCCGCCGTCTTCACCTCGCCGCTGGCCCACGGCCGCCTGCGCCGTCTCGGGCTGGAGAAAGCGGGCGCCGCCCGCGGCGTGGCCGGCGTCTTCCGGGCCGCCGACATCCCCGGCGAGAACCAGATCGGCGGCATCATCCCCGACGAGCCGCTGCTGGCCGGCGAACTCGTCCACTACCTGGGCCAGCCGCTGGCGCTGGTCGTGGCCGAGAGCGAGCGCGAGGCGCGCCGGGCCCTGGCCCTGGTGGAGGCCGAGTTCGACCCGTTGCCGGCGCTGCTCGATCCGCGCGCCGCCAGCGCCGCCGGCCAGCTGATCCACCCGCCCCGCACCTTCGCCCTCGGCGACGTGGACGCCGCCTGGGGAGACTGCTCCCTCATCGTCTCGGGGCGCGCCGATTCCGGGGGCCAGGAGCACGTCTACCTGGAGACCCAGGCGGCGCTGGCCGTGCCCGCCGAGCGGGGCGGCATGAAAATCTACTCGGCCACCCAGTCGCCGACGGCGGTGCAGAAGGCGGTGGCCCGGGTGCTGGGGCTGGCCATGCACCGCGTGGAGGTGGAGGTTTACCGCCTGGGCGGCGGTTTCGGCGGCAAGGAGGACCAGGCCACTCCCTGGGCGGCGCTGGCCGCTCTCGCGGCCTGGCGCCTCAACCGCCCGGTGCGGCTGGTGTTGAGCCGGGCCGAGGACATGCGCCTCACCGGCAAGCGCCACCCCTACTCCTCCGACTTCCGCCTCGGCCTGGCCGGCGACGGGCGCATGCTGGCCTACGAGGTGACCTACTACCAGAACGCCGGCGCCGCCGCCGACCTCTCGCCGGCCATCCTGGAGCGCACCCTGTTCCACGCCACCAACTCCTACTTCATTCCCAACGTGCGCGCCACCGGCATCTCCTGCCGCACCCACCTGCCGCCGTTCACCGCCTTCCGCGGATTCGGCGGCCCCCAGGCGATGTTCGTGCTGGAGTCGGCCATCGACCTGGCGGCGCAGCGGCTGGGGCTGCCGGCGGCCGAGGTGCAGCGCCGCAACCTGCTGAACGAGGGCGACCCGTTCCCCTACGGGCAGGCGGCGCGCCGCTGCCGCGCCCGCCGCTGCTTCGACGAGGCCCAGGCGGGCTTCGATGTCGCCGCCGCCCGCGAGCGGGTGCTCCGTTTCAACGGGGAGCACCCCTGGGAAAAGAAGGGACTGGCCCTGATGCCCGTCTGCTTCGGCATCTCCTTCACCAACACCGCCCTCAACCAGGCCTCGGCGCTGGTGCACGTCTACGGGGACGGCTCGGTGGCCGTCTCGACCGCAGCCGTCGAGATGGGCCAGGGGGTGAACGCCAAGATCCGCCGCGTGGCCGCCCTCACCTTCGGCCTGCCGCCGGAACGGATCAAAGTGGAGAGCACCGACACGGCCCGCGTGGCCAACACCTCCCCGACGGCCGCCTCCACCGGCGCCGACCTCAACGGCCGCGCCTGTGAGCTGGCCTGCCAGGAAATCCGCCGCCGGCTGCTGGAGTTCTCCGCCGGCTGCATGGGCGTGCCGGCGGGGCGGCTGGGGCTCGGCGACGGCCGGGTGCTGCGTGACGGCCAGCCCACCGAAGCCTCCTGGGAGGCGCTGGTGGCCAAGGCCTGGGCGGCCCGGGTCAGCTTGTCGGCGCAGGCCCACTACGCCACCCCGGGCATCCACTTCGACAAGGCGCAGGAGAAGGGGCAGCCGTTCGCCTACCACGTCTACGGCACGGCCATGGTGGAGGTGACCCTCGACGGGCTGCGCGGCACGGCCCGGGTGGACGCGGTGCGGGTGGTGCACGACGCCGGCCGCTCGCTCGAGCCGCTGGTGGACCGCGGCCAGGTGGAGGGGGGCATCGTCCAGGGGCTCGGCTGGATGACCATGGAGGAGCTTTCCTACGGCGGCGACGGCGCCCTGCTGGCGCGCTCCCTCTCCACCTACAAGGTGCCCGATTACCGCTCGGCGCCGGTCGAGCTCGAGGTCCGTTTCCTGGAGGACGCGGCCAACGAGGCGGCGGTGCTGGGCTCGAAGGCGGTGGGCGAGCCTCCCTTCATGTACGGCATCGGCGCCTACTTCGCCCTGCTCGACGCCCTGCGCGCCTTCCGCCCCGACCTGGCGCCCGGCTACGACGCGCCGCTGACCCCGGAGAAGCTGCTGGCCCGGCTCGCCGGCGAGGAAACGAATTGAAGCCGGAAGAGGTGAACATGGACTCGCTGCATCTGCGTGTGCTGGAACTGTCCGAGAAATACCGCGACCTGAGCGCCGACAATCTTTCCCGCCTGGTGAAGCTTCGCTCGCCTTCCGGAGGCGAGAAGGAGGTGGCCCTCGAGCTGCAGCGGCAAATGCAGGCGGCCGGCTTCGACGAGGCGCGCATCGACCCGCTGGGCAACGTCATCGGCCGCGTCGGCTACGGGCCGCGGGTGCTGGCCGTCGACGCCCACATCGACACGGTGGACGCCGGCAACCCCGAGAACTGGACTTTCCCGCCCTTCTGCGGCGAGGTGCGCGACGGGTACGTGCTGGGCCGCGGCACGGTCGACCAGAAGGGCGGCGCGGCGGCCATGGTCACCGCCGGCCGCATCCTCCAGGAGACCGGTTTCGACCGCGACCTCTCCGTCTATTTCACCGGCACGGTGATGGAGGAGGACTGTGACGGCCTGTGCTGGAAGTACATCCTGGAACAGGGCCAGCTGAAGCCGGAACTGGTCATCGTCACCGAGCCGACCGCCCTGGGGCTCTACCGCGGCCACCGCGGGCGCATGGAGATCAACGTTTCCTTCCACGGCAAATCGGCCCACGGCTCGGCCCCGGAGCGCGGCGACAACGCCATCTACATGGCCTCGCGCGCCTGCCTGGAAATCGACGGGCTGAACCGGCGCCTGCGCGGCGACGAGTTCCTGGGCAAGGGATCGGCCACCGTCTCCGAGTTCATCTCCGGGTCCCCCTCGCTCTGCGCCGTCGCCGATTTCGCCAAGGTGCACGTCGACCGCCGCCTGGCCTGGGGCGAAACCAAGGAGTCGGCCATGGCCGAGATCGACGCCGTGGCGCCGGGCCCCAAGGCGAAGAGCGAGGTGCTCTACTATCGCGGCCGCGCCTTCACCGGCCTGGAGTACGGCATGGAGAAGTACTATCCCACCTGGCTCCTGGCCGAGGACCATCCGGCCGTGCAGGCCGGCGTCCGCTGCCACGAGGAGCTGTTCGGCGAGACGCCGCGCCTCGGCCGCTGGGTCTTCTCGACCAACGGCACGGTCATCAACGGCATCCACAAGATCCCGGTGATCGGCTTCGGCCCGGGCGACGAGGTGCTGGCCCACGCCCCCGACGAGAAGATCCCGGTCGAGGACCTGGTGCGGGCGGCGGCCTTCTACGCCCTGTTCGCCCACCGCTGTTGAACCGCCCCGTCGCAGGGCACGCGCATGCGGGAAACGCGAGGACTCCGGGCCAGGGGGTGACCATGGGACGCCGGGTCGGACCGCGAAGCCTCGGCGCCATCCTCCACGCGCTCTCCTTCCTCAAACTCGCGTTTTACCTGCTCGGGATGTTCTTCCAGGCCAAGGCGATGCTCGTTCGCGGCTCCGGCTCGTTCGCCGACGACATGAACGCCATGCTGCTGATGTACGGCATCGCCATGTCCTTCGAGGGGCTGCGCGACAACACGGCGGTCGGCGAAAACCAGCGGCGCAGCTACGTCCGCCACCCGAAGCTCTGGCGCGGCACCATCCTGGCCACCCTGGGCGGGGCGATCATGGCCATCGGCATCGGCTTCCTGGTGCTCTTCCTGGAGCGCGACGCCACGCTGGGCTCGGCCATCGCCGTGTTCGGCCTGGGAATGATGGCCCTGGCCCGGCAGCAGCTCGACCAGTTCGAGTACGTCCTCGCTCTTCCCGGACAGGAAACGGGGGGCGGGAATCAACCGCCGGATCCGGGCGCCCCGGGGGAAGCCGCGAACCCGTAGCGGGGCCGTGCGGCAGGAAGCGGAAGACCGCTGCGGACGCAGCGGGACGCATTGACCCCATCCGCGTGGAAAACGGATCGGACCGAAAAAAATCCCGGGGGTTGAAAAGGCCCGGGCGAGTCGGTATCATTCCCCGGGGTGATCCGTTCCCGTGCAGGGAAAAAACGGCGGGCAGGGGGCTTGCCGGCCGAGAACAACGACGTGAAGGAGGCGGGACCATGGACATCGGGGTGAATGGGAGCGACAAGCCGACGTTCGCCGTGCTGGGCGCCGGCCACGGCGGCATGGCCATGGCCGGGCACCTGGCCATCATGGGCTTCGAGGTGAGGCTCTACAACCGCACCGAGGAGCGCCTCTGGGGAGTCAAGGCGCGCGGCGGCATCGAGGTGGAGGGGGAGATTTCCGGCTTCGGCCGGGTCGAGGTCGCGTCGACCCAGATCGGGGACGTGGTGCCCGGAGCGGATATCGTCATGGTGGTCGTGCCGGCCACCGCGCACTCGTACATCGCGGAGCAATGCGCCCCCTTCCTGGCGGACGGCCAGATCGTGGTGCTGAACCCCGGGCGCACCTTCGGGGCGCTGGAATTCAGACAGGTGCTGAACCGGCAGGGGTGCACGGCCAACGTCTACGTCGCTGAGACCCAGACCTTCATCTATGCGTCCCGGGCCGTGGGCCCGGCCCAGTCGCGGATCTTCCGCGTCAAGAACTCGATTCCCCTGGCCTCCATCCGCGCCCACCGCATCCCCGACGTCCTGAAGAAGATCCGCGTGGCTTTCCCCCAGTTCGTCCCCGGAGACAACATCTTCAAGACCAGCCTGGACAACATCGGTTCCGTGTTCCACCCCGCCTTGTGCATCTTGAACGCCGGCTGGATCGAGGACATTTCGGAGTTCCAGTTCTACGTGCAGGGGGTGACGCCCTCGGTCGGACACGTGCTCGAGAAGGTGGACGCCGAGCGGGTGGCCGTCGCCGAGGCGCTCGGCATCCGCGCGCTCACCGCCCGGGAGTGGCTCTACCTGGCCTACAGCGCCGCCGGCAAGACGCTGGCCGAGGCCATGCACGCCAACCCCGGCTACCGGGGCATCATGGCGCCGACCCACCTGGGCATCCGCTACCTGTCCGAGGACATCCCGGCCAGCCTGGTGCCCATCGCCTCGGTCGGCGAGATGTTCGGCGTGCCCACGCCCACCATCCGCTCGCTGATCCACCTCGGGTCGGTCATCAACGGCTGCGACTACTGGCAGGAGGGGCGAACCGTCGACCGGCTGGGCATCCGCGGCCTGTCACTCAAGGAGCTGCGCCTGCTGGCGATCGGCCAGGCCTCGGTGCCCGCATGAGAGGCGCATGATGGCCGGCAAGAAGATCCTGGGGGCCGCCCTGGGCTCCTGCGTGCACGTGAGCGGCCTGTACCACTTTTTGAAGTTGGCCGAGGCGGCGGGCTATGAGACGGAGCTGCTGGGGCCGGCCGTTTCTCCCCGGCGGCTGGTGGAGGCCATCGCCGAGCGCCGCCCGGACATCGTGGCGGTGAGCTATCGGCTGACGCCGGCGGTGGCCGAGGGGCTGTTCGCCGAGCTGGCCGAGAGGGTCCGTCAGGGCGGCCCATCCACCCTGCGCTTCGTGTTCGGCGGCACTCCCCCGGTGGCCGAGGTGGCCCGGGATTCCGGGCTGTTCGAGCGGGTCTTCGCCGGCACGGAGTCCACCGACCAGGTGCGGGCGTGGCTGGCCGACGCCGGCGAGCGGAAGGGGGAGGAGTCGTTTCCGGGCACCCTGCTGGAGCGCATCCGCCAGAAGCATCCCTATCCTCTGCTGCGACACCATTTCGGACGGCCGACGCTGGCCGACACCGTTTCCGGGACCGAGGAGATCGCCTCGGCCGCCGTGCTCGACGTCCTCTCGCTGGGGCCGGACCAGAACGCGCAGGAGCACTTTTTCCACCCGTCCGACATGGATCCCGCCCAGTCCGGCGCCGGCGGGGTTCCGTTGCGCCAGCCCGCCGACCTGGAGGCCATATTCGCCGCCTCCCGCTGCGGCAACTTTCCGCTGTTGCGCTGCTACAGCGGCACCCGGGATTTGATCCGCTGGGCCGAGATGAGCGTGCGCACCATCCGAAACGCCTGGGGGGCCATCCCCCTATGCTGGTACAACCAGATCGACGGCCGCTCGCGGCGGCCGCTGGCGGAGGCGGCGGAGGAAAACCAGCAAGCCATGCGCTGGTACGCTGAACGGGGCATCCCGGTGGAGGTGAACGAGTCCCACCAGTGGAGCCTGCGCGATGCCCACGACGCGCTGGCCGTGTGCATGGCCTTCCTGGCCGCCCACAACGCCAAGGCGATGGGGGTCCGCCATTACGTCTCCCAGCTGATGTTCAATACCCCGCCCGGGACCGCCCCGGTCATGGACATCGCCAAGATGATGGCCAAGAGCGAGATGATCGACTCCCTCGCCGACGGAACGTTTTCCGTCTACCGGCAGGTGCGGGCCGGGCTGGCCCACTTCTCCGCCCAACCCGATGTGGCCAAGGGGCAACTGGTCGCCTCCGCCGTGACCAGCCTGGCGCTCAAGCCCCACATCCTGCACGTGGTCGGATTCAGCGAGGGCGACCACGCCGCCTTTCCGCAGGAGGTCATCGAGAGCTGCCGGCTGGTTCACGGCGCCCTCCGGGACTGCTTGCACGGCATGCCGGAGGCGAGCCGCGACCCGCGGGTGCAGGAGCGGAAGCAGCACCTGCTGGCCGAGGCCCGGATCCTGCTGCAGGCCATCCGTGACCTGGGGGCGGGGGCGAGTCCCGATCCCTGGAGCGATCCGCGGGTGCTGGCGGAGGCGGTCCGCCGCGGGATCCTGGACACGCCCCACTTCCGGGGCCACCCCCTGGCCCGCGGCGCCGTCTCCACCCGGCTGATCAACGGAGGCTGGGAGGCGGTGGACCCGGAGACGGGCGAGGTGCTGTTGGAAGCGGAGCGGTTGCAGCGGATCCAAGGAGGCGGGTGATGTCGGGCATCGCGGGAATCGTGGCCCCCGGCGGCGGGGAGGTCGTGGAGCGGATGCTGGGGCTGATCTCCCACCGGGGCCCGGCGGGGAGGAGGGTGGTGGAGGCGCACGGCGCGACCCTCGGCCTCGCCTGGAGCGCCGCCCAACCGGATGCCGCGGCGCTGCTGGAGCGCGAGGGGGTCCTGCGCGACCAGGCCGGCTCCGAGCGCCACGCGCAGGCCTGCGCGCGTGACGGGCGCTGGCTCCTGGAGCGAGACCCGCTGGGCGTGGCGCCGCTGTATTTCGGAACGGACGACGACGGCGTCCTGGGGTTCGCCTCCGAGGTGAAGGCGCTGGCGGCGTTCACCCGGCGGGTCCGCGAAGTGCCCCCGGGGTGCCGCCTCGACGGCACGCGGGTGGAGCGCTGCAGGGAGGAGAACGAGTCTCCCCCGCTGGCCGACTCCGAGGCGGTGGTGGCCCTCGAACTCGAACGACGGCTGGCCGCGGCGGTGGCCGCACGCTGCTCCGGCGGCACGATGGGCTCCTGGCTTTCCGGCGGTCTCGATTCGAGCGCCCTGGCCGCGCTCGCCCGTCCTCACCTGCGCACCCTGTACACCTTCGCCGCCGGCGTCGGCGGCGCCCCGGACCTGGAGTTCGCCCGCGAGATGGCCGCCCACATCGGCTCCCGGCACCACGAAGTGGTCGTGGATGCAGGACGGATGCTGAGGATCCTGCCCGACGTGATCTATCATCTGGAGTCGTTCGACGCCCTGCTGGTGCGGTCCAGCATCACCAATTTCCTGGTCGCCCGCCTGGCATCCGACTACGTCGCCGAGGTGTTTTCCGGCGAGGGCGGTGACGAGCTGTTTGCCGGCTACGAGTACCTGAAGTCCATTCCCGAGGAGGCGCTCCCCGCGGAGCTGCACGACATCCTCGGCCGGCTCCACAACACCGCCCTGCAGCGGGTGGACCGCTGCGCCGCCGCCCACGGGATTGTCGCCCACGTGCCGTTCCTGGACCCCGACGTCGTCGCCTTCGCGCGCCGCATCCCGGCCGGCTTCAAGCTGCGCGTCGGCGTGGAGAAGTGGATCCTGCGCCGGGCCATGGTCGGGAAGCTGCCGTCCCGGGTCCTGGATCGGACCAAGGCCAAGTTCTGGGAAGGGGCGGGGGTCTGCGAGTTGATGGCCCGTCAGGCCGGGGATCGCGTCAGCGACGCCGATTTCGCCCGCGAGCGGATCCTTCCCAACGGCTGGGTCCTCGACAGCAAGGAAGAGCTGATGTATTACCGGCTGTTCCGGGATCGGTTCGGCGAGCTGCAGGACCTGTCCTGGATGGGCCGGACGAAGAAGCTCCCCGCTTCTCCGGACCTCTCCCGGAGGTGAGCGGGCCATGGAATTCGATCTCCATTCCTGGGTGGTGATCCCGCTGCTGATCTTTTTCGCCCGGATCGCCGACGTGACCCTGGGGACCCTGCGGTTCAAGTTCATCGCCTGGGGGCACCGCTGGCTGGCTCCGACGGTGGGGTTCTTCGAGGTGATCATCTGGGTGGTGGCCGTCCGCGAAGTGTTGGTGAACCTGCGCAACGTCGCCTGCGTCCTGGCTTACGGCCTGGGATTCGCCGCGGGGAGCTTCATCGGCCTCTGGCTGGAGGAGAAGCTCTCCCTGGGCACGGTCCTGGTGAGGCTGGTGCTCCCGCGCGAGGGCAACGACCTGGAGACCTTCCTGAGGGAAAACGACTACGGGTACACCATCGTGCAGGGAGAGGGAACCCGGGATAAGGTGCGGATCCTCTTCACCATCATCCGGCGGAAAAGCCTGGGCCATGTCTTCCAGGCCGTCTCGCGTTTCGCTCCCAACGCGTTCTACACCGTCGAGAGCGTCCGCTCCGCCGAGAAGGGGGTCTTTCCCGTCGAAGAGCCGAGCGCCTTTTCCTCGATTTTCCGCATGCAGCGGAAATCGAAGTGAGACGGCCGGAGCCAGCGGCATTCCGGGGGCAGCCGGATTGACCATCGGCTCGCCCCCGTGCGACCCGGTAGCCCCCGCCTCAGCGAATCCTTCGTCCCGGCAGCCTCTGCCCGCCCTGCAGCAGGGTGAGCCCGGCGACCCGGCCGTCGGAGTCGGCGTCGAAGAGGATGCGGGCGTCGACGACCTTCAGGAAGAAGGCCGTCTCGGACTCGGCGAAGATCTCGAACTTGGGCTGGCCGGTCGGCTGGGCCATCAGGCGCCCGTTCTCGAGGGTGACGACGATCGTGAAGCCGGGCATCAGTTCGTACTCGCCGGCGAAGCGGGCCAGCTTCTCCGGGGCCAGGGAGATCTCCTTTCGCGGGTGCGGAAGCGGCTTGTCCGTCCGGCGGTAGGTTTCGGCGGGGCCGGTGCGCGGCCACAGGCGCAGCCCGGAGACCCGGCCGTCGCCGCCGGTCGTGAAACGGATGAGGGTCGGGGAGTCGGGGAGGCGGAACTCGGTCGCGGAGACGGGCTGCAGCGGGTACCGGCCCCCCCCGGCGCGCTGCGAGTACAGAACATTTCCCTCGCGGCTGATGTAGCGGGCCTCACCGGCCCGGTTCTCGTAGACGCCGGCCAGGGAGTCCAGATCGGCGGTGGAGAGGGAGGCGGGTTTGAACTCCTCCGCCTCCAGGCCCAGCGCCAGTTCGGCGATGCGCACCGCCCGCGGCTCGGGGTTGCTTCCGGCGCCGGCGCAGTTGGTGAGGACGGCGACGTAGATGCCGTCGTCGGGCAGGCACAGGGCGTAGGAGGTGAAGCCCATGATGCCGCCGCCGTGCTCGACGGTGCGGTGACCGCGCAGGTCGGCGACCATCCAGCCGCAGCCGTAGCCGGTCGATTCGCCGTCGGTGAGCGTGAACGGCGTGAAGGCCCGCCGCAGGGACTCCTTCTTCAGCACCCGGCCCCCCAGCAGCGCGTCGTTCCAGGCGGCCAGGTCGTCGACCGACGAGAGCAGCGAGCCGGCGGCGTAGGGCTGGGTCATGCTCAGGTAGGGGGCGTTGACGAAGCCCAGCTTGCCCCTCTGGTAACCGGCGACGCGGCGCGGGACGATCACCTCGGTATGGTCGTATCCGGAACGGGTCATCCCCAGCGGACGGAAGATGTTCTCGTTGACGAACTCCCCGTAGCTCCTGCCGGAGACCTTCTCGATGATCGCGCCCAGCATCACGTAACCGGTGTTGCAGTAGCTCCAGCGCGCCCCGGGCTCGAAGTCGAAGGGCTTCTCGCCGGACATGGCGATGATCTCGGCGGGGGTCATGTCCCGGCGCCACATCTTCAGCCACTCCTCCATGTCGGTGTAGCTCCGGATCCCCGAGGTGTGCCCCAGCAGGTGGGCGATGGTCACCTTCCGGTCGCCGGCGGGGAACCCGGGGAGGTGTTTTTCGATCCCGTCCTCCAGCGTGAGCAGGCCGCGCTCGGCCAGCAGCAGGATGGAGACCGCGGTGAACTGCTTGGTGATGGAGCCCAGGCGGAAGACCATGTCCGGCTCGACCGCGACCCCGAGCTCGAGGTTGGCCATGCCGTAGCCCTTGCGGAAGAGGGTCTTCCCGCCCCGGCGCACGATCACCGCCGCCCCCGGCTCGCCGGGCTTGTAGACGGCGCTCATCACGGCGTCGATTTCCTTCGCCAGCGCCTTTTCGTTTGCGGGATCCGCCGCGACGAGAGTCGCGGGTAGGGAGGCGCAGACCAGCAGGAGAAACAGTCCGGCAGCAATCGTTCGGTTCATCGTCACCTCCGGGGTGTGGGCAAGACTATTCAACGGATCGGCGGCTCCCGGGGTTTCGCGTTCGGCCCCGAGCCGGTCCAACGACTGATCGAACTGCCCCGCCCGACCCGGATTCAACGATTCAAATGCCGTCCCCGAGGGAATGAGATAAATGCGGCAATCAGGTATCCTATTTCTCCCGAGGGAGGACTTCCATGGGCAAATGGGCATTTCTCACAGATGATTCGCCCCCTCCCAGCCTGATCCTCAACCAGCGGGTGCGAGCAGAGATGCAGCGACCGCCGCCGGCGGCCCCAGCCGCCGACATCCAGGTGGTGTTTCCCAACGGCGGCGAGACCCTCTCCGAGGGAATGGAGTACCAGATTGAATGGCGCGCCCCTGATTGGTTCGGCAGGCCGCGGGTGATCTTCATGAAGGCGGGACGCGCGGTGAAGACCATCGAGCCCGGCGAGGTCTTCCCGGTGAAGACCGGCGACCCCTGGAAACTGAGCTGGATCGTGGGCTCCGAACTCGTGCCCGGAAACGACTACCACCTCCGCCTGGAGAAAGCCGACCGCAGCCAGGGAGACAGCAGCAACGCCCTTTTCTCCGTCTCGACCGGTGAGCCGTACCTGGCCTACGTGGGGCCTCGGGAGCGGACCCTGACCATGGGCCGGCACACCTTGATCCGCTGGCGGGCCGGCCATCTCACCCGGCCGATACTCATCTACGTTTTCGACGACCAGAACCACGGCGTCCTCATCGCCTCCAACCTTCCCCCTGACCGACGCAGCTTCGAGTGGCGTATCGGCGAACTGGCCACTCTCGTGACCAATTACTTCAGAGCCGGGTCTGTCTACCATTTCCACATCGTCAGCGAATTGGGGTGCAGCGCGAGGTCGCCGGATTTCTCCGTGAACATTCCGGACTAGAGGCGGACCCGACGGCCATTTTGACAGCCGGCCCGCGACGGTGGTATAGTCTGGGGCTGAAATCCGCGCAGGAGGCCCCATGAGCACCATCTTCCACAACCGCCATTTCATCACCGAGGACGACTGGAGCCGGCCGGAACTGGACCTGGTCTTCGACACCGCCTTCGACCTGAAGCGCCGCTTCGCCCTGGGCGAGCCGCACCGGCTGCTGGCCGACAAGACGCTGTTCATGATCTTCTTCGAGCAGTCCACCCGCACCCGCAACTCGATGGAGGCGGGCATGACCCAGCTGGGCGGCCACGCCCACGACCTGACCGCCGACAAGATGCAGATTTCGCACGGGGAGTCGGCCAAGGACACGGCCATCATCCTGTCGCGCATGGGCCATGGCATCGCCTGCCGAAACTGCTTCTACGGGCTGGGCAACCGGTACCTGAACGAGATGGCGCAGCACGCCAAGGCGCCGATCATGAGCCTGCAGGACGACGTCTACCACCCCTTCCAGGGGCTGGCCGACCTGATGACCCTGTTCGAGCACTTCGGCCGCGACCTGCGCGGGCTGAAGGTGACCGTCTCCTGGGCCTACGCCGAGTCGCACGCCAAGCCGCTGTCGGTGCCGCAGTCGCAGATCCTGCTGCTGCCGCGCTACGGCATCGACGTCACCGTGGCCCACCCGCCCGAGTTCCCGCTGAGCCCGGGCATCGTCGCCAAGGCCCGGGCCAACGCCGCCGCCGGCGGGGGCTCGCTGCGCTTCGTGGGCGACATGGACGAGGCGCTCCAGGGGGCCCAGGTGGTGGTGCCCAAGAACTGGGGCGGCTTCGGCCGCTGGGAGGTGGAGGAGTACCTGAAGAACGAGGCGGAATGCCGGAAGGAGATGGCCGCCGCCCTGGGCAAATACAAGAGCTGGATTTTTGACCGCCGCCGCGTCGAACTGGCCGACCGGCGGGTGAAGATGATGCACGCCCTGCCGGCCGACCGCGGGCGCGAGGTGACCGACGAGGTGATCGACGACGAGTCGGTGTCCATCGTCTACGACGAGGCCGAGAACCGCCTGCACACGGCCAAGGCCATCATGGCCCTGACCATGGGCGGCCGCGGCTGACATCGGGCCGCCGGGTGGTGACGGCCCGCTTCCGGGAAGGGAAGACGACATGAAAAAGCGATCCATCGGGAAGAAGACCCTGTACCTGACCGACGCCCAGCTGAAGGCCGAGCTGGCCAGGTGCGAGTTCTGCGAGGAGAAGCCGTGCCTGCGGATGTGCCCGGCGCACTGCTCGGCCGCAGACTTCATCATGGCGGCCCGGGTCTTCGCCCCCTCGGACCTCCGGCGGGCGGCGGCGCAGATCATGAAGAACAACCCGCTGGGCGGGATTTGCGGCCTGGTCTGCCCCGACCGGTTCTGCATGGCCGGCTGCGTGCACAAGAAGTTCGACGCCGCGGTCAACATCCCCGCCGTTCAGGCGACGATCGTGAAGAAGGCGCGCGACCTGGGCGGGATTCCCGAATTCGCCCCGCCCGAGGTCAACGGCCGCCGAATCGCCGTGGTCGGCTCCGGCCCCGCCGGCTTGGGCGCTGCGGCGGTGCTCGGACAGCTGGGCTGCGCGGTCGACGTGTTCGAGAAGGAGCGGGTCGCCGGCGGCATGTGCAACCTGGTCCCCGCCCACCGCCTCGACCGCGGCATGCTGCGCCGCGACCTGGCCTTCGCCGTCTCCCTCGCGGGCGTCACCATCCGGCTGCGGACCGAGGTGCGCGACCCGGAGGCGCTGCTGCAGCGGGGCTACGACGCGGTGCTGGTCGCCACCGGCCTCACCGAGCCCCTGCGGCTCGGCCTGGGCAACGAGGAGCTGGCCGTGGCCGGGCTGGAGTACCTGTGGGACCCGCGGAAGTTCGAGCCGACCGGGCGGGTGGCGGTGATCGGCGGCGGCGCCGTCGCCGCGGACTGCGCCATGGCGGCGAAGGCCGGCGGCGCCGCGGCGGTGGAGCTATTCGCCCTGGAGACGGTCGGGGAGATGCCGCTGACGGGGCGGGAGATGGCCGAGCTGCTCGAACACGGCATCGAGATCTCGAACCGGACCAAGGTCACCGCCATTCTCCGCCGCGGGGGCCGGGTCGCCGGGCTGGAGACGGTGAAGGTGGCCCTGCCCGCCGGGGCGGCATTCAGCCCCCAGGCGGTCCGCGAGGTGCCGGGGACGGCGCAGGCGCGCCGGGACGTCGCCGCGGTCATCGTGGCCATCGGCGCGCGGGCGAGCGTGGCCCGCTCCGGCCACCCCGCCGTTTTTTTCGCCGGCGACTGCGTCAACGGCCCCACCACCGTGGTGGAGGCGGTCGCCGCCGGCAAGAACGCGGCGCTGGAGATCGATGCCTTCCTGCGCCGGGAGAAGAAACCGGTTTTCGCCAGCCGGGTCAAGAGCACCGTCGAACTGAGCGGCTACGTCCCCGTGCCGGTGCCGCTGGCGACCGACTTCTTCGGCCGGCCCATCGCCACCCCCTTCCTGCTCTCGGCCGCGCCGCCCAGCGACGGCTTCGAGCAGATGAAGGCGGCGTACGACGCCGGCTGGTCGGGCGGAGTGATGAAGACCGCCTTCGACAACGTGCCGATCCACATCCCCGGCGAGTACATGCACGCCTTCAACGATCTCACCTACGGCAACTGCGACAACGTTTCCGGCCACCCGCTCGACCGGGTCTGCCGCGAGGTGGGCCGGCTCGTCCGCCTCTACCCCGACCGCCTGACCCTGGCCTCCACCGGAGGCCCGGTGACCGGCGACGACGAAGCCGACCGGGCCGGCTGGCAGGCCAACACGCGGCGGCTGGAGGAGGCCGGCGCCATGGGCATCGAGTACAGCCTCTCCTGCCCGCAGGGCGGCGACGGCACGGAGGGCGACATCGTGTCTCAGAACGCCGTCCTGACCGCCAAGATCGTCGACTGGGTCATGGCGGCCGGCCGCGGCGACGTGCCCAAGCTGTTCAAGCTGACGGCGGCGGTCACCTCCATCGCCGTCATCGTCAAGGCCGTGCGCGCGGTGATGGACCGCTATCCCGGCAAGAAGGCCGGCATCACCCTGGCCAACACCTTTCCGACCCTCTGCTTCCGACCCGGCTCCAAGCCGGAGTGGGACGAGGGCATCGTCGTCGGCATGAGCGGCGATGGGGTCACCCCCATCAGCAACCTCACCCTGGCCTCGGTGGCCCACCTCGGGGTGACGGTGTCGGGCAACGGCGGCCCCATGGACTATCGCGCCGCGATGAACTTCCTCGCCCTGGGAGCGCGCTCCGTCCAGTTCTGCACCATCGTCATGAAGCACGGCTACGGCGTGTTCGCCGACCTGGTCAACGGCACGAGCGCCATGATGCGCGAGCGCGGCATCCGCTCCATGAGCGAGCTGATCGGCATCGCCCTGCCCCGGCCGGTCACCGGATTCATGGACCTGTCGCCGCGGAAGAAGATATCCGCCTGCGACGAGGCGCTCTGCCTCTCCTGCGGCAACTGCCTGCGCTGCCCCTACCAGGCGGTCACCTGGAACAAGAAGAAGCACCCCGTCACCGATCCCGAAAAGTGCATCGGCTGCTCCATCTGCGTCCAGAAGTGCTTCTCGGGTGCCCTGTCGATGCGGCCGCGCACCCCGGCCGAGGCGGCCGCGCTGCGCGAGGCGTGAACGGCAAACGGGGTCATCGGAGGCAACCATGTCCACCCTGGTGAGCAATGGAACGGTGGTGACGCCCGACACGGTCATCGCCGACGGCGGTGTCCTGTTCGACCGCGGCGTCATCCGGGCGGTCGGCCGGGCCCCGGATTTGCGAAGGGAATGCGCCCGCGCCCACGGCGACGGGGGCCGCCTGCGGCTGATCGACGCCGGCGGAGGGGTCATCCTGCCGGGCTTCATCAACGCCCATCACCACCTCTACTCGACCTTCGCCCGCGGCATGGCCATCCCCGGGGCGCCGGCCCGCAATTTCACCCAGATCCTGGAGAAGCTGTGGTGGAAGCTCGACCGCCTCCTGACGGCCGAGGACCTCTACTACTCCGCCCTGGTGCCGCTGGTCGAGTGCATACGCAACGGCACCACGACGATCGTCGATCACCACGAGTCGCAGGGGTTCCAGGGCGGGTCGCTGGACATTCTCCGCCTGGCGGTGGAGGAGAGCGGCATTCGCGCCGCCCTCTGCCTGGGCTCCTCCGACCGCTACCGCCGCGGCGGCGAAGGAATCGCCGAGAACGAGCGCTTCCTGCGCGAGTTGCGGAGCCGGCCCAGTCCCCGGGTCGTCGGCATGGTCGGCCTGCACGCGGCCTTCACGGTGGGCGACGGGACGCTGGCCCGCTCGGTCGCCGTGGCCCGGGAGTTCGGCGCCGGCCTCCACGTCCACTGCGCCGAGGACCGGGCCGACCAGGAGCACTCGCTGCGCCGGCACGGCATGCGGGTGGTGGCCCGGCTGAGGAAGTCCGGCGCCCTCGGCCCCGGGACCCTGCTGGTGCACGGGGTGCACCTCGATGCCGCCGAGATGCGCATGATCCGACGCGCCGGCAGCCGGGTGGTGCACAACCCGGAAAGCAACATGAACAACGCCGTGGGCTGCGCCGACGTGCTGCGCATGATGAAGATGGGGATCTCCGTCGGCCTGGGTACCGACGGCATGTCTTCGGACATGCCGGCGCAGATGCGCAGCGCCTACCTGCTGCAGCGCCACCAGCGCCGCGACCCGCGGGTGGCGTTCGCCGAGGCGCCGGCGATGCTGCTGCACCACAACGCCGCCATCGCCGGGCAGATCTTCGGCCGCCGCCTCGGCCGCCTGGAGCCGGGCGCGCCGGCCGACCTGGTCGTGCTCGACTACCGGCCGCCCACTCCGCTGCGGCCGGAGAACTTTCTCGGCCACCTGATTTTCGGCATGGTCGACGCCGCGGCGGACACGGTGATCTGCGACGGGCGGCTGCTGCTGCGCCGCAAGAAGCTGGTGGCCATCGACGAGGAGCAGCTGGCGGCGAAGTCGCGGGAATTGGCGGCCCGGCTCTGGAAGCGGGTCGCCTCGGCGTAGCGGAGAGGCGCCCGTGTGCGAATTCGCCTTCAACGGGCTGTGCCGGGAGGCCCCGGCGTGGGAGGGCGGCGAATATGCCTTCCTGGCCGACTCCGGCATGCTCGACTTCCACCGCTCCCTTCCGGGGTATGCGCCGACCCCGCTGCACGAGCTGCCGGCGCTGGCTTCGCGGCTGGGGCTGGAAGCGATCTTCGTCAAGGACGAGGCGCAGCGCTTCGGCATCAAGGCCTTCAAGGCGCTGGGCGCCTCCTACGCCATGTACCGCTTCCTGCAGCGGCGCTGGCAGGAGCGCTTCCCGGAGCCGTTCACGCCGGCCAGCTTCCAGGACCGGCACGCGCTGGCCCGGCTGGGGCCGTTCACCTTCTGCGCGGCCACCGACGGCAACCATGGCCGGGCGGTGGCCTGGACGGCCCAGCGGCTCGGCCAGAAGGCGGTGATCTACATGCCCGCCGCCACGGTGCCGGCCCGGGTGCGGAGCGTCCGCGGCGAGGGGGCCGAGGTGGTTTTGGTCGGAGGCACCTTCGACGACTGCGTCCAGCGCTGCGCGGCCGACGCCGCCGCCAACGGCTGGCAGGCGGTGTCGGACACCGCCTACCCCGGCTACCGGGACATCCCCGGCTGGATCCTGCTCGGCTACACCACGATCTTCGCCGAGCTGGAGGGGATTTTGCACCAGCCCGGCGCGGCGGGCGTCGACCTGGTCGTCCTGCCCGCCGGAGTCGGCGGGCTGGCCGCCGCCGGGGCGTTCTACTACGCGAGCCGCTACGGCGCCGGGCGGCCGCGCCTGGCCTGCGTCGAGCCGCTCTCCTCCGACTGCTTCCTGGAGTCGGTTCGCCACGGCCGGGGAGAGCCGCTGCCCACCCGGGGCGGGCAGACCTCGATCATGGTCGGCCTGAACTGCGGCCAGCCCTCGCCGCTGGCATGGCCAATCGTCCGCGACGCCGTCCACCTCTTCCTGGCCATTCCCGACGACTTCGCCCGCCTGGCCATGCGCCGCTACTACCACCCGTCGGGCGGTGACCCGCGCATCGTCTCCGGCGAGTCGGGATCGGCCGGGCTGGCGGCCCTGCTGGCCCTGTCGTCGTCCCCCGCGCTCGCTGCGGCCCGGGCCGGGCTAGGGCTGGGGGGGCGCTCCCGGGTCCTGCTCATCAACACCGAGGGGGACACCGACCCGGAGAATTTCGCCCTGGTGACCGGGCTCGGGCCGCCGCCGGGGTGAGGCGGCGGCGCTTGCCAACGCGGTTCCGTCTGGGGTATGATGGCGGGGGAGGATTCGCACCATGAAGGCCGTCAGCGTCCTGCTCGAGGAGTTGCGCACCCTGATCGAGGACCAGTCCTACTCGGTCGCGGACCGTTTCCACATCGCCATGGGCCGCATCGCCGGCTTCGTCGCCGATGCCTTCGGTGGCGATCGCGACGAGGTGGCCGTGCTGTGGCACCGCGGTTCGGGGCTGGCCTTCGTCTGGCCCGATTACCTGGCCAAGGCCAGGGAACTCCCGCTCAACTCGCCGCTGCCCATCGCCGCCAACATCTTCCGCAGCGGCCGCTCCTTCCTCGACAACCACCTGCTCGACCGGGACCACATGGTCGAGTACGAGTTCATCAAGGAACCGGACGGGGACTCGCGCATGATCTGGAAGATGATGGGCGCGGCCATCGCCGTCGACGGTGAGCGGCTCGGAGTCATGCAGGTGTCGCGCAAGCGCAGCGCCTACAACGAACCCGGCCCCGACTTCACCCCCGGCGACCTCGACCTGCTGGAGAAACTGCTGGGCCGGCTCGGCCCGGTGCTGAAGGCCATCGTCCCGGTCTGAGCCCCCTTCCCCGAAAAGAAAACGGCCGGGCCGGAGAACCGGCCCGGCCGAGAATTTCCTTCCCTCACTTCGCCTTGCGCAGCAGGATGTCGCCGTTGAAGGTGTCGAAGGTCATCGACGCCCCGCCGCCGTTGATGGTGCCGACCACCACCTTGGAGATGACGGCGCGGAAGCGGCCGCCCTTGTCCCGCTTGTCCTCCTTCCCGCGCCAGTCTTCCTGGGTCACGGACACGTCGAAGTCGCTGTAGACATCTCCGTTCTGGGATTTCAGGCGGACGCTGGCCTTGATTCCGGCCGGGAAGGTGACGTCGATGTCGCCGTTGAAGGTGGTGAAGGACATCGGCTGGTCGGGGTTCACGCGCGCGAACGAGCATTCCACCCGGCCGTTGGTGGTGCCGGCCACGACCGGGCCGGTGACGCGTTGCAGGACGACGTTGCCGTTGACGTTCTTGGCCTCGATCTCGCCCTCGACGCCCTCCACCCGGATCTCGCGGCCGTTCACGGACTCCAGCTTCAGCGAGGTGCGCGCCGGCACGGCGATGGTCAGGTCGACGGCGGCCTTCCACGATTCGGCCTCCACCGTGACCACGTTGTCCTTCTCCTCGACCGTCAGGCTGGGGCCGCTGGAGGCGATGCGCTTCATGCCGGGGTGCTTCTCCTTCGGCGCCTCGGCGGCGGCGTACGTCTGGGCCGCTTTCTGCCAGGCGCCGGTTCCCGGCTGGTGGTCGCCGGATTGGGGTTTCATCTCCACGATCACCTCGGGGCCCGCGTGGGCTCGCACGGTGATGGAGCCGAAGATGAGCCTGGCTTGGAGCTGCGCCGGCTGGCCCGGTTTGCTCAGGTTGACGGCGGTGCGCTCGACCCTGGCTTCGTCCTGGGCGAGGAGCAGGCCGCCGGCGAGCAGGCAGGCGATGGCGATTACGGACATGGCGTTGCGGTTCATGGTCATTCTCCTGTTTTTGTCTTAGGGGATCCGCGGCGGGCGATGGTCATGTCGCCGTTCACGGTTTGCAGCGTCAGCAGCGGTCCGCCCTGGCCGACGCGCAGGTTGTGGAAGCGGTCGCGGGCGAAGCGCGTGCGCCCCTCGTTCCGCTCGCCGGTTGGAGGGGCGGCGGGGCGGCGGGTGACGTCGAAGTCGCTCCAGGCTTCGCCGTTGATGGACCGCAGCCGGAAATCGGCATTCAGGCCGTCGGGCAGGGAGAGCTCGATGGCGCCGTTGACGGTCTGGAAGTCGCAGGACGCGGCGGGCGGCTGGCGGAACGCGGCGTGCACGGCCCCGTTGACCGTGCGGGCCCGGCCGCTGCCGGAGACCCCCTCGAGGCGAACCGCGCCGTTCACGTGGGACACGTCGAACGGGCCTTCCACGCCGCCGACGCGGATGTCGCCGTCGCTGATCCCGCGCAGGCGGAGGGAGGTGCGACGGGGCACGGTCAGGGTGAATTCGTAGCGGACGATGTAGCCGGGGTCGCTCCGGGCGTGCTTCTGGCGAAAGGGCCCGTCCACGTAGATCCGGACCCGGTTGCCCGCCTGGCTCACGTCCAGGCGCACCTCGCGACCCGCCTGCTCCAGGCCGGCAGCGGTCTCCGCCCGGGCGATGCGAACGGCCTGCAGCCGGATGTCGCTCTGGTCGGCGGCGGTGACGGTGATGGCCCCGAGCACGTTGTCCACCTCCAGCTCGGCCGGCTCGCCCGGCTGCTCCAGCGCCAGGCGGCGGTCGATCGTCTCGCGCGCTTCCCGGTTCCGGTCGGCGGCGTCGACGCAAGCCGGCCAGGCCAGCAGCAGGGCCATGATCCACAACAGCAGTTTTTTCATGTTTCCTCCCGGGGCCTTGCCCCTCACCCGGTTAGACCGGCGCCTCGGGGGAAGGTTACCGGAACGGGCCACGGAAGCCTCAGACGCTCATCTGCAGGACGCCCTGCAGATGGCGGCGCACGTCCTGGTTCAAGTCGGGATCGGTCGCCCATCGACGCAGCCGGGCGGCGGTGGCTTCGTCTCCCGAGCGAGCCAGCAGGCCGGCCAGGTTGGCCTGCAGCAGCGGCTCGGATTGCGTCTCGAGGCTGTCCAGCATCGCGGCGCGAACGTCGGCGCGCCCCGCCAGCGGGGCCAGGGTGTCGAGCGCCGACAGGCGCAGGTTGACGCTGGGATCCTCGTCCAGTACCTGCAGCAGGGCGCGCGTCGCCTGCGGGTCGCGGCCGGCCTCGGGGGCGAGCAGGTGGATCCCGCGCAGCCGGTCGCTGGCCGACGGCTGGCCGATGAGCGTCGCCGCCAGGGTGCGGCGCAGCCCGGCGACCTCGTCGCGCAGCCCGCCGACTTCCGGTGCCGCCGCGGGGCGGCGCAGCACCACCCCGGTGCCGATGCCGACGGCGAACAGCAGGGCGGCGGCGGCCAGCTGCAGCAGCGCCGGTTGCCACGCCGGGCGCGGCGCCGCGGCGGCCCCTTTCGCCCGCCGCGTCTCCCGCTCCAGCATCTCGTAGAAGCGGGCGCGCACCCTCGGCCCGGGGCGCTCCTCCTCCAGCACGCCGAGGCGGCTCCACGCCTCGCCGACCTCCTCGAGCTCGCGGCGGCAGGCGGCACATGCCGCGGCGTGCTCCCGCATGGAGCCCTGTCCGGGCTCCGCCTCTTCGCCGGCGAGGTAGCCGGGAATCCGTCGGTTGAATTCCTTGCAGTTCATGTCGGGCCTCCACGAAGTTCGAGGAAAATGCGCCGCAGGTCGTTGACGGCGCGGTGGGCCAGCACCTTGACCGCCCCCTCGCTCCGGCCGGTCAGGCGGGCGATCTCGCCGTAGCTCATCTCCTGGTAGCGGCTGAGCAGCAGCACCTCGCGCTTGGGCAGCGGCAGCCGGCGCAGGGCGAGTTCCAGCAGGGAGGTTTCCTGCGCCCTCTCCAGGAGCCGCTCCCCCTCTCCGGACACGGCCGGCTCGGGGGAGTCGTCCAGCGGGATCTCCGGGCGGCGCCGCTGCAGCTGGTCGATGTGGACGTTGCGCGCCACGGCGTACATCCAGGTGGTGAAGCGGGCGCGGTTTTCCCAGGTGTGGCGGTACTTGAGCAGGCGCACGAAGAGTTCCTGGACCATGTCCTCGGCCGCCGGCCGGCTCCCGCCGAGGCGCAGGAAGTGGTTGTAGAGGCGAACGTGGTGGCGCTCGAAGAGCACCGCCAGATCGCCCCGGCGGCCGTCGCGCACGGAGGACATGAGCGCCTCGTCGCTGCGCTCGGGGGGAGTGTCCGCGGCGGCGGACGGGCGGAACCAGCGGACCGGTCTCATACTCGATTATACTCCCCGGAAATGCCCGGGTTACAGCTGCGGTTCTTCAATCGGGAACCTGGATGTTGGGGGACAAGGAGCCGTCGGTCACTGACAACCGGAGGGCGGGCTCGCTTCCCTTCCAGGTGACGAGGTCGAAAGTCCCGCTTCCGTCAGGCGTTCCGAGCATGCGGACGGCCGCCACCCCGTCGCGCCAATCGAGTGGCTCGCCGGGCCGGCAGCGGTCGGGAAGGCGGAGGGCGCTCAGGAAAAAGGCCCCATCCCGGCGGTACTCCCTTCCGAACACCCGGGCCCGGCCATCGCCGTCGATGCAGACGGCGGCGCCTTCGTCGCAGGCTACCGCCCGGGCTTGGTCGAGGGAGCTCCGGCCGTCCTGGATCAGCCGGGCCATGAAGGCGACGGTGCGGCCGCAGCGGTCCCGCTCGGACCAGTGGGTATCGGTCAGCGTGGATTCCAGGAACGGGGGGTGGAGGAAATCGTTACGCAATTCTTCGGCGTTGCGGTGGTAGGGATTTGCAAGGACCTCGGCCGAGGCGGCTCCTTCGTGGACCGGCAGGTAGGCCCAACCGGCCAGCACCGCCATGCCGGCGCTGGTCCCTCCCATCGGGACCCGCTTGCCGGCGAGCAGCCGGCGCAGGGCCTCCTCCAGCCTCGTGTTGCTCCACAGATTGTAGAATCTTGTCTGGTTGCCACCGTCGATGAAAAGCAGCTCGGCATCGCTCACGGTCCGCACGACCAGGTCCGAATCGGCCTTGAGGCGGCTGTCCACCGTCAAGGTCGCCAACGAGTCGATCTCGCCCAGGGCACCCATGTCGCGGTAGAACTGGTCGTCTTCGCGGTCGCGGTAGTCGCTGGTGGTCAGGAAGACGAAGTCTCCGCCGCCGCAGCGGGCGATGAGCCAGGCATAGGCCTCGTCGGACCGTTCCCCGCCCCCGACCAGGGCCAGCCCGAAGGCGGTTGCCGGCTGCGCATCGGCCGGATCGCCGGCCACGTACAATGTCCCGGGGACGTTGACGGCATCCGGCGGGGGAGGATCCGGCCGGCCTTCGCGGCAGGACATCGCCAGCAGCACAGCCAGCGGCAGAAGGAACCCGGCACGGCTCACCGGAGAAACCAGCGTCCCATGAGCCAAGCGGTTCCCGAGACCGTCGCCGTCAGGGCCGTGCCCCAAGCCAGGTCGACCAGGGTCAGTCGCAGCGGCCAGTTGGCCATGACCGCCAGGCTGGTCAGGTCGTAGGTGGCGTAGGCGACCAGCCCGAGGAAGGCTCCCGCCCCCGCCGCCCAGGCGAGGGAGTGGCGGGCCAGCGCCGGCTGCACCACGAAGAACAGGATGGCGGCGACATAGAGCAGGTAGAAGACGACCGCCGCCGCCCAGACGGGGCGCGGCGCCAGCAGCGCGCCCAGCTGGCTTCGGTAAAAGCCGCGCGCCAGCCATGCCAGCCAGAGCATGTCCAGCAACAGGAAGACGGCCAGGGTCAGCAGGTACAGCGCGAGCCACTTCGTCACCGCCATGGTGCCCTCCGCGGGAGCTACACCGCCATTGTAGCGCCGGCAAAGGCTTGACACAACCCGCAGGCTCGTGTATATACCGGGCGATGGGATTCCATTCCCGCTCACTTCCTGAATCGGGCCGGCGCATGATCATGCGCGGCCCGGATACCGCGCGGCGCTAGCCCGCGGCCGTCCGGGATCCTCAAAACTCCGTCGCAGCAAGCATTTCCACGGTTCTGCACGCTCATGGAGGGTGTCATGGAGAGGACGGTTCAGGAGATCAACGAGAAGATCAGCAACCGGACGGTTCGGGTCGTCACCGCCGAGGAGATGACGGCGCGGGTGGCCGAGCAGGGGGCGGCGACCGCCGCCGCCCAGGTGGACGTGGTCACCACCGGCACCTTCGGCGCGATGTGCTCGTCGGGGGCGTTCGTCAATTTCGGCCACAGCGAGCCGCCCATGAAGATGGCCCGCGTCTGGCTCAACGACGTCGAGGTGTGCGCCGGGGTGGCGGCGGTGGACGCCTACATCGGCGCCACCCAGGCGAGAGCGGGGGACGGGGAGCCCTACGGCGGCGCCCACCTCATCGAGGATCTTCTGGCCGGCCGGCCGGTGGTGCTGCGCGCGGTCTCGGCCGGCAGCGACTGCTACCCGCGCAAGGAGATCGTCACCGAGCTCACCCTGGCCGACCTCAACCAGGCGCTGCTGTGCAACCCGCGCAACGCCTACCAGCGCTACCACGCCGCCGCCAACTCCGGCGGGCGGGAACTGCACACCTACATGGGCACCCTGCGGCCGAGGCTGGGCAACGTCCACTTTTCCGGCGCCGGCGAGCTTTCGCCGCTGAACAACGACCCGCAGCTCCGCTCCATCGGCGCCGGCACTCGCATCTTCCTGGGCGGCGGCACCGGCCTGGTCACCGGCGCCGGCACGCAGCACGACCCCGAGGGCGGCTTCGCCACCCTGATGGTGCAGGGCGACCTGCGGCAGATGGCCCGCGAGTTCCTGCGCGCCGCCGTCTTCCGCGCCTATGGCTGCACCCTGTACGTCGGCCTGGGCGTGCCCCTGCCGATTTTGGACGAGGCGTGCGCGGCCGCCGCCGGGGTGGCGGATCGCGACATCGGGGTGAACGTGCTGGACTACGCCGTCGCCCGGCGGCAGCGGCCGGTGCTGAAGAGGACGAACTATGCCGAGCTGAAATCGGGAACGGTCGAATTCGGCGGCCGGCGGGTGCCTTGCGCCGCGCTCTCCAGCCTGGCCATGGCCCGGCGCGTGGCCCTCACCCTGCGAGACTGGATCCGGGACGGCGGGTTCCGGCTGGGCGAGGCGGTCGACCCCCTGCCCCGGCATGGCTCGGCCCGGCCGCTGGCGGAACGGACGCCCGGCGGCCCGCCGCTCTCCCCTCCGCCAGCCGTCGCGGCGGAACGGGCGGGGTGGGACGCGAATCGCTGCCTCCACTGCGGCGCCTGCACCGTCCACTGCCCGGCTGGGGCGCTGCGCCTGGTGGGTGACGCGCTGGCGTTCGCCGCCTCACGCTGCACCGGTTGTGGCGCCTGCGGAGGCGTCTGCCCGGTCGGGGCCCTGGTCGCGCCGGGGGGTGAACGATGAGCGAGCGGCTGCTGCTGATCCGCGAGACCGCTGCGCGCATCATCGCCGATCCGCCCCATGTCGACCGGGCGGCGGACGAGATCGTCCGCCGGCGAGGCGAGCTGGAGCGGTACATCGCCCGGGAGCCCCGTTTCCGCCACGCCCTGGAGCCGGTGGCGGTGACCGGAGACGCCCCGGAGATCGCGCGGCGCATGGCGGCCGCCGCCCGGCGGGTGGGGGTCGGTCCGATGGCCGCCGTCGCCGGCGCCCTGGCCGCCCTGGCCGTCGAGGCCGTGCAGGCGGCAGGCGCCGCCTACGCGATCGTCGACAATGGCGGCGATGTCGCTTTGCTGGCCGGTCGCGAGGTCACGGTCGGCATCTTCACCGGGCCAGCGGCGGTCCGCGACATCGCCCTGCGCTTCCCGGCCGATGGCCGGCTGCGCGCCGCCTGCACCTCGTCGGGAACGGTGGGCCACTCGCTGAGCTTCGGCCGCGCCGATGCGGCGCTGGTGGTGGCCGGCGACGCCGTCCTGGCCGACGCGGCTGCCACCGCGCTGGGAAATGCCGTCCCCGGCCGCGACGCCGACGCCATCCGCCGCGCCATGGAACGGCTGCTGATCCCCGGCATCGACGGCCTGCTGGTGGTGGCCGGGGACCTGCTGGTCGTCGGCGGCGACCTGCCGCCGCTTCTGCGCCATCCGGTCGACGTGACCCGCGTCGCCCACGCCTGAGGAGGCTGATCATGAAAAAGATTCCCGTGACCATCCTGGGCAGCACCGGCCTGGTGGGGCAGCATTTCGTGCGCCTGCTGACCGATCACCCGGTGTTCGAAATCGCCGCCCTCTCCGCCTCGGAGCGCTCCGCCGGGAGGCGGTACGGCGCGGCGGTCGACTGGCAGATGGACGGGGCCGTGCCGACGGCGGCCGCCCGCCTGAAGCTGCTGCCGACCGTGGCCGAACGCATACGGACCGAGGGGTCGCGCGTCGTCTTCAGCGCCCTGCCGGCGGCGGTCGCCGGCCCGCTGGAAGTGAAGCTGCGGGCCCAGGGATGCTTCGTGTTCTCCAACGCCTCCAGCCACCGCCACGACAGCGACGTGCCGCTGCTGGTGGCCGAGGTCAACCCGGAGCACCTCGCCCTGGTTGGGCGGGGCGGAGGCGGCGGGTTCATCGTCTGCGGCCCGAACTGCTCGACCGCCGGCCTGGCGCTGGCCCTGCGGCCGCTGCGCCGCTTCGGGCTGAGGCAGGTGACGGTAACCACCCTGCAGGCGCTGTCGGGTGCGGGCCGTCGGGGCGTGGCCGCCCTGGCCGCCCACGGCAACGTCGTGCCGTACATCCCGGCCGAGGAGGAGAAGATGGCGGCGGAGACGGTGCGCCTGCTGGGGGCGCTGTGGCGGGGCCGGGTGCGGCCGCATCCGCTGGCCGTGCGGGCCACCTGCTGCCGTGTCGGCGTGCTGGAGGGCCACCTGCAGAGCGTCACCGTCGAGCTGGAGGAGGAGATCTCCGCCGCCGTCGCGAGCCGGGCCCTCGCCGGCTTCCGCGGGGCGCCGCAGCGGCTCGGGCTGCCCAGCGCCCCGCGGCAGCCGCTGCTGACGCTGGCTGCCGCCGACCGGCCGCAGCCGAGGCTCGACGCCTGGGCCGGGGAGCCGGAACGGGCGCGCGGCATGGCGGTGCCCGTCGGCCGGCTGCGCCTCGCCGGCCGGAGCCTCTCGTTCCTGTTGCTGGTGCACAACCTGGTGCGCGGCGCCGCCGGCGGCTGCCTGCTCAATGCCGAGTTGGCCCAACGCACCGGCCGGCTGGCAGGTGCAACGTGACGGTGATGAAGTTCGGCGGCGGCTGCCTGCGCGACGGCGCCACGGTCCGGCAGGTGGCGGACGTCGTGGCCCGCGCCGAGGCCCCGGCGCTGGCGGTGGTGTCGGCGGTGCACGGGGTCACGGACCGGCTGGCGGCAGGAATCGCCGCCGCCCGCCGCGATGAAGCCTCCATCTCCGGCCTGCTCTCCGACCTCCACGACCGGCACGAGCGGCTGCTGGCGGAGCGGGCGCCGCGGGACGGGAGCGCCGCGGCTGAAATCGGCGCCCGGCTGGCGGGGCTGGGGAAGCTGCTGCGCGGCGTCGCCTACACCGCCGAGGCCACTCCCTGGGCGACCGCCCAGGCGCTGGCGTGCGGCGAGCGGCTGGCGGCGCTGCTGCTGGCCGCGGTGCTGCGGGCGGCCGGCGTTCCGGCGCGCGCCCTGGAGAGCGACGCCATCGGACTGCTGACCGACGAGCGGGCCGACGGCGCCTGCGCCGACCTCGAGGCGTCGCGGCCGGGGGTGACCGCGGCCGTGGCCGATTGCCGACACCGGGGAGTTGTCCCGGTGGTCACCGGATTCTTCGGCCGCACCCCTTCCGGGCGGGTGTCCACCTTCGGACGCAACGGATCGGACTACAGCGCGGCGGTGCTGGCGCGCCTCCTGCAGGCGACGCGGCTCGAGATCTGGAAGGACGTCGACGGCTTCATGAGCGCCGACCCCCGGGCCGTTCCCGCCGCCCGGCCGGTGGAGAGCCTCTCCTGGCGGGAGGCGGCCGAGCTCTCCTATTTCGGGGCGAAGATCCTGCACCCGCTCACCACCGAGCCGCTGCGCGGCGCCGGCGTGGACGTCCGGGTGCGCAACCTGAGGCAGCCGGAACGTCCGGGCACTCATATCGGCGAGGAGGGCGCTGAAACGGCGGCGGCGGTCAAGAGCGTCACCCTGAACCAGGCCATCGCCCTGCTGCGCGTGCACGGCGCCGGGGTCGGCTTCCGTCCCGGCATCATCGGCGAGATCGGGGCCCGGCTGGCCTCCCGCAGCATCAACATCCTGTCGGTGATCACCGCCCAGACCTGCATCAACCTGTTGCTGGAGCGCGGCGACGGGGAGCCGGCCATGGCCGCCCTGGCCGGTCTCGACGGCGTGGTGGAGCGGCTGGAGCTGGAGACGGATCGCGCCCTGCTGGGCGTGGTCGGCGAGGGGCTGCGCCGGCGCGACGGGGTGCTGGCCCGGGTCTGCGGCGCCGTGGCCGGGGAGCGGGTCAACGTGGAGATGGCCGCCGCCGGCGCCTCCGACGTCGCCTACTACCTGGTGGTCGACGCGGCCCGGGGCGGCCGCGCCCTGGCGGCGGTGCACCGCGAATTCTTCGAACGGGAGACATCGGATCCGGGAATCGTGTAGGGACTGGTTTCCCGCCTGCCCCGGCGCGCTTTGTCTCGGGCGGCGGGACGTGAAAACGGTTTACACCGGCTCCGGATTCGTGTACCATTCCAGCTTCACCAGGAGGCGCCGTTGAGCTGCTGCCGCCGTCTTGCCGCTGTATTCCTGCTGCTGTGCTTCTCCCTGGGCCTGGCGGGCGCCGACGCGGTGCCGGCCATCGAGAACACGGAGAGGAAAGACGAGCCGGCTCCCACCCTGAAGACCTTCCTCGACGACGGCGTCGAGATCTGGACCGCCCCCTTCCGCATGAAATGGAAGCACGTCGCTCTGGCCGGCGCCACCCTGGCCGCCACCGCCGTGCTCGTCGCCAACGACGAGAGCATCTACCGCTCCTTCCGCGACTACCGGGACCGGCACCGGTGGGTACGTACCTGGAGCCCGCGCGCCACCCGCCTGGGCGAGTTCGCCTGGCCGTGGGGCATTTCCGCGGCGTTCGTCGCCGGCGGGCTGGCCCTGGGCGACAACTACGCCCGCAACACCGGCTGGCTGGCCATGGAGGCCATGCTCCACTCCGGCCTGGTGGTGCAGCTGGGCAAGCACCTGGCCGGGCGGCAGCGGCCCTCCTACGAAAACGGGGTCGATCGCTGGCATGGCCCCGCGGCCTTTTTCAAGCGCTACCAGGAGGGAGACACCTTCTCCCACTACGACGCCTTCCCCTCCGGCCACACCGTCACCGCCTTCTCCCTGGCCACCGTGATCGCCTCGCGCTACCCGCGCCCCTTCCTCGTCCCGCTGCTCGGTTACGCGGCGGCGGCTGCCTGCGGCCTCTCGCGCCTCACCGAGGACGCCCACTGGATGTCCGATGTCCTGGTGGGGGCGGTGGTCGGCTACGCGGTGGGCCGCATGGTGGTGCGCAACCAGAAGAAGCGCCGCCTGCAGCTTCTGCCCGTGGCCGGCGGCGGCACGCTCGGGCTCTCCTTCAGCCTGGTGCGGTGATCGGAGCGCCCCCCGTTCCCGCCGGGTTGCGGGGGAAGCGGATCAGGCCAGGATCACTTCGATCTCTTTCAGGGTGCGTACGACGTATGCCGGCGCGAATCCCTCGGGCACCGGCAGTCCGGCCGGGTTGAACCAGCAGAAGTCGATGGCGGCGTTGCGCGCCGCGGCCATGTCGGAGGTCACGCTGTCGCCGACGTAGAGAACGTCGCGGGAGGAGACGCCGAGCTCATCCAGGACCGGATGGAAGATGCGCGGGTCGGGCTTGGCCACGCCCAGCACTTCGGAGATGGCCACGGCGGCGAAGAGGTGGCCGATGGCGGATCGGGCGAAGCGTCGGGTCTGCACCGCCGCCAGGCCGTTGGTGACCAGGCCCAGGGGGTACCGAGCGGCCAGGCGTTCCGCCAGCTCGCGGGCGCCGGGCAGGAGCTGGGTCTGGGCGGCGAGCGCCTCGATGTACCGGGACCCGGCGTCGCCTGCCGGGGCGGAGACGCCCAGCTCCGCGAAGGCCCGGCGGAAGCGCTCCGACTTGAGGGCGCCGGGGGTGGTGCGGCCCGCTTCCAGGTCACGCCACAGGGCCAGGTTGTGGCGGGTGTAGACGTCACGGAACCTCTCCCAGGAGCTGGACGGGGCGCAGCTTCGCCAGACTTCCTGCAGCGCTTCGCGCTCGGCGGCCGGGTAGTCGAAGAGGGTGTCGTCGGCGTCGAAGAGGATGGCGCGGTAGCCGCTCACGCCCCGCCCGGCCAGGGGTGGACCCCGGCGGTGTCGACGCGGAAAAGCACCATGGGCGGGGGCGCCCCCGGGCCGGGGCCGATGGTGATGGCCTGACGGAGCCGCTCGCCCACTCCCCGGGCGGCGGCTTCGTCGTTGGCCAGGACGGTGACGACCGGCTCGCCCCGGCGGACCGGGTCGCCGGCGTTGCGGTGGAAGAGGAAGCCGGTGGCGTGGTCCACCCCGTCCTCCTTGCGCCGCCGACCGGCGCCGACGTCGATGGCGCTCATGCCCACCTCGAAGGCGTCGATGCGCTCGATCGCCCCCGTTTCCCAGGCCGGCAACTCCAGGCGGTGGCGGCTCTGGGCGAAGCGGCCGTAGTCGTCGGCCACCCGGTCGTCTCCGCCCTGGGCGCGGACGAAGCGGCGGAAGGTCTCCAGGGCCGCGCCCGACTCGATCTGGCGCCTGAGCAGGGCCATGGCGTCGGACTGGGTCTTCACCGCCCCGGCCATCAGCAGCATGCGTGCGCCCAGCGCGTAGGTAACCTCCATCACGTCGGCCGGGCCGTTGCCCTTCAGGCACTCGAACGACTCCACCATCTCCAGGGCGTTGCCCACCGCCCGGCCCAGCGGCCGGTCCATCTGGGTGATCAGCCCCTCGGTGGGGCGGCCGACCCCGGCGCCGATGGCCACCATGGTGCGGCACAGGGCGATGGAATCGTCCAGGGCGCGCATGAAGGCGCCGGAGCCGGTCTTGACGTCGAGCACGATGCCGTCGGTGCCCAGGGCCAGCTTCTTGCTCATGATCGAGGAGGCGATCAGCGGCAGCGACGAGACGGTGGCGCTGGCGTCGCGCAGGGCGTAGATCTTGCGATCGGCGGGGACGATGTTCTCGGTCTGGCCGCAGATGGCCATGCCGGTCTCGTTCAGCACGGCGGCGAAGCGCTCGGGGGTGAGGAAGACGTTCAGCCCGGGGATGGCCTCGAGCTTGTCGAGGGTGCCGCCGGTGTGGCCCAGGCCGCGGCCGGAGAGCATCGGCACGCGCACCCCGCAGGAGGCGACCAGCGGCGCCAGCACGAACGAGACCTTGTCGCCGACGCCGCCGGTGGAGTGCTTGTCGATGCGCGGCGCCGGGACCCCCGACAGGGGGAGGCGCTCGCCCGAGAGCATCATCACCTCGGTGAGGTCGGCCAGCTCGCGGTCGGCCAGGCCGCGGATGTAGACGGCCATCAGCAGGGCCGACATCTGGTAGTCGGGGATGTCGCCCCGAACGTATCCCGCAATGACCGCCTCGATGTCGGCGCGGGACAATTCGCCGCCGTCGCGCTTCCTGGAAATGATCTCGTACATGCCCACGGCCATGGTCACCTCGGATGGCCCATTCTACCGGCCGCTGCCGGCCCTGTCAAGGAATCGCGGGTCGAGGCGGAGGCGTAGAGGGCGCCGGCCGGTCGAGTTCGCAGCGGATGGCCCGGACCAGCTTCTCCACCGTGTACGGCTTGCGCACGAAGGTGCCGGCCCCGAGGCGGCGCGCCTCGCGCACGTGCTCGGTTTCCGCCAGGCCGGAGACGATGACGGCGCGCTGCCGCGGCCGGATGCTCAGAATCCGGCGGTAGGTCTCCAGGCCGTCGATGCCGGGGGCCATGATCATGTTGAGCAGCAGGAGATCGGCGGGCTGCTGGCGGATCCGCTCGACGGCCCGCTCCCCGCTGTCGGCGGTGGTCACCGCGAAGCCCAGGTTGCCGAGGACGGTGGCGGCCATCTCCAGCTGGTCGGGGGAGTCGTCCACCACCAGGATGCTCTCGTTGCGCCCCTCCGGCACGGCGGCCGGCCCCGCCGCCTCGACCGGGGGCAGCGGCTCGCGGCTGGCCGGCAGGTAGATCTCGAAGGTGGTGCCGCGGCCCGGTTCGCTCTGCAGGTGGATGTGCCCCCGGTGGTCCTGCACCGTGCTGTTCACCACGGCCATGCCCAGGCCGGTGCCGCTGCTGCCCAGCGCCTTCTTGGTGAAGAACGGCTCGAATATCCGCTTCTGGTCCTCCGGGGCGATACCCGAGCCGTCGTCGCCGACGCTCAGCACGCACCAGGCGCCGCCCGGCACCGTGATGTCGGCCAGCGCCAGCGGCCCGTCGGTCTCCAGGCGGCGGGTGGCCACCCGCACCCGTCCGTTGCCGGGGATGGCCTCGGCGGCGTTGGAGACCAGGTTCATCACCACGGCGCCGAGGTGGACCGGCGAGCCGTGCACGGCGGGGAGGCCGGCATCCAGGTCGCACTGGAAGCCGACCTGGGGGTGGAACGCCTGCAGCCGCTCGAACTCGGGCGACGTGAAGTACTGGTCGATCACCTGGTTGAGCGAGACCACCTCGTCGATGGGCAGCCCGCGCCGCGCCAGCGTCAGCAGGTCATGGACGATGGCCGCCGCCTTCTGGCCCGACCGCTTCATGGCCAGGATGGCGCGCCGTTCCGGGCTGTCCGCCGGGAGCTTGTCCAGGATGAGGTCGGGGTAGCAGACGATGGCCGACAGCATGTTGTTCAGGTCGTGGGCCACGCCGCCGGCCACCAGGCCGATGGTGCCCATCTTCTCCGAGAGCCGCAGCTCCCGCTGCAGGCGCTGCTTCTCGCTTTCGCTCTCCCGCCAGCGGGTGACGTCGACGCCGAAGCCGATGAGCCCGGTCACCTTGCCGTTGCCGTCGAGGAGCGGCACCCGGCTCAGCAGCAGGTGCAGCGCGCGCCCGCCGCTCTGCAGGTCGGCGGGCTGGTCGAGCAGCGGCTGGGCGGTCCGGAACACCTCGCGATCGCGTGGCAGCCAGGCGGCGGCGGCGTCCGGGAACAGGTCGGCGACCGACTGGCCGAGGAGCGTGGCGCGGGTCTTGCCGACGGCGCGTGCGAATTCGCGGTTGACGCGGGTGAAGCGGTGCTGGCGGTCGAGGTAGAAGACCAGCGCCGGCGAGAAATCCAGGACGCGCTGCAGTTCCTGGTGCTTGCTGTGCAGGATCTCCTGCCACTTGGCCATCTGCCGGGTGCGCTCGTCGACGGTGCGCTCGAAACGGGTGACGATGTCGAAGTACTGGCGGCGGGCGTCTTCCCGCTCCGCGCGGGCCAGGGCGAGCTCGTTCTCCAGGTGGCGGATGCGGATTTCCAGCAGCTCGCGGGTGCGCGGCGGCCGGCGAACGGCGGGGGAGCGGCCCATGCTACAGGAGGCCCTTGCTCTCCAGCGAGGCGATCTCGCCGTTCAAGTCGGCGTGCATCAGCTCCAGGGCCAGCGGGCGGACTTCCAGCTCCTGCAGGCAGCGGTCCCAGACCTCGTCGGCGGGTCCGGCGGCCGGAAGCCCGTAGCCCAGGCGGTTGTCGTGGCAGGACCGGTTGGCGACGCAGAGGACGCGGGTGAGGCGCGCATGGGGCCGGGGGGCGGCCAGCGGGTCGCGGAGGCCGCCGATGGCGGCGGTGATCTCGGCCGGCCAGTTCCAGCGCTGGGCCAGCGCGGCGGAGATCGCGGCGTGGTCGAGGCCCAGGGCCTCGCGCAGGCCGTCCGCCAGGGGCAGGTTGCGGGCGGCGCAGAGCTTCAGCGCCTGGAGAAAAGCATCGTGGCGGAACTGGTCGACGATGATGATGCCGATGTCGTGCAGCAGGCCGCAGACGTAGGCCGTCTCGCCGCGGATGCCGAACTCGCGTCGGCTGATCAACCGCGCCAGCAGGGCGGTGGCCGTGCTGTGGCGCCACAGCGTCCGCCGCGAGTAGCCGTGGAACTCGCCGCCGTCGGCGAACAGCTCGCACACCTTCTGCGACAAGGTCAGCCGCAGCATGGCGTCGAAGCCGATCCAGATGACCGCCTCCTCGATGGTCCGGTAGGTGCGGCCACGCGCGTAGAAGGCGGAATTGGCCAGGCGCAGCACTTTCGCGGTCAGCGGCGGGTCGACCTCGACGACTTCCTTCAGCTCCTGGATGCCCGCCTCGGGATTGGCCATGGCGGACATCACTCCGGCGACGACGTGGCGGATGGTGGAGAGTTCGCTCGTCTCCAGCTCGGCAACCAGTTCGTCCAGTACCGCGCCTGCCGGCTGGGTCAGGGCCGTGGCCGGACTCTTGGGGTCAAGCCCCATGCGTTTCTCCTCATGAACGGCCCTCCCAAGACCGTTCAACATATTTACGCATCAGTCTAAAAATTCATAACATGCAAAAAATCAAAATGCAAGCCCCCGCGAACGAGGGGGAGGCGCCGCCTTGTCAGCGGTGGGCGGGCGAGACGGAGTTCCCGTCCAGGAAGAAGGCCAGGGGCAGCAGCTCACCCACCGTGGTTTGCCGCGCCCGGCCGTCGCGATCGCACATCCAGACGCGCGCCGCGGGGCGGGCGAATTCGCTCATCACCTGGCGGCAGGCGCCGCACGGCGGCAGGAATTGGGGGGCGTCGCCGATGATCACCATCTCGGTGAATTCCGTTTCTCCGTCGGCCACCATGCGGAAGATGGCATTGCGCTCCGCGCAGATGGTCAGGCCGTAGGAGGCGTTCTCCACGTTGCAGCCCGCGTAGACGGTCCCGCTTCGCCCGAGCAGGGCGGCGCCGACGTGGAATCCGGAGTAGGGGGCGTAGGCCCGGGCGCGGACGTCGCTCGCGGCCTGCAGCAGCCGGGGGTCGGGGTCGTGGCTCACGGGTCGCACCTCCCGAGTTGCGGGGCCCCATTGTAGGAGAGGGGGCGGGTGAAGTCAAGACCGGCCCCGGGTTGATTTTCTCGTCCAGATGGCATACAACGTAGTCCGAGGTCACGAATGAACAAACGGTTGGTGGTCCTGTTGGACGAGGGAGCAGCGGCCGCGACGGCCCTGCGCATGGGGCTGCGGCGGGCGAAGCTCTACGACGGCGTGCTGGCCGGCGTGGCGGTCGTCGACGTGGAGGCGATCGAGCGGGAGATCGGCGGCGCCCCGGCCGGGGCCATCCATTTCGCCGAGCAGGCCCGCGAGTCGTTGATCGCCGGCGCCCAGCAAAAAGTGGAAGCGTTGCGCGATGCGTTTCTCGAAGCCTGCCGCGGGGAGAACGTGCGCCACGAGGTGTACATCAAGAGCGGGCCGCTGGCCCGGGAGCTCGCCGAGGAGACGCGCACCGCCGACCTGCTGCTGGTCGGAATTCGAAGCGGGCCCGACCATGCGGCGGAGCGCGAGGAACTGCTGCGCTCCCTGGTGGAGCCGGCCTGGTGCCCGGTCATCGCCGTGCCTCCCGGCGACGAGCTGCCCGGCCGGGTGGTGGTCGCCTATGACGGCAGCCTGCAGGCCGCCCGGGCCTTGAAGGCCTTCGCCCAGGCCAGCGGCCGCCTGCCGTTCGCCCGCGAGGCGGTGTTGTTGAACGTCAATGACGACAGCGAAGCCGGCCAGGATCTGCTGGCCAAGGCCGAGGCGTACCTGGTTCTGCACGGCTTCGGGGTATGCAGGACGGTCCGCGCCGGGCCGGTCCACGACGTCATCCACCGGGTGGCGCGGGAGAAGCCGGCCACCGGGGTGGTCATCGGCGCCTATGGCCACGGCGGCCTGTCACGGCTGTTGTTCGGCTCCAGCGCCCGCACCCTGGTGCGCGACGGCTCGATTCCGCTCTTCATCTATCACTGAGCGGTTGGCGCGGTCTCATCCCCCGCTGCGCCGCTTTCCCTTCCGGCCGCCCGCAGGGGCTGGAGCCTCCCGGGCGCGGCGGTATTCCTTCACCGGAAGCCCGGCGATTCCATAGTTCTCGAACGCCATCTCGTGCAGCACGACCCGAACGCTCTCGGCCGGCGCCTGCAGGGTGTCGCAGACGGCGGCGGTGACGGCCCGGATCAGCTCCCGTTTCCGGCCGGCGTCGCGGCCGGCCAACAGGTGGATATGGACGATGGGCATGGAACCTCCCTCCGGCCGGCGCCAGGGCCCGGCCGTCAGCGCCCGCGGACGGGGCGCACGAAACTGCGTGCCGTCTCCGCCTGCACGCCCAGGCAGCCGTCTCCGAACAGCACCACCCAGACTTTCCCGGCGCTGCCGCTCAGGCGGTCGGCGGTCCACGCCTCGGTGACGGCGGGGGAGAAGAGCGGGCTGACGTGCAGGCCGTCGCGGCCCGGGATCCGGGACAGCAGCGAGGCGGCCTCCTCCACGGTGGGCAGGCGCCAGCCGCCGTCGCCGGCGTTGACGTCGGCCAGCCAGGCCGGCACCGCTGCATAGGGCATGGGATGGGCCGATCCGGCCGCCCACCAGGTGAGGCCGGTGGACGGGTCCTCGACCAGCGCCAGCCCGTCGGCGACCCGGCGTTGAAACCGGGCGCGGCAGTCGCCGGTGCCGTTTTCGTAGCGGTCGAAGAAAGCGAAGCGGCGCAGCATGTCGCGCGTCTCCTCGCGGCCGACCTCGATGCCGCCGCTGCGCAGCTGCAACGGACTGGCCGGCGCCTCCCCGGGCGGCCCCCGCCGCGTCGGTTGCGGCGCGGCGGGGGCCGTCCGCGGAGACGCCGCGGCGGCCGCCTCCCTTTCCCGGACCTGCCGCCGAAGCTCGTCCAGCTCGCCGCTCGGCCCGACCCGTCCCGCCGCGTCGAGGAGACGGTGCGCCGTCTCCAGGTCGTTTCCGTCGAGGCTGGCGCGGGCGCGGGCCAGTTGCACGGCGCGGGCCTCGCTGGCGTCGGTCGCCGTCGCCGGCGGCACCGTGGAAACCGGCCGCGGCCGCTCGCCGGGCCGGGATGTCGTCGGATGACGGGCGGCCGGGGGGACCGGGGCGGCGGGGCGGCGGGTCAGCAGGAAGCCGGAGACGAAAGCCAGCACGGCCAGGGCCCCCAGCAGCGGCAGCGTTCGGCGGGGCAGGCGGCGCCGCGGCGGCGGGGGCGGCGCCGGGGAGGCCTGCCGCTCGCCGGCGATCCGCTCCAGGCGTCCGCGCAGCTCGTCGGCCGTCCGCAGGCGCTGCTCCGGCTCCTTGGCCAGCAGCCGTTCGATCAGGGGCTGGAAGGCGGCCATGGCGGGAGGCAGGCGCGGCAACGGGTCCTGGACGTGCTTGAAGACCACGCCCATGGCGCTGTCGGCCTCGTAGGGCACCCGGCCGGTCAGCATTTCGTAGAGCACGACGCCCAGGCTGTAGAAGTCGCTGCGGGCGTCGAGCGGCTTTCCCATGCCCTGCTCCGGGCTCATGTAGTGCGGCGTGCCGATGGCCAGGCGGGTGTCGGTGTGCCGGCCGGGGGCCGACGTGGCCTTGGCCAGCCCGAAGTCGACCAGCACCGGGGTGCCGTCGGCGCGGAACATGATGTTGTCCGGCTTGATGTCCCGGTGCACCACTCCCTGCTGGTGCGCGTATTCCAGGGCGGCGGCGATGGGCCCCAGCACGGCCAGCACCTCGCGGGGCGAAAAGGGCTGACCGAACTTCATCACCATCCGGTCCTTGAGGCTCTCCGGCAGGTGCTCCATGACCATGAAAAAGATGCTGCCGTGGCGGCCCACGTCGTGCACCGCGACGATGTGGGCGTGGCGCAGGTTGGCGGCGGTGCGCGCTTCGCGCACGAAGCGGTGGGTGAAATCGCGGTCGGCCTGCAGCGCCGGCGACAGCACTTTCACCGCCACCTCGCGGTTCAGCTTCTCCTGCACCGCCAGGTAGACGGTGGCCATGCCGCCGGAGCCGATCTCGCGGATGAGGCGGTAGCCGGGGATGCACGGCAGTTCGGACACGGGCGCCCTCCACCTGCCAGTATAGCACAAGAGGTTCGCCCCATGCTGGAGGCGGCGCCTCCCGTTCCGCCCCGAGGCGGAAACGGGCGGCCAGGCCGGGTGGGCGCCCGGATGCTCCCGAAGAGGCTGGAAGGGCAGGCGAGCATTCCGGTTCGATGAGCCGCTCCCGCCGGGGTCGGGAGGCCGTTCGGATGGGCTATCCGCGGCGGGCCAGGGCCGTCTCCACCGCCGCCAACAGCTCGCGGCAGGCAACCGGGATGTCGTCGGCCATGGTGATGGCGGTGACCACCGCCACGCCGTCGGCGCCGGCGGAGATCACTTCGCCGCAGTTGCCGGCGTGGATGCCGCCGATGCCCAGCAGCGGCAGCCGGGTCGCGGCGCGGATGGCGCTCACCCCGGCCAGGCCGGGGAGAACGCCGGCGAACGCCTTGGTGGCGGTGGTGAAGACGCCGTTGACCGCCAGGTAGTCGGCGCCGTCCGACTCCGCCCGGCGGGCCTCGTCGGGGCTGCTCACCGACACCCCGATGAGCGCCCGGGACCCGAGGAGGCGGCGGGCCTCGACCGGCGAGGCGTCGTCCTGTCCGAGGTGGACGCCGTCGGCGCCGGCGGCGACGGCCACGTCGAGGCGGTCGTTGACCAGCAGCCAACCGCGGCAGGCGGCGGTTTGGCGGCGGGCGGCGACGGCCAGGGAGACGAACTCGTCCGTGTCGAGCCCCTTGTCCCGCAGTTGGACGAGGCGCACGCCTCCCTCCAGGGCCAGCCGCACCTGCTCCAGCACGGTGCGGCCCCGGCAGAGCCGCGGGTCGGTGACCAGATAGAGGCGGAAGGCCCCGATCGTCGGTCGGGGCATCGTCACGATCCGGCGCGGCCGGTCACGGCTCCCGGTCCGTCTCGTCGACCAGGCGGATGCGCACCCGCTCCTCCAGCTCCGCCCCGCACAGGCTGTGCAAGGCGTCGAGCAGGTGCACCGGGAACGTGCCCGGGCCTCCCGCGGCGGCGGCGGCGATCTCGCCGCAGGCCCCGTAGTAGGCCAGGGCGCAGGCGGCGGCCAGCAGCCGGTTGCCGGAGACGGCGCAGAAGCAGGAGATGACGGCGGTGGCGGCGCAACCCGTGCCGGTCACCCGCTCGAACAGGGGGTGGCCGTTGCGCACTTCCAGGCCCTGCAGGCCGTCGGTGATGAAGTCGACCGCGCCGGTGACGGCGACGACGTTCTTGTGGCGCAGGGCCAGGGCGGCGGCGGCGGTGCGGGCGTCGTCGGCCGATTCCAGGGAGTCGACGCCGCGGCTGCGGGCGGAGGAGCCGGCCAGGGCCATGATCTCGGAGGCGTTTCCGCGCACGACGGCGACGGGCAGCTCGTTCAGCAGCTGGATGGCGGTGCGGCTGCGCAGCGCGGTGGCGCCGACGCCCACCGGGTCCAGGATGATCGGCACATTGCGCGCCGCCGCGGCGCGCCCCGCGATGAACATCGACTCGACCCAGGGCTCGTCCAGGGTGCCGATGTTCAGGTTCAGGGCGGAGGCGAAGGCGGCGATTTCGGCCAGCTCCTCGTGGGCATGGGCCATGATCGGGGAACCGCCGACGGCCAGGGTCACGTTGGCGGTGGAGTTCATGACCACCAGGTTGGTGATATGGTGCACCAGCGGCTGGCGCGTACGGACCAGGGCCAGAAGCTCGCTCGTCATGCGGGCGAAGTTGGTCTTGCGCATGGGCTCCTCGCTCAGGTGGTTTTCTTGATGATGACCAGGGAGACGTCGTCGCCGGGAGGTCCGAAATCGAGCATGTCCAGGCGGATGCGCTCGGCGAGGTCGCGGGCCGGCAGGGCCTTGCCGGCTGCCAGGGTCCGCTCCAGGCGCTGCGGGAAGTAGTACTCCCCCTCGCCGCGCTGGTGGTCGCTCAGGCCGTCGGTGTAGAGCAGCAGGATGTCGCCGCGGCCCATCAGGTCGATCTGGCTCACCTCGTAGTCGTCCTTGAAGCGCTCGGGCTTGCGCAGGCCGCGCGCCTCCAGGTTGTTGCGGGAGGGCAGCGTGCCCACCGGCGGGAAGTGGGTCATCTGCTCGGAGCCGATCGGCACGAAGCGGTCGTACAGGTTGGAGAAGACCAGCGGCGGGGGGTGGGCCGCCGACAGGAAGCGGAAGGTGCCGTTGGCCGATATCTCGCCGTACAGCATGGTGATGAACTTGAACTGGCTGGAGGAGTTGTAGAAGCGGGTGTTGATCGTCTCGAACAGCTCGGCGGTGATCTCGCCGTGATGGCGCAGCTCGTACTGCACGCCGGTCAGGAAGGCCTGGTGCAGCATGGCCGCCATCAGCGCGTCGGTGGTCTGGTGGCCGGAGACGTCCGCCAGCAGGAAACCGGCCCGGTTCTTCATCAGCCTCAGCTTCTCGGCCACCGCGGCACGGCCGGCGGCCCCCGCCTCGCGGATGCCGGCCTCCATGTCGTAGCGGCGGTTGAAGTCGATGTAGATCAGGTGGTCGCCCCCCGACACCCCGTTGAGCGGCAGGAGCTGGCCGTAGATGTCCATCCCCGGCAGGCAGGGGATCTCCCCGGCGTTGGGCATGACGTGGCGGAAGATGTCCAGGAAATTGTCGATTTCGGTGCGGCAGAAGTTCAGCTCGCTCTCACTGGGGATCGGCAACGAGTCGGGCAATGCACATCCTCCGTTCCCATTGTAGTGCAAGCCGCCCCGGCTGTCAATTTTTAAAAATTAATTTTTAACCTTATAATCGGGCTCCGGCTGCCGGCTGCGCGCCATGAGCCAGGATTCGATGCCGGTCCCCGCCGGGATGTCGGTTGGGGCGAAGGGGAGCAGGCGGTAGGAGTAACTCCGGGCGCGCGGGAAGACCGTGTACTCGTCGTGGGCACGGGCGCCCCAGGAGTTGTCCCCGCCCACGCCGGTCTGGCGGTCGTCGATGCGCAGGGTGACCCAGGGGCGTTCCGTCAGGTCCACCGTGTGGCGGTTCTCCTTGACCGGGCCGTTCTCGTAGTCGGCCACGTCGAAGCGGCTGGCCTGCACCTCGAGCCAGAGGTCGCCGATGGCCTGCAGTCCCCAGCCGGCCGGGTTGCGCAGGGCCACCCAGCGCACGTCGCACTTGTTGCCGGACTCCTGCGGCCGGATGTAGGGGTGGTGCTGCTCCGCCACCGGGCCGGAGTAGAGGCCGACGAAAGCGGCGCTGCGGCGGTCGACGTACGTCTCCCAGGGGCCGCGTCCGAACCAGGCCATGGCGTCGAACTCCGCCGGCATGGCCAGCTGCATGCCGAAGCGCGGCATCTCGGGGAGCGCCTGGGCGCCGGGAGTGAATCGGGCCTCGACGAGCACCTCCCCGCCTGCCAGCACGGCCAGGCGGGTGGCGTGGCGGGCGTCCGTGCCGCCCAGGACGGCGTCGATCCCGATCTCCACGCGGTGCGCATTCAACTGCCGGATCTCCACCCGCTCCGTGCGGCGGTCGCAGCCGGCCTGGCGCCAGACGGCGCAGCGCGCGGGCATGCCGTTTCCGAAGTCGTTGTCGGTCGGCGCCCGCCAGAAGCCGGGCTCCGGCCCGCTGCGCAGCAGTTCGACGCCGCGGTAGCGCCAGGAGGTGATCTGGCCGTTGCCGCGACTGACGGTGATCTGGAACCGGTGGCCGCGGATCACCGCCTCCGACGCCGTCTGTTGGAGTCGCAGCGGCGGGATGCCCGGAACGGGGCGCCGGGCGGCGGCTGCCGGCTGTTCGGAGGCCTCCCACGGCAGCTTGAACTGGTCGCGGGCCGCCTCGAAACCGGCGGGGATGAGCGGGGCGTCTCGCTTCGTCAAAACCCGCAGGTTGAGGAAGTACTCCGCCCCGGGGCGCGGCGTGACGGCCGGGAGCGGCAGGGTGATCTCCTGGCGCGCCCGCGGCCCGGCCTGCAGGCCCGCGACCTGGCCGCGGCCGATCTCGCGGTCGTCTTCCATCACCTGCCACTCCAGCCGGAAGCCGGACAGGTCGACGAAGTCGTGCCGGTTGACCACCTCGATGCGTCCGGCGCCCAGGTCGACCGCCCGGGTGGCGATGCCCTGGTAGACCTTCTTCACCTCCCAGGCGTGCGGGTGCGGGTTGCGCTCGGGGTCGACCAGGCCGTTGCACAGGAAGTTGCCGTCGCTGGGGACGTCCGGCGGGCCGAAGTCGCCGCCGTAGGCGAAGAAGGAGCGGCCGCCGCCGTCCTTCTTCCACAACCCCTGGTCGACCCAGTCCCAGATCAGCCCGCCCTGCAGCTGCGGCGCGGCCTCGATCACGTCCCAGTAGTCCTGCAGGTTGCCCACGCTGTTGCCCATGGCGTGGGCGTACTCGCACAGGATCAGCGGCCGCTTCTGCTCGCGGGCGGCGTACTCGCGCAGCCGGGAGATGGGCGAGTACATCGGACAGACGATGTCGGTGTGGGCGGCCATGCCGGCGGCCTCGTACTGCACCGGGCGGGTGGGGTCGTGGCGCTTCAGCCACCCGTAGGTGGCGGCGAAGTTGGGCCCGTCCTGCGACTCGTTGCCCAGCGACCAGATGATGACCGAGGGGTGGTTGCGGTCGCGCAGGAACATGCGCTGGGTGCGGTGCATGAAGGCCGGCAGCCACTCCGGCTTGTCGGCCAGGGTGCGTTGAGGCAGCTCCTCCATGCCGTGGCTCTCGATGTTGGCCTCGTCGATCACCCATAGCCCGTGCCGGTCGCAGAGGTGGTACCAGAGGGGCGCGTCGGGGTAGTGGCAGCAGCGCACGGCGTTGATGTTGAGCTGCTTCATCAGGCGGATGTCCTGGAGCATTCGCTCCGGGGAAACCATCCGCCCCCGCAGCGGGTCGTGCTCGTGGCGGTTGACGCCCCGGAGGCGGATGGGGGCGCCGTTGACCCGCAGGATGCCGCCGCGGATTTCGACGGTGCGAAACCCGGCGTGGGCCGCCACCACCTGCATCGTCCGGTTGCCGTCGTCCAGCAGGGTCAGGCGCAGGGGATAGAGCGCGGGGGTCTCGGCGGTCCAGCGGCGCACCCCGGCCTGGCGGTGGTCGAAGCGCAGGCGGGCGGTGTCCCCGCCCCGGAAGGCGACCTCCTTCTCGGCCCGGTGCAGGACCGGGCCCGTCTCGCCGTCCAGCATCTCCAGCCGCAGGCGGCAGGGGCGCGACGTCCGCCGGGGGAAGCGGCGCAGGGTCACCCCGAGCTGCAGCAGGCCGTCGCGGTAGGCGGCGTCCAGGCCGGCCTGCAGCTCGTAGTCCCAGATGGTCGTGGCCGGCATGGCCAGCAGGCCGATGTCCCGCTCGATGCCGCTGAACTTCCAGAAATCCTGGCCTTCCAGGTAGGAACCGTCGCTCCAGCGGTAGACCTCCAGGGCGATGGTATTGCGGCCCGGTTGCAGCCAGCGGCTGACGTCGAACTCGGCCGGCAGCTTGCTGTCCTCGTGGTAGCCGGCGTAGCGCCCGTTGACCCAGGCGTGGAAGGCGGAATTGACGCCGTCGCAGCGCAGGAAGACCTCCAGGCCCGCCCAGGCGGCGGGCAGATCGACGTCACGGCGGTAGCAGGCGACGTTGTTCTGGTCGTGGGGGATGCGCGGCGGGTCGGCGCGGAAAGGGTAGGTGGAGTTGGTGTAGATCGGGTAGCCGAAGCCCTGCAACTCGTGGTTGCCCGGCACCTGCACCGTTTTCCAGCCGCCGGCGTCGAATCCGGGCTCCTGGAAGCCGAGCGGCCGCGCCTCCGGGGTGGGTGACCAGTGGATCTTCCAGGTACCGTTGAGGGAGAGGTAGAAGGGAGACGATTCCGGCTCCGGGTCCGCGGCGGTCGCGGCGTCGGCGTGGGGGGTGAACCAGGCCCGGCCCGGTTCGCAGTTGACCTGGAAGACCGCCGGGTCCTCCCACGCCGGCAGGTCGGGGCGGGTTTGCCGGCCCGTCGCGTCTCCGGCGGCCAGCAGCAGCATCCCCAGCAGAGAGAGCGGCCATCTTGCCCGTCCCTTCTCTCCCTCCCTTCCTGACTCGGCCTTTACCGGCGGCAGGGCGATGGGGCATGGCCGGATCGGTTTCATGTCGACCTCCTGGGGCCGCTCCCGGAGCGTCGGGGAACGGGGCGGCGATGCTCCATCTTACCGCGCGGTGCCGGTTTCGGGAAGGGGGAGGGAGATGCGTAGCAACGGTGGGCTCCCAACGGAAGGAGTGCGGGACGGAGCGCCGCGATCAGCGGGCCGGGACGGGAATCTTCTCCAGCAGCGCGTCGAGCGGGGACTCCTTCTTCTTCAGGAAGTCCTTGAACTCGCGGTGCCTCGCGTGGTGGAATTCCACGCGCACGGTCTAGATCTGTTGCTCCGCCGTCTCGCGGATGGGGTTGATCTCCCGGTCGCTCGGTTCGATGTTCATGGATGCCCCCCGCGCCAGGATAGGCCTGTCCGGAAATGAATCAGCGCCCGGCTTCTCCATTCACCCGCCAGACGTGGACCACCGCCTGGTCGTCGAGGTTGAAGGCGGGCAGGCTCTTCTCGATGATGAACAGCCGCCGGCCCTGGCGGTCGTAAGCCATGCCGCCCACCTCGCTGCAGGAGTGGCCGGCGGCGTCGCGGTTGTAGAGCTCGGTGGGCCGCCAGGTGCGGTAGGGGACGACCGTCCAGGGCTGACGCCTTCCCGCCGCCACCTCGCCCAGTTCCTCGACGTCGTAGAAGACCACCTGCCGCTCGTAGGGATCGCTGTGGTACCCCTTGTACAAACTGCAGTCGTCGCGGCGCGGCTCGCCGTAGTGGTTTCCGCCGAGCCCCTTGCGGCCGTCGAGGATGACGGTACACCGGCCGCCGCTCTCGACGAAGGCGCCGCCCTCCCACTTGTCGCCCATGGTGAAGCCGGGGTAGTCGCACAGCGACTTGTCGGAGACGTTGGGCGAGGCGCATCCCCAGTCGAGGCGGTACCAGAGCATGGCCACGGCGTCCAGGTCGCCTCCGGGCGCCTCCGTCTCCCAGGGCCGGAAGGCGAACAGGGTCGGCCCCATGGAGCCGAAGGAGGCGCCGCGGGTCTTGCCGGTGACCAGCGTGCGGCCGCCCAGGTGGCGGTCCGCGTACCACTGCGGCACGGTGAAGAGGTAGTCGCCGCTCTTGTTGCCGTGGAAGGGCAGCTCGCGCGGGCCGACGTGGAACAGGCCGCGCGGGTTCGAGCCGTCGAGCTCGGACATGAAAACGGTCGGGAAGGTCTCGTCGCCGACGCAGTACCAGCAGTCGATGGTGCCGTACAGCTTGGCGCGCGTCTGCGCGCCGCGGGCCGGCACGTACTCGATGCCGCTGGCGGCGGTGAACTCGGCCCATTCGCCCAAATCGCGCCGGACCAGGTCGTCGGCGAACCCGCGCAGCGGAGCCAGCAGCTCCGCCGCCGGCAGCTGCTGCCAGTCCGGGCTGGGCTGCGGTGCCGGGATGGAGACCTCGCCGAACTCGGCCGGCCGGGTGGCCATGCCGGTGACCAGCAGCGAACCGGCGCCCCCGTCTCCCGGCGGGTAGAAGCACATGCCCAGCGCCCCCCAGTTGAACTCCTCGGGCAGGCGGAACGCCCCGAGGTAGCTCAGGTCCTGCTCCGACAGCCGCGTGACCTCCGGCGGCGGCTCGGTCTGCTCCTCCCCGTCGTCGCCGTTCTGGTCCGGGTTGCCGCCTTTGTCGCCGCCGCAGCCGGGTGCGAGCAGGAGCAGGAACAGCATCCCGGCCAGCATGTCCTTCGATCGTGAACAGAGGGCCTTGACCATGGGTGAACTCCCATCCATGGATATGGTTCGGGCCGGGAAATCTCACCCTGTCGCGGGAGCGATGGCCCTATCCCGGGAGCCGGGCGGAGCGGGTCCGCCACATTGCCGCCAGCAGCCAGGCGCAGAAGAGGAGACCGGCCAGGAAGGAGAGCGCCGCGCCCAGGCGGAAGAGGCCGGCCACCGTTCCGGACTGCTGCAGCAGCCCCAGCCGTCCCAGCATGTAATTCCAGTCGTGGATGGGGACGCCGGCGAAGGGCGACACCAAGGGCAACTCCTGGGTCGCGGCGTCTCCCGCGTAGGTGGCCACCTCGAAAAGGTTGATGCCCAGCCAGCAGGCGGTGAAACCGATGGCGAAGTAGTCGCGCTGGCGGTAGAAGATGAAGGCGGTTGCGACCGGGGCCAGGCACTGCGCCAGCGTGCCGGCGGCGATTTGAATCGACGTTCCCAGGGGGATGGCCAGCACGTGTCCCAACTCGTGGATGCCCAGGTTCAGCGCCCCGAACAGGCTGCGGTAGAGCGGGTCCGCCAGGTGGTGGCCGAGGACCCAGGCCAGATACATCCAGAGCGCGAGCCGCGCCGATGCGGGGCGTCCCGTGGCCCATTCCCGCGCCGCCGCCAGAAAACCCGGGTCATCGCCTTCGGCGGCAGCCTCCTCGCGGTAATCCGGCCGGTAGGGCGAGCGCGTTTCGGAGTCCACGTTTCCTCCTCGCGGTCCATGATAGCATGGCGCCGCGATTTCGCAACCCGGGGACGGGGGGCGACCGCCTCGTGCGCGGATTCAACGATTCAATCCCCGTCCCCTTTTGCGGTAGAATGTGCGAAACGCGAATTTCGGGAGGAACGCATGAGAGCCATCGCCGTCAACGGCAGTCCGAGAAAGGAGGGCAACACCCGCCTGCTGCTGCAAACCTCTCTGGAGCCGCTGGCCGCCGCCGGCTGGGAGACGGAGCTGGTGCAGCTGGGCGGGTCGGAGATTCACGGCTGCCGCGCCTGCCGCGCCTGCTGGCAGAAGCGAGACCGCCGCTGCGCCTTCGATGGGGACGGGTTCAACGCCCTCTTCGACGCCCTGCTCGCCGCCGACGCCATCCTGATCGGCTCGCCCACCTACTTCGCCGGCGCCAACGCCGAGACCAAGGCGCTGGTCGACCGGGCCGGCTACGTGGCCATGGCCAACGGCGCCGCCCTGGCCGGCAAGATCGGGGCGGCGGTGGTGGCGGTGCGCCGCGGCGGCGCCATCCACGTCTTCGACACCATCAACCACCTCTTTTCCATCTCGCAGATGGTCGTGCCCGGCTCCACCTACTGGAACATGGGGGTGGGGCGCGAGCCGGGGGCGGTGGCCGGGGACGCCGAGGGCCTGGCCAACATGCGCCACCTGGGACAAGTGATCGACTGGCTCGGCCGGGCGCTGAAGGCGAGTGCCGCGCCCTACCCGGCGCAGCGCGGGAAGTGACGGCGGGACGGCGGCAAATACGTCACCTCGACGCCCCGGTGCCGCCATGTTTGGAACGAACCTGACCTTGGCCGCCGCCGGTCTGCCCGCCACCGTGCT